>NZ_FCON02000025.1 GCF_001544535.1 Caballeronia choica | reverse complement strand
CTACGTTCCTGCTTGCTGCATGCTTCAATTCACCGCTTAGCGAACCTGTCGTCGGGCACGCAGTGCCAAGACGGATGTATGACTGCTGTTCCACTCCGCGCAGCGGTGCGACGTGCGCGCCTTGTCTACATGCCAACAACGATGAAACCCCGCTAACGACACTCCCCCGGTTGGACCACTCCGACACAGCGGGCTAGCGACGCTTGGCAAGGATTTGCGTTGGGAAGCTGCTTTCTTTGCTTACTTTCTTTGCAGCAGCAAAGAAAGTGAGTCCCGCCCCGGACAGGGGCAGAGCAAATAAACCAAAAACAAAGCAAGTTCCATAGGAGCGCTAGCGCATCAAACGGCGTAAACACCCCCCAACCCAACCCACACCCCTCCTCAAGCGCCAGCGACCGGCTGAATCCGCCAAACAGCAAACGGCAGCGAATTCGGATTCAGCCGTACATGCTGCCGCCGCCCGCGCCATTCAAATCGCTGTCCGGTCACCTGATCCTCGACCGCGACAGCGTCCCACTCATGCACGCCCCATCCTTCGAGCGTCTGCCACGGCAATTCAATATCCGCGCCCTGCTCATTGAACGGATCAAGATTGATCGCAACCAGCACGACGTTGTCCCTCGCCGCGTTGGCCTTCTCAAAGAAAAGAATCTGCTCATTGTGCGCCGGCAGGAAATTGACGCCCAAATGCGTCTGCAACGCAGGATTCGCCCGCCGGATACGATTGAGCGCCGTCACCTCGCCGACGATATTGCCCGGCCGGTTCCAGTCCCACGCGCGCAACTGATACTTCTCGGAATCGAGATACTCCTCGCTGTTCGGCAACGCAGCCGCCTCACAAAGCTCGAACCCGCTATACACGCCCCACAAGCCCGAAAGCGTCGCGGCAAGCGCCGCACGAATCACGAATCCGGCACGCCCCGAGCGCTGCAAAAAGCGCGGATTGATATCCGGCGTGTTCACGAAGAAGTTCGGCCGGAAAAATTCCTTCGCGTCGGTCTGCGTGAGATCGTGCATGTACTCGATGAAATCGCGCTTCGACTCGCGCCACGTGAAGTACGTGTACGACTGCGAAAAGCCAAGCTTCGCCAGCCGGTTCATCACGCGCGGCCGCGTGAACGCTTCCGCCAAAAACATCACATCCGGATGACGCGAGCGGACGTCGTTGATCGCCCATTCCCAGAACGGGAACGGCTTCGTGTGCGGATTGTCGACGCGGAAAATCCGCACGCCCTGCGCGATCCAGAACAGGAACACGTCGCGCAATGCAACCCACAACTCCGGCTTCGCATCCTTCGCGTAGAAGTCCGGATTCACGATGTCCTGATACTTCTTCGGCGGATTCTCGGCGTAGCGCAGCGTGCCGTCGGGACGCCACGCGAACCACGTCGGATGCTCCTTCAGCCACGGATGATCCGGCGAGCATTGCACGGCGAAGTCGAGCGCGATCTCGAGGCCGTGCGCGTGCGCGGCCTCCAGCATCTGTCTGAAGTCTTCGAGCGTGCCGAGCTCCGGATGCACCGCCGTATGCCCGCCTTCCTTGCCGCCAATCGCATACGGACTGCCGACGTCGCCCGGCTGCGCGGTCAGCGTGTTGTTCTTGCCCTTGCGGTTCGCCATGCCAATCGGGTTGATCGGCGGGAAGTACAGCACGTCGAAACCCATCTCGCGGATGCGCGGCATCTTGCCGATCACGTCGACGAAGGTGCCGTGGCGGTTTTCGTCGTCGCTCATCGAGCGGGGGAAGATCTCGTACCAGCTCGCGAAGCGCGCGGCGGCGCGCTCGGCGTCGACGCGATACGTCACCGGATCGCGCGACAGGAACGGCCGGTGGCGTGCCGCGGCCACCGCCTTTGCCGTCTCGGCCGCGAGCACGAGTTCGAGCTTGCGTTCGGCCTCTGCTTTCGTGAACTCCTTGACGATGCTCTTGAGCGGTTCCTTGGCGGCCCCCTCGGTCGTCTCCACTTCGGCGAGGATCAGCGCGAACAGGTGCCGCGCTTCCTCCAGTTCGAGTTCGACCGTCTGCCCGGCCTTCAGCTTCTTCTGCATGTGATCGATGAGCGACGCGAAGTCGTCGCGCCACGCCGTCACCGTGAACTCGTGCCGTCCGACGCGATCGAGCGGAATGCGCGTCGTCCACAAGTCGTTGCCAGTCGGCTGGACCGGGACCATCAGCGCTTCGTGCCAGTCGGTTTCGTCGGCGGCGCGCCATTGGACAGCGGCCGCGATCTTGTCATGGCCTTCGGCGAAAATCGCGGCCTGGACTTCCACCGCCTCGCCGACGATCCGCTTCGCCGGAAAGCGCCCGTGATCCACCGAAGGCGTCACGCTTTCGATCGCGACCCGGGGATTGCTCACCGCTTCATTGACGGCCTTCTTGTCGGCGGACTTCGAGCCGCGCTTGACCTGCGGCTGCGCGAGCAGCACGAACGGCTCGGACGCGGCCCGGAACATGCGCGCTTCGCCGGCCGCCAGCGTGAACGGAGCGAGCGGTTCGGGCGTGGCCTTCGCATCGTCAAGCGGACGAAAGCGCGTGAACTCGCCCGGCACCGCTTCGAGCAGATGCAGCGTATCGACGTGGACGGGTTTCGCGAGGTCGGGATTGATGACGATGAGCGCGGCAGTGTCGGCGTGGCGCAGGTCCGGACCGTTCGCGCGAATCAGCGCGGCGAACGACGTGCCCGCGCCGGTCAGCGAGCGCAGTTCGCCGGAACTCGCGAGCGTGCCGTTATCGCGCTGCAACGCGTTTGCCTTCGTGATGTCCTTCGACAGATCGAAACGCGCCTGCTCGCGCGCGCGCTCGTATTCGGCCGCGACGCCGTATTGATAGGACATCGGCAAGCCGACGCCGTATTCGAAACCCATCGGCACGAGCATGCCGGTGCCGATGGCGGCCGCCGCGTACAGTGCGCGGCGATATGCGCGCTCGACGAGCGAGGTGTCGCTCGTGTCGTGCAGGTCGGACAGCAGCCGCGTGCCGAACGGCTCCTCGGGAAACGAGATCGGCGGCGCGACGCGCACGAGCGCGGCGTGTTCATCGACGAGCCACGCGCTCTGGAAATCCCACCAGCGCGACGATGAGAACACGGCGTCGAACCCCGCATCGGTCAGGCCGTGCAGGTCGTGCCGGCTGATGTCGACGGTCCATGCGAGCAGTCGCACTTCCGGGTGACGCTCGCGCACCGCAGCCCCGAGCCGGCGCCAGACGTGCGCGGGCACCTTGTGCGGGGCGTCGAAGCGAAAGCCGCCGATTCCCGCATCCGCGAGCAGCAGCAGTTCGCGTGCCCACCATTCGGTGAGGTGCTGTGCCGCTTCGCCGTCACCGAAATTCGCGTGTGCAACGTTTTCCTCGCGCGGCGCGTGACGCGGATCGAGCCGCGCCTCGGCGCTCTCGAACGGATGGAACCAGTGCTTGTTCTCCTGATACAGCCCGCCATCGGCACTCACGCGATCGATCACGATGTCGACGAGCAGCGTCAGGCCGTGCTGCTTCGCGGCATCGGCGAGCTTGCGGAGACCTTCGCTCGCCGGTTCATCGGATTCGAAGGCGGCATGCAGGCGGTGATGATCGGAGACGGCCTGACGGTGCCCGTCCGCACCGGGCACGAACGGCGAGCCGGTCAGGACGTGGTCGAAACCCAGCGCGGCAGCGTGCTCGAACTGGGCAGGCCAGTTCGCGATGGGGCCGACGAGAAGCGGGTCGATGAAATAAATACGCGGCGCGTACGCATGATGGGCGGGATGGTTTTCCATCGTTCGTCTTTTCCAAAGTCGTCCTGCGGTGGCGGGGATGCGGGCAATCGACGCGATCACGCTCACGGGCGGCAAAGAGCCAATCCGCGTCGGATGGCTGCGGCAAGCGGGCCTCGGACAGTTTAAAGAATCGCCTTTCCGGGGTCACGCTTGGGGCGGATGCACCGCTTTCGAGCAGTGCGCCATTCGGTGCGGCGCCAGGGTCGCACGGGGGGTAGCAGCATGTAGCGTGCCGCACCCGGCGTGCAACCCGACGATATATTTCTCGAGACGCTTCCTTCAGACTGGTCTTCAGGCCGGTGGTTTCAAGCCATTTTTCGGGCACTGCGCGCGACAAGTCCCGCGCCGCCGCCGGCCGTGCGTTCCGCGAACGCTGGTGCGGGGGCTTCGGCTGCCCGGCGGGAGCCAGGCGTGGCCCTGGCCGGACGGGCATCGGACAGGCCGGCATACAACTGCACGAAACGCGCGACGGCATGCGTCCAGCCATAATCGCGCGACATCGCGTTGCGTTGCAGTGTGCGCCATTGTTGCGGACGCATGTAGGCATCGATTGCCCGGGTTGCGCCCGCGATCACATCGTGAACCGTTTCGCCGTCGAAAAGGAAGCCGGTCGGCGCGGGCGTCACGGTCGGCGCGAGGTGTGCGACCGGCGCGTCGTTGGTGGCTTCGCGCGGGATCGCCATCCGCGGGTCGATTGCGCAAGCACGGCTCGCGGCATCGACGATCGTATCGGCCAGCCCGCCGACGCGCGATGCCACCGGCACCGTGCCGTAGCGCATCGCGTAGATCTGCGTCAGGCCGCAGGGTTCGAAGCGGCTGCCGTGCAGCAGCATGTCGGCGCCCGCGTGCAGCGCGTGCGCGCGGCGCTCGTCGTAGCCGATGTGCACGGCCACGCGATCCGGCCAGTCCTGCGCCAGGCGCCGGAAGCCCGCTTCGATGTAGGCCTCGCCCTTGCCGATCACCGCGATTTGCAGGCGTGAATGCCTTTCCAGCAACTGCGGAATCGCCGTGACGACGACATCCGCCATCTTCTGCCCGGTCATGCGACTGCCGATCGCTATCAACGGCGCGAACGGATCGGCGGGCAGGCCGGACATCTGTTGCAGCGCGCGCTTGCAGGCGTGCTTGCCGCGCATATCGTCGAACGAATAGTTGCGCGCGATCAGCGGATCGGTCGCGGGATTCCAGGTCTTGCCGTCGATCCCGTTGATCACGCCCGAAAGCTTGTCCGCGCAGCTTTGCAGCACGCCTTCCATCAGTTGGCCGAAGCGCGGCGTGAGAATTTCGCGGGCGTAGGTCTCGCTGACCGTCGTAACCGAATCGGCGTGGACGATGCCCGCTTTCATCAGGCTCAAAGCGCCGTAGAACTCGATGCTCTTCGGCTCGGTCAGCGCGGGCACGAGCCATTCGGCGGGGACGCCGAGCGCCGCGCCCAACGACAGCGCGTAGTTGCCCTGGAACGCGAGGTTGTGGATCGTGAAGACGCTCTTCGCCTTGACGCCCGCGCATTTCATCAGGAGCGGCGTGAGGCCGGAATGCCAGTCGTGCGCATGAACGATGTCGGGTTTTTTCACGCCGCGGATGCCTTCCGCGACGCGCACCGCCGCCGTCGACAAAGCCGCGAAGCGCACGGCGTTGTCGGTGTAGTCGCGGCCCTGTTCGTCTTGATAGAGGCCCGCGCGAGCGTAGAGCGCATCGCAGCGCACGAGCAGGAGCGGCACGCCGGTATCGGGCATCCGGCCTCGCAATAACGCGCCGTCGCCGCCGGGCAGTCCGGGCAACGCGCAAACCTTGTGCAGCCCTTCCGCCGAAGCGATTGCGCCCGGATAGGCGGGCATCAGGATCGTGGCGTCGACGCCGGCTTCGCGGAGCGCGGCGGCGTAGGCGCTCACCATGTCGCCAAGCCCCCCGGTCTTGGCGAGCGGGACGGCTTCTGAAGCGACAAGCAGGACATTCAAGGACAAAATTCGGCTCCCGGTGCGAGCGAGGAAGACCGTCGATGGCGTGCCCGGAAGCTTCCGGGCCGCACGTTCGCGGCGCTTCATCAGGTTGTTTTTTATGCGGCCGGACTCGGATAGCAAGGGATGTGCCATGCGTCGTCGGATTGAATGGAGAGCAATGTCTTGCGTGGCGCTTCGAAACGACGCGCAGGGTGGAAAAAAGACGCCCGTGCCGCGTGTAAAACCGGTTGCGCGGCGGCCGCCTTTTTACACAGTGCGCGTGGGGGAAGCCGATTCGATCAGCTTAAGCAGCCGAGATGACAGTCGTGTTTAACGCGCGCATCAACTCCCGACGAGGCTCGCCGCGATGTTCACGCTCAAGCCCAGCACCGCGAGATTGAAGAAGAACGACAGCACCGAATGCGCGAGCGCCGTGCGCCGCACTGCGGTGGAACGCAGCACGACATCCGAGGTCTGCGACGCGACCGCGATCGTGAACGAGAAGTACAGGAAGTCCCAATAGCCGGGCTTGAGATCCCGGTCGGGGAAGAGCAGCGCGGTGTCGTCGTCGTCCGACTGGTAATAGTGTCGCGCGTAGTGCAGCGTGAACATCGTGGGGATGAGGAACCACGCGCCGAGCATCGTCGCGCCGGTCAGTGCGTAGTGCAGGACGGCCGCACCGACGCCGACGTTCTTCACCGCCGCCAGTTCGACGACGATTGCGACGACGCTCGCCAGTGCCGCGAGGCTCACGATGACCAGCACGGAGGCGGCGCTCTCGTCCTCGCGCTCGGCGAGTTCCTGAGCCTGCTGCTGCCCGGCGCGCGCCATCTTTATCCAGATCAATACGAGATAGAGCCAGACGGCCGTGTCCCAGCCGAGCAGCCCACGCACAATGGACGAGGCCTGTATCGGAACCAAAATCGAGACAAGGACACCAATCACGAGTGCGATCAGCGCGCGTGGACGGTAACGTAATGCGGTCGGGATGAAATTCATTCGATGCGAGGCGGAAGTGAAGGGCGCGCGTCGTCCGGCTGCGGGATGCGCGCGGCCGAGGGCGATGCGTGCCGATTATTGCCCAGCCGCCTTTCAACCGGCTAGACGCGTGCTTCGACGGGAACGGGAGCCACATGAGCAAGCCTCATCACGACGACGAGCGGCGCTTCGTGCTCGGCGCGCTGGCGTCGGCGGTCATGCTGGTGTTTGCGCCGGGTGCGGTTGCAGCAAGCGCGGGCGCCGCGGGCGCCGCGCCCGCCGTGCCCGCCGGGATCGATGCTTTCCTCGCCCTCTCACGCAAGCTCACGGGACGACCGGGCTTCGACCCCACGCTCGCCCGCCGTGTGTACGACGCGCTGTCGAGCGCCGATAGCGAGTTCGCGGCCAAGGTCGCCGCGCTCGACAAGTGGATCGCGACGCATGGCGGCACGCCCTCCGACGTCATCACCGACGCGCTTCAGGCCGACCAGCCGAAGCTCGCGGCCCTGGTCGGCACGGTGATGCGCGCGTGGTATCTCGGGCTGGCCGGGCTCGCACCGGGCGAGCGCGTGATCGCCTATGAGCGCGCGCTGATGTTCGACCCCGTCAGCGACGTGCTGACGATCCCGTCGTATTGCCGCGATGCGCCGATGTTCTATTGGACGCACAATCCCGCGAGCGCGGCGTGAACCACAGACGCCGCCAGCACGGCGCGCGAGCATCGTCGAAGGTCAAGGACAACAACAATGGCGAGTTCCGGTTCGGCCGATGTCGTGATCGTCGGCTCGGGGGTGGCGGGCAGTCTCGTCGCGCATCAGCTCGCGAGCGCGGGCGCGTCGGTGATCGTGCTCGAAGCGGGACCGCGCATCGCCCGCTGGCAGATCGTCGAGAACTTCCGCGATTCGCCGGCGAAGGCGGATTACGCGTCGCCGTATCCGTCGGCGGCTTATGCGCCGCACCCGATGCGTTCGCCCGACAACCACTATCTGATCAACAAGGGCGAGCAGCCTTACGACGCGCAATATCTGCGCGTGGTGGGCGGCACGACCTGGCATTGGGCGGCCGCCGCGTGGCGCATGCTGCCCGCCGATTTCAGGATGAGGACGCTCTACGGCGTCGGGCGCGACTGGCCGTTTCCGTACGAAACGCTCGAGCCGTGGTACTACGCGGCGGAAGTGCAACTGGGCGTATCCGGCCCGGGCGAGCGGATCGATCTCGGCTCGCCGCGCGCGAAGCCGTATCCGATGGACATGCTCCCGCTCTCCTGGATGGACCGGCGTTTCTCCGACGTGCTGAACGCGGCGGCGTTTCGCGTCGTGCCGGAACCGGTCGCGCGCAATAGCCGTCCATACGATGCGCGGCCCGTCTGCTGTGGCAACAACAACTGCATGCCGATCTGTCCGATCGGCGCGATGTACAACGGCATCGCGCACGCCGAGAAGGCCGAGCGCGCGGGCGCGAAACTGATCGCGCAGGCGGTCGTGCACCGCATCGAAGCCGACGGGCAGGGCCGCATCGCCGCGGTTCATTACAAGGACCCCGGCGGCCGCGACACGCGCGTGACGGGCAAGCTCTTCGTGCTCGCGGCGAACGGCATCGAGACGCCGAAGCTGATGCTGCTCTCCGCGACGCCGAAGTATCAGAAGGGCATCGGCAACAGTTCCGACCAGGTCGGCCGCAACCTGATGGACCAGCCGGGCACGCGCGTCACGTTTCTCGCGGGCGAAGCGCTCTGGCCGGGGCGCGGGCCGATGGAGATGACCTCGGTCGTCAATTTCCGCGACGGCGCCTTTCGCGCGCAATACGCGGCGAAGAAACTACAGGTGTCGAACGCGGTGCCGACGATCGCGATCACGACGGACCTCCTCGACAAGCATCTGACCGGCGGCGAACTCGACCGGCAGATTCGCAACCGCGTCGCGCGCACGCTGACGATCGGCAGCTTTCACGAGCAGTTGCCGGAGCCGGAGAATCGCGTGGTGCCGTCGGCGGATCACAAGGATGCGCTCGGCATTCCGCAGCCCGAAGTCCACTACGCGATCAGCGACTACGTGAAGAGGAGCGCCGCCGACACCCGCACGCAATTCGCGCGCATCGCCGCGCTTTTCAACGGCACCGAAGTCGCCTTCGACGATTCGCTCTTCTCCAGCAGCAACCTCATGGGCACGGCGATCATGGGCCGCGATCCGAAGGACTCGGTCGTCGACGACCAGTGCCGCACGCACGATCACGCGAACCTGTTCATCGCGGGGAGCGCGGTGATGCCGTCGGCGGGATCGGCGAATTGCACGCTCACGCTGGCGGCGTTGTCGCTGCGTCTCGCCGACAAGCTCAAGCAGGAGCTCTGATGCGCGTGCCCCGGCGACGGACGTGGCTGGGCATTGCGGGCGTCTTGCTCGTATGTCTCGCGGCGCGTGCACCGGGCGCCGATCTTTCCGCCGCCAATGCCCCGCAGTTGATCAAGCGCGGCGAGTATCTGGCGCGCGTGGGCAACTGCATCGGCTGCCACACCGCCGATCCGGCGCGTCCGTTCGCGGGCGGCCGGCCGATCGCGACGCGCTTCGGCACGATCTACACGCCGAACATCACGAGCGACCCGGAGACGGGCATCGGCCGCTGGACCGACGCCGAGTTCCTGCGCGCGATGCACGAAGGCATCGGGCGAGATGGAAAGCGGCTTTATCCGGCGTTTCCTTACGTCGAATATACGAAGCTCACCGACCAGGACGTGCTCGCGATCCGCGCGTATCTTGGCGCCGTCGCGCCGGTTCGCTTCACGCCGCCGCGCAACGACCTTGCGTTTCCGTTCAGCCTGCGCTGGCCGATGGTCTTCTGGAACCTGCTCAATTTCACGGAAGGCCGCTTCGTCCCCGATCCCAAGGCGAGCGCCGAGCGCAATCGCGGCGCGTATCTGGTCGAAGGGCTCGCGCACTGCGGCAAATGCCATACGCCGCGCACTGTGACGCATGGCTTGAACGCGAGCGAGCGGTTGGGCGGCGGCACGGTGGCGGGCTGGCACGCCTACAACATCACGCCTGACAAGAACGCCGGCATCGGCGCCTGGAGCGACGCCGACCTGACGGCCTATCTCTCGACCGGTGCCGCGCCCGGCCGCGCAAACGCGGCCGGACCGATGGCCGAAGTCGTGTCGAACGGCACGCAGTATCTGACGCAGGAAGACTTGCGGTCGGTCGCGGCGTACCTGCGTTCGCTGCCCGCCGTGAGCGACGGCGCGACGCGTCCACGTGCGAACTTCGACCCACCAGCCCGCGACGATGTGGCCGCGCTGCGCGGATCGCCCGCCGGCGCGCTCGATGGCGCGCGGCTCTTCATCGGCAATTGCGCGAGTTGTCACGGATGGAACGGCGAAGGCGCCGGGCCCTATCCGCCGTTGCGGGGAAACAGCGCATCCGGCGCGAACCCGGCGGACAACCTCGCGCTCGTGATTCTGAACGGCGTGACTCGAAGCACGCAGCGCGCGTCCGTGTTCATGCCCGCGTTCGCCGGACAACTCAGCGATGCCCAAATCGCTGCCATCAGCAACTATGTGACGAACCGTTTCGGCAACCGCCAGGCGTCGATGAGCGCCGAGCAGGTCGGAAAGCTGCGCGCGACGCCGCAATAACTGCAATCTTCCGACCAGAAGATGATGCGTCGCGGCACGTTTTACCCGAAAGCGCGCCCTTGCCGCACGTTGATGCGTTTGAACCCGAAAAGTTGCGTCGAAATAGCGTTGCGAAAGCGACCAAGCGCGCACATGCTTGAGGTTTGGAAAGTTAAGATTGGTCGCATGAATGCTCTTACTCATCCTGTCGTTCGTTGGCATCCGGCCAACAAGGCGGGTCGCGATTTTGTCGTCGGCGACCTGCATGGCTGCGTCGACTCGCTGCGCTATCTCCTGACTGAAATCGGTTTCGATGGCTCGCGCGACCGGCTCTTCTCCGTCGGCGATCTCGTCGATCGCGGCACGGATTCGCTCGCGGCAATCGATCTCGTCGACAAGCCGTGGTTCTTTCCGGTGCTCGGCAATCACGAAGACGCGCTGATCTCGGTCGCGGCCGGCAAGATGCGCCGCCAGGCGTGGTACGCGATCGGCGGCGCGTGGGCTGAAACGCTCGCCGACGACCAGCTCTCCGTGCTCGCCGCGCGCTTGTCGGTGCTGCCGCTCGTGCGCATCGTCGGCGAAGGTCCGGGCCGCTTCAACGTTTTGCACGCCGAGTTCTTTGGTGCCGACGCGGATCTCGAAGTCGCCGATTTCCCCGGCGACGTCCGCAATACGCTGCTGTGGGGCCGCGGGCTCGCGCTCGGCAGCGCCGATCCTGCGCGCCAGCGCGGCCTGTCGATGACCTACTGCGGCCACACGCCGACCCGGGCGGTGAAGACGGTCGGCTCGCAGGTCTTCATCGATACCGGCGCGTTTTCGTCCGATGGCCGGCTCACGATCGTCGAGGCGGGCACCGATCGGCGCTGGTCGGTGAAGGAACGCTGGGCGGCGCAGGAAGGCGCGCGGGAACTGGCGCTGCCGTAGTCTCGCCCGGCACGTCCTTTGCTCATTTCGTCGGGAATCCGACCACGAGACGGCGAGGCGCGCGGTGACGACTCCGGCACAACTCAATCGATCGAACGGCAGCGGCGGCCCGCAAGGCTGCCCGGAAGACCTGCCGCCCGGCCTGCGCTACGTCGACGATTCGCGCGCTGGCTACACGCGCCAGTGGATCGATGGCGCGTTCGCCTTCTTCAACACGCAGGGCAAGCGCATCGACGACCCGGCGGAAATCCGCCGCATCAATGCCCTCGCGATTCCGCCGGCTTACATCGACGTCTGGATCTGTCCCGATCCGCGCGGCCATCTGCAGGCGACCGGCCGCGACGCGCGCGGCCGCAAGCAGTATCGCTATCACCCGCAATGGCGCGAAACGCGCGACGCCACCAAGTACGAACGCATGCTCGCATTCGGCGCCGTGCTGCCGAAGCTGCGCGCCCGCGTGACGCGCGATCTCGCCCTCGACGGCATGCCGCGCGACAAGGTGCTTGCGACGGTGGTCCGTCTGCTCGACACGACGCTGATTCGCGTCGGCAGCGAGGAATATGCCCGCGACAACCGCTCGTACGGCCTCACGACCTTGCGCAAGAAGCATCTGAAGATGACCGCCGGCACCTTGCGCTTTCAGTTTCGCGGCAAGAGCGGCATCGAGCACGACGTGCCGGTGAGCGACCCGCGCGTCGCCAGGATCGTCAGGCGCTGCATGGATCTCGCGGGACAGGACCTGTTTCAGTATCTCGACGCGGACGGCGCGCGGCATTCGGTGTCGTCGTCGGATATCAACGACTATCTGCGCGAGATCACCGGCGCCGATTTCACCGCGAAGGACTATCGGACGTGGGCCGGCAGCGTGTTCGCGCTCGCGGCGCTCAGGCGCCAGACTTGGGAGACCGTGATCGAGGCGCGCAAGCTCGTGGTCGGCACGATCAAGGAGGTGTCGCAACTGCTGCGCAATACGCCCGCCGTGTGTCGCAAGTGTTATGTGCACCCGGCCGTGATCGAGGCGTTCGAAGCGGGCGAACTCGCCGAAGCGATGCCCGCGTTGCGCCGTCACGGATTGAAGGCCGACGAAGCCGCGCTCGCGATTTTTCTTGAGAAGGATGCAAAGCGGCGGGCGCGGGAGGCGGCGCGCAAACACAGGAGCGGTGCGGTGGCCAGCGATGCGCGGCTGACCGGTCTGCTTGCGAAGTCGAGCAGGAAAGCGCGGGTGAAGAAGTCGCTGGCGCTTGGGGCGGGGCGGGTTTCCGCTGTCCCTGGATGAGTCGCTGGCGCTTGGGTCGAGTTGGGGTTACACCATCCCGAAGCGCCTGCGACCCTTCACCCGATTTGATTCGTCTCCAGCACGTAGTCGATCGTTTCGCCGTTCCAGTTGTATTCGAGATGCGCCGCATGGCGGCAATCACGCAACATCGTCGTGCGGAACGCGGCGAGGCACTCTCCTTCCGCATCCCGCACCGACGGATACACGATCCCCGGCGCCCCCGCATTGCGCGCCGCGCGGCCGAGCGCTTTACCAGGACCATAATCGTCCGGTGCGAGGATGCGCGGATCGAGCGACGCCTTCTCCAAAAGACCTCCGCGCAGATCCACCGCTTCGCCACGCGCCGTCACCGTGTACAGGCGCATCTGCTGACGCAGCGGCGCTTCGTTCGTCGCCATCAGGAACAGCGCCGAGTGATAGCGCGTCTCCGCGATCGCGGTCTGCCGGCCGCGCGCGCAATAGAAGACGCCGTAACTGCCGTCGGAAAAGCGGCTGCCGTTCGGGTTCAGGTGCGTGAAGGCCGCCATGATCGGGCCGCAGCCCGGACCGAAGCAACGCTCCTCGCGCGGGACGAGATCGAGTTCGCCGACTTCGGTGCGCAGCCGGTCGTTGGTCATCGCTTCGAGCGCGTAAAGCGCTTCGAAATCCTCCGGCGAGGCCACGCGGTCGAACAGGTTGACGGCGGGAAAGCGGGTGGGAATTACGCGAAATGCGGGCGACCAGTCGACGGTGTTGTGAGGCCAGTTCTCGCGCCAGCCGGATAAAGCAGTCCGTTCTGTCACGCCCATCCGCCTCGCATGGCATCGAGGTATTGCCGGACCGCGACCAGATCGCTGACATTGCCGGCCAGCATCCGGTCGAGCGCCGGACGGCCGCCAAAAGGCGGCGCGCTGTTGGCGCGCTTCACCCAGGTATCGGCGGCTTCGGGTTGGGGCAAAAGAATCTGCAGCGCCTTGTAGATGCCGAGAATCAGCGACAGGCGCTCCAGCGTATCGCGGCCGAGGCGCGCGGTGTGCGGCTCCGATTTCCACTTGAAGAACGTCGAGCGCCCCGGCTTGCCGAGCAGCACGATTTGTTCGTCGGCGGAAAGCGACCACGCGCTGGCAATCCTGAAGAAAGCACGCAGGCCAGCAGCCGATAGGTCACCCAGGTCGGGCGCCGGACGCGGCGCCGCGTGTTCATGTACCGCTGGAGTTGCACGGGCGGCGTTGGTCATTTGAGTTAGTCTCCATTGGAACTTGATTTTTATAATAGTCCATATATGGATTTGGTCAAGCGACTTGTCAAGCGAAATGTGTTTTAGTCGTTATCGGCTGGACCATAGCGACGGCCCGGCACGTGGGTTCTGAGCACATCGGCGATTTGCGAGGTCGTGCAATCCGCCGGAACGACCCGGCGCTGAATGCAGCGATCGTTCTTCAACACCCATTCGACCAGCCGGTAAGGTGGGCCGAATGGCTGGTCGAACGGCGCCGACAAACGGCACTCGTGCAGCGCCAGCGAGTGCTGGGATTTCATCTCCGATGCGAGATTCCTGGATGATGCGTTGGCAGACATGGCCTGTCCTCACTCATGTAGATGCTCGTGGCAAGCAGCCGAAAAAAGAAGCCACCGACCGCTACACGACGGCACGGTGGCAAACAGGGAGACGGGATGAGTGTGGCCAGTGAGAATTAAGCGCAACTTAAACCTTCGGACGGAAACGTTTGGCATTTTTGCCACGCCGAGGTGTTGAGGCTTTTTGACCGCGTGAATTTACTGTATATTCATACAGCTTAATTGCCGGAAGATGGGCATTGAGCGATGCCCGTTCGCAATGCTTTTTCCCCACGATGGATTCCTCCGCGTGCGCGGAGACAGACCACACATGGAGCGATTGTCTTGAAGCCCGTATTCCTCACTATTTGTCTTTTGGTGGCATCGTCGACCGCGTTGGCAGCCGAGCGTTACACCGAAGTCTGGAATCCGCCCGAGGCGCAAACCGCGAAAACCAGGGCGAAGGCACACAACGTCGTGCCCGTGCAGGCGAAGAAGAAGCACAAGAACGTGACGTCGGTGAAGAAGGTTGCCGACAAGACATCGGTCGCGCAGCCGGTCGCCGTGCCGCGCGTGAAGCCGGCGCCCCGGCAAGCCGAGCCGGTGATGGAATTGCCGCGCAAGATCGGGCCGGACGGGCAGGTGCTGCGGGTGTGAGAGCGGGCTGGGAAGGCCTAAGCTTCTCGGATTAAACAGAAAGGGCGCTCGAATGAGCGCCCTTTCTTTTTTATCGGAAGCGATGGCCCACGAACTCAAAACGCCGAGCGCACAACCCCGCCGTCCACGCGCAACGCCGCGCCGTTCGTCGCCGACGACGCCTCCGAGCACACATACACCACCATGTTCGCGACTTCCTCGGTCGTCGCGAAACGCTTGATCAGCGAACTCGGCCGCCCAGTTTCGAAGAACTCCTTCTCGAATTCGCGGAACGACTTGCCGCCGCCCATCTTCTGCGCCATCTCCTCGACGCCGTCCGAATGCGTCGGACCCGGCAGCACGGCGTTGACCGTCACCCCAGTGCCCGCGCAACTCTCAGCCAGCCCACGCGACAAGCCGAGCTGCGCCGTCTTCGTCACGCCGTAATGGATCATCTCCACGGGTATCTGGACGCCGCTCTCGCTGCTGATGAACACCACGCGCCCCCAGTTCTTCTCCTTCATCTTCGACAGGTATGCACGCGTGAGCCGCACGCCCGACATCACATTGGTGTCGAAGAAACGCTGCCAGTCTTCGTCGGGGATGTCGTCGAACGGTTTCGGATCGAAGATGCCGAGATTGTTCACGAGAACGTCGACCGCCGGATAGCGCGCGACGATCGCATCGACCTGCGCGCGCTCGGCGAGATCGCCGGCGAAGCCTTCGGCTTTCGCGTCGGGCACCTGTTCGCGCAGCTTCGCGAGCGCATCGTCGACGGACTTCTGCGTGCGGCCATTCACGATCACCCGCGCGCCTTCCCGCGCGAGCCCCACGGCGATCGCGTGGCCGATTCCCTTCGTCGATCCGGATACGAGCGCGAGCTTGTTGTCGAGGTGCAGGTTCATCGGTTGATCTCCAAAAAAAACGGTTGACGAGCCGTGGGACGGCCCGTCAACCGAGTTGTATCGAACGGGTCAATTCAGGAACTTAGCACCGTTCAGCGCCGAACGCAGAGCGCGTTACGGCATCTTTATAAGCGTCCCATGAGCAAGAGGACAATCACCACAACCAGCACGACGCCGAGTATGCCGCTCGGGCCGTAGCCCCAGGCGCGGCTGTGCGGCCACGACGGAATGGCCCCGATCAGCAGCAGGATCAGGATGATCAGCAAGATGGTTCCGATCGTCATATCGACTTCTCCTTGTTCAAAGATCGCGGGATTTGGCGGGCATGCGCATTCGTCGAGACGACGACGCGCCACGCGGCGGGTGTCCAGCCGCCGCGATCACCTTTTGGTTTGCGATCGACGCCCAGCATTCAGCAAGGGCTGTGCCACACGGGCGCGAGCCCCGTGCAGGAACGGAGTGCGCCGCCGGTCGGAGCGGCGGCGCAGAGTCGAAAAGACAGGACTCGGCAAGAATTGCACGCTTCGCCGAGCGTTTTGTAAGCCGCCGTGGCGAGCGCTTCAGAACACGCCGCGGAACACCCAGAACAGCCCGCCCGCCAGCGCGATCGAGACAGGCAACGTCAGAATCCACGCGAGCGCGAGACTGCGCACCGTACGCCATTGCAGGCCGGAGCCGTTGGCGGCCATCGTCCCCGCGACACCCGATGACAACACGTGCGTCGTGCTGACGGGCAGGCCGTAGACGTCGGCGGCGCCGATCGTCAGCATCGCGACGAGTTCGGCCGACGCGCCCTGTCCATACGTCAGATGCGTCTTGCCGATGCGCTCGCCGACGGTCACCACGATCCGCTTCCAGCCGACCATCGTCCCGAGTCCGAGCGCGACGGCCACGGCGACCTTGACCCAGGTCGGGATGAACTTCGTCGCGTGATCGAGCTCGTGCTTGTAGTTGTCGAGGACGGCGGTGTCGTCGGGAGCGAAGGCGGGCGTCTTCTGCTTTTCCATCAGCCGCATTGCCTCGGACACGATGTACATGTTGTTGCGCACGTTATTGACGATGCCCTGCGGCACGGCCGCGATCGAACCGTTCGGGCGGACCTGCGAGTCGATCAGGTCGACCACCTGTTTCACCGCGACCACCGTAGTCGGCGTGAGCTGTTTCGTCTGCACGAAGCGCTCGACGTCGGCGCGCGGATCGGCGACAGGCGCCGCGCCGTTGGCGTACCGGCCGAGCACTTCGGAGGCGTGATGGCTTACCGAGAGGAACGTCTGCGTCTCGTCGGAGGTCACCGCCTTGTTCAGCGCGTAGGCCGTGGGCACGGTGCCGATCAGGATCAGCATGATGAGTCCCATGCCTTTCTGGCCGTCGTTCGAGCCGTGCGCGAACGAGACGCCAGTGCACGTGAGGATCAGCAGGCAGCGGATCCAGAACGGCGGCGGCGTGTTTTTCTCCGGCTCCTTGTAGAGCGAGGGAACCTTCACGACGAGCTTCAGCACATAAAGCAGGAAGCCCGCCGCGATAAATCCGACGAGCGGCGAAAACAGCAGCGACTTGCCGACCGACATCGCCTGACTCCAGTCGACGCCCGAGGTGCCGTTCGTGCCGTGCAGCATCTGGTTCATCAGCCCGACGCCGATCACCGAACCGATCAGCGTGTGCGAACTCGAAGAAGGAAGGCCGAGCGCCCACGTGCCGAGATTCCAGATGATCGCGGCGATGAGGAGCGCGAACACCATCGCGAATCCTTGCGTCGTCCCGACGCCGATGATCAACTCCACCGGCAGCAATTGCAGGATCCCGAACGCGACCGCGCCGCTCGAAACCAGCACGCCGATGAAGTTCCACGCGCCCGACCAGACGACGGCCAGATTCGGCGTCAGCGAATGCGTGTAGATGACGGTGGCGACGGCGTTGGCCGTATCGTGGAAGCCATTGACGAATTCGAAGCCGAGCGCGATCAGGAGCGCGACGCCGAGCAGCGCGTAAGGCAGCCACGACGCTTGCCGGACCGGCTCCAGGTCTTCCAGCAGATGCACGATGCAGTAAATGGCGCCCGCAGTGATCACGAGGAAAAACAGCAGCAGCGCGAGCCGCTGCCCGAGCGAGCGGCCTTCTCCTGACTGGGGAAACGCGAGATCGGTCATGGTGCGTCCTTGGGTGGGCGTTACGATGTAGGCTCTGATGGGCGTTGACGCAGGCGGCTTGCTCGTCCGCAGGCCGCCATGGTGGCACGCGCTTTGTGTCGCTTTGATGAACGCGCTGTAAGCTGAATTTGTCTGATCTGCAAGGCGTTCGCGCGATTTTGCGAGGAATCCATGACGGCACGGATTGAACTGGCGCTGGTCTCGCCGGAGAAATCATTCGAGGAATTCGCTGGCAACCTGGCGGCGCTGCCGTCGCTTGCGGGAGCCGAAGCCGTGCGCTCCCGCGTGGTGCTTCAGGACCTCGAAACCGGCGTGGATGGCTGGCGCCTGTGGGTCGGCACAGAGGAGGGCCAGTCGACGGTCCACGCGGTCGAGCAACTGCGCCCGATCCTGCCCGGCCTGTCGCGCTGCCGCGAGTGTGTCCGGCCGACGGCGGGCGATCTCGCTGCATCGCTGAGCGGGTTTGGCGACGTACTTCCGTCCCTTGAGGGCCGCGATGTCGAGCCGGGGCCCGCGCGCGAAATGAGGCGCGTGCAATGGCGCATCGGCAACGTCCTCGCGACGCTCACGGCCGAGAACGGCGAGCGGATCATCTTGACCTTTGCCGCGCCCCGCGACGACGAAAGCGCGTTCGACGGGATGTTCAGCCTCGCGCGTGAAGCGGTCGATTCATTGCCGTTGTTGCTATTGGCCGATGCCAACGCTGGCACCGTCGCTTCCTCCGATGCCCCGGTCATCTACGCGTCGAAGCTCGATCTGCCGAAGCAGTCGACGACCCGCGAGGCGTTCCTCGAGATCGCGGCATCGGTTGCGTTGCACTGGTTTGGCAACGACGCGGGCGCGCGCCATTCGCTCGATGTCGATCGCGTGCATCAGTTGCGCGTCGCGCAGCGGCGGCTGAAGACGCTGCTGAAGCTGTTCCCCGAGTACGTCGACGAAGCCTGGAACGAGACCGTCGCGCCCGATCTGAAATGGTTCGGCGACCTGCTCGCCGACGCCCGCGACTGGGACGTCTTCACCGATACCGCACTCACCGCCTTCGCTGCGGCGGACGCCGGCGGCCCGTCGTGGCAGAACGCGATCGACGCCGCCAACACGAAACGGCTTGCCGCGCGGGAAAAGCTCGGCGAAGCACTGCGCTCGAGGCGGTACTTGCTGCTGTCGCTTGCGTTCGTCGAATGGCTCGGACGGCTCGACGCGCGTCCCGAGGACGAACCCGTCCCGCTCATGGACTACGCGAAAACGCACGTCCGCAAGCTCTATCGGAAGATCGCCAGGGTGCCGGATCTCGCGACACTCGACGTGCCCTCGCGGCATCGCGTGCGCATCCACGCGAAACGGCTGCGCTACGCGCTCGAATTCCTGCGCTCGCTGACGACGCAACGCACGCACGGCAGCATCGCAAAACGCCTGGGGCGCCTGCAGACGGTGCTTGGCGAAGGAAACGACGCCGCCGTCGCCGCCGAGCGGCTTGCGACGCTACCCGAAGCCAGCGACTACCAGCGCGGTTTCGCGCGGGCGTGGGCGGCGGTGTCGGAGGAAAAGGACGCGCGGGAGGGCGAGCGCATCCTGCGTTCGATTGGGCGTCCGCGCGTGAAGACGTTGGATTAGGCGTCGGCGGTCGCGATCCAGCGATCCAGCGATCTGACGATCAAGCGATCAAGCGATCAAGCGTGAACGCGCCGCTTCAGGCGACCGGAAACCGGGGCGCGGGCGCTTCGGTGCGCCGGACTGGCGCGTCGTAGTGGCCGGCTTTCCAGCGTGCGCGTATGTAGGGCCGCTCGTGGCCTGACAATTCCAGCGCGATCTGCGTGATCCAGTATTGAGTCGGCACCGGCACGCCGTGCAGCGTGATCGCCACCACGGCGAGGCTGGCTGCGACCGGCGCCGGTGACAGCCGTCCCGCCTCGGCGCGCCACGCGAGCCGCGCGAACGACACCGCGACCACGGCGCCGAGCGCGCAGCCCGCGATCACTTCCGATTCCGAATGCGCGTTCAACACGATCCGCGACACCCCGACCGCGACGCCTCCCGCGAGCCCGAGCAGCACGCCCGTCGCGCGGATCGCACCACGCGCGGGCAGCAGCGCGACGAACAGCGCCACGGGCAGGACCGCGGTCGCGACCATCGCGTGTCCGCTGATGCCGGTGAAATCCCAGCCGCGCACGCCGAGTCCCCAGCCGAGAAACGCGATCTTGCTGACGAACACCAGACCGCTCGCCGCCCCGAGGACGCCAAGCCAGCCGAGCGCGTACCGGCGCGGATAACCGATCGCGAGCCACGCGGCCACGGCGAGCGCGAGCGGAATCATCACGCCGACACTGCCAAGTGCGGTAATCGACAACCAGAGTGAAGGTGGAAAATCAGGCATCGAATTATTTTTTGACTGGGTGGAACGATCGTTGCTGCAACGCCGCAGCCGAAGCGGCGTTCCAGTGTTCCCTTGGCATCCCGTTTCACCGATCACAACGATGCGACCGGCTAGCAACAGTATACCTTTTGAGGAAATTTCCGAATTTTGCCAGGACCGGCTGGGAATTCTGCGCGTAATGATCAATAAGTTGCATTATTTTACGGTTAAAGTCGCTATCGCCATCTAGTTTGGCCCGTTTCCGCACCGCGCTGCTGCACGCAACCCAAGATGATCGGTGTTATTGTGCACTGCACAAACTTCCGGTGCGTCCTTCGTCGCGCCGGACCAAATTGCATGCTGTGGAGCCCCATTCAAATGCCAAAAAGTCTCACCAATCTCTGGCTGCGCGGCCTGCGACGTCTGATCACCGGCCAGGCCGAAACGGTCCGGTCGCCGAAGACGCGCACGCCGGCAAAGCAAAAACGCGCGACGACCGTCAAGAAGGCGAAGGTCGCCGCCCCGGTCAAATCCGCACCCGTGGCGCGTGCCAGCGCTCGGCCGCCCGTGCACGAGTCGCGTGTTCGTCCCCGCGCATCGGCGTGGGCACGCGGCAAATGGGAGCGCTCGTTCCATTCGGCGCCGCCGACGGCCGGACGCTTCGTCAATCACCTGTCGTATGCGCTCTATACGCCGCCGGGCGCGGCACTCGCGCGGATGCCGCTCGTCGTGATGCTGCACGGCTGCAAGCAGAACGCCGACGAATTTGCGCAAGGCACGCGCATCAACTTGCTCGCCGACCGCTACGGTTTCGCGGTGTTGTATCCGGAGCAGTCAAAGCACGATCACGCGCACCGCTGCTGGCGCTGGTACGACGACTCCAGTGCCGGTGGCGGCGGCGAAGCGGCATCGGTCGTTTCGCTGGTGCAGGCGGTGGTCGCGCAACATCGGCTGGACCCGGAGCGGGTGTACGTCGCCGGGATGTCGGCGGGCGCGGGGCTCGCCGCGTTGCTCGCGATCCGCTATCCGTCGGTGTTCGCTGCGGTCGGACTGCATTCGGGCGTCGTGTTCGGCGAGGCGCGCTCCGCGGTCGCCGCGATGGACGTCATGCGGCGCGGCAGCCGCAACGACCCGGTTGGGCTGATCGACGCCACCGTCGACGTGCGCAACTTTCCGGGCATGCCGGCCATCATCGTGCACGGCGAACTCGATTCGGTCGTGTCGGCTAACAACGCCGAGCAACTGTCCACGCAGTTCTTGCGGCTGAACGGCTTCATCGATGCGACCGGTGCACGTCGCGCCGGCGAAACGCGCGAGGAAAAGGTGGCGGACGGAGTCGTCCGCGACTTCGTGAAGAACGGGCGTCGGGTCGTGAAGACCTGCGTCGTGCGCGGGCTCGGCCATTCGTGGGCCGGCGGCGACGATACCGTCGCGTTCCACTCGTCGAAGGGGCCTGATTCGACCGCGCTGATGTGGGAATTTTTCAAGCACCAGCGGCGCGTCAAGCACTCGATCGGCGACGAATTGCTTGCCTGAGGCCCTTTCGGCATTTCGGTTGTTGCAATTAAGTCTTCAGGGTCAGGTTTCTGGAATGAAGGCTGGCGTCGAATAAGGGATTACCCTATAATCGGTTCTGTCATAGGTATTTACCCTTAATCTTCGAGGTGCACCATGTATCTGCTCAGCCGAATCTTCCTGTTTCTGACCAAGACCCCTGATGAACGCGCGCGTGAACGCGACGACGCCTATCTCGCCGAAGCCACCGACATCTACGATCTCGAATATCGTATGAAGAACCTGGATCGTCGTGGCTCGCAACGTCATCCGTCGTGGCTCGCTCAGTAAGAGCGAGGCGCCATGCACGGCGCAGCGCGATCGAAAGCGCAAGCATCAAACGCAAATGCCGGCTCTTGAGCCGGCATTCGCATTTTGTGGCCGAAGCTTTGTAGCCTCAGGCCACCTTCACGCGGACGTCCACGTTATTGCGCGTCGCGTTCGAGTAAGGGCAAACCTTGTGCGCGGCATCGACCAGTTGTTGGGCTTCTTCCGCCGACAAGCCGGGCAGCGTGACACGCAGTTCCACGTCGAGCGCAAAACCGCCGGTGTCGTTCGGACCGACGCCTACGTCCGCCGTCACGGTCGTATCGGTGGGAACCGAACGCTTTTGCTGGCCGGCGACGAATTTCATCGCGCTCAGGAAGCACGCCGAATAGCCGGCTGCGAACAGTTGCTCCGGGTTCGTACCCGCCGCGCCCGTGCCGCCCAGTTCCTTCGGCGCGCTGAGCTTTACGTCAAGTTGCTGATCCGACGAAACGGCGCGGCCGTCGCGGCCACCCGTGCTCGTTGCCGTTGCCTTGTAGAGGATGCTCATCATTTGCTCCTTTCGTTGAGTTCGGTTCGATTTTTGGTTCGCTGAAGCGCCAACCACGGGATGAAATGTATCGCGATAATAATTAGTGTACAAAGTAAATTATTTTGATGGCCGCGTTTGACTCAGGCTATCAACCGCGATGTATTCGTTCAGCGACGCTCGCAGTTTGACCAGCGAATCGCGCAATTGCGTGAGGTTGTCGGCGTCCGACCCGGCGGCGCAGTAGATTTCCGGCGGTATTTCGCGCGCCGCTTGCTTCAGCGCGCGGCCGACCTCGGTCAGGCGAATATGAACCTGCCGCTCGTCCTCGACGCCGCGCACCCGTTCGACGTAGCCCTGCGCTTCGAGGCGCTTGAGAAGCGGCGTCATCGTCGCGGAATCGAGGCTCAGGCGCGCGGCCATTTCCTTGACGGTCAGGTCGTCGCTTTCCCAGAGAACGAGCATGGTCAGGTATTGCGGATAGGTCAGCCCGAGTTTTTCGAGCGGCGGCTTATAGGCCTTCGTCATCGCGAGCGACGTCGAATAGAGCGCGAAGCACAGTTGCTCGTCGAGTTCGAGCGGGAAGTTCTGGGGCGAGGTCATGGCGGAAAGCCCGGGAGCGCGAATGGCCGATAGCGCTAGTCTACGCAAATCCTTTGCGCACGAATGAAACGGGCGCCCGAAGGCGCCCGTTTTCAACGGCGGACGGCCAGCCGAATCACACGCCCGGCGCGTCCGAGCCGTCCGGAATATCGGGCGTGTCGGGCGATTGCACGCCGAAACAGCCGCGATAGGTCGCGTAGAACGAGCAATACAGCGCGGTCGTGACGAGAATCGACGCGGGCATCAGCACCGCGAGCGCTACTTCCTGCCCTGCGCCGAGCGCCTGCATTAGCGCGGTCAATCCGAACGACACGGCGAGCGCGATCGCGATCCACAGTACGCCATAGAAAACGAACGCTCCGCGATTGCGCCAGCAACCGACAAAGCTGAAAAAGAGCGCTTTCGCCGGCGGCACGTCGTGCCACGCAACCAGGATCGGCGCGAACCAGAAGAGCATCGCGACGGGCAGATACCCACCCATCGCCACCAGCACGGCGAGCGGACTGAAGCTGGCGGCCACGGTTTCCGGGTCGCCGGTCGGGCCGTTGCCGAGCATCATGCTGAGCAAAAGCCCGCCGTCCACGAGCGCCGACAGCGCGAAAATCGCGCCCATCGCGACGATATAGAGCGCGCCCAGCACCAGCAGCCTTCGCGAGACGACGCTGCCGTAGGAGCGAAATCCGTCGACGAGGACGGTCGGCCAGACGGGCTTGCCCGCGATGGTGTTGCGGCACGCGGCCATGAAGCCGACGGCGACGCCCGGAATTAGCAGCAGCGGCAGGAACGGGCCGACCAGCGGGATGCGCGAGATCAGCGTCATGATGAACAGATACGCGAAGAACACCGTGAGAAACGCGAGCGGATTGCGGCGGAACAGCCAGATGCCCTGGCGGAACCACACGTAACCGGCTTTGGCGGGGACTTCGATCAGTTGCATAAATTGCTTACCGTGTGGCGGGATGGGGTGCGGCTTTGACGCGTTCACGCAGGATGCGTTCGAAATGACCCGGGTCGTGCGGCTTGAGCATTTCGGCCTCGCGCGGGCGATGGAAATCGTAGAGACGCGAGACCCAGAAGCGCAGCGCGCCCGCCCGCAGCATGTCGTTCCAGTGCCGCTCCTCGGCGGGCGTGAACGGGCGCACGGTCTGGTAGGCGCGCAGCATTGCGTCGACGCGCGATGGGTCCAGTACACCCGTCGCGAGGTCGATGCACCAGTCGTTCACGCACACGGCGACGTCGAACAGCCACTTGTCGACGCCGGCGAAATAGAAGTCGAAGAAGCCGCCGAGGCGCACATGACCCGCCGTGTGCGCGAACAGCACGTTGTCGCGGAAGAGGTCGCAATGGCACGGGCCTTCCGGCAGCGACGCGTAATCGGCCGAACCGAAGAACGCCGTCTGATGCGCGAGTTCGGTTTCGATCAGGGCGCGCTGGTCGCCGGCGAGGAATGGCAGGATCGCGGGCAGGTTCTCCTGCCACCACGCGAGGCTGCGCAGGTTGTGCTGATGCTGCGGGAAATCGCGGCCCGCCAGATGCAGGCGCGCCAGCATCTGGCCGACTTCGATGCAGTGCGCGGGCGTGGGCGCCAGTTCGGGCGCGCCTTCGAGCTTCGTCACGATGGTCGCGGGCTTGCCGTTGAGTTCGGCGAAGAGCGAGCCGTCGCGATGCGGCATCGGATCGGGCACCGGCACGCCATGCGATGCGAGATGGCGCATCAGGTCGAGGTAGAACGGCAGTTGCGTGGCGCTCAGGTTCTCGAAGATCGTGAGGACGTACTGGCCGTGCGTCGTGGTCAGGAAGAAGTTGCTGTTCTCGATGCCCGACGCAATGCCGCGAAATTCGGCGACATCGCCGAGATCGTAGTTCTGCAGCCAGTCGTCGAGCTGGGAAGGGGTGACAGGAGTAAATACGGCCATGCGGGGAACGTGGTCAGGTTGGATGGCTGGCTCGTTCAAACGCGTGGCGCGCGACGCTGCCAGTCTGGCGAACCGCTCACGCGACGAGCGGCTGCCAGGCGGGGATTGCGGAAGCCCTCAGTGCACGCTGCGGGCGGGCGATCAATAACGCAGGTCAATAACGCAGATTCAACGACGGCAGGCGCGTGCTCGCCTTGCCGTTGTCGCGTACCGCGGGCGACGTGTCGGCGGGCGCGCTCATCTGGTAGCGCGTGCCGAAATTCGACTGCACGTTGATTTCGACGGGCTTGCCCTTGTCGCGGTACTCGGTGATTTCCGTGCCGTTCGTACTCAGTTCGTGATAGCTCGGCTGGCGCGGCGGCGAGATTTCGACCTTCGAACTCACCGATGCCGGCGGGCGGTTGATGGCCTTCAGGTCCGGAAGCCCGGCGGCTTCTTCCGGCGACATCGTGTGCGCCTGGGGCTCTGCTGCCGCGGGCGTCGGCTGCGCAATCGCGCTGATGCTGCCGGCGGCGAGGACTGCCGCAACGGCGGCAGAAAGAAGCGGCTTCATGGTGTTTCTCCAAATGACTGGCCGGATTTTAGCAAAACGCATCCGTCAAAGGGTCTCGCAACGCCTTATTTTGCGCCGCTTTTGGCTTATTTGATGACCGCGTCATAAAGGTGTTGCAGCGCGCACGCGGCGAGCATGGGCTTCATGGATCTTGCGTTCTTCCGTGGTAATGTCGATTCATCACAAGAGCGCGCAAGATCATGACCAACGACCGGACTCAGAGCACGCAGGCCACACCCGCCAACGATTTCCCGACGGAATCCTTCGACGATCCCGTCGCCGCCGTCACGCGTCTGTCGGCGATTTATGAAGCAAATACCGCGTTTTTGCGCGATGCTTTCGCGCGTTATCGGCGTAACGAGCGCTTCACGCATCGCGTGCGCGCGTGTTATCCGTTCGTGCGCGTGCGGACCGAACTGAATACGCAAATCGATTCACGCCGCTCGTATGGCTTCGTGGCCGGGCCGGGCATCTTCGAGACAACGCTCACGCGTCCCGACCTGTTCGGCGATTACTATCGCGAGCAGTTGCGGCTTCTGGCGAAGAACCATCACGTCGGCATCGAAGTGGGGGTGTCGGCGCAGCCGATCCCGATTCATTTCGCATTTGCCGAGGGCATCCATCTCGAAGGCGATCTCGATCGCGACCGCCTGCTCGCGATGCGCAACATCTTCGATACGCCCGATCTCGCGCTGCTCGACGACCGCATCGTCAACGGCACCTACGAGCCGGGTCCGGGCGAGCCGCATCCGCTCGCGCTGTTCACGGCGGCGCGCGTGGATTTCTCGCTGCATCGGCTGAGGCATTACACGGCTACGCTTCCGACGCATTTCCAGAACTACGTGCTTTACACGAACTACCAGTTCTACATCGACGAGTTCGTGAAGCTCGGTCGCACGATGATGTCGCGCACTGACGATGAAGAAACGCGTGCGTATCGCAGCGAGTATTCGTCGTTCGTCGAACCGGGCGATGTGATCACCTACAACGCGAACCTCAGCGAGCAGTTCGAGGACGAGGGCACGGCACCGGCGCGCTTGCCCCAGATGCCCGCGTATCACCTGAAGCGCGCCGACGGCAGCGGCATCACGATGGTCAACATCGGCGTCGGGCCGTCGAACGCGAAGACGATCACCGATCACATCGCGGTGCTGCGTCCGCATGCGTGGATCATGCTCGGGCACTGCGCGGGGTTGCGCAACACACAGCGTCTCGGCGACTACGTGCTCGCACACGGCTATGTGCGCGAGGATCATGTGCTCGATGCGGATTTGCCGCTATGGGTGCCCGTGCCGGCTCTGGCCGAAGTGCAGGTTGCGCTGGAGAAGGCGGTCGCGCAGGTGACGCAACTCGAGGGCGTGGAACTCAAGCGCGTGATGCGCACGGGAACGGTGGCGAGCGTCGACAACCGCAACTGGGAATTGCGCGATCATCGCGAGCCGGTGCAGCGGCTGTCGCAAAGCCGCGCGATCGCGCTCGACATGGAAAGCGCGACGATCGCGGCGAACGGGTTCCGCTTCCGCGTGCCTTACGGCACGCTGCTATGCGTATCCGACAAGCCGCTGCATGGCGAGCTGAAGCTGCCGGGCATGGCCGACCAGTTCTACCGCGCGCAAGTGGACCAGCATTTGCAGATCGGCGTGAAGGCGATGGAGTTGCTGCGCATGAACGGGCTGTCGAAGCTCCACAGCCGCAAGCTGCGCAGCTTCGCGGAAGTCGCATTCCAGTAGCGCCTACTCTGCAAACGAAACGGGCGGCCTTTAAAAGGCCGCCCGTTGCGCATCTCAGAGATAGAACATCCGGTCTTCGTCGGACTTGCCTTCGGCCGGCTGCTCTTCCGCTTCCTCGCGGTCTTCATAGAACTTGAGCACCGCTTCGAGCACCTGGTCAGGATCGTCGATCACCTGCATCAGGTTCAGGTCCTTGTCGCCGATCACGCCGTTCGTGAGCAGCGTGTCCTTGAACCAGCCGAGCAGACCCGCCCAGAACTCCGCGCCGACCAGCACGATCGGCACATGGCGCGACTTCTTCGTCTGAATGAGCGTGAGCACTTCGGCGAGTTCGTCGAGCGTGCCGAAGCCGCCCGGCATCACCACCACCGCATCCGAGTTCTTCACGAACGTGACCTTTCGCGTGAAGAAGTGACGGAAGCGCAGCGAGATGTCCTGCCACTGATTGCCCGACTGCTCGTGCGGCAACTCGATGTTCAAACCGACCGACGGCGACTTGCCCGCATGTGCGCCTTTATTGGCCGCTTCCATGATGCCGGGACCGCCGCCGGAGATGACGGCGAAGCCCGCGTCGGAGAATCGCTGCGCGATCTCGATGGTGAGTTTGTAGTATGGCGACTCAGGTTTGAGACGCGCGGAACCATAGATGCTGATGGCAGGACGGATCTCCGAGAGGTACTCGGTCGCCTCGATAAACTCTGCCATAATCGTGAACATCTGCCACGATGCGCGAGCCTTCTTGGCCGTCGCGCGCTCTTGATCTGCGAGCGATCGCAGACTCGGAATCACTTTTCTCTTGTTCATAATGCCTGAAGAACTCAGTCTTGAAGGTAAGACCCTGCTATTGGTCGACGGTTCGAGTTATCTCTACCGAGCCTATCACGCGATGCCCGATTTACGCGGCCCCGATGGCGGGCCGACGGGCGCGCTGTATGGAATGGTGAACATGCTGCGCCGTTTGCGGCGCGAGATCAATGCAGAGTATAGCGCGTGCGTATTCGACGCCAAAGGCAAGACGTTTCGCGACGACTGGTATGCGGACTACAAGGCCAACCGCCCATCGATGCCTGACGACCTTGCGCGTCAGATCGAGCCCATCCACGTGACGGTGCGCGCGCTCGGCTGGCCGCTCGTGATGATCGAAGGCGTCGAGGCCGACGACGTCATCGGCACGCTCGCGGTGGCCGCCGAGAAGCGCGGCATGAAGGTTATCGTGTCGACGGGCGACAAGGATTTGGCACAGCTCGTGACTGATCATGTCACCCTCATCAATACGATGACCAACGAGACGCTGGATCGCGCCGGGGTTGCGGCCAAGTTCGGCGTGCCGCCCGAGCGGATCGTCGACTACCTCTCGCTCATCGGCGATACGGTCGACAACGTTCCGGGCGTCGAGAAGTGCGGGCCGAAGACGGCTTTGAAGTGGCTCACCCAATACGAAACCCTTGATGGCATCGTCGCACACGCCGACGAGATCAAAGGTGCGGTAGGAGACAATCTGCGCAAGGCTCTCGACTTCCTGCCGATGGCGCGCAAGCTCGTGACCGTGCACACGGAGTGCGATCTCCGCTCGCAGATCGAGTCGATCGAAGCGACCTTGCCGAGCCGTCCCGAATCCCGCGAGGAACTGCGCGACCTCTTCACGCGCCACGGTTTCAAGACGTGGCTGCGCGAAGTCGAGATTGCCGATGCGGTGGAAGGCCCGACCGATACGCCGCCCGCCGAAGCCACCGAGATCGTCCATCACTACGATACCGTGCAGACCTGGGAGCAGTTCGACGGCTGGCTCGCGAAGATTGATGCGGCCGAACTCACCGCGTTCGATACCGAGACCACGGCGCTCGATCCGATGGTCGCGCAACTCGTGGGCTTGTCGGTGTCGGTCGAGCCGGGGCATGCGGCTTATATCCCGGTCGCGCATCGCGGGCCGGACATGCCCGTTCAGTTGCCTCGCGATGAAGTGCTTCAGAAATTGAAGCCTTGGCTCGAGGATGCATCGAAGAAGAAGGTCGGCCAGCACCTGAAGTACGACGAGCAGGTGCTCGCCAACTATGGCATCGAGTTGAACGGCGTCGAGCATGACACGCTGCTGCAATCCTACGTGTTGGAATCGCACCGCACGCACGACATGGACAGCCTCGCGCTGCGTCATCTCGGCGCGAAGACGATCAAGTATGAAGACGTGGCAGGCAAGGGCGCATCGCAGATCGGCTTCGACGAGGTCGCACTCGACAAGGCCGCCGAGTACGCCGCCGAGGACGCTGACATCACCTTGCGTCTGCATCAGGCGCTGTATCCGCAAGTTGCCGATGAACCTGGCCTGCTGCGCGTGTATCGCGATATCGAACTGCCTACGTCGCGCGTCCTGCGCAAGATGGAGCGCAACGGCGTGCTGATCGATCGCGAGAAGCTGCAAAAGCAAAGCAGCGAGATCGCGGCGCGGCTCATCGAACTCGAAGGCACGGCGTACGAACTGGCGGGCGGTGAATTCAATCTCGGATCGCCGAAGCAGATCGGGCAGATCTTCTTCGAGAAGCTGCAATTGCCGGTGGTGAAGAAGACGCCGAGCGGCGCGCCATCGACCGATGAAGACGTGCTCCAGAAGCTCGCCGAAGACTATCCGTTGCCGAAGATCCTGCTTGAGCATCGCGGCTTGTCGAAGCTGAAGTCCACCTATACCGACAAGCTGCCGCGCATGGTCAACGTGGCGACGGGCCGCGTGCATACGAACTACGCGCAGGCTGTCGCGGTGACGGGGCGCTTGTCGTCGAACGAGCCGAACCTGCAGAACATCCCGGTGCGCTCAGGTGAAGGCCGGCGTATCCGCGAAGCGTTCATCGCGCCGCCGGGCAGCCGGATCGTGTCGGCGGACTACTCGCAGATCGAGTTGCGCATCATGGCCCACATCTCCGGCGACCCGTCGCTGATGCGCGCGTTCGCACAGGGCGAGGACGTGCATCGCGCGACCGCTGCGGAGATCTTCAGCGTGACGCCGATCGAGGTATCGAGCGATCAGCGCCGCATCGCGAAGGTGATCAACTTCGGCCTGATCTACGGCATGAGCGCGTTCGGACTTGCGTCGAACCTGAGCATCACGCGGGATGCCGCGAAGCTTTACATCGACCGCTATTTCGCGCGCTATCCGGGTGTCGCGGCGTATATGGAGAACACGCGCACGAGCGCGAAGCAGAAAGGCTTCGTCGAGACCGTGTTCGGCCGGCGCCTGTGGCTGCCCGAGATCAACGGCGGCAGCGGACCGCGCCGCCAGGCCGCCGAGCGCGCCGCGATCAACGCGCCGATGCAAGGCACCGCGGCCGACCTGATCAAGCTCTCGATGATCGCGGTGCAGGACTGGCTCGAAGCATCGAACGTCAAATCGAAGATGATCATGCAGGTGCACGATGAACTGGTGCTCGAAGTGCCCGAAGACGAACTGTCGGACGTCCGTAAGCGTTTGCCGGAACTGATGTGCGGCGTGGCGACGCTGAGGGTGCCGCTCGTCGCGGAAGTGGGCGCGGGCGCGAACTGGGAGGAAGCGCACTGATTTTTGCTGCCGCATGTCGCGCGTGCGGAACACGGGCTTGTGGGCGCACCGCAAGGGCGCGCACAATGCCTCGTCGAGGCGAGCAGGAATGCCAATGTCCGAAGAATCAACGAGTTCAAGTAACGACAACGGGAGAATTCAATGCATCGCTTCATCATCGTCGGCGGAGGGGCCGGCGGGCTCGAACTGGCCACGCGTCTCGGGGACCGGTACGGTTCGACCGATTCGAAAAAGACGCCGCAAGCCCAGGTCACGCTGATCGACCGCAACCCGACTCACATCTGGAAGCCGCTCCTGCACGAAGTCGCGGCGGGCAGCATGGACCCGTTCACGCAAGAACTCGAATACGCAGCGCAGGCGCTCTGGCACGGGTTCGAGTTCGCGCAGGGCGAACTCATCGGGCTGGATCGCGCGGCCAAGCGCATCACGATCGGGCCGCTGCGGGACGAGGAAGCCGGCGAGCTGATCCCGCAACGCGAGTTCGAATACGACACGCTGGTCATCTCCATCGGCAGCACGACGCACTTCTTCGGCGTCGCGGGCGCGCAGGAGAATTCGATCGCGCTCGACACCGTCGGGCAGGCTGAACTCTTTCGCAAGCGGCTGATCGCGGCTTGCATGCGCGCGGAGCATCGCGCGCCGGACCCGGTCGTCGAGGGCGCGCCTCACCAGCCGCGCATCCAGGTGGCGATCGTCGGCGCGGGCGCGACGGGCGTCGAACTGTCGGCGGAATTGCGCAATACCGCGCAAGTGTTGTCGGCGTACGGGCTGCACAAGCTCGACCCGAAGCACGACATCGGCATCGCGCTGATCGAAGCGGGGCCGCGCATCCTGCCCGCGTTGCAGGAGCGCGTGTCGACGGCCACCGCCGAGTTGCTCACCAAGCTCGGCGTCATGCTGATGACGAACGAAACGGTCGCCGAGGTCTCGCGCGAGTCGATCCGCACGGCGAGCGGCAAGACGATTCGCGCCGACCTGACGGTGTGGGCGGCAGGCATCAAGGCGCCGGCGGTGCTGACGAACCTCGACGGCCTGCCGACCAATCGGCTCGGCCAGCTCGTCGTGCGGCGTACGCTGCAAACCGAAATCGACGACAACATCTTCGCGCTCGGCGATTGCGCCGCCTGCGCGTGGCCCGGCAACGAGCGCAACGTGCCGCCGCGCGCGCAGGCCGCGCACCAGCAGGCGAGCTTCCTGATGAAGTCGCTTGCGCGCCGGCTCGAAGGCAAACCGCTGCAGGAGTACACCTATCGCGATTTCGGCTCGCTCGTCTCGCTCGGGCATTACAGCGCGGTCGGCAGCCTGATGGGCGGGCTGATCGGCGGGAACATGCTGATCGAGGGGCTGTTCGCGCGCTTCATGTACATGTCGCTGTACCGGCTGCACATCGCGGCGCTGCACGGCTATCCGCGCATGGTGCTCGACACCTTCGCGCACTGGCTGCGCCGTTCCACCGCGCCGCGGGTCAAGCTCCACTGAGCTCCGCATCGGCATGGGCGCCGGCTATCGGCAAAGCTGTTTAGAATGGGCGGCGCGCCGTCTGGCGCAGGGTTCGAAGGCGCGGTCCGAGGCCGCGCCGCGTTTTCGCCGATGCAGCGCCCGGTTTCGTGACGCCCGGCGCGCGGTCTCTGAAACAGCGTCGTCCGGCGCGCACGCGCAGCCGGCGGCCCTTGGCGGCACTCGCCGCAGGAGCTTCGTATGCTTAAGCCTGATGTCGACTGCCTCATCCCGCATGTCCCGTTCGACCGACGCACCTTCATCAAGGCCACCTTCGGCACCGGCTTCGCGGCCGCCGTGCTGCCGGTCTCGGCGCAAACCATCCACACCGACAGCGAAGGACTCGAAGCCGGCGCGATTGGCGTCCGCGCGTCCGATGGCACGCTGGTGCCGGCCTATCACGCGCAGCCGAAGGGCAAGACGAAGCTGCCGGTGATCATCGTGATCCATGAGGCGTTCGGCGTGCACGAGCATATTGCCGATGTCTGCCGGCGCTTCGCGAAGCTCGGCTATCTGGCGATTGCGCCGAATCTCTACACGCGCCAGGGCGATCCATCTTCGTATCAGTCGATCCAGCAGTTGATCGACCAGGTGGTGTCGAAGGTGCAGGACGCGCAGGCGCTCTCCGACATCGACGCGACCGTCGCCTGGGCCGGCCAGCATGGCGGCGACCTGAACCGGCTCGGTATCACCGGGTTCTGCTGGGGCGGGCGGATTGCGTGGCTCTACGCGGAGCACAATCCGCGCGTGAAGGCGGCGGTGGCGTGGTACGGACGGCTCACCGGCGACAAGACCGCCAACTCGCCGAGCAATCCGATCGACAACGCGGCGGAGTTGAAGGTGCCGGTGCTCGGCTTATATGGAAGGCAGGATCAGAGCATCCCGCAGGATACGATCGAGGCGATGAAGCAGGCGATCGCCAATGGGCCGCCGAGTGCGCGCGGCTCGCAGTTCGTCGTCTACGACGACGCGGGGCACGCTTTCTTCGCCGACTATCGTCCGAGCTACCGCAAGGCGGACGCCGAGGACGGCTGGCGCCGCGCCATCGCGTGGTTCAAGGAGCACGGCGTCAAATAGCCGGCATCAGGGTGCCGCGCCCGTCGCCACCGGCCGCGACGGGTTCGCGCTCCACTCGCTCCACGAGCCTGCGTAAAGCGCCGCGCCGTGCAGGCCGGCGATCTCCATCGCGAGCGCGTTGTGGCACGCGGTCACGCCCGAGCCGCATTGCAGCACGACCCGATCCGGAGCCGTCGCGCCGACGAGCGCGCTGAACGCGTCGCGCAATTCGTGGGCGGTCTTGAAGCGGCCCTCGGCGGTCAGGTTTTCCTTGTAGTGATGATTGAGCGCACCCGGAATGTGCCCGCCGACGCGGTCCAGCGTTTCGTTCTCCCCGCGATAGCGGTCGGCGGCGCGCGCATCGATCAGCACATGGTCGCGCGTGGTCAGATTGCGCTCGACCGCCTGAACGTCGACGGTCACGGCGAGCGGCGCACCCGCCTTGAAGTTTCCCGGCGACCTGGGCTGCGCCTCCGTCTCCAGTGGCTTTCCGGCGGCTTCCCACGCTTGCAGGCCGCCATCGAGAAGCGCGACGGAGTCGTGTCCGAGCCAGCGCAAAAGCCACCACAGCCGCGCGGCGTACATGCCGCCCTGCGCATCGTAGGCGACGACCTGCTGGCCTTCGTTCAGTCCGACGCCCGCGAGTTTGGCCACCAGATCCGCGCGATCGGGCAGCGGATGCCGTCCGTTCGTGCCGGTCGTAGCCCCCGACAGATCGCGGTCCAGATGCAGGTAAAGGGCGCCTGGCACGTGACCGGCCGCATACGCGGCTTCACCCGCCTCCGGCGCGGCGAGATCGAAGCGGCAATCGAAGACGAGCACGCTGCCGGGCGCGGCGGCGAGCCGTTCGGCGAGATTGGCGGCGGAAATGAGCGTGGTGTGGTGGGTGTGCGGCATGACAGCTCCTGATGCTCGCCCGACTTGGCCGATGGCAGAAGGGCAGAGCGCTTTCGAGTAGTGGATGCACTAAGTCTAAACAAAAAAAGACGGGCTCACGCCCGTCTTTCTGGATCAACCCGCGATGCACCCGCCGCGCTCAGATTTCGCCGAGCTGATGCCGCAGGAATTCGTGAAAATGCTGCATGCCCGATTCCATCGGACTCTGATACGGCCCGACCTGCGATTCCCCGCGCGACATCAGCGCGCGGCGCCCGGCATCCATCCGCTCGCCGATTTCATCGTCTTCGCGTGCGGTTTCCATATACGCGGCGCGTTCCGCCTCGATGAACTCGCGCTCGAACAGCGCGATTTCCTCGGGGTAATAGAACTCGACGATATTCGTCGTCTTCTGGGCGCCGCGCGGAATCAGCCACGACACCACCAGCACGTGCGGATACCACTCGATCATGAGGCCCGGGTAGTACACCATCCAGATCGCGCCGAATTCGGGCGGCGCGCCGTTGCGGAACCTGAGCACTTCGTCGTGCCATTTACGGTACGTCGGGCTGCCCGGCTTCTCCAGGTTCTTGTGTACGCCCACCGTCTGGACGCTGTACCAGTCGCCGAATTCCCACGTCAGGTCGTCGCACGAGACGAAGCTGCCGAGGCCCGGATGGAACGGCGCGACGTGGTAATCCTCCAGGTAGACCTCGATGAAGGTCTTCCAGTTGTAGTTGCACTCGTGCACTTCGACGTGATCGAACATGAAGCCGGAGAAGTCGAAATGCTGCGCGGTGCCCAGACGCGCGAGATCAGCCGCGACGTTGCGGCCCTGCGACTCGAAGAGCAGGCCCTGCCAGTTCTGCAGCGGCGTGGCGCCGAGGTTCAGGCACGGGTTGTCGGCGAAATGCGGCGCGCCGAGCAGTTGCCCGTTGAGATCGTAGGTCCAGCGGTGGAGGGGACAGACGATGTTGTCCGCCCGGCCGCGCCCGTTCAGCATGATGGCCTGCCGGTGACGGCAGACATTCGACAGCAATTCGATCTGCGATTGCTGGTTGCGCACGAGCAGGCGCCCTTCGCCTTCACCTGGAAGCGCGAAGTAGCTCCCCGCATCGGGAACCATGAGTTCGTGCCCGATATAACGAGGACCTTGCTTGAAAAGTGTGCCGATCTCGCGCGTAAGAAGCGCTTCGTCAAAGTAAGCCGTGACTGGCAGCTGGCTGTGAACAGCCTTCAACTGCAATGCATTGCTCAGATTGGACATTCCCACTCCCGTGAAGACGTGAAAGCAGTGAACAACCCAACCATCGAAAATTCGATTTAGGGAGCCGGCGATTATACCCAAATCCCCCTTTTCGGGGCGCGCAGGTGTTGATTTGGGTCAGATTTGGGCCGGGAGTTCCAAGCGGTTAAGGGCGTTTAGCGGCGGTTTCGGACACCGCCCGCGCGGCGCGCGAAGCGCATGCAACGTGTGCCGAAGGCGCTGTGCGTGCGGGTCTGGACCGTTCGGAGGTCGGAAAATTGGCTTTTGCCGTAGAATGTGCGACTTGTTCCCAAAATTCGATTCCACACCAAAGATTCATGGCGAAAACCGCAACAGAGGAAGCTGCCGCCAGTGCGCCGGACGCCGATGGCACGACGCCTCCGGAGAATTACGAAGCGGCGCTGACAGAACTCGAAGGACTCGTCGCGCGCATGGAAGGCGGGGCCCTGAGTCTCGAGGAATCGCTTGCGGCATACCGGCGCGGTGCGGTGCTCGTGGGCTTTTGCCAACAGCAGCTCGAAAAGGTCGAGCAGCAGGTTCGCGTGCTCGACGGCGAAACACTCAAGGCGCTGCCCGCCGACGCGCAGCGCGCGGCCCAGGGTACGGGCGCCGCGGCCGACAACGGGGACGATCTATGACATTCGAACAATGGATGCGTGCCAGTCTCGACCGTGTCGAGACGGCACTCGAACACTACTTGCCGGGCACCGACATCGCGCCGGCGAAGCTGCATGAAGCGATGCGTTATGCGGTACTCGGCGGTGGCAAGCGGGTGCGCCCGCTTCTGTGCCATGCCGCGGGCGGACTGACGGGCGCAAGCGCCGAGGCGGTCGAAGCTGCCAGTGCCGCGCTGGAGATGATCCATGTGTATTCGCTCGTGCATGACGACATGCCCGCAATGGACGACGACGCGTTGCGTCGCGGAAAGCCCACCGTACACGTGCAATATGACGAAGCGACGGCACTTCTCGTCGGCGATGCGCTGCAGTCGCAGGCGTTCGTCGCGCTGACCGCGGCCGGCAATGGTCTGAACGATGCGCAGCAGGCGGCGCTCGTGCGTGAACTGGCGCTCGCGAGCGGCTCGATCGGCATGGCCGGCGGGCAGGCGATCGACCTGGAAAGCGTCGGACGCAAGCTGTCGCGGCCCGAGCTGGAAACGATGCACCGGAAGAAAACGGGCGCGTTGCTGCGCGCAGCGGTGCGCATGGGCGCGCTGGCTGGCGCCACGCCTGACGAAGCGGCACTCAGGGCGCTCGACGATTATTCGGCCGCGGTCGGCCTTGCATTCCAGGTGGTGGACGACATCCTCGACGTCACCGCCGACTCCGCAACCCTCGGCAAAACCGCGGGCAAGGACGCGCAGCACGACAAGCCAACCTACGTGTCCATCATCGGACTCGACGCCTCGCGCGAACTCGCCGCGCAATTGCGTCGCGACGCACATGCCGCGCTCCAGCTGTTCGGCGCGCGCGCGCAGCGCCTCGCCGAACTTGCCGACCTGGTCGTGAACCGGGTGCACTGAACGTTGAATGCGTGAATCTGACCGACGGCGCCGAAAAAACGGCGTTTGATCGGACCACGGAACCGCGCCAGTTTTCCTAAAATGGGACGACGATGTACGACTTGCTGAAAACCATCGACGATCCGGCCGCCCTGCGTGCCCTCGATCGCCGCCAACTGCAGCCGCTTGCCGACGAACTGCGGGCCTTCGTGCTCGACAGCGTGTCGCAGACGGGCGGTCACCTGTCGTCGAATCTCGGCACGGTCGAACTGACGATCGCGCTGCACTATGTATTCGACACGCCCAGCGACCGCATTGTCTGGGACGTCGGTCACCAGACGTATCCGCACAAGATCCTGACCGGCCGGCGCGACCAGATGCCGACGCTGCGCCAGCTCGGCGGCATTTCGGGCTTCCCCCGCCGCAGCGAATCCGAGTTCGACACGTTCGGCACGGCGCACTCCAGCACGTCGATCTCGGCCGCGCTCGGCATGGCGATCGCGAACAAGTTGCAGGGTGACAACCGCTTCTCGATCGCCGTGATCGGCGATGGCGCGATGACCGCCGGCATGGCCTTCGAGGCGATGAACAACGCGGGCGTCGAGGACGACCTGCCCTTGCTCGTCATCCTGAACGACAACGACATGTCGATTTCGCCGCCGGTCGGCGCGTTGAATCGCCATCTCGCGCGGCTGATGTCGGGGCGTTTCTACGCGGCGGCCCGCGCGGGCGTCGAGCGCGTGCTGCGCGTCGCGCCGCCGATGCTCGATCTCGCCCGCAAGCTCGAAGAGCACGCGAAGGGCATGATCGTGCCGGCCACGTTGTTCGAGGAATTCGGCTTCAACTACATCGGCCCGATCGACGGCCACGACCTCGATTCGCTGATTCCGACGCTGCAGAACATCAAGGAACTGCGCGGCCCGCAATTCCTGCACGTCGTCACGAAGAAGGGGCAGGGCTACAAGCTCGCCGAGGCCGATCCGGTGCTGTATCACGGGCCGGGCAAGTTCAATCCGGCAGAGGGCATCAAGCCGTCGGCCGCGCCGTCGAAGAAGACCTATACGCAGGTGTTCGGCGAGTGGCTTTGCGACGCCGCCGCGCAGGATTCGCGCGTCGTCGGCATCACGCCCGCGATGCGCGAAGGCTCGGGCATGGTCGAGTTCGAGAAGCGCTTTCCGGACCGCTATTTCGATGTCGGCATCGCCGAGCAGCACGCGGTAACGTTCGCGGGCGGTCTCGCCGCCGACGGCATGAAACCGGTCGTCGCGATCTATTCGACGTTCCTGCAACGCGCCTACGATCAGTTGATCCACGACGTCGCCTTGCAGAACCTGCCGGTCGTGTTCGCCATCGACCGCGCCGGACTTGTCGGCGCCGATGGCGCGACGCACGCGGGCAACTACGATCTCGCGTTTCTGCGCTGCATTCCGAACATGACGGTGATGGCCGCATCCGACGAGAACGAATGCCGCCAGATGCTCTACACCGCGCTCCAGCAACCGGGACCGGCGGCCGTGCGCTACCCGCGCGGCGCCGGCACGGGTGTCGCCACGGTCAAGCAGATGACCGCCATTCCGCTCGGCCGTGGCGAGATCCGCCGCGAGTCGTCGCAGAAACTCGGTTCGGGCAAGCGCATCGCGATTCTCGCGTTCGGCACGATGGTCGCGCCGTCGCTCGTGGCCGCCGAGGAACTCGACGCCACCGTCGCCAACATGCGCTTCGTGAAGCCGCTCGACGCCGACTTGCTGCGCGAACTCGCCGCGACGCACGATGTGCTCGTGACCGTCGAGGAAGGCGCGATCATGGGCGGCGCGGGTTCGGCGTGCGTCGAATCGCTGCTGGCGAATTCCGTGATCAAGCCGGTGCTGCAACTTGGCCTGCCCGATGCGTTCATCGATCACGGCGACCCGGTCAAGCTGCTCGCCAGCGTCGGGCTGGATGGCTCGGGCATCGCCCGGTCGATCCGCGAACGATTTCTCGCCGAGGTCGAAAGCGTGCCGGGCAAGCTGACGAAGCGCGTCGCGTAAGCCGAAAACAGGGTGTGGAGGGCGCGCCCGGGGAACGTGCGTCCCGCTCGCCGCATCAATCGACATGACGACATCCCAACGCGTCTTTTTCCGCGTTTCACTGAAATTCGCCGTACCGTTTGACGTCGCGCGTTGCCCCGGACCAGCCGCGCGGCGAATGAGGACATAACAAAATGAATCAGATGAATCCCGCCTTCGTGATGCCCGACGTGCAAAGCACGCCCGACACCCGCCAGATCCCGATTCAGCGGGTCGGCGTGAAGGCCGTGCGTTATCCACTGACCGTGCGTACAGCAAGCGGTGACCTTCAGCCGAGCATCGGCATGTGGAACCTCGACGTGCATCTGCCCGCCGAGCAGAAGGGCACGCACATGTCGCGCTTTGTCGCGCTGCTCGACGAGCATCGCGCGCCGCTCGATCAGGCCGCGTTCCGCGTGATGCTTGAATCGATGCTGGCGAAACTCGAAGCGCATTCGGGGCGTATCGAAGTGTCGTTTCCGTATTTCGTGATGAAGACGGCGCCTGTTTCAGGCGTGCAAAGCCTGTTGGACTATGAAGTCACGCTGACGGGCGAGATGCGCGAGGGAGAGACGCGCATGTCGCTCAAGGTGCTCGTGCCGGTGACGAGCCTGTGTCCGTGCTCGAAGAAGATTTCCGAGTACGGCGCACACAACCAGCGCTCGCACGTGACCATCTCCGCCGAACTCGCCGCCGACATGCCGATCGAGGATCTGATCCGAATCGCGGAAGAGGAAGCGTCGTGCGAATTATGGGGCCTGCTGAAGCGGCCCGATGAGAAGTTCGTGACCGAGCGGGCTTATAAGAATCCGAAGTTCGTCGAGGATCTGGTGCGGGATGTCGCGACGCGGCTGAATGCGGATGAGCGAGTCGTCGCGTACGTGCTCGAAGCCGAGAATTTCGAGTCGATTCATAACCACAGCGCCTACGCCGTGATCGAGCGCGACAAGCGCGTATGAGCTTCCTTGCGTGCTTGCTGCGATAAAAGAAGGCCGATCACTGGATCGGCCTTCTCCTTTTACGCCGCCGCTTTTTCCCACGCCGCCGGCTCGCCGCGCACCGCGTCCAGCAGAATCGCCGCGAGCCGCTCGATCGATGCCGGAGCCGTCGCCGATGCGCGTTGCAAGGCGAGCGGAATCGTCGGCAACGACGGCAGGCCGGTTTCTCGAGGATCGAGCGCGCGCACGGTCGAGGGCAAGCCATAGCGTGTGCGCACCGTCACGCCGAGCCCGGCCGCCGCAGCCGCCCACAAGCCCGCGAGACTCGGGCTTGTAAACGCCACCCGCCATTTGATCCCCGCCCGGTCGAGCGCGGCCGTCGCGGCGCTGTGGAACAGGCACTGGCGGTCGAATGCGACGAGCGGCAGCGGTTCGCTGTCGTCGTCGCGGGACCAAGGCACGCTCGACGAGCCGATCCAGCACATCTGCGGTTCCGCGATCGGTTCGACGAGCGGCTCGACAATGGCCTCGGCAAGCCCGGACGCCGTCGAGCTGCCCCACACCAGCGCGAGATCGAGCTGATTCGTTTCGATGCGCTCCAACAGTTCCGCATTGCGTGCCACCCGCGCTTCGATGCGCACTTTCGGATGCGCGCGCGCGAAGCGCCCGAGCACTTCGGGCAACACGACTTCGCCGAAATCCTCCTGCAAGCCGAGCCGTATCCAGCCTTCCAGATCGACGCCGCGCATCGCGACGGCGGCTTCGTCGTTCAATTCGACGAGCCGTCGTGCGTATCGCAGCATCAGTTCGCCGGCTTCGGTCAGCGCGAGACCACGGCCTGACTTGCGAAAAAGCGTGGTGCCCGCCTGTTCTTCGAGCTTGCGAATCTGCGCACTGACCGCAGAGGTCGATCGCCCGACGCGATCCGCCGCCTTCGCGAAACTCCCGAGATCCATCCCCGCGACAAAGCTGCGCAGAACGGCGAGATCGAATGAGACCTGGCTCATAAAGTCCTGTTTTATCGAATGGTCAGTACGAAATTTTCCGATATTCAGGACGATGTTAAAGCGGGAAACTGCTCAGGTCAATTTCAGGAGAGCAGGGATCATGGCGATACCGCTTACATGGCAGGCGAATACGCGCGATGAATCGCATCGCTGGAAGGTGCTGGGCGTCGGCGTTGCGGCCAACGCGAGCTTTTCGGCGGCGTCCGCCGGCATTCCGACGACGGCCGTCTGGCTGCGCTCCGGCTATCACCTCGGCAACGCCGAACTCGGCCTCGTGCTCGGCGCGATGGGGTTGGGCGTGGCCCTGTCGGAGTTGCCGTGGGGCATGCTCACCGATCGCTGGGGCGACCGGCCCGTCCTGCTTACGGGTCTCCTTGCCACCGCCGCCGCGCTGCTCGCGATGGCGCTGTTCCTCGTGCCGTCGGCGGAGCTTGCGGTCCCTGCGCTCGGCTGGCTCGTGGCCGGCATGTGTTTGACGGGGCTCGTCGGCGGCAGCGTCAACGGGTCGAGCGGGCGGGCAGTGATGGCGTGGTTTCGCGAAGGCGAACGCGGGCTCGCGATGAGCATCCGCCAGACCGCCGTGCCGCTCGGCGGCGGACTGGGCGCGCTGATGCTGCCGTGGCTCGCGGCATCGCACGGATTCGCGGCGGTGTACGGCGTGCTCGCCGCGATGTGCGCTGTGTCGGGTGCGTTCGCGTGGCGCTGGCTGCACGAACCGCCGCCCGCGCATGCGGCCGCGAGCGCGTCGCATGCTCCCAAACCGCAGGCCGACCCTTTGCGCGACGCCCGGATCTGGCGCGTGGTGCTCGGCATCGGCATCCTGTGTTCGCCGCAGATGGCCGTGCTGACGTTCGCGACCGTTTTCCTCCACGACGCGGCGCATCTCGGCATCGCGGCGATCAGCGGGACGATGGCCGCCGTCCAGACCGGCGCGATGGCGATGCGCGTCTGGAGCGGGCGTTTCACGGATCGTCGCGGCAACCGGCGTGCTTATCTGCGTGGCTCGACGCTGGTTGCGGCGGCGTCGTTCGTCGTGCTGGCGCTCGCGGTACGCGCGGTCGGGGACGCTTCGGGCGCGCTGCTGATGGCGCTGGTTGCAGTGGCGGGGATTTGTGTGTCGGCGTGGCACGGCGTGGCGTACACCGAACTCGCGACGCTCGCCGGAACCGCGCGGGCGGGCACGGCGCTCGGCATGGCGAACACGGCGGTCTACGCCGGCCTCTTCATCACGCCGCTCGCGATCCCGCATGTGCTCGCAGCGGGATCGTGGGGAACGGTCTGGCTGGTCGCCGGGTTGTGCGCGCTGTGCGCGTTTCCGTTGTTTCCGAAGCCGCAGCGCCCTTAAACTGGCCGTCCCAAAATAAAATCCTTGCCACACCATGATCCTGATCGGCCAATACGATTCACCGTTCGTGCGGCGCGTCGCCATCGCGCTGACACTCTACGAGATGCCCTTCGAGCAGCGCCCGTGGTCCGTGTTCGGCGACGCCGACGAGGTCGCGCAATACAACCCGCTGATCCGCGTGCCGACGCTCGTGCTCGATTCCGGCGAGGTGTTGATCGAAAGCGCGATGATTCTCGACTATCTCGACGAAGAAGCTGGCGCGGCGAGAAGGATGATGGCCGAAGCCGGCCCGGCGCGTCGCGAGGCGCAGAAGATTTGCGCGCTCGCGACGGGGCTCGGCGACAAGGCCGTCGCGCTGGTCTACGAGCGCGTGCTGCATAAGGAGAAGTCGGAGGTGTGGGTCGAGCGCTGCACGGGGCAGGTCGAGCGCGTGCTTGCTGCGCTCGAAGCGGACCGCGCGCCGCGACCGACGCCGTATTGGTTCGGCGATGCGATCGGTCACGCCGATATTGCCGTGACATGCGCGCTGCGCTTTGCCCGCGAGGCGCATCCGACGCTGTTCGCCGAATCGCGCTGGCCGACGCTGATCGCGCATGCGGACCGCTGTGAGGCGCTGCCCGCGTTCAAGGCGATCGTGCAGGCGTTCAACCCGCCGAGCTGAAGGGTCGAGAAGCGCCGCGCGCGGCGGGGCGCTTCAAAGGCTCAGGCGCTGGCGAGCGAGGTCAAGTCCCAGCGCGGCTTGACGGTGAACGCGTAGTCGCGCACGGCCTGATCGGGCCAGCGCGCAAGACGCAGCGCGCCGGCCAGCGCGATCATCGCGCCGTTGTCGGTGCACAGCGACAGGTCGGGATAGTGCACGTCGAAGCCGCGCTTCTTCGCCGCCGCCGACAGCGCCTCGCGCAACTGCCGGTTCGCACCGACGCCGCCCGCCACGACGAGCCGCTTCAGCCCAGTCTGCTTCAGCGCGGCGACGGATTTGGCGGTCAGCACGTCGACGGCGGCATCGACGAAACCGCGCGCCAGATCCGCCTTAGCCTGTTCGCAGACGTTCGCGCCGAGCTTTCGGCTGTGCGTGAGGACTGCGGTTTTCAGACCGCTGAAGCTGAAATCGAGATCGCCGGAATGGAGCATCGGACGCGGCAGCGTGACGGCGCCCGGCGTGCCGAACTCCGCCATCCGCGAGACTTCCGGGCCGCCCGGATAGCCGAGCCCGAGCAGCTTGGCGGTTTTGTCGAACGCTTCGCCGGCGGCATCGTCGAGTGTCTCGCCTAGCGTTTCGTACACGCCGACGTCGGTCACGCGCATCAACTGCGTGTGGCCGCCCGATACCAGCAACGCGACGAACGGAAACGGCGGCGGCTCATCGACCAAAAGCGGCGACAGCAAATGCCCTTCCAGATGGTGAATGCCGACGGTCGGCTTGTCCCAGGCCATCGCGAGCGCATTTGCGATGCTCGCGCCCACCAGCAGCGCGCCCGCGAGGCCCGGACCCTGCGTGAACGCGATGGCGTCGATGTCGCCGCGCGCCGCGCCCGCTTCGGCCATCACTTGCTCGAGGAGCGGCAACGCGCGCCGGATGTGATCGCGCGACGCCAGTTCCGGCACGACGCCGCCGTATTCGCGATGCATCGCGATCTGCGAATGCAGCGCATGCGAAAGGAGACCGCGCTCGGTGTCGTAGAGCGCGAGGCCGGTTTCGTCGCAGGAGCTTTCGATGCCGAGAACTAGCATGGGATTGGGGGTGAGGGGAACGTTAAAGTATAGCAGCGGGGCTTTTGCAGCGCGCCCAGGCGCGCCGCCGCCGGTCAACGTCCCTACGGTTCTTTTTACGAAATGCCGCGTCATGCGTACCCTGCTTTCCAACGTGAAGGCTATCGGGGCATAGGGCTTTGCGTCACGCTCATGAACTGCTTGATTTCGGGCTGACCCAGCGCAATGAGGTTGAGTACGGCAACGCCCAGTCGCCGCGCAAATTCGTCGTCGAGTTTGAACTCGAACTCGTCCAGGAGGATCGGCATCTCAAGTCTCGTTGCCACGAGCGGCGCCAGTTGTGCGGCTTCGACCGTACGCGCGGTCAGCATTTGGCGATCTTCGGCGTAAGTCAAAACGACAGAATAGGGTGGGTGTTTTGCTGTCGTCAATATCCCCTGCATTGCTGATAATTATCCTGTGGGAAGCGGTCGAGGAGGATGCGAGCGACTTCTTCGTAGCGTATTGCGGCATCGTTCGGGCGCTCCTTCACTTCGCAGTTCCCGATCGTTCGCCAACCAGCCGTGCTATCGCTGCCCGTCGGCATTCGAGGATCTGTTCACGACGGAGGGACGTATCGACGGCATAGTGCAGAAGCAGTTCAAACCGGTCGATTCCTCGTTCTAACGCCAGTTCCCGCATCTCATGTGCTATCGCAATCCGTCGATCCTGAGCGTAGTCGCGGCCCATGAGCGCCGCAATTTCTGGATCTATACCGCGCACCACCTCGGGATTCTCGGCGACGAAACGTTCAAGCGCCCCCTCCCGTTCAGAGTCTGTAAGTAGGGTCTTGTCAATTTCATCAAAGGTGCTATGGCTTGGTATGACGTCATTAAGGCGCGTTTCTACCGTGATTTCGACAAGTTCGCGATTGATCACCTGGGCGCCCCAGTCTATGAGCTTCCAGAAAAATCCTGGTACGGGCCCGTAGATGAAGATCCGGTATCCATGCTGATGCACGACCTCACGAACTGCGGCGATGAGGCGGCGCACGGAACCACGCTCGCAGCCCTCTGGTTTCAGCAGCGTATCAAGAAAGACATTGCGGTTCTTCTCGTCAACATTCAGCCGGAACATGCGCCCGAGATTTGTTTGCTCGGGCGTGGAACGGAAGTGCACCACAAGGCTGTCGCTGTCGGTTTTTACTTCGATCTCATATAAGGCCGGTCGAAGACCATCAATTACCGGTTTGACTGCGTCAAAGATGCTAGGGATGATTGTGGAAGGCGCGCGCAATTGGTTGTCTCTGGCTATTGACTTAAAGGGTGGTACTAAAAAGTAATGCGTGACCTTGCGATCTTGCCAGCATAAAAGGTCCGCGGTGACGTCGGCTCGGACAGTCACAGCTTGAATATAGTTCGCGATGCCATACTAAGAATGGCTTCTCTTCGGGCTCGAACGTCATATATCGCTCATTGCTTCGATACAGCATGTAGCGGTGCCACGAGTCCGTTTTCAGTTCCGCTGCCATCTACCGCCCTTCCACTTTCGTCTTAGGATACCCAACTATACTATACCGGAGCCAAGCCGTTGAACCATCTCCGGGGTGAGAGCGGTCGCCGCCCCAGCCGCCCCGGTTACAATGCGCGCCATGGAATCCTTCGATATCGCCGTCATCGGCGCCGGTGCGGCGGGCATGATGTGCGCCGCCGTCGCAGCGCAAAGCGGTCGCCGCGTCGTCCTGATCGACCACGCCGAACGCCTCGCCGAAAAAATCCGCATTTCCGGCGGCGGACGCTGCAACTTCACGAACATCAACGCGGGGCCGGCCAATTTCCTGTCGGCGAATCCGCATTTCTGCCGCTCGGCGCTCGCTCGCTATACGCCGCGCGATTTCCTCGCGTTGCTCAAGCAGTACCGCGTGAGCTGGCACGAGAAACACAAGGGCCAACTCTTCTGCGACGATTCGAGCGAATCGGTCATCAACCTGCTCAAGAGTGAGTGCGACGCCGGACGCGTCGCGTGGCGGCGTCCGGTGACGGTCGACACGATCCGCCACAACGGCGAGCGCTTTTCCCTCGACACGACCGCCGGCACGATCGACACGGCCGCGCTGATCATCGCGACGGGCGGTCTGTCGATCCCGAAGATCGGCGCGACGGATTTCGGTTACCGCGTCGCCAAGCAGTTCGGCCACAAGCTCATCGACATGCGTCCGGCGCTCGTGCCGCTGACCTTCGCCGCCGACGACTGGGCGCCGTTCGCGGCGCTGTCGGGGCTGTCGGTGGCGGTGGAACTGAGCACCGGCAAGGGGAAGACGCGCGGCGAATTTTCGGAAGATCTGCTGCTCACCCATCGCGGGCTGTCCGGCCCCGGCGTGCTGCAGATTTCGAGCTACTGGAATCCATCGGAGCCGATTCAGATCGATCTGCTGCCGGGCGTCGACGCCACCGGGGAATTGCTGGCGGCAAAGGCCGGCTCGAAGAAGCAGATCGCCACCTTTCTCTCCGAACACGTGCCGGCGCGCCTCGCGCATACGTGGCTCGAAGCGCAGCGCGTCGCAGCCGATGCCCGCCTTGCCGATCTGCCGGACAGGACGCTCAAGGCGCTCGGTGAATCGCTCTCGCGCTGGACGCTCACGCCAAACGGCACCGAAGGCTATCGCAAGGCGGAAGTCACGCGCGGCGGAGTGGACACCCGCGACCTGTCGTCGACGACGATGATGAGCGCGCGCGTGCCCGGCCTCTATTTCATCGGCGAGGCGGTAGACGTTACCGGCTGGCTCGGCGGCTACAACTTCCAGTGGGCGTGGGCGTCGGGCGTGGCGGCAGGGCAGGCCGCTGCCGAATTCGCTCGCGAACGGGCGCTGCGCGATTCCGCCTGACGTCGCAGAAAACGGCCGGCAAGTGTCCGCGAAGCCATGCGGTACAAGGCTCGCGACTGTCGCCGTGTAGCCCGGCCGCCATCTCGAAACGGAAGTTTCGACCTGCTATACTCGATCGGCATATTCGGTCGATCGGCGCGAGCTTGAAACCTTGCGGAAAAATGTCCGTGCGCAGGTTGGCACGACCGAAACAGCGACATTGAAACGCGACGGAAAATCTCCATTTGTCTCTTTGCCGCCCGCACGTTGGTTACTTCATGGTCCCGCTTGAGGAAGCATCCCAAGCGGGTTTTTGCTTTGTTCCCGCGAGCGACATGAAGGCCGCATCCGGCCGGCCCGATCTCTTCAAATTTGCAATTGCACTGGATAAACGATGAGCCTCAAGGACCAGATCACCGACGACATGAAAACTGCGATGCGCGCACGGGAAACCGAGCGTCTCGGCACGATTCGCCTGTTGCTCGCCGCGATCAAGCAGCGTGAAGTCGACGAGCGCGTGACGCTCGACGACACCGCCATCACCGCCGTCATCGACAAGATGATCAAGCAGCGCAAGGACTCGATCAGCCAGTTCCAGACCGCCGGACGCGACGATCTCGTCGCGAAGGAAACCGCCGAACTCGCCGTGCTGGCCGCGTACATGCCGGAACAGTTGTCGGCGGAGGCGATCGCCGCGGAAGTGCAGGCGGCCGTCGCGGCGACGGGCGCAGCCGGCCCGCAGGACATGGGCAAGGTGATGGGCGTGCTCAAGCCGAAGCTTGCCGGTAAGGCCGACATGACGGCCGTCTCGGCGCAGGTGAAAGCGGCGTTGTCGAAATAAGCGCGTCTCACGGTGATTCCGCACGCGTTCCTGCAGGACTTGCTCAACCGCGTCGATATCGTCGACGTGGTGGGCCGCTTCGTCCAGTTGAAGAAGGGCGGCGCGAACTTCATGGGCCTGTGCCCGTTCCACAATGAAAAAAGCCCGTCGTTCACGGTCAGCCCGACCAAGCAGTTCTACCACTGCTTCGGCTGCGGCGCGCACGGCACGGCGATCAGCTTTCTCATGGAGCACACCGGGCTCACGTTCCCGGAGGCCGTCAAGGAACTCGCGCAGTCGTGCGGCTTGACGGTGCCGCAGGAACCGTCTTCGTTCAGGGGCGGCGGCGATGGCTACGCGCCGGCGCCCAGCAAAGCCGTGAGCGTCGCGCTGACTGAAATCATGCAGACCGCCTGCGACTTCTACCGCAAGCAGCTTCGCAGCGCGCCGAACGCGATCGCATATCTCAAAAAGCGCGGACTGACCGGCGAAATCGCCGCGCGCTTCGGCCTCGGCTACGCGCCGGACGGCTGGCAGAACCTCGAATCCGCGTTTCCCGACTATCGCAACGACAACCTCGTCGAAGCGGGGCTCGTGATCGTCAGCGAGAAAAATGACGGCCAGGGCCAGGCGCGTCGCTACGACCGCTTCCGCGAACGTGTGATGTTCCCGATCCGCAACGTGAAGGGGAGCGTCATCGGGTTCGGCGGACGCATTCTCGACAGCGGCGAACCCAAGTATTTGAATTCCCCGGAAACGCCGCTATTTAGCAAGGGCAGCGAGCTATACGGCCTTTTCGAGGCGCGTCTTGCGATTCGCGAACTGGGATATGTGCTGGTCGTCGAAGGTTATATGGACGTCGTGGCGCTCGCGCAGCTCGGGTTCGCCAACGCCGTCGCGACCCTTGGGACCGCGTGCACGCCGGTTCATGTGCAGAAGCTGTTTCGTCAGACCGATACGGTCGTGTTCAGCTTCGATGGCGACGCGGCCGGGCGGCGCGCGGCGCGGCGCGCGCTGGAGGCGTGTCTGCCGCACGCCGCTGACAACCGCACGATCCGCTTCCTGTTCCTGCCAGCGGAGCACGACCCGGACAGCTACGTGCGCGAGTTCGGCGCGGACGGTTTTGGCGAGCAGGTCGACCGGGCGATGCCGCTGTCGCAGTTTTTGCTGAACGAGGTGCTGAACGACAAGGAGTTGGATCAGCCGGAGGGCCGCGCCAAGGCGCTGTTCGACGCGAAACCGCTGTTGCAGGCGCTGCCGGCGAACGCATTGCGGGTGCAGATCTTGCACATGTTGGCAGACCGGCTCGCCACGCCGTTCGCCGAGATCGCGGCGCTGTGCGACATCGATTCGCGCGCGGCCGCAGTGGCGCGCTCGGCGCTGCCGAAAAGCGAGCGCCGGCGCGTGACGGGTCATGAACAAAGGGCGCTGCGCAATCTGGTGATGTATCCCGGAATCGCGCAGACGCTGGATCACGAGGGCGAACAGACGCTCGTGACGATGACCGAACACGGCGAGTTGTTCAGCGAGGTCATCGGCCACGCCCGCGAACTCGGCGAGAGCGCGGAGTTCCAGATGCTGTCCGACTTGTTGAGAAACGCCGCGAATGCGCCCACGTACGAGGATATCTTCCAGGAAATTCTCGCCTATGATGAAAATGTACGAGATCTGCTGCTGCGCGACCCGGCGGACGAAAATGCGGCAGAACGGGTGCAGGAACAAAAGAAGCTGCTCGCGGAGGAATTGCAGGCGACGGTGGTGAAATTGCGACACGACAGTTATCGCACGCGATTGGACCAACTGGCGCGGCAAGCGACGCTCTCGCCGGAAGAAGTTGCAGAATTTACCGACTTGTCGGCGAAAGCCGCGCAGATGAAGGCGGCGCGGGTGGTGAGCCGGGACAGCTAAACCGGCGATGCTATAATTAAAGGCTTTAAGCAAGTGTTTTTTCTGAGTTTGTTCTCCTTGTACGGCGCGTGGTTTTTCGTCCGCGCGCCAGGCGAAAAAGGCAAATGGCAAAGACTACTAGCGGGAAGAAAGCGACAGGACACGGCTCGTCGAACGAGCCGGAACGGGCGGTGGCCCACGATGAGTCAGATTCTTCCGCCGGAGTAACGAAGGCCCGCGCCGCGCCGCGCGACGAGACAAACGCGAGGAAGAAGGCGTTGGCTGAATCGACTGCGAACAAGGCATCGGCGACTTCGGTGAAGGCCGTGCGTGCGCCGGCAGCGCCCGATCGGGCGGATACGCGAGCAGACGAACAGACGGGCGTCAGGGTAGCGGCTGTTAATGAAGATCAACGCGCAGACCGTAGCGAAGGTCGAAGTCGTCGCGAAGGCGAGGATCCGCAGCACGACCCCGGGCAGGGCACGCAGGACGAAGCAGCGCGCGCAAATTCAGTATCCACGGTTCCATCGGCTGCCGTCCAGCAGCCGCGAGTCGAGACTAAAGCCGGCACGGCGAATTCCATGACGAAAAAGCTGAACGAAGTACCCGTCGAAGACGACGCAACGCAAACCGCAGAGCCTGCTGCTGCTGCCGCCGCCCCCACGGCCAAGGTGGAGAAGGTGAAGGCACGCGATCGGCGAGCGAAGGAAAAGGCGCTGCTGAAGGATGCGTTTGCCTCGGCCGCGCCCGGCACCCTCGAAGAACTCGAGGAGCGCCGCTCGAAACTGCGCGCGCTGATCAAGCTCGGCAAGGAGCGCGGTTTCCTGACCTACGCGGAAATCAACGATCACCTTCCCGACAACTTCACGGAAACCGAAGCGATCGAAGGGATCATCAGCACGTTCAACGACATGGGCGTCGCCGTCTACGAGCAGGCGCCCGATGCCGAAACGCTGCTGCTGAACGACAACGCGCCCGCCGCTTCCTCCGACGACGAAGTCGAGGAAGAAGCCGAGGTCGCGCTGTCCACCGTCGATTCCGAATTCGGCCGCACGACCGACCCCGTGCGCATGTACATGCGCGAAATGGGCACGGTCGAACTGCTCACGCGCGAAGGCGAAATCGAGATCGCGAAGCGGATCGAGGACGGCCTGAAGCACATGGTCATGGCGATCTCCGCCTGCCCGACGACCATCGCCGACATTCTCGCGATGGCCGAGCGCGTGCAGAACGAAGAAACGCGCGTGGACGAACTCGTCGATGGCCTGATCGACCCGAACGCCGCCGATGCCGACGGCTTCTCCGAGCAGGAAGCGGAAGCGATCGAGAGCGAGGAAGACGAGGAAGTCGAGGAAGAAAGCGAGGACGAGGACGAAGAGGACGAAAGCACCGCGCAGGCGAATGCGAACGCCGCTCAGCTCGAAGCGCTCAAGCGCGCGTCGCTGGAGAAGTTCTCGCTGATCAGCGAGTGGTTCGACAAGATGCGTCGCGCATATGAGAAGGAAGGCTACAAGTCGAAGGCGTATCTGAAGGCGCAGGAAGCCATCCAGACCGAACTGATGTCGATCCGCTTCACGGCGCGCACGGTCGAGCGTCTGTGCGACACGCTGCGCGCGCAAGTCGACGAAGTGCGTCAGGTCGAGCGGCAGATCCTGCATACGGTCGTCGATAAGTGCGGCATGCCGCGCGCCGAGTTCATCACGCGTTTCCCGGGTAACGAGACGGACCTCGAGTGGTCGGAGAAGGTCGTCGCGGAAGGTCACGGCTATAGCGGAATCCTCGAGCGCAACATCCCGGCGATCCGCGAACAGCAGCAGCGTCTGCTCGACTTGCAGGCGCGCGTCGTGTTGCCGCTGAAGGACCTGAAGGAAACCAATCGCCAGATGGCGGCGGGCGAACTGAAGGCGCGTCAGGCGAAGCGCGAGATGACGGAAGCGAACTTGCGGCTGGTGATTTCGATCGCCAAGAAGTATACGAATCGCGGCCTGCAATTCCTCGACCTGATTCAGGAAGGCAACATCGGCTTGATGAAGGCGGTGGACAAGTTCGAATATCGCCGCGGCTACAAGTTCTCGACGTACGCGACGTGGTGGATTCGTCAGGCGATCACGCGGTCGATCGCGGATCAGGCGCGCACGATCCGGATTCCGGTTCACATGATCGAAACGATCAACAAGATGAACCGGATTTCGCGGCAGATCCTGCAGGAAACCGGCCTCGAGCCGGATCCGGCAACGCTCGCCGAGAAGATGGAGATGCCGGAAGACAAGATCCGCAAGATCATGAAGATTGCGAAGGAGCCGATCTCGATGGAAACGCCGATCGGCGACGACGACGATTCTCATCTCGGCGATTTCATCGAGGATACGAACACGGTCGCTCCCGCCGACGCCGCGCTGCATGCCAGCATGCGCGATGTCGTGAAGGACGTGCTCGATTCGCTGACGCCGCGCGAGGCGAAGGTGCTGCGCATGCGTTTCGGCATCGAAATGAGCACGGACCATACGCTCGAAGAAGTCGGCAAGCAGTTCGACGTGACGCGTGAGCGGATTCGCCAGATCGAGGCGAAGGCGCTGCGCAAACTGCGTCACCCGAGCCGCTCGGACAAGCTCAAGTCGTTCCTCGAAGGGAACTGACCGGCCCTTGTCTTGCGAGGCGTTGTGAGGCAAACTCGCAACCCTCGCCGAGCGAGCGCAATGTTCCGATGTAACGAAAAGCGCCGCCAGGCGCTTTCTTTTTGCCCTGTGCACGCAAAAAGGGCCGGAAGCTTAATTGGTATAAGCTGTCGACTCATAATCGACCGATAGTGGGTTCGAATCCCACCCGGCCCACCAAGACGCCCACGCTGTATCCCCGCCGTGCCGCGCCGCCTGTGCGCCTCGCGCGCAACACTCCGCATTAGAATCCCTGAAGACGCAGAAAAACCATCCCGACAGGACCGTCCAATGGATCGCCTGCAAGCCATGGAAGTCTTCACGCGAGTCGTCGAAACGAGCAGTTTCTCGAAGACGGCCGACTTGCTGCAATTGCCGCGCGCGTCTGTCAGCAACATCATTCAGGCGCTGGAACTGTATGTCGGCGTTCGGCTGCTCAACCGGACGACGCGGCGCGTGAGCGTCACGGAGGACGGCGCGCTCTATTACGACCGATGCGTGCGCATTCTCGACGAAATCACCGACGCCGAGTCGACGCTCGCCAGCAAGCGGCGTGATCCGGTCGGCGTGGTGCGGGTCGATACGTCGGGCAGTTTCGGCAAGCTCATGCTGCCCGCGCTGCCGGATTTCTATGCGCGCTATCCGGGCATCGAACTGCGGATCGGCCTCGCGGACCGGATGATCGACCTGATCCAGGACGGCGTCGACTGTGTGATCCGGCTGGGCGCGCTGGAGGATTCGAGTCTCATCGTGCGAAAGATCGGCAGCGCCCGCGTGACCACCTGCGCGGCGCCTTCGTATCTTCAACAGCACGGCGTCCCGGCGACGCTCGAAGAACTGCGCGGCCATCGGGCGGTCAACTATTTCTCGGCACGCAGCGGCAAGCAGTTGTCGTTCACATTCGAACTCGAAGGCGGCGAAACGGCGAGCGTTCCGTTGCCGGGCATCGTCGCGGTGAACGACGGCGACGCCTACGTCAATGCCGGCGTTATCGGCCTGGGCATCATCCAGCCGCCGCGCTTCATGGCGGCGCCGTTCATCGAGGAAGGCGCGCTCACGGAGATCCTGACGGGGGAACATAGCCCGCCGACGCCGCTCTCGGTTCTCTATCCCCCTACGCGCAACATCGCGTCGCGGGTGCGCGTGTTCAGCGACTGGGTCGCCGACCTGTGCGCACGGAATCCCGACTTGCGGATACCTTGATCATAACGTTCGACTAATGGACTCGATAAGAATGTTTTGCTGTCGTTTATAAGTCATCCGGTCCAGCATGAATGGACATGAGCACATAAGGAGTGAGACACATGGAAAGCAATGCGGATTTGAAGCGCTACGAGTTGTTGATCGGAGGCGAATCGGTGCCTCCGAGCGGCGGCGAATATTCGCTCAACCTCAATCCGGCCACTGAAACGCCGATCGCGCGGGTCGCCCAGGGCACCGCGGCCGACGTCGATCGCGCCGTGCAGGCCGCGCGGGCCGCGCTCAAGCCCTGGAATGCGATTCGTGCCGGCGAGCGCGGCCGCATCCTGATGCGCTTCGCGGAGTTGCTGCGCCAGAATCAGGAGGAAATCGCCGCCGTCGAAAGTCTCGACTGCGGCAAGCCGATCGCGGGCGTGCAGCGTCAGGACGTGCCCGCCGCCATCGACACGCTCGCCTACTACGCCGGCTGGTGCGACAAGATCAACGGCCAGGTCGTGCCGGCGCGTCCCGATGCGCTCACTTATACGGTACGCGAGCCGGTCGGCGTGGTCGCGGCGATCGTGCCGTGGAATTTCCCGCTGATGATCGGCATGTGGAAGATCGCGCCCGCGCTCGCGTGCGGCTGCACGCTCATCGTGAAACCGGCGGAGATCACGCCGCTGTCGGCGCTGATGATCGGAAAACTGGCGCTCGAGGCCGGCGTGCCGCCGGGCGTGCTCAATATCGTGACGGGCAAGGGATCGGTCGTCGGCGATGCGCTCGTCGCCCATCCGGGTATCGATAAGGTGACGTTCACCGGGTCGCCTTCGGTCGGACGCGGCATCCTTCAGGGTGCAGCGGGCAATTTCAAGCGCGTGACGCTCGAACTCGGCGGCAAGTCGGCGAACGTGATCTTCGCCGACGCCAACCTCGACGCCGCCACACGCGCGGCCGCCTCCGGCATCTTCTTCAACGCCGGGCAGGTGTGCTCGGCGGGCTCGCGCGTGCTGGTGCAACGCGCGGTGTACGACGATGTCGTCGAGCGGATCGCGGAGCGCGCGAAGTCGATCAAACTCGGCGATCCGTCGAAACGCGAGACCAACATGGGCCCGCTGATCTCCTCGAAGCAGATGAAGACGGTGCTGGATTACGTGGACATCGGCAAGAGCGAGGGCGCATCGCTCGTGACCGGCGGGCGGCGCACCGGCGAGCGTGGCTACTTCGTCGAGCCGACGGTGTTCGCGAACGTCGAGCACGAAATGCGCATTTCGCAGGAGGAAATCTTCGGCCCGGTGGTGAGCGTGATTCCCTTCGACGACGAAGCGGACGCCCTGCGCATCGCCAACGGCACCGCGTACAGTCTCGCGGCGGGCGTATGGAGCGCCGATATCGGCCGGGTGCACCGGATGGCGGCCGAACTGAAGGCGGGCACGGTATGGGTCAACACCTACGGCTACACCGACGTCCGCCTGCCGTGGGGCGGCTCCGGCGATTCGGGCTTCGGGCGTGAACATGGCGATGTCGCCATCGAAAACTTCACGGAGCCGAAAGCCGTCTGGATCTCGCTGACGCCTTGATTGACCTGGACCAGTAAAAGGGCGACCCGGAAATCCGGGCCGCCCTGGTCGCGCAGGCCGTTTCAGGCGCGCGCCGAACTTCCGAGCGATTCCTCGTTGCGCGAGCGCCAGAGCCGTGCGCGGCGCGCGCTGTCGTCGTTCTTCACGGTGTTCGAGCGGCATGCTTCCAGCACCGCGTTCTTCCGGTCGACGATCGCCTGGCAAAGGAAGTCCGCGCTGTACGCCTTCAGCAGATGCGGGCACTGCGACTCGATGTACTGCGCGATCTTCGCGTAGTCGCTGTCGGCGGAAGCCAGCCCGTGGTACGTGCGCGCATCCCAGCGGAACATCAGATCGAGTTCCTCGAACGCGTTGTTGTATGCGCAAAGTTGTGCCTGTACTTCGCGGTCGTCGCTGTGGGTTGCGTGGATCATCGTCGTCTCCTGAGTTGGCCGTGAGGGGTTACTAGCAGGATAGAAACTTCGATCCATATACGACAGTTAAAGTTATTTCGAATAACGATAACCAAAACTTTATGAATTCGGTCTTCCGGTTTCTGCACCGATATGGGTGATCGATTCGATCTGCGCGGCGCCTTCGTCGATCAGGAACTGCTTGAACGCCAGTGCGACAGGCGGCAGGCGTTTGTTGTTCCGGTGCACGACGAACCAGTTGAGCATGACCGGAAAGCCCGCGATGTCGAGCACGGAAAGCTTGCCGACCTGCAGTTCCATGCTGATCGTATGCGCCGACAGGAAGCTGATCCCCATGCCCGCGATCACGGCCTGCTTGATCGTCTCGGTGCTGGTGATTTCCATCGCGATGTTCAGGTTCGGCAGGCGCCCCGCGAAGCCTTCCTCCATTGAATTCCACGTATCCGACCCCTTCTCGCGGACGATGAACGGCTCCTCGGCGAGCGCTTCCAGCGGGACGTCCGCCAGGCCCACGAGCGGGTGATCCGGCGGCGCGACGATCACATACGGATGCGGCGCGAACGAAACGTTCTCCGTGTCCATGTCCTGCGGCGGGCGAACCATGATCGCGAGATCGGTGAGGTTGTCGGAAAGCTGGTGCAGCAGTTCCTCGCGGTTGTGAACGGCGAGATTCAGGCGCACGTCCGTGTTGCGCTTCGTGAACGCGGCGAGCAAGCGGGGGAAGAAATAATCGCCGGCGCTGATCACCGCGACGTTCAGCGTTCCACCCGCGATTCCTTTCAATCGCGCCATCGCGTCGTCAGCTTCGCGGAATTGCTCCAGAATGGCGCGGCTGTAATGAAGCATTTCATTGCCAGCCGGCGTCAGATAGATCTTTTTGCCGAGTTGCTCGAAAAGCGGCAATCCCGCGTGCTGCTCCAGTTGCTTGACCTGGGTCGAAACGGCAGGCTGGGTAAGGTAAAGCTCTTCCGCGGCACGCGAAAAGCTCAGGCGGCGCGCGACAGTTTCGAAGATCTTCAACTGTCGCAGCGTGGCATTGCGCATCAAGGCGGAGCCCTCCATCCATACACGATTGCTAACTTATACAATAAATTTTTCTAACTTTCCTTAATCATTTTTCTCCCCCACGATGCTTTCAACGTTCGGCATGCGTTGTAAGCCGAACATCGTTCATCGTCGTTGGCGGCCATGCTTTGCCCGAAGCCCGGGCCGACAACACGCGATGCAAGCAGCGCTGTTAAAAGCTGCGCCAAACCCTCCGGAGCGCTCCGGAAATTGGAAAATCGCCAAAAAAGATGACCGTTCGATCCCGTTTCGCGGATGTCCGTAGCCGCTTTGCCCCGTGTATCCCGTCCGTCTCGCGGCCGCCAGCCTGCGCCGTGTGGTTCGAGCATTTCCCCTGACAGACCGACCACCCGACGCACCGGCACGATCCGCCGGTGATCCTGCACTGAATCAAGCGCCGCACGAGCGCTGAAGCAATAAACGGAGACAGACATGGCAAAGGCAGGCACAGTCACGCCCGGGCAAGCGCTCGGCCGTCACCACAACCGATGGATACAACTGGCGATCGGCATCATCTGCATGGGGCTCGTCGCCAACCTGCAATACGCGTGGACGCTCTTCGTCGTCCCGATGGATGCCAAGCATCACTGGGGGCAGGCGGCGATCCAGACCGCGTTCACCATCTTCATCGTCACTGAAACCTGGCTGGTTCCCGTCGAAGGCTGGCTGGTCGACAAGTTCGGGCCGCGCCCGGTCGTGATCGGCGGATCGATCTGCGCGGCGCTCGGCTGGATCATCGACGCGCATGCGACGAGTCTCGTGCACCTGTACATCGCGGCGGTCGTCGCGGGCGTGGGCGCGGGCTGCGTCTACGGCACCTGCGTCGGCACGGCGCTCAAGTGGTTCCCGGACAAGCGCGGCCTCGCAGCGGGCCTGACCGCTGCTGGTTTCGGCGCGGGCGCGGCCGTCACCGTGATTCCGATTTCGAACATGATCCAGAACTCGGGCTATGAGCACGCGTTCATGTTCTTCGGCATTTTCCAGGGCGTCTGCATCTTCCTGCTTGCGCTGATGCTCGTGCGTCCGAACCCGCCGGCGTATGCGGCGACGGCAAAGCGCGTCGTCGCGACGAAGATCGACTACACGACCGGACAGATGGTGCGCTCGCCGCTCTTCTGGGTGCTCTACATGATGTTCGTGTTCGTCGCGGCGGGCGGCGTGATCGCCACCGCGCAGCTCGGCCCGATCGCGAAGGAATACGGCTTCGCGAAGATGCCGGTCAGCCTCCTCGGCGTGACACTGCCGCTCCTCACGATGGCGCTCTCGATCGACAACCTCTGCAACGGCTTCACGCGACCGTTGTGCGGGTTCATCTCCGACAAGATCGGCCGCGAAAACACGATGTTCTTCATCTTCCTCGGTGAAGGCGTGGCGTTGCTCGGCCTGATGTACTTCGGCCATAACCCGTATCTCTTCATGTTCTTCGCGGCGATGACGTTCCTCTGCTGGGGCGAGATCTTCTCGATCTTCCCGGCGACCTGCGCGGACACCTTCGGCAGCAAGTACGCCGCGGCCAACGCGGGCACGCTCTACACGGCGAAGGGCACGGCGTCGATGCTGGTGCCGCTCGCTTCGGTGCTCTCCGCGATCGGCTCGTGGAACGCGGTGTTCATCGCGACAGCCACGATTTCGATCGCGGCGGGCCTGTGCGCCAAGTTCGTCCTCGCGCCGATGAGAAAGCGCTGGATCGAGAACACGGTCGCGCAGACGTCGAATTCGATCGACGCGTCGTTCCAGACCGCGTGGGTCGACGCGCCGAGCAAATCGTCCGCGCAATGAGCATCGGGAGGGCATGACATGCGTGATCTTCCGCCTGATGTCGCGCATGTCCCGAAGGCGAAGGCGCTCAGTGTGTCGTTGCATCAGTTGCGGCTTTTCATCACGCTCGCACGGCACCGCAGTTTCACGCGGGCGGGCGATGAATTCGGCATCACCCAGTCGGCGGTGAGCCGTAGCATCCGCGAACTCGAAGACGAAATCGAGCTGAGGCTTTTCGACCGGACCACGCGGCAGGTCGCGCCGACGGAGGTCGGCCGGCATTTGCTGGCGCGCGTCGCGCCGCTCGTGGAAGAACTCGAGGTGACCTTGCGGCCGCGTTCCGGCGATGCCTGCGAGCCGGGCATCGTCAGGCTCGCGAGCAGTTCGAGCCTGACCGCGAGCGTGCTGCCCGCGTTGCTCGCGTCCTGCCAGGCGAGCTATCCCGATCTGTCGACCGCGCTCGTCGATCAGCCACAGAGTGCCGTACTCCAGCTCGTGCGCTCGGGCGAGGCGGACCTGGGCGTCGTCGTCGCGCCCGAAAGCCTCGACGAACTCGCCGCCGAGCCGCTCTTCGACGATCCGCTCTGTGCGCTCGTGCCGGCGCGCCATCCGCTTGCAGCACAACGGAGCGCGAATTGGCGCGCGTTGCGCGGCGCATCGCTCCTCATCCTCGACGACGATACCGGCAGCCACGCGGCCATCGATCGCGCGCTCTTGCTGCATGACGTGGCGGGCACGATGCGGCAACCACTTGCGCAGGCGTCCGCCGTCGCACAGATGGCCGAGGCGGGGCTCGGCATCGGCGTCCTGCCGATGCATGCGTGCCGGGCCGCAGGGTGGGGCGCGCAGGCGGTCACGCTCACGCCGGAAGTCTCACGGACCGTCATGCTCGTGCGCCGGCGCAGCCGCGCGTTGCGCCCGGGCGCGGCGAACGTGTGGGCGCATTTCGTGGCCGCGTCGCTGACGAAGCGTGCGGTATCGGCCGCACCACAGGCTATCGAAGCCTGACATCGAACGCGCGAGCGTTCATCTTCCGCAATCCATCCAAGGTTCGTCACGCCGCTTCCGGAAGCGCGGGTTTTCGCTCGTCATCGGAAACGCGATTCGCCTTGTCCTGACCCAATGCTGAATGTAGTATGTTGTATATCAGAAGCCAATAATCATCCTTAGGAGACGAGCATGAAGATCTGCGTATATGGAGCGGGTGCAATCGGTGGCTACATGGGCGCGCAGTTGGCGCGTGCGGGTGCGGACGTCAGCTTTGTCGCGCGCGGACCGCACCTCGCGGCCATGCAGGCAAACGGCGTGCGACTGCAAATCGACGGTGAAGAGCACACCGTCAAGGTGCGTTGCACGAACAATCCGGCCGAACTCGGGCCGCAGGATTACGTGATCATCGCGTTGAAGGCGCACTCGGTGCCGGCTGTCGTCGACCTGATGCCGCCGCTGCTCGGCCCCGATACGTCAGTGGTCACCGCCGTGAACGGCTTGCCGTACTGGTACTTCTACAAGCACGGCGGCGACCTGGCCGGCACGACGCTGCAAAGCGTCGATCCCGGCGGCAAGCAATGGAACGTGCTCGGGCCGGAACGCGCGATCGGCTGCGTGCTGCTGCCGGCCGCTGAAATCGCCGAGCCGGGCGTGATTCGGCATGTCTACGGCAAGAAATTCCCGATCGGCGAGCCGAGCGGCGAAATCACGCCGCGACTGCAGGCGTTCCACGACATCATGGCCGCCGCCGACATGGAAGCGCCGATGCGCAACAACATCCGCGACGAAATCTGGCTGAAGCTGTGGGGCAATCTGTGCTTCAACCCGATCAGCGCGCTGACGCACGCCACGCTCGACGTCCTGACGAGCGATCCGGGCACGCGCGCACTGTCGAAGGCGATGATGCTGGAGGCCAAGGCAATCGGCGACAAGATCGGCGTGAACTTCCGCGTCGACGTGGAAAAGCGCATCAACGGCGCGGGCGCGGTCGGCGCGCACAAGACGTCGATGCTGATGGACTGCGAAGCCGGCCGCCCGATGGAAATCGATCCGCTGATGACCGTCGTGCAGGAAATCGGCCGGCTGGTGCACGTCGACACGCCGATGCTCGATGCGGTTCTCGCATTGATCAAGTTGCGCGACGCCGTGAACCAGGGCACGGCCGAGCCGCGAGCCCCTGTCGAAACCCAAAAAGCGGCCTAAACTGGAATTAAGCCGCTGCTGTTGTTTGTGATATACAAGATGCAAAATATGTTGCGTCCTGCTGCGACGCAACATATACTGGAGGCTCTTAAGTACTTACCCGGAGCCTTGAAATGAGCATCGCACTGTTGATCGTATTGGGAATCGCGTTGGTGGCCGCTGGTGTGGGCGTTACGTTTATGATTGCATCGGCGGTACCGCAGTCCATGTTGCAGCGCGCGCAGGATCACGGTCGGTTTGCCGGCTTGGCGGCGGACGATCAGAACGGCGGCTCGGGCAAGCGTGTTGCGGCGGGCCAGCCGAACTTGGGAAATCGAACCATCAATGCCATCTGATACTCAATCTGTAGACAGACCCGACGTCCGTCCGAACGGGCTGACGCTTTCGCTGCAACCGATCAATGCCACGGTTTCGCTGCGCGACCAGGCGTACGCGAAACTGCGGCAGGCGATCGCAGAGGCGGACATCTATCGCTCGCGAGAAGAAATCCGGCTCGACGAAAAAGAACTGACGGAAGCGCTCGGCGTGAGCCGCACGCCGATCCGCGAGGCGATGACGCTGCTCGAGCAGGAGGGTTTCCTCCGCACGGTGCCGCGACGGGGCGTATACATATTGCGCAAGACGAAGCGTGAAATCGTCGAGATGATTCATATGTGGGCGGCGCTCGAAAGCATGGCCGCGCGGCTTGCCACGCAGCGCGCGACGGACGAGGAAATCGCCAGCCTGCGTCACATGTTCGACAATTTCCGCGACACCACGCCTGCCGAGCACATCGACGAGTATTCGGAGGCGAACATCGCGTTTCACCAGGCGATCGTTCAGCTAGGCAAGTCGCAGATCATCTTCGACACGATCAAGAATATTTTCGTGCACGTCCGCGCGATCCGGAAGATGACGATTTCGCAGAGCGACCGCGCGTCGCGTTCGATCGTCGATCACATGCGGATCATCGAGGCGCTGGAAAAACGCGATACCGAGCTGGTCGAGCGGCTGGTCAGGCAGCATTCGCTGGATCTGGCTGCGTTCGTCGAGGCGAATTGCGATTTTCTGGATTGAGGTCCGGCGCTGCGGCGCGGACGAAAAAAACCGTTCGGCGTGCGCCGGACGGTTTTTTTTTGTTTCTGCGACACGCAACGGTATCTGCTGCGATGCGTCATCTAACCCACGAAACCCTGATTAGATAAGGAATCCAGCCATGCTGCATCGCACTACAGGGTTTCCGAGATAGCCACAACGCTTGACTAATATTGTGTCTGGAATATTGTATATCACAGATCAGCGACAGCCTGCGGACGCCGAAAGGCCAATCCGACTGTCCACGCGTCGTCACGGCGACGCGGACGAATGTGCAAAAACGATAGGGAGACGGCAATGAGCAAGGCATTGGATGGTGTGCGCATCCTCGATTTCACGCACGTTCAATCGGGTCCGACCTGCACGCAGTTGCTCGCGTGGTTCGGCGCGGATGTCATCAAGGTGGAGCGCGCCGGAGCGGGCGATATCACGCGCGAGCAACTGCGCGATATCCCCGACGCCGACAGCCTCTACTTCACGATGCTCAACCACAACAAGCGTTCGATCACCATCGACACGAAGAACGCCGAAGGCAAGAAGGTTCTGGAAACGCTGGTGAAGAAGTGCGACGTGCTGGTCGAGAACTTCGCGCCCGGCGCACTCGATCGCATGGGCTTTACGTGGGAGCGCATCCAGGAACTGAACCCGAAGATGATTGTGGCCTCGGTCAAGGGCTTCGGTCCCGGACCTTACGAAGACTGCAAGGTCTACGAAAACGTCGCGCAGTGCGCGGGCGGCGCGGCATCGACGACCGGTTTCGACGACGGCCCGCCCGTCGTGACCGGCGCGCAAATCGGTGACTCGGGCACGGGCCTGCATCTCGCGCTCGGCATCGTTGCGGCGCTCTATCAGCGCAACACCACGGGACGCGGCCAGAAGGTCCTCGCCGCGATGCAGGACGGCGTGCTGAACCTGTGCCGCGTGAAGCTGCGCGACCAGCAGCGGCTGGAGCGGACCGGCGTGATGAAGGAATATCCGCAATACCCGAACGGCACTTTCGGCGACGCCGTGCCGCGCGCGGGCAACGCTTCGGGCGGCGGCCAGCCGGGCTGGATTCTGAAGTGCAAGGGCTGGGAAACCGATCCGAACGCGTACATCTACTTCATCACGCAGGCGCCCGTGTGGGGCGAAATCTGCAAGGTGATCGGCAAGGAAGAGTGGATCGATCATCCCGACTACAAGACGCCCGCCGCGCGCCTGCCGCACCTGAAGGACATCTTCGCGGAGATCGAGCGCTGGACGATGTCGAAGGACAAGTTCAAGGCGATGGAGATCCTGAACAAGCACGACATTCCGTGCGGCCCGATCCTGTCGATGAAGGAGATCGCGGAGGACGAGTCGCTCAGGAAGACCGGGACGATCGTCGAAGTGGATCATCCGGTGCGCGGCAAGTATCTGACGGTCGGCAATCCGATCAAGCTCTCCGACAGCCCGACCGACGTCACGCGCTCGCCGCTGCTCGGCGAGCACACCGACGAAGTGATGGCCGAGCTCGGCTACAACGCCGACCAGATCGCGACGCTGAGAAGCCTCGGCGCGATCTAGCCTCGTCAACCGTCTTGAGCCGCCGCGCCGGCGCTTCCAGCCGGCGCGCTTCAACCGCTCCCTGTCCATCTCCATCAAGGAAAGCTTCGTGACCAACTGGATTCGCTTTCGCGATGCCGAGGGCCGTATCGGCTTCGGCACGCTGGATCAGCACGCACTCCGCGTCCTCCAATACGACGGCACGCTGTTTGACAAGCCGAAACCCACCAACATCTCCTTCGCGCTCGAAGACGTGACGCTGCTCGCGCCGTGCCAGCCGAGCAAGGTCATCGCGCTCTGGAACAACTACCACGCGCTGTCGCAGAAGCTCGACAAGGCGCCGCCGCAGCATCCGCTCTTTCTGATCAAGCCGCCGATGTCGGTGATCGGGCCGGGCGAGGCGATTCGCCGGCCGAAGAGCTATCAGGGCAAGATCGCATACGAAGGCGAACTCGGCATCGTGATCGGCAAGACGTGCAGCAATGCGACCGTCGACGAAGCCGAGGCGGCGATCTTCGGCTACACCTGCGTGAACGACGTCACCGCCATCGAATTGCTGCAGGAGGATCCCAATTTCGCGCAGTGGTGCCGCTCGAAGGGCTTCGACACGTTCAGTTGCCTCGGACCGTCGATCGCGACCGGCTTCGACTGGCGCCGCGCGCACGTCGTCACGACGCTCGAAGGCGTCGAGCGCCAGAATTATCCGTTGGACGACATGATCTTCACGCCCGCCCAGCAGGTGAGCATGATCTCGGCCGACATGACGCTCGTGCCCGGCGACGTGATCATGTGCGGCACGTCGATTGGCGTCGGCTCGATCAAGGACGGCGCGAGCGTCGATGTGTCGATCGAAGGGATCGGCACCCTGACGAACCGGCTCGCGGCCTAGCGCGCAAGGAGGCGCGAATGATCGATGTTGTCGGCGGCGCGCTGTGTGTGTTCGCGGTCGTCGCGATGATGGAGGCGCTGCGCGCGAGCGGCGGCCTCTCAGCGGCGCGGCGGCGCGTGCTGTGGGAAATCGGCGCCACGGGCGCGGTCGTCGTGCTTGCGCATGCGCTCGCCGGAAGCGCCGATGCCGTGGTCACGATGCTCGTGGCGCTGGGTATTGCGGGCGGTTCGGCTGCGCTGTGCGCGCGCTCGAGGATCGAACGCGCGCCGCGCCTGACGCGCGTGCAGGGCATGATCGCGGCGGGGGCGCTCGGTTCGACGCTGCTCGCGCCAGCGGACGCGCCGCTTTCCGCCGTGGCGGGCGCGGTCATCGCGGTCGTTGCGCTCGCCGGCGTCGCGGGTGTCGCGCGGGTTCGCTTGCGGTTCAGCGATGCATCGCTCGCCAGTTCGCTGCACTTCGCGTGCGCGGGCGTGTGCGCCGTGATCGGCTATGCAGCGGGACAACAGGCGGGCGGGCTCGCGGTCGTGATCGTCAGCGCGATGGCGGCGCTCATCGCCTCGCATCTCGCGATGGCGCTCGCCGGTGCCGCGTGGCCCGCGCTCGTATCGACCCTCGACGGCTTCGCGGCGTGTTCGGTCGTCGCGGTCGGGATCGCTGCCGGCGATGCCGTGCTGCTCGTGACGGGCGTCGCGTTGGCGATCGGTTGCGCGGCGTCGCACGCGAGCGCGATCCAGTCGCGGACGAGCTATTCGAAGTAAGAGCCTAGCGAATCGAACGCAAGGCAAAACGGCGGTCCGCATCGAAGCGGAGCCGCCGTTTTTACATTCAACGCGCGTTTTTCAACGCGTCGTCAACGATCCCGATTCCACAGCGCGCCGAGCACGAAGCCGATTGCGGCCGCGACCAGCACGCCATTGATCGGCTGGCTGACGACGGCGGTACGCACGTTGTCGATGGTCTGCCCGTAGGTTTGCTGCAGCGAGCCGAGTGCCTGGCGCGCCTTGCCTTCCGCCTGCGTCGACGCGTCGCCGGTAATGGCACCGACGGCGTCCTGCACCTTGCCCACGACGGTCTGCGCCGCGCCTTCCACCTGATCCTGCACCATGGTGCCTCCCGTTCGAGATGATTCGGATTGTCGAGTTTCTCCGGCATGGCCGGAACGCATGATTCAGCACGGTTCGTGCCCAGTGCTCAGTGTGTCCGCCGCTTTCAGGCCGCGCCGATCAACCGAGTGACGATCGCGAGCAGGTCGTCGATCGAAACCGGCTTGCGATGAAATTCGGCCATGCCGTGTTCCAGTTGCGGCGCCCGCGCGGCAGCGCTCATCAGCACGACCGGCACGCCCGAGAGCGCCGGATCGTGCGCGAGTTCGCGGATCAGCGCGACGCCGTCCATGCGCGGCATCATCCAGTCGGTGATGATCAGGTCGGGGAGATGGGCGCGCGCGGCATCGAGTGCCAGGAGGCCGTTGGACGCCGTGACGACTTCATAGCCTTCCATCTGAAGCACGAGGCGCCAGGTGGTGAGGATGTCGAATTCGTCGTCGACAACGAGGATGTTTTTCATGTCCGCGTGCCGGCATCGGACACAGAAAGCGAAGGCGCGATCGAGCCGCGTCCCGACAACAGCCCGGTCCCGCCGATGAAACTCTCGGTCACGCGCAGCCCGCGCTCGTCGATGATGAAGCGGCGGATCGCCGAATCGTGCGCGTTCTCGCGCTGCTTGACGACCGCCAGCATCCGGTAGAGCCCGGAATTCGCCTCGACGTAGCGCAGGAGCACGATATTCTCGGTCATCGCCGAGGCGCGCATCGCGACGGTGTGCACCGCGTCCGTGTAAAGCGGCAGTTCCTCGGTGAGCATCGTCGTGACGCCGAATTGCCGCAGCCGGTGCGTGAGCGCGTTGAGAAACAGACCGAAGCGCTCGACGCGGTTCGCCGAATCGTGGAAGCCCTCGATACCGTCCACCACGAGCCGCGACGCGTTCGTGCGCTTGACGACCGCGATCAGTTCCGCGGCGAGTTCGTCAATGGCGAGTTCGACCGCCGGCTGCCACTGGATCGTGAGACGTCCGTCCTTCACGGCGGCGTCGAGCCTGATCGACACCGCCTCGGCTTTCGCGACGAGCCGCTCGGGCGACTCGTAGAAGCCGAAGTACACGCAACGCTCGCCGCGTTCGAGCCCGGCTTCGAGAAACTTCAGCGAAAGCAGCGTCTTGCCGACGCCGGACGGGCCGATCAGCGTGGTAGTCGAGCCTCTCACGACGCCGCCGCCCATCATCGCGTCGAATTCGGCGATGCCGAACCCGAGCTTGGACTTGAGGTCGGGCGCACCTTCCATCATCGAGGGGCGCGCTTCGAGGCGCGGGAACGTCACGAGCCCGTCGCCGGTGATCTTGAAGAAATGCTTGCCGAGCAGGTGGTCGCGCGCGCGCAGCTTGTGCACCTCGATCTCGCGCGCGCGCCGCATGCCGGTGCTGTAGCGGTTCAGTTCGATCAGGCCGTCGACCAGCGTGTGTTCCGGATGCGGCTCGTTGCCGGAAAGCGGCGCGAGGATCAGCGTCGTGCAGCGCGCGGCTGTGACGAACGCGCTGAGTTCATGGATAAATTGCGACAGTTCCAGCTCGGTCGAGCTGAATTCTCGGGCGCTGCGGAAGCCGTCGATGACCATGAAGCGCGGGCGATTCGCCTTGATCGTCGCCGCGATCAGCGCGAGGAAGCCCGACAGGCCGTCGCGCATCAGTTCGTGGTAGCCGGAGACGAAGAGCATGCGGTCGGAGATCGCGTCGGCGTCGTAGAAGGAGAGGCGCTTCAGGTGCGCGAGCAGCTTCGTGTGCGATTCGGCGATCAGCGTGACATACAACACCATGTCGCCTTCGGACACCCGGTGAAAGCCGATCTGCGAGGACAGGATCGTCTTGCCCGCGCCCGCCATGCCTTCGATCAGGTACAGGCCGCCTTCGACCAATCCGCCGCCGAGGATGTCGTCGAGACCGGGGACGCCGGTCGTGATGTTGGTCGCATCGTCTGCGGGCTCGTCGGCCGGCTTCTTCGATGCCGTGTCGTCTTTGATCATGATTTTTTCGTTGTGTCTGGCGAGGCGCCGTGGGCGAACGCGAATTATGGCCGACGGGAAGCCGGGTGTCGCGTGACGAGGCGTGTCCTGCCCGGTTTTGCCGTCAGCAGCCAGCCGCCGATTTCGTCGCCGGAGGGTTGGTTCTCCGGTCCGCCACTCGGCACGCCCTCTGCGATGAAAGTGCGATCCATCAGGTCAAGCAGCATTTTCCGCGCCCGCCAGCGGCTCGCGCGCTTTGCCACGCAGCCAACGCAATTGGGATGACTCCGATGCCGGTCCCGGGCCGTCGATGGTCTGATTACGGTCCCTCGCGTCCGGCCGGCACTGGACGCGTCTTTCAGTCATTTGCCTGCCGCGCACCGGAAGCGTCCGCCGGCAGCGCACGGGCTCAGTAATCGGTTCAATTCATGTCCGTGTCCCATGCTGCCGTTGCCGCCGCGATCCTCGCTTCCGGCGCGTTCGTCAATCACTCGTCGCCGGCAGCGGCGGCGGCCGCCATCAACGCGCTTCCCGACGCCGGCATCCTTTCCAGGGCCGTGTTCGCCTTCCACGCCGACCGGCGCATTTTTATCGATTTGCACGAAACGCCGACCGATCCGCGCATCTTTTCGAAACCCGGACGATTGCCGCGCGCGCCGCATGAAAATGCGTCGGCTGAACGGTGGAGCGCCGGCGATTCGCTTTAACGCGGCCGCGGATTAAAGCGCCGCGTGAAACCCATAAACGGCATTCCCGCATTGCTCACTAAATTCTGGAATTCGACCTGTCAAGTCGCCATAATCTGGAAGACCATGCGTTCTTTTCAAGCGGACACGGAAATTACATGAATTGCAAATCGATCGGCAGGAGCACGGCAGCGGTGGTCGCCGGACTGCTGTTCGCCACGGCGGCGGCAATGGCCGCAGGTCCCGCGAGCACTCCGCTCGCAGACATGAGCGGGCGGCGCGACGCGCTTTCGGGCGGGACCGACGACACCCAGCAGCCCGCGGCGAGCGGCGATATCGCCGAGTTGCAGCAAATGATCCGCGATGGAAAAGTCCGGGAATTGCGCACCACTTATAACGGCAGTTATGGCGCGAGCCTGCTGTACTACCCCGACGAAATGCTTTATTACGTCGCAATGTTTCAGCAAAAGAAATTCTGGCGCGTCATCAAGACTCAAAATGACGTGCGGGCCGAATCGGTCTATACGGACTTCGCGAAATCAACGATGCAGCTTTCCGATTCGGAAATTCGCCGCATCAAGCTGGAAGCGGAAAAAGCTTATGCGGACCGCCTGATCGCGACCCAGCAAGACCGCGCGAGCCGTCTGCAGGCAGACCTCGACGTCGCGCGCACGCAGCAAAGCCAGGTGGCGGACCGCCAGCAGCAACAGCAGGAAGCAATCCGCGCGCTGCGCAACGAGCAGGCCGCCGCGCAAGCGCAATTGCGCGCGTTGCAGGCTCGCGTGCAGGAACTTCAGAAGCAGCAGGAGGGCGATCTTCCGACGCCCTCGAAATGAAACCTGCCGGGTTTTTATGAACCCGTTAATTTGAGATAAGAGCGGCCGCATTGCGGCCGCTTTTTATTTGCGAGAGTCCGCGTGGCTTTCGATTGCGAGACGGCTTGAGGCGCTCGCCGGCGCCCGTGCTGTTTAAGAGTTTTCGCGTGAAATGGGCTGTATACCCCATGCTAAGATTCCGCGCGATTTCGGATTCCCGATTATTTCGAGATCTAGATCGTCGGCGTGAGGCGAATAAGGTGGCTGTGAAGATCGGGTTGTTGTCTGGTGCCCAAGCAGTGCGTATTTGTCTCGATTTTTTCAGTCATAAGTCAATTCAGAATGGTATCCAGGATGTCCAATAAACTAGTCGTTGCAAGTCTTCTTTCGATCGGCCTGATTGCCGGTTGCACCACCACCGCCCAGGGGCCGACGTTCAACGTGTATCAGATCCAGACGGCGAACGGCACGAAGGCCTATCGCGCGGAATGCCACGGGTTGGTCGAGAACGTGAGCGCCTGCGTCGCGGCTGCACAGAAGGTCTGCGGCGATCAGCCCGCCTACAAGCTCGACACGATGGAGCGCCTGCGCGCACCGAACGAAGAGGCCAACGATCCGCGCATCGTCACGTTCCAGTGCGGCGCGCCGCAAGTCGCCGCACCGGCTCCGGCACCCGAGCCGGCTCCGCAGCCGGCGCCCGAAATGCCGCGCCAGATCAACCTGAGCGGCGACGCCAACTTCGCCACCGACAGCGCAAGCCTCACGCCGAAAGCGACGGCCACGCTCGACCAGTTCATCGAAGCCGGCCAGAACGTGACGTTCAGGTCGGTGACGGTTGCCGGCTACACGGACTCGACGGGTTCGGCATCGCATAACCAGCAGCTCTCCGAGCGCCGCGCGCAGTCGGTTCTTTCGTACCTGAAGAGCCACGGCCTGCGTTCGCAGAGCTATGCGGCGCAAGGCTTCGGTGCATCGAACCCGGTAGCGTCGAACGCAACGACCGCTGGCCGCGCGCAGAACCGTCGCGTGGAAGTCCGCGTCAGCACCCAGCAATAAGCCGGGCTGCGCCGAACGTCCGCGTGACAAAAAAACCCCGCAAGCCTTCCGGCTTGCGGGGTTTTTTGTCGCGCGTCGAAAGCGTCAGTCAGAACAGCGTGAGCTGCGCGCGCCCCCGACCGCCTTCCAGCGTGAGCAGATGCTGCTTGCGTTCGATGCCGCCGGCATAGCCGGTCAGCGTGCCATCGCCGCCGATCACGCGATGGCAAGGCACGATGATCGCGACCGGATTGCGTCCGTTCGCACCGCCTACCGCGCGCGATGAACCCGCCGGCAATCCCAGGCGCCGCGCGAGATCGCCGTAGGTCCACGCATCGCCGAAAGCGATCTCCTGCAAGGCGCTCCAGACGCGCTGCTGGAACGCCGTGCCGTTGAGCCGCAGCTTCACCGCAAATGTCCGCCGGCCGCCGGTGAAATACTCGTCGACCTGTTCGCGCGCGGCTGCGATCACGCGCGGCAACGGCGCGCGATCGGACAACACCGGCTCGGCGATGCCCGCCGGAAAATGCTTCTGTCCGACAAAGAAAAGCCCGGTGAGGCTGTCGCCTTCGGCCCGGTACAGGATGTGCCCAAGCGGACTCGGGGCAACATGGGATTCGATCATTGGGCGTCTCGTGTTCGAATTCGTCGTGCACGCAGACGATTGTAATGGCGCGTCAGATGAACGGGTTGTCCGTCGACCCCGTTGGCGCGCGCGGTTCGTCCGCGATTTTGGCCGGCAGCGCCGCGTCCTTCTGCAACGCATCGACGATGGCGTTCACCGCCTTTTGCAACGCGAGCGCGGTTGCCAGCCCGGTCTTGTCGCGGGCGATCTCGAGGTCGGCTGCGATCGTGATGCGCGTGGTGTCGTTGGTGACGGTCAGCGCGTCGCCGTTGATGTTCAGCACGTCGGTATCGTTGGCAAATGGCTTAAACACCTTTCAGTCCTCCAATTCGTTTGTCCTTCAGTGACTCGGGGATGCCGGGAAACTGCAGCCCGCTCATCGCCTCGAGTTCATGCACGGTCTTGACCGCGTAGGTGTCGGTCGCCGTGTTGTCGACGACGACCGAGAACGCGAGCTGCCGCTTCGGCAAGTACACAAGCTTGTACAACTGCGTCGGCACGAACACCCGCGTTTCGCCGATCGTCTGCAGTTCGCGGCCCGTGAAGAGCGGTCCGGTCACGACGTACGCATCGCCCGATTGCTCGGCGAGACGCCGCACGGCTTCCTCGATGCGCGCCCAGATGCGCCGGTTATTCGACGAATTTTGCGGCACGATGTTCGCGAGCGAGAACGATTCGGCCATGCCTTTCTTGTCCCAACGGTCGCCGGCCGGGCTCATGTGGCCGCGGTCGTAGCCGCTTCGCTTGTAGTCGGCGAGTTGCGCGCCGGCGCCGGGCGGCAGCTTGCGCTCGGGGAAGAAGCGATTGGTGCGCGTGTTGTTCTTCGCGTCGTCGACGTGCGCGGCCGTCAGGTGTTCCGCCGACCACAACGGCCCGTGCGTCACGCCGGAGTGCAGCACCGCGAAGTCGGAATAACAGAGTTCCTGCGTGGCGGCGCGCATCTTCGCATTGGCGACGACGGGCGGCCGGCCATTCGGACTGAATTGCGCGCAATCGGTGGATGCGGCGGCGATGGCCGCGGTGAACGATGAAGCGCCGAGTAGCGCTGCGACAAGGGCCTTGATGCGTGCTGTCATGCTGTTGTTTTGAGTTTTTTTATGGTGTGTGAAAACGGGAACGGTGACGTGCTGCGACTGAAGGCCGCAAAGTATAAAGCGTGCCTGGGCGCCTGGTCATCTCCGTACGATGAAAAACCCCGCGCGATAGAATCTCCCGCATCGCGCCCATCCACTTCGAGTCGATACGTTTCCATGACCTTCAAGAGCCGCACGTTGTCCGCCTTGTTCTCGCTCGCGACGTTGTGCTTCGCGATCCACGCATCCGCCGATGAACCCGCTTCCCAACCCTACGGCAACGAGGGCACCGCGTACGGCCCCGAGCTTCAGGGCTTCGAGTATCCGTATCCGGTCGCGCAATTCGCGATCACGTCGCAGCGGCAGGTGCTGAAGATGGCCTACATGGACGTGCATCCGCCGCGTCCCAACGGGCGCACGGCGGTGCTCCTGCACGGCAAGAACTTCTGCTCGGCGACCTGGCGCCAGACCATCGACACCCTGGTCGACGCCGGCTATCGCGTGATCGCGCCGGATCAGGTCGGCTTCTGCAAGTCGACCAAGCCGGTGCGCTACCAGTACAGCTTCCAGCAGCTCGCGCGCAACACGCATGCGCTGCTCGAAGCGCTCAACGTCAAGCAGGCGACCTTGATCGGGCATTCGACGGGCGGCATGCTCGCCGTGCGCTACGCGCTGATGTACCCGCGCGAGACGGAGCAACTGGTGCTCGTCAATCCAATCGGGCTGGAGGACTGGAAGGCGAAGGGCGTGCCGTCGATTGCGATCGACGATTGGTACGCGCGCGAGCTGAAAACCAGCGCCGACAGCCTCCGCCGCTACGAGCAGAGCACCTACTACGCGGGCCACTGGAGCGCCGACTACGAGCCGTGGGTGCAGATGCTTGCGGGCATGTATCGCGGATCGGGCAAGGAAGTGGTCGCGTGGAATTCGGCGCTGCTCGACGACATGATCTACACGCAACCGGTGGTCTACGAATTCGACGCACTGCGCACGCCGACGCTGCTCCTGATCGGCGACAAGGACACCACCGCGATCGGCAAGGATTTCGCGCCGCCGGAAATTCGCCCGACGCTCGGCCGGTATCCCGACCTGGCGAAGCTCGCGGCGGAACGGATCGCGGGGGCGAAGCTCGTCGAGTTCCCGGAACTCGGTCATGCGCCGCAGATGCAGGACCCGGCGGCGTTCCACAAGGCGCTGCTCGAAGGGCTCGCCGCCAAGGACGCGAAGGCGCAGTGAGCCGATCCTAAGCGGAAGTCACCGCCCGCTCGATGGCGGGCAACTGCACGATCAGCGTGACGCCGCGGGCCACCATGAAAATGGTCAGCGCGAGCCACAGGCCGTGATTGCCGAGCGGCCCGGCGAGCGCCCACGCTCCGAGCAGGAACACGGCCGACGACACCGCCATCGCCTTCATCAGTTCGCCGGTGCGCGTGGCGCCGATGAAAACCCCGTCGAGCTGAAAGCCCGCCACCGACGCGAGCGGCAGCACCGCCGCCCACGGCAGGAAGTGCAGCGCCGCTGCGCGCACGGCGGCCTGGTCGGTGAGTTGTCCGACGATCCACGGGCCGCACACCCAATACACGAGCGAAAAACCCGCCGCGCCGATCACCGACCAGAGCATCGTCACTTTCACCGACTGACGGAACGCGTGCCGGTCGCGCGCGCCCGTCGCGGCGCCGACGAGCGCCTCGGCCGCGTGTGCGAAGCCGTCGAGCCCGAACGCCATGAAGGTCTGGAAATTGAGCAGCAGCGCGTTGGCGGCGAGGATCGCGTCGCCTTGCCGCGCCCCGAGATGCGCGAACCAGCCGAACGAGCCAAGCAGGCACAGCGTGCGCACGAAGATATCGCGGTTGATCGCGACGAGGCGCTTCATCGCATGGGTATCGAGGAGCGAGCGCCACACGAGCGGCGGCAGGCCGCGCGGACGAAGCCGCCACAGGATCGCGATGCCGAGCGCGAAACCGCAGGCGTCGGCGGCGGCGGTCGCGGCGCCGATGCCGGCGATCCCCCAGTCGAGTCGATACACGAAGAGAAGCACCGCGACGATGTTCACCGTGTTGATGAAAACCTGCGTGACGAGCGCGAGCCGCACGCGCTGACAGCCGAGCAGGAAGCCGAGCACGACGTAGTTGGCGAGCGCGAACGGCGCCGCCCAGATGCGCGCGTGGCAGTAGAGGCGTGCGGTAGCCTGCACGGCGTCGCTGCCGCCTAGCGCGGCGAGCCCGTAGCCGATCAGCGGCACCTGCACGGCGAGCACGGCCGCGCCGATCGCCACCGCAAGCAACAGGGCACGCAGGAGGGTCGCGCGCAGCGCGGTGTCGTCGCGGGCGCCGAACGCCTGCGCGACGAGCCCGGTCGTGCCCATGCGCAGAAAGCCGAAGCCCCAGAACACGAAGCTGAAGACGAGGCCGCCGAGCGCGACGCCGCCGAGATATTGCGGACCGTCGAGATGGCCCGCGACGGCGGTATCGACGGCGCCGAGGATCGGTTGCGTGAGGTTCGCGAGGACGATGGGGAATGCAAGCGTCAGGACGCGGCGATGCCATCGGACGGGGAGGGGAGCGGTCAAGGGCTTATGGCGAAGGAAAGGGGCGATGGGCGTTATTGTATTGGGACGGAGGCGGTGCTAATAAACCAACACCCGATACGAACGGCGTCAGCAAAACCCACCACGACCCCATCCGATGAAAACCTTCGTGCTCTACGTCGTCACTGCAATCGCCGAAATCGCCGGTTGCTATTTTCCGTATCGCTGGCTGAAGGCCGATGGCTCCGCGTGGCTGCTGGTGCCGGGCGCGCTGTCGCTTGCCGCGTTCGCGTGGCTGCTCACCCTGCACGACAGCGCCGCCGGACGCGTCTATGCGGCCTACGGCGGCGTCTATATCGGCGTGGCGATTGCGTGGCTGTGGGTCGTCGAGCGCATCCGGCCGAACGCCTGGGACGTGACCGGCGCGGCGATCGCGCTGGTCGGCATGGGCGTGATCGCGTTCCAGCCGCGCGGCTGAGCGCTCAAGGCTTGCGCTCCATGATGCGCTCGGGATGCGCCGGCGCCGTGAAGCCGAATTTCGCGTAAAGCCCGTGCGCATCGGACGTGACGAGCATCATGCGCCGCAGGCCCTGCACATCGTCGTGCGACAGGATGCACGTCATCAGCCACGTTCCGAGGCCCTTGCCCTGATGCGCCGGCAGGATGAAGACGTCGGCGAGATAGGCGAAGGTGGTGGCGTCCGTGACCATGCGCGCGTAGCCGATCTGCGCGTCGCGTTCGAACAGGCCGAATGCGAGCGAACGCCGCGCCGCGCGCTCGACCTTCGCACGCGCGATTCCCGGCGACCAGTACGCGACTTCGCTCAGATACCGATGCACGACATCGAACTGGAATTCGTCGGCGTTCGTCGTGATGCGGTAGTCACCCTTGGTCCATTGCATCGGTGTGCTCCGAGGTCAATGCACCGTGTACACGCGGCCGGTTTCCGCGCCTTCCACGCTGCGGCTGTACGCGAGCGCGACGCGTGCGCCCGGCGCCGCCTCGAAGCCGCGGAAGTACGGGCCGAAGCTCTCGCTCGCTTCCTCGAGCATCGTCGGGCTTACCGCATTGATGCGCAACCCGCGCGGCAATTCGATCGCGGCGCCGCGCACGAAGCCCTCGATCGCGCCGTTCACCGCGGCCGCGCTCGCACCCTTACGGATCACTTCGGCGCCGACGATGCCGCTCGTCAGCGTGAACGAGCCGCCGTCGTTCAGATAGTCGCGCGCGGTGAGGACGAGGTTGACCTGGCCCATCAGCTTGTCGTCGAGTCCCTGGCGGAATTGCTCGGGCGTCATCGTCACGAGTTCGCCGAAATACACGTGGCCGGCGGCCGAGACGATTGCGTCGACGCGGCCGATCGAATCGAAGAGACGTGTGATGCTGCCGATATCCGTCAGGTCGACGCGATGCGCGCCGCGCGTGGCGCCGATCTCGAACATTTCGTGGCGCTTCGCGAGTTCCGCGTACACCGCGCGGCCGACGGTGCCCGTTGCACCGATCACAGCAATCTTCATGGCTTGCCTCATTGGGGGGTAAGGATGGCAGCCATTGTGCACGTCATACGCGAGGGGGAAAAGCCATGTCCTGTCGAGGCGCCGGCAATTACGTTCAGGCGGTCACGCGAGCGTGTTCCTGCAACGGCGAGAGCAGGAAAAGCGACGCGCACAGCCTGCAGACGAGCGCGAGTCCCGACGCTATGGCAGCGGCGGGGAAGACTTGCCACTGGAGCGCGAGCGTAGGCGCGACGAACGCAACCGATGCGAAGCCCAGCGCGACCGTCACCCAGCGCGCCCATTGCAGCCGCGACGCGACGCACAAATACAGCAGCCCGATCAGCACGCGCGCCACGATCGATGCCGCGAGCGGATGACTGGCCGAATCGCCCGGAAGGCCGATGATGAGCGCGAGGCCCAGTTCGACCCAGGACAGCGCGTACGCGACGCCGAGACTCGTCAGCGCGGCGGTATGGCGATCGCCGCCAACGAGGCGCGCGACCCACCCGGGCGTAGCGCCGGTTTCGATGGGATTCACGGCGTCGCGTGAATACGCGTTGACTGTGCTCATGTCCGGCTCCGTGGCGATTGTCGACCCGACGGCTTACCGCACGAGCCGTGCCCGCTCCGAACTAACGTTGGTGGAACGGCGGTTGCTCAACCAGACACGACACCCAAGGAGCCAGCAATGAGCAACACGAAAGAGCAGAACCCGCATTCGGAACGCGCCGAAGAGGACGTCGACAAGGCCGTCGAGGACAGCTTCCCGGCGAGCGATCCCCCGGCGACGGGTGGCGTGACCCGCATCGAATCGGACGACGAAACGGACAAGAGCGACAAGAAGCCGGCGTAATCCACGATTGACAAGGGGCCGCGAACGTAGCGGCCCCTTCCCCGAAATGAACAACAAGCAGACTACTTGTCGCCCCGCTCCAGCTCGATCAGCCGCGACGGCCGCATATGATTGAGCGCATAGTGCTTGCGGCCGCGCAGCGGGTGTCCGCCCGGGTCGCGCCCTTCGAAGCGCAGTTTCTCGACGACCTCGCGCAACTCTGGCGCGACCATGCCCTTGTCGACCATCCGGTAGCCGCGTTCCAGCGCGAGCAAGAGGCCATTGCGGGCGGGCCGGCTGTCGAAGCCGCCGAGCCCGTCGCCCGTCTCGCCGACGAAGTTCACGCGCGTCGCATTCGACGTGACGACGGCGTCGGGTTCGCGCTCGCGCATCTCCATGTAACGCTTCGCATCGCGGTTCTTGCCGTCGGTGTCGACGGTGTCGTCGAGCGATTCGTCGTTCAGCACGTCCAGCCCGCGCGGATGACGCGATGTCGCGCCAAGCGGGCCCGGCGTCGCGGCGGCGTCGGCCTTCGAGAAACTGCCCGCGCTTGTCTCGCCGACTCCGGCTTCCTGCCCGCTCGCCGCCTTCACGGCGTCCTGGAGCTTGATGTGTGCCGTCTCGGTCTCGGGCTTCTTGACGGGACTCTCGGCCGCGCGGGCGGCCTGCTTGTCCTGCGATTCGTTGCCTTCTGCGTTGCTCATGATGTGCTCCCGTTCTGCAAACCAAAGGACATGCTCACGCAAGACTCATTCCGGGTTTTTGGCGCCGGAACCGCAAGCCTTGTCGGAGCGACGCTTCAAATCAGCACAGGAATTTGCGCATGTTTTTCAACCCAAAGCACGTTTTCTACAGAGTATGATTTGGAACCTGCCAGTCCGAAAGCCCACGCTTCATCAAAGCTGCGCGCCTTGCGCGCCACGCCCGTGCCGAGCTTTCGCCTGCGCTAGAGCGTTGCCGAATCGAATTAGCAGGGCACTTTCACACAGGTGACTCATGCAACACGATGCTGCATTTTCACACCGCGGCTATCTGCTCAATTGTGCGCCCGCCCGGGCCGGAGATGGCAGCTTTCATCCCTACGTCGTCATCTCGCGATCGAGCGATGGAGAGCTCGTTGCGAACCGGTTCTTCCCCTCGGAACTGCGTTTCCGCAGTCCGGACGAAGCGATCGCGCACGCGCGCGACTGGGCCGTGCGATGGATCGACGCGAGCAACGTCACGGTTTGAAGCAGAGCGGCAGCGACCACGCTGCTCCCAGCGAGCCCGGGCGTCACTCCGATTCGCAAAAGCGGTTAATCTTGGACTATCCCTCCACAGTGACAATCGCTCATCGTGACCATGCCGAACAAACTGCCACAGCCTCCCCACGATCCGTCCCGCGAGTGGGGACTGGCTGACATCGTCGCCGGTTTGCGGGCGTCGCGCGAGGAATTGCATCGAACGCGCCATCCGCTCGGCATTCGCGAGCTGCCGTCGCGTGACGCCATCATCAAGATCGTCAACGGCCTGCGCTCGGCGCTCTTTCCCACGCACTACGGCGCGCCCGACCTGACCGATGAGAGCGTCGACTACTACGTGGGCAATACGCTCGAAAGCACCTTGCGCCTGCTGCATGAGCAGATGCGCCGGGCGCTGCGCTTCCTGCCTGAGCATCGCGACACGAGCGACGCCGAACTGAGCAAGCGCGCCTTCGACATCGCGCGGGAATTCGGCGCGCAGTTACCGGGCATCCGCGCGCTGCTCGTGTCCGACATCCAGGCGGCGTTCACCGGCGACCCCGCCGCGCAGCACATCACGGAGATCCTGCTGTGCTATCCCGGCGTGTGGGCGATGACGCACCACCGCCTCGCGCATGCGCTGCATCGGCTGGGCGTGCCGCTGCTCGCGCGCTTCATCAACGAGATCGCGCACTCGGCAACCGGAATCGACATCCATCCGGGCGCCAACATCGGGCCGAGCTTTTTCATCGACCACGGTACGGGCGTCGTGATTGGCGAGACGGCGATCATCGGCGAACGGGTGCGCGTGTATCAGGCGGTGACGCTCGGTGCGAAGAGCTTTCCTTCAGGCAGCGACGGCGCGCTCGTGAAGGGCAACGCGCGGCATCCGGTGGTCGAGGACGACGTGGTGATCTACGCGGGCGCGACGATCCTCGGACGGGTGACGATCGGGCGCGGGTCGGTGATTGGCGGCAACGTGTGGCTGACGCATAGTGTGCCGCCCGGGAGCAACGTGTCACAGGGCAAGGTGCGCGAAGGCAGTCGCACCGAGCCGCCGGACAACGGGCACGTCTACGGGGCGTGAATGGAGTGCGACGCGTAGGGCGCTGCTCACCGGCACTCAGGTATTCGACACGCTGTAAGCGTTCTGATTGCCGACGATCGCGAGGAATTCGCGGCGGGTTGAGGGGTCGTCGCGGAAAGCGCCGAGCATGCGCGACGTGACCATCGACGCGCCCGCTTTATGGACACCGCGCGTCGACATGCACTGGTGCGCCGCCTCCAGGATCACGCCGACGCCCAGCGGTTGCAGAACTTCGTTGAGCGTATCGGCGATCTGCGCCGTCATCTTTTCCTGGATCTGCAGACGCTTGGCGAACGCATCGACGAGCCGCGCGAGCTTCGAAATGCCGACCACGCGCTTGCTCGGCAGATAGGCGACGTGCGCGCGCCCGATGATCGGCACCATGTGATGCTCGCAATAGCTCTCGAAACGGATGTCCTTGAGGACGATCATCTCGTCGTAACCCTGCACTTCCGAGAACGTGCGCGCGAGGATTTCGCGCGGGTCCTGTTCGTAGCCGCGAAAAAATTCCTCATACGCGCGGATGACACGCGCCGGCGTATCGCGCAGGCCTTCGCGGCGCGGGTCGTCGCCGGCCCAGCGCAGCAAGACGCGCACGGCGGCTTCGGCTTCTTCGCGGCTCGGACGATTGGCGGAATCCGCCGGCGTGTCCGAACCGGAAAGGGGGGATTTGCCCGAGGCGCTCATCGATGACTCCTGTTGCTCTTGTGGTCGAGAGACCCATTGTTTCACGTTTCGGAATTCCGACAGGCGGGTCAGGTCTTTCCGCCGCCGTCGATGCCCGACCCGGTGCGCCACGCCTCCTTGCCTTCCTCCGACAGCTCGCCGCTGCTGTGCTCCGCGTCCGGCTGCGTGCCTTCCCGCGCCATCGATCCGCCCGGTTGCTCGTCGGCCTTTGGCTTCTTGCCCTTGCGCTGGGCGATGCGCTCTTCCTGTGAACGTCCGGCGTAGTTGCTCATGTCGCTTCTCCTTCGATAAAGACAAAGGACGGGCGCGCAAGAGACGTTCCAAGGCGGCGCTTCGTGCAGGGTGAATGCACGAAGCGCGCCAGCCGAAGAGCGTTACAGTATGTTCAACGAATGCAGAAGCGCCCCGCCGATCACTGCGGCGCGCCGTGCTCCAGACCGCCGAGGATCATCCACGACAGGCCGAACTTGTCCGCGACCATGCCGAAGCGCTTCGCGAAGAAGGTTGGGGTCAGCGCCATCTGCACTTGTCCGCCTTCAGCGAGCGCGTTGAAGTACTGCTCCGCCTGCGCGACGTCGTCGACGGTCAGCGAAAGCGACACGCCCTGGAAATTCGGCTTGCCGCTGCACATGCCGTCGGACGCCATCAGTTCGGTTTCGCCGACACGAAACGACGCATGCATGATCTTCTCCGCCATCTCCGGACGGTTCGTGCACGCGTTGTTTTCCTGCGGGCCTTCCTTGTAGCGCATCATCATCTGCGATTGCGCGCCGAGTTTCTCGGCGTAGAACTTGAGTGCTTCCTCACAACGGCCTTCGAAGAACAAATAGGGTTGTACTAGCATGAGTGCTCCTTGGGTTAAGACTGGTCGTCAGGGTCCATGTCCATCATGAGCGGCACCGACGCGTGCTCGTGCACGACGCGCCAGTCGCCGTCGATCTTGCGAAAGCATACGGTGGCGCGCACCACATTTTCCTGCCCGCCGATGACAACGCGATTCACGCTGTGCGCATAAGCGATGTCATCGCTTGCTGTGACCTGCACGTCGTTCATCTCGAACGCGATCGGCCCCTTCATGGAATCGAACCAGCGCTGCCAGTTGTCGCGATACTGATCCGATCCGCTGAATGACGCCGGCGGCACGACGTCGAACACGACGACGTCGCTGGCGTAGTGACGAATCAGCGCATCGGCATTCTTGGCGAGCACCGCGCTGCGCCATTCCTCGATGAGCTCGCGTATGCGAACTTCGTCGTTGCCACGATCATTCGATTCGGTCATGCCCCGGCTCCTGGTGAGTTCGACAAATACTCAAAAGGCCCTTAAAACAGGCTCTTTTTCAATTTGTGTACACCGTCCACAAAAAATAGCAGAGATAATGGACGGCGTCCACATGTGAAAGGTTTCATGAAAACAATATGACGAAACCGAAACCGCGCAGCACGTATCGTCATGGAGATCTGCGTCGTGCATTGCTGGATGCGGGCATCGAACTTGCACGCGACGGCGGCCCCGATGCCGTCGTGTTGCGCGAAGCGACACGCCGTGCGGGCGTCGTGCCGAATGCCGCTTACCGGCACTTCGCGAGCCGGCACGCGTTGCTCGTGGCGGTGCGGGCAGCGGCACTATCGGCGGTGGCCGTGGCGATGGAAGCCGAGCTTGCCGACATGCCTCGCAAGCGCCGGCGCGCGGACGCGGCGCGCGCGAGCCTGCGCGCGGTCGGCACGGGTTATCTGCGTTTCGCGCAAACGCAAACGGGGCTCTTTCGCACGGCATTTGCCGCGCCCAAGGCGGAGTGGGATATGCACGATCCGATGAGCGCCGGGCGCAGCGGGCTCGACCCGTTCCAGTTGCTGAGCGCGGCCCTCGACCGGATGGTCGAGGCGGAAGTGCTGCCGGCGGCGCGTCGCCCGGATGCGGAATATCTCGCGTGGTCGGCGGTGCATGGATTTGCGTTGTTGCTGATCGAAGGACCGTTGCAGCGGCTCGATCGCGCCGAGGCCGAAACGCTGGGCGCGCGCCTTCTCGACATGGTCGAGAAGGGCATCTGAAGCACTACGCCCGCTCGCCGGGACACACCAGCCGCGCGGTTGCATCGATCGCGGTCTTCGCTTTCGCGATGATCTCGTCGACTTCCGCGTGCGAGATGACGAGCGGCGGCGAGAGCAACATGCGGTCGCCGGTGGCGCGCATCACGAGGTTGCCGTTGAAGCAGAAGTCGCGGCACAGCGTGCCAACTTCTCCGCCATTGGCGAAGCGCTTCCTCGTGCGCGGATTCTCGGCAAGCTGAATGCCCGCGACCAGACCCGTGCCGCTGATTTCCCCGACAATCGGATGCGCTTCGAACGTCTCGCGCAAGCGCTTCTGAAAATACGGTCCGATATCGCGCTTCACGCGCTCGACGATCTTCTCGTCTCGCAAGAGCCTGAGGTTTGCCACCGCGACGGCCGCTGCCACCGGATGCCCCGAATACGTGAGCCCGTGATTGAACTCGCCGTTTTCGACGATCGCCTTGGCCACGCGATCATGCAGACCGACCGCGCCCATCGGCACGTAGCCGCTCGTCAGGCCCTTCGCGAGCGTGATGAGGTCGGGCTCGAAGCCGAAATGCTGATGCGCGAACCATTCGCCGGTGCGCCCGAATCCGCCGATGACTTCATCGGCGGCGAGCAGCACGTCGTATTTACGGCAGATGCGCTGGATCTCCGGCCAGTAGGTCGATGGCGGAAAGATTACGCCGCCCGCGCCCTGAAACGGCTCGCCGACGAATGCCGCGACGTTCTCCGCGCCCACTTCGAGAATCTTCGCTTCGAGTTGCGCCGCGCGTGCAAGACCGAATTCGTCGGGCGTCATGTCGCCGCCTTCGCCGAACCAGTACGGCTGGTCGATATGCACGATGTTCGGCACCTGCGACGGCATCTGCTCGTGCATGTAGTCCATGCCGCCCAGCGTGCCGCCCGCAATCGTCGAACCGTGATAGCCGTTCCTGCGCGAAATCACGATCTTCCTTTGCGGCTTGCCAAGCGCTGCCCAATAGCGATGGACGATGCGCAGCATCGTATCGTTGCCTTCCGAGCCGCTGTTGCAATAGAAGAAATGATTGAACGGCGCGGGCGTGAGTTCGGCGAGCAGCGCGGACAGCTCGATGACCGGTGGATGCGTGGTCTTGAAGAACGTGTTGTAGAAGGGCAATTGCTGCATCTGGCGATAAGCGGCCTCCGCGAGCTCGCGTCGTCCGTAGCCGACGTTCACGCACCAGAGCCCGGCCATGCCATCGATCATGCGATTGCCGTCCGAGTCCCACAGGTACACGCCCTCGGCTTTCACGATCACACGGCTGCCCGCTCGATTGAGCGCGCCCATGTCGGAAAACGGGTGGATGTGATGCGCGGCGTCGAGCGCGCGATATTCGGCGGTCGTGCGCGCCTGATCGGGTGCGATGTGACTGATCCTGTCGTTCATGTTGTTCTCCGGTTGCATCAGACGTGCAGCAGCAGATGCTTGCGTTCCCACGAACTGATCACGCGGAAGAACGCTTCGTATTCGGTTTCCTTCAGTGCGAGATACGCGCGCACGAATTTCTCTCCGAGCATGTCGGCGAGGGGTTCGCATGCGCCCATCAGCGTCAGGCCTTCTTCGAGATTGCGCGGCAACTGGTAAGCCAGCGCGTAACCGTCGCTGGCCAGCGGTAGCGTGGGTTCCAGATGCTGCGTCATGCCAAGATAACCGGCGGCAAGCGTCGCCGCGATCGCCAGATACGGGTTGCAGTCCACGCCAGGAATGCGGTTCTCGATGCGGCGCGCGGCCGGCTCCGAATGCGGAATGCGAAAGCCGACGGTGCGGTTGTCGTAGCCCCATTGCACGTTGATCGGCGCGGCCATGAAACGCGACAGCCGCCGATACGAGTTGATGTACGGCGCGAAGATCGGCATCAGCGCCGGCGTGTATTTCTGGAGCCCCGCGATATAGCCGTGAAAGAGGGAAGTCGGTTCGCCGTCGCGGCCGGTGAACAGATTGCGCCCGCTCTCCGCGTCGACGAGACTCTGGTGCACGTGCATCGCCGAGCCCGGTTCGTTCTCCATCGGCTTCGCCATGAAAGTCGCGTACATCTTGTGGCGCAGCGCGGCCTCGCGCACGGTGCGCTTGAAGAGGAACACGCGGTCGGCGAGGTTGAGCGGGTCGCCGTGCAGGAAGTTGATCTCCATCTGTGCCGCGCCAACCTCATGGATCAGCGTATCGACCTCCAGTTCCTGCACGTCGCAATACTCGTAGATGTCTTCGAACAAGGGATCGAACTCGTTGACGGCCTCGATCGAGTACGCCTGGCGACCGGTCTCGGGGCGGCCCGTTCTGCCGATGGGCGGTTGCAACGGCAGGTCGGGGTCCTTGTTCATGTCGACGAGAAAGAACTCCAGCTCGGGCGCGACGACGGGCTTCCAGCCCTTCGCCGCGTATTTTTCCAGCACCTGGCGCAGCACGCGGCGCGGCGAGATCGCGACGGGCGTGCCGTCGAAGTGGACGCAGTCGTGGATCACCTGCGCGGTCGGATCGACGGCCCACGGCACCAGGCGAATCGTCGACGCGTCGGGCACGCAGACCATGTCGGGATCGGTGACGCCGGTGAAGCTGCCATCGTCGGGATAGTCGCCGGTCACGGTCTGGATCATCACGGCCTGCGGCAGCCGCATCGACTCGCCCGACTCGAACTTGCTGCGCGGAATGATCTTGCCGCGTGCGGTGCCGGCCATGTCGGGGATGATCGCTTCGATCTCGGTGATGTGATGCTTCTTCAGAAACTCGTCGATGTGTTGCATGGTTGGGGTTCCTGGTTTTCGGTTCTACGGCATGCGGTGGCGAAGGCGCGGGGGATGGGGGGTGGGGGGCGGGATTGACACCGTTTGATGCACGCAGGCTTCTATGGAACTTGTATTGTTTTTGGTTTATTAGCTCTGCCCCTGTCCGGGGCGGGACTCACTTTCTTTGCTGCTGCAAAGAAAGTAAGCAAAGAAAGCAGCTTCCCACCGCCAATCCTTGCCCTGCGCCGCCAGACCGTTATGTCGGAGTGGTCCAACCGGGGGAGTGTCGTTAGCGGGGTTTCGTCGTTGTTGGCATGTAGAAGAGGCGCGCACGTCGCACCGCTAAACGAAGTGGACCAGCAGTCATACATCCAGCCTCGCGCTACGCGCTCACCCGTCAGGCAAAAC
>NZ_FCON02000024.1 GCF_001544535.1 Caballeronia choica | reverse complement strand
GTCGAGCGCGGCACACTGCTGGATGCGCAGGCGCGCTTCGCACTGGTCACGCCGTCGCATCAGAGCCCGCTCGGCCATACGTTGTCGCTCACACGACGCGTGGCGCTGCTGGACTGGGCAGAGCAAGCATCCAGCTGGATCATCGAAGACGACTATGACAGCGAGTTCCGTTATCTGGGCAGGCCATTGCCGGCGTTGAAGAGCCTCGACCGGCGCGATCACGTGATCTATTGCGGCACGTTCAGCAAGGTCATGTTCCCCGGTTTGCGGCTCGCGTATGCGGTGATCCCGGAGCGGGCCGTCGAGCGCGTCGGGCGGGTGGCGTGCAGCATGAACGCCGGATCGCCGACGCTATTGCAGGCGGCCGTGGCGGATTTCATCGAACTGGGGCATTTTGCGCGGCATCTGAAGCGCATGCGTGCGTTGTACAGCGAGCGGCGCATGCTGATCGTGCACGCGCTTGAGCAGGCGTTTGGTGAACGGCTGATTGTCGACTTGCCCCCAGGTGGAATCCAGTTCGCGGTGCAATTCGCCGAGGGCCCCGGTGGCCCCGGTGGCCCCGTCGACGACGTCGCCGTCGCCGCACGCGCGCGCGAGGCGGGGCTCGCGGTGCTGCCGCTTTCGATCTGGTACGCGAATGGCCGTGCGCCGCGCACACTGCGCGGCCTCGTGATGGGCTTCGCGAACATCGCCGATGCAGGAGAAGCGGGCCGTCTCGCACGAACGTTGCGCGCGTGTCTGGACGATTGATGCGCGGAAAATGTCAATATCGCCCGACGGAAGCACACGGTAGAGTCAAGCGTCCCCGACCATCCATTGCCTTCGATGCTCTTCAGCGGTCAGGTCCGCTCAACGCGATCAGCTCCGACGACACCGCGCACCTTCACTTCATTCGTACGACGACGAATTCATGTCGCGTTTCGCGGCCCGCCAACACTGAGTCGTCGCTTGCAGCAGCGGGCACGGCGCATGCTGCCCAGCATGCACGAAGGCAGCGCTCGAAATGCTGCCCGAACCGGAGACGATCATGAAACGTATAGCGGCAATAATGGGCGCATTTTCCTTGATTGCTGGCACTTGCGCGTTTGCGCAGACCAGCACGAACACCGGCAGTGCGAAGCCCGCAGACCAGGGCACGCAGAATATGCAACCCGGCGCGGAGGGCCAGAGCATGGGCCGCGCTGCGGACGCCGGCAGCACCAAGCCCGCCAGCGGGACTTTAATGCAGAAGCGTGAGAACGCCATGGCGCCACAAGGCGCGTCGGGCCCCAACGCTACCGGCAAGATCAAACAGTGAGCGCGCGGGCTGCGCCTGTCGACCGATGGAAGGGTCTTTCCTTAGCCCCTCTACGCGGAGCATTTCGTACAGCAGAAGCCCGCGGTTTCGCCCGCCGTCCTCAGCCGAAAGCGTCCTCGACGAACGACGCGTAACTCTGCGCATTGACCAGCGCGTCTGTCCCCCACACTTTCTCGTTCGTGAGCGATTTGCAGATGCCCGGCATGAAGGCCTGCCCTACGTCTATCGTGCCGGCCAGGGCATGAGTCAACTCATGAATAAGGACGCCGCCGCGGCTGACGCTCATTCCGTCATGAATCACCCGTTGATCGTGACTGAAGAAACCGATTGCCAGGTGTACGTTTATCCGCCCGTCGCGGCGAGCTGATTTGATGTCGGGGACATAGGCTTCTACTTTGGGGATGACGGTGCCTCCCCCGAAGTACAGGCGCATTGTCTTGCTCTCGATGCCTTTCCACACGCACCCGAGCACCGCACGCACCACAGCGCTTCGTGTTTGATGACCGGCCAATCCCAGCTCGGCGCCGCCTTGGAATCCGAGCTTTGCGACATCCTCAATGGCGTCGGGATTTCCGAAATACTCGGTGAATTTTCCCTTGAACTGCATAGGGATGCCGGACGGAACTTGCAATAACTGCTGGCCCATCTTCGTCAGCAGGTCCCTCGCGCCGTCATAGGCATCTTCGGCGGCAGCGCTGTAGGTTGCTTCTACGCTTTCGAAGCCGAGGGACACGCTCTTGAAGTTCTTCAACTCCAACTTTGGAAATCGTGTCGACTTGACGACATCGCCCTTGGATAAAAGGCTCTTCAACCTCATTTCGATATCTTGAACGTCACGCCTTTCCAGAATCGCTTTAGCCCTCCGGAGCGTGTCTTCATCCAAATTCAGCACAATCGACATCGCCAGCAGCATGGCCACGACCGGCACTTCATCGGCTCGTTCGCGCGTGAGTTCACTGTCAGTGCGCCTAAGCTGACACACCCCGAGCGGGTCGTCGATCAATTCTTCCGCTCGCCTCCTTTGCGTCTTTCCCACCTCAACCCATCGGGAGACCTTCTTCTCGTGATACTGCTTCAGGTCGCGGAATTTGACGGGGCCGCCGTCAGCATCCTCGATGCCCTCCGATGGCACGTGCTTCCTGATATACGCCCACAACGTGTCCAGGTTGTTCATGTCGACCTCGTGAGTGTGATGCAGGCGGCGTCAGGAAACGCTGGGATTCCGGTAGTGCAAACGATGCGGCATCAGCGCGGGGGCATTCGTATCGCGCCATCCAGGCGCACGCTCTCGCCATTGAAATAGACGTTGGTCGCGATGCTCTCGACCAGCGCGGCAAACTCTTCGGGCCGGCCGAAGCGCTTCGGAAACGGCACTGACTGCATCAGCGCCTCCTGCACGTGATCCGGTGCACCGCGCATCAGCGGCGTTTCGAAAATGCCCGGCATGATCGTGTTCACGCGAATGCCGTCGTTCATGAGATCGCGAGCGATCGGCAGCGTCATCCCGACGATGCCGGCCTTCGACGCGCTGTACGCCGCCTGGCCGATCTGGCCGTCCTCGGCCGCCACCGATGCCGTATTGACGATCAACCCGCGCTCGCCGTCCGCGAGTGCGGGCAGGTCCAGCATGCCGGCAGCGGATCGCGCGATACAGCGAAACGTGCCGATCAGGTTGATCTGGATCGTGCGCTCGAACCTGTCGAGCGGATAGTGCTTTGCTGCGCCAGTCGTCTTGTCGCGGCTTGCGGTCTTGATCGCATCGCCGGTGCCCGCGCAATTGACCAGCAAGCGCTCCTGGCCGAAAGCCGCGCGCGCCGCCGCGAATGCGGCAGCGACTTGCGCGTCATCGGTTACATCGGCATGGCAGAACACGCCGCCGATCTCGCTCGCGAGCGCGTTGCCCGACTCCGCGTCGAGATCGAAGAGCGCGACGCGCACGCCACGCGAAGCGAGACGGCGCGCTGTAGCCGCACCCAACCCTGACGCACCGCCGGTGATGACGGCTGTAATCGCTGAATCAAGCATCATGATCGATCATGCTCCTCGTCGGTGGTCGCCGGGCTTCACCCGGAGGTCTGGGGCGACTTCGGCCACAACGCGCAGACCTCGATCCCGCCGACGATGTCTGCCCCAGCACCACCGATGTGGCGTCGATGACCTCGAAGAACATCGGCGAACTGCTCAACGCGAAGAGCATCACGTGGGGCGGCAGGCTACAAACCGTGACGGGGGATTGCTGGCGCTCGGGGTTGCGATGTTTGCGCCGTTTGATGCACTCAGGCTTCCATGGGACTTGCTTGCCTGGCGGTGTATTGGCTCTGCCTCTGCCCGAATGACCTGACGCAACCCCAGTCACCCGCGTCATCATCCAGTCACGACGTGAGCGGTCATTGGCAAGCCAACGGCGGATGGCAATCGTTCGGCTCGACAGTCAGACAACGAGATCGAGCAGCGACAGACCTCTAATTACATCCCTGGTTGTTCGCGGTTTTGACGCATTTCTTGCCGCTCGGGCTCTCGTACACGCCTTTTCCATTCTTGGTCTTGGCTTCGCCGCCCTTGCTCGTCTGGGTCGTGGTGACACCCGCCGAATTCTTCTCGGCCTCCCAGGCCGTCCCGCTGTTCCGATTGTAGCCGCCAGCTTCCTGTCCGTTGTCGCAAACGGTACGCCCGGTCGCCGTTCTTCTGCACTCAGCGGTTGCATTCGATGAAAGTAGTATGCATGCCAGAATCACCAGGATTTTCATCGTCGTCTCCCGACTAAAGCGAAATGGGACCGCAGCATTGGCGTGTATGCGCTTTCAATCGTAGTTCAATGCCACGGCTTTTTCTCGTCTTTTCAAGGTGCGCTTGTGTGCGACTGTCTACGCGTCGGGCAGATTCGAACCCGCTCGCGAGACGCCGGCGCCGTCTGCCGGCAACCTCATGCCGATTCCTGCTTCAGAAATTCGCGCACCACTGGCGCGACTTCGTCTGCCCGCGCGACGAGGAACAGGTGACCATCGTCGATCACGTGGAGTTTCGAGTTGGGTATCCGCGCGGCAAGAATTTTCGCATTCGTCAACGGGACGATCGGATCGTCGTCGCCATGCATGACCAGGGTGGGCTGCTTCAGGCTTCCGAGCCACGGAAGGCTGCTCCAGCCCCACGCCGCCAGCAACTGATACACATACCCGCGACCTCGCGGCGGCTGGATGTGGCGGCTGTGTTCCCGCAACAGTGAAGGGTCGCGCCGGTAGGCGCCTCCATAGATATCCGCACCGATCCGATCCAGATACTCCGGGTCCGTATAGCGACGCGGCCCGATCATCTTCGAGAGCACGGAAAGCTTCGCGGGCACCATGATGACGCCCGGCGACGTTGCCGCGAGAACCAGCCTGCGGCAGCGCACCGGATAAAGATGCGCGAACTGCTGCGCGAGCGCCCCGCCCCACGACACCCCGAGCACGTCGACGGGGCCGTCATAGCCGAGTTTCGACAGAAGCGTGTCGGCAAGCACCGCAAGCATCGAGAAGCGATACGGCACGACCGGCGCCGGCGAGCCGCCGACACCGGGTATGTCGAACACGACGACCTCGACGTCGCCCAGCGCCGCCGCGAACGGCTCGACGAGTTCGAGGTTGGCGCCGATGCCGTTGAAGATGAGCAAGGGCGTGGAAGCGTCGCTGCCACGCCGGATACCGACGCGCAGAAGCTGGCCGTCAACGTCCACCATGCGGGTTTCGAGACTGCTGACAGGCTCTTTGATGTCATATGTTTCTGTCATGCGGTTTCCTTCAGGCTGGGAGACAAGCGGGCAATGCGCGATGCGCCGCGAGTTACTTGTTAGGTTGCAGCCGCGCCTTCAGTTCCTCGACATTCTCCGCGACTCGCCGGGTAACCACGGCATACGTGTCGGACTGAGCCTTGTAGACGGTACCAACCAGTTCCTGCGCGAGTTCCAGTGTCTTGTACACGGCGCCCTGAACGCGTTCGGTCTTGCTGGACGAAGGCTTGCTTTCCGTGTCGGTGCGATGTGCGACCAGCGACTGCACTCCCATCACCGCCGAACCGAGGATCTCGGCCTGCTTCTGGCCGAGCGCCTGGATGCCGGCGAGCGCGTTCGTGTTCAGCATTGCAAGCGCCTCGATATCCTTGCGACGTGATTCCAGCATGCCGACGAGATCGACGCCGGGAAGTTTGAATTGCGTGAGCATCTTGGTGTAGTCGCCGAAAAGGTTTTTGGGCGTGATCGATTCCATCATCAAATCTCCAGAAAGAACTGCGTTAAAGAAATCGTGGTCGTTTCGGATGGTCGTACTCGCTGTCATGCTTCAACGACATAAGTACCTGGTGCACTCGCGCCCGCCGTGTACCGCGCATTGCCGAGCGACTGGCGCGCGGCCCGCTTCTTGCCCGAGCGCGTTGCGAGCCACTCCCGCCAGTGTTCCCACCACGTACCCTGCGTCATCTGCGCATTGGACAGCCAGTCGTCGGAACTCGCCGGCAGTTCGGGATTGAGGTAGAACTTCGCCTTCGGATTGCCGGGCGGATTGATCAGGCTCTGGATGTGCCCGCTCGAACTCAGCACGAACTCCGTGTTGCCGCCGAACGTGCGCGCCGCATTGAACACACCCTGCCACGGCGTGATGTGATCGGTGACGCCCGCCACGACGTATTTGTCGCACGCGACCTCCGACAGGTCGATCGGCGTTCCGAGCACCGTCAGCGCGCGGGGCTTGCCAAACAGGTTCTGCGTGAAGATGTCGAGCAACTGGCCGTGCAGCGCCGCCGGCAACCGCGTGGTGTCGTTGTTCCAGTAGAGGATGTCGAACACCGGCGGCGCATTACCCATCAGATAGTTGTTGACCCAGTAGTTCCAGACCAGATCGTTGGGACGCAACCACGCGAACACGCGGCCCATCTCATCGCCCTCCAGCACGCCCTTGGCCGCGCTGTTCTGCTTGGCCACCGCGACCGCTTCCGGCGTGGAAAAGAGGCCAAGCTGCGACTCGGCCGAGCTATCGAGCACCGCGACCATCAGCGTCGCCGCGTGCACGGTTTTCTCGCCACGGCTCGCCAGATGTCCGAGCAGCGCGGAGATGGTCATCGCGCCGGAGCACGCGCCATGCAGGTTCACATCCGGGCTGCCGGTGATGTCGCGCACGGCATCGATCGCCTCGATCAGCGCGGCGACGTAGGTGTCCATGTTCCATTCGCGCTGTGCCGCCGTCGGATTGCGCCAGCTCACGACGAACACCTGGAACTCGCTCTGCACGAGATACTCGACGATGCTCTTGCCTTTGGACAGATCGAAGATATAGAACTTGTTGATCTGCGGCGGAACGATCAACTGTGGGCGCGCATGGACCTTCGCCGTCGCCGGTGCGTACTCGATGAGTTCCAGCACCTCGTTGCGGAACACCACCGCACCGGGAGAAGTCGCCAGGTTGCGTCCGACTTCGAACGCGCTCTTGTCGACCTGAGCGGGCATGCCCTGGTTCGTCAGCGCGTCCGTCACGAGGTTCTTCATGCCGGCAAGCAGGCTCGCGCCGCCCGACTCGAACATCTTCCTCAATGCGGCCGGGTTGCCGGCCAGCGTGTTGGTCGGCGCCAGTGCGTCGGTGAGGAGCGAGGTCACGAACTGAGCGCGCTCCTTGCTCTTGTCGTCGAGAGCGGAGCGATCGACGAAGCCTGCAACCGAGTCGCGCCAGGCGAAATAGCCTTGCAGCGACATCCGATACAGCGGGTTGTCCTGCCAGAGCGGATCGGTGAAACGCTTGTCGCCCTTGGGAAGCGTTGCGCCGCCGCCAAACCATGCCGACATCAACGCGCGAGCCAGCTTCGTTTCCTGCTCGAACAGCACGCCGGGATGCCGGGCGGCTTGTTCACCGAGTTGCTGAACGGTGGCGATGATGTCCTGCGCACGCAACCCGACGAACGGATTGGGACCGAGCATGCCCTCGGTCGCGCTCGCGGCGAGATCGTCCGGCATGCCGCTCGCGGTCGGGTTGTCCTTGCTTGCTGCCATTTCACTATTCCTCAAGCTGCTGCTTCAGTTTTCTCGACCGTTCCAACTTCGCGCGCAATCACCATCACCAGTGTCTCGGCGATCAGTGCGGGCTTGTCTTCACCTTCGATCTGCAATTCGTTTGCGACCTTCAGAATGACGCGGCCGCCGGATTTCCTTTCGATCTCCAGCAACACCATCCGGCCACGGACTCGCGATCCGGCTTTCACCGGCGCGACGAAGCGCACTTTGTCCAGCCCGTAGTTCAGGCCCGCCGCTGCGTCTGCGGGAATCATCCCGATCTCGATCCCCAGCGCCGCCAGCAACGACAACGTCAAATAGCCATGCGCGATCGTGCCGCCGTAAGGGCTCTCGCGTGACGCGCGTTCGACGTCCACATGGATCCATTGCTTGTCGCCGGTGCAATCGGCGAATGCATCGATGCGCGCCTGATCGACGACGACCCAATCCGACACCCCCAACTCACGACCGACGAAACCGTCGAGCGTAGCCATGCTGTATTCATTGATGCTCATGCTGTTGTCTCCTTTGTTGATCGGTCGGCGCGAGCCGCACCGACCTTCACATGTTCGGATAGCTCGGACCACCGCTGCCTTCCGGCGTGACCCATACGATGTTCTGCGTCGGGTCCTTCACGTCGCAGGTCTTGCAATGCACGCAGTTCTGCGCGTTGATGACCAGGCGATCCGCGCCGTCGTCGTTCTTGACGAATTCGTAGACGCCCGCCGGGCAATAGCGGCTTTCCGGCCCAGCGTACTTCGCGAGGTTGATGCCGACCGGCACCGTCGCATCCTTCAGCGTGAGGTGCGCCGGCTGGTTTTCCTCGTGGTTCGTGTTTGAAATGAACACGGACGAGAGGCGGTCGAAGGTCAGCTTGCCATCGGGCTTGGGATAAGCGATCGGCAGGCAACGTTCGGCGGGCCTTAGCGTTTCATGATCTGCATGACGATGCCGCAGCGTCCAGGGCACGCGGCCGCCGAAGAGCTTCTGCTCGATCCCGACCATCAGCGTGCCGACATAGAGCCCCTTGCTCATCCACTGCTTGAAGTTGCGCGCCTTGTGCAACTCCTTGTGCAGCCACGAGCGCTTGAACGATTCAGGGTAGGCGCTCAGTTCGTCGCGCTGGCGGCCGGAGCGGATGGCATCGAATGCGGCCTCGGCGGCGAGCATGCCGGACTTGATCGCGCCGTGGCTGCCCTTGATCCGCGACGCATTCAGGAATCCCGCGTTGTCGCCGATGAGGGCACCGCCCGGAAACGTCAGCTTCGGCAGCGACATTAGTCCGCCCGCCGTGATCACGCGCGCACCATACGACAGGCGCTTGCCGCCCTCGAAAAACGTGCGGATCGCGGGATGCGTCTTGTAGCGCTGGAACTCCTCGAACGGCGAAAGATACGGGTTCTGGTAGCCAAGCCCGACGACAAATCCGACCGCCACCTGATTGTTATCCAGGTGATACAGGAACGACCCGCCATAGGTATCCGTGTTGAGCGGCCAGCCGGCCGTATGAACGACGAGGCCGGGCTTGTGCTGCGCGGGATCGATTTCCCACAGTTCCTTGATGCCGAGGCCGTGGACCTGCGGACCGACGCCCGCTCGCAATTTGAACCCCTCGCTCAACTGGCGCCCGAGATGGCCGCGCGCGCCTTCCGCGAAGAGCGTGTACTTCGCGTGCAGTTCCATGCCGAGTTGGAAGTTCTCAGTCGGCTCGCCATCCTTTCCGATGCCCATGTTGCCGGTCGCGACGCCTTTGACCGAGCCATCGTCGTGATACAGCACCTCGGCGGCCGGAAAGCCCGGGAAGATCTCGACGCCGAGCGCTTCGGCCTGTTCGCCGAGCCAGCGCGTCACGTTACCGAGGCTTATCACATAGTTGCCGTGATTCGTGAAGCTGGCCGGCAGCGCCCAATTCGGCGTCTTAACGCTGCCTTTTTCCGACAAAAAAAGAAACCGGTCCTCCGTCACTTCGACGTTCAGCGGGGCGCCAAGCGCCTTCCAGTCAGGGATCAGTTCGCTGATCGCGCGTGGGTCCATGACCGCACCGGAAAGAATGTGCGCGCCGATCTCCGAGCCTTTTTCGAGCACGCACACCGATACGTCCGCGCCCTGCTCCCGCGCCAGTTGCTTGACCCGAATTGCCGCCGACAAGCCCGCCGGACCGCCGCCGACGATGACCACGTCATATTCCATCGATTCGCGTGGCCCGTACTCTTCGAGCCAGTGATCCGATTGATTCGGGTACTTGATTGAGATTGTCATGATGTGCCTGCTCGCTCAGAATGGGCCGGCGACCAGCGCGAGCGCGTCGCGTCGGTCTTTGATGCCCTGCGGCATGGCTACTCTTGCAATGTCTTTCAGCGGCGCGGTATGGCGCATTTCGTGTCTCCTGCTGGATTTGTCTGCGCGCCGCGATGTTTTACGGTTTTGTCGCGCAGCGCGATTCGGTAGGGTAATCGTAACGTCGTGTGCTTCGATTCCCGGTATCCGAACCTGCCCTTTCATTGACAAAACTTGCCGCTCTTCACGGCTCGAATGGGAATCCCGTGGCGTTCCTGCGATACGACGCCCGCCATTGCGCGCGCCGCATCAGCCTGAATGCGAGCACTTCATTCGATTACCGGGCGGGTTTGACCGCTACGAGGGGCGTCAATCCAACGGGCTATCTGGCGAGTTGCGTGGCGTCGGAGCGGCCCGACGACGCGCATTGGGTTGTGTTTCGACCGTTTGATGCGCTTGGGCTTCTGTGGAAGTGCAAAACATCAGACGGCATAAAGAGCACTTAGGCCCGGTGCCTGGGCCGCATGGTTTTCATGCCGATCGAATTCGATACAGCGCGATCTACTCCGCGGCTCGTCCTGAAGAACAGCCTCGATCGCCGCGCGGTCCACTTTGCCCTGTTCGGTTTGTGGCACGCGATCTACCGCGATGATGCGAACCCGGTTCGAAACGGACGCGCCAAACGCGGATTCGAGAATACTTGCGCACCGCGCTATTTCCACGGGCCTGCCTGCCCATGGCTCAACCAGCGCATTCCACGTGTATCCCGCTGAAGTTTTTCCCGGTGCAAACACTGCGGCATAACGCACGTCTGGCAGCCAGCAGAGAATTTCCTCTATCGTCGTCGGGCTGATAAGCGCGCCATCGACCACAGCGACATCGGACGCACGCCCGAGAACATGCAAGCTGCCGTCTTCGTCGATGAAGCCGGTGTCGCCCATCAGGCACCAGCCGTTGCGAAACTTGTGCGATTCCGCTTCCGGCTGCCTGTAGTAGCCCTGCGCCACCGAACGCGACCTCACCTCGATGTTGCCGATTTCCCCTGCATCCGCGAGCAATCCGTTCGCGTGGCGAATGCGTACCTCGACGCCATCCACGATGCGTCCCGCGCTGAATGGCAGATTGGCGTTCGCCTCGTATCCGGGCGGCGCAAGCACGCTGACCAGACCCGACTCGCTCGCGCCATACATATGCTTGAGTACCGGGCCAAAGCGCTTGATTGCGCGTTGTCGCAGAACCGCGGGCGCCGAGCCGCCGATATGAGCAATCGAGCGCAACGACGACAGATCGCGCCAGCGCGCGTCCGGATGATCCATCATTTCGAAAAGCTGTGGCTCGACGAGAAGCAAGTCGGTGATGCGTTCCGACTCGATCATCGAAAGCGTCGCGGCAGCGTCGTAGTGGCAGTCGAGCACGACGGTGCCTCCGCTCATCAAGGTCGAGTCGACGAGGACTTGCGAAATGTACGCAAGTGCCCCATTGACGAGTTGTCGCTTGCCTTCGGCCCGCTCCGCCCTGACCATCGCCGAATAACCGGCGAACGATCGCCGGCTGCATTTCGGCACGCCGGTCGTGCCACCGGACGATACGATCACCGCGAGGTCATCGGGCATGGCACGCGTGTGCAAAGGCAACTCCGCTTGTGCTGTTGCAAGCCGGTCGAGCCTTAGGGAATCAGCGCCGAAACCCACCAGCGCGATGCGTGCAGTCACACCATCGGGGATAAGGTCGACGGTTTCCGCGAACACGACCAGCAGCGTGGGCCGGACCCTGGCAAGCAACGCCCTTTGGTGATCGACGTTCGCGAGTGCCGGCGCGAACAGCGTCGCGGCACCGAGAAGATTCGCCGCGTAGCGGATCGCGAGGGCATCGGGACAATTGGGAGCGAGTAACGCAACGAGGCAGCCCCGGCCTATACCAAGTGCCTCGAGCGCACGTGCGTAGCGAAAGATCGAACGACGCAGCGCGCCGCCAGTAACGTCGGTATGGAGATAGCGCAGTACGGGTTTATCAGACCGTATGCCCAGTTGTTCGAGTAATGCATCGACATAGAGCGGACCTGCTGTTTCGCTGTAGCGTGTCATGATCGATCTTCCTTTCTGAGTCACGTGGCGGGCCTCGCGGCGCGTGCGGCTTGTCAGCCCTGCGCGTTCTCGCGACCCTGTCCCGCCTTTCCGTCCAACGCATCATGCGCGCGCGAAATGAGCACAGAATTAGCTGACCGATCGTTTGTGAAGTCTCGATATAAGCCGTGTTTCGTGGCAGCCAGGAACAGGCGCGCCGCTCGCGCAGCGCTGCCCCCGGCGGCATCAGCCAATCAGCCAGCTTGCGACACCAGCTCCCGAAGTACCGTCTTCAGTTCCACCCGGCCCTTGACCACGGTTGCCTGGTTACCTTCGAAGTCGATCCAGCCCTCGTTGAAGCCATCGAGCATCCGGATGCGCGGCATGGGGTCTTTCGTGCCTTGCGCCATGAACAATGCACCCCACGTGTCGCGCGGAACGGCCTCGGCACGAACCGGGCGGCCGAGAATTTCGGCGAACGCCGCTGCGAGTTCGTTCGGACTCACGCGTTGCGGCCCTTCCAGTTCCACCACGCGCTTGCCGCTCCAGGTCTCCTGCAGCAGTTGCCCGGCAACGCGCCCGACATCCGCCGTTGCGACCATCGGCACGGCTTTGTCGAGCGGTTGCAGGAAACTGCGGACGACCCCTTCGTCGCGCGCAGGACCGACGTCCCATGCAGCGTTCTCCATGAACCAGCCGGGACGCAGGAACGTGACTGGCATCGGCAGTTCACTGAGCGCCTGTTCCATCAGCGTGCGCTGACTCAGCAGGTTGGATTGGGTTGCCTGCGCGCCTATCGTCGAAAGACAGACGACCTTGCCGGGACGCGATGATTCGAGCGCTGTCCTGACGGCGTCGATGACGGCGCGCGCCTCCGGAAAGCCCGGCAACGGATCGAATTCGGACGGCGGCAGGATGAAGACGCCAGCGACGCCTTCGAACGCGGCGGCGAGCGACGCCGCGTCGTCCAGGTTGGCCGCCATCACTTCGCAGCCACGCTCGGCCCATGCCTGCGCGCGCCGGGGGTCCCGCACTACGGCGCGCACCGGTTGATTGGCAGAGAGCAGGGTCTGCGCGAGGGCGCCGCCGACCTTTCCGGTAATGCCTGTGATTGCGTACATGATCTGGCTTCCTTGTCTGAATGATTGCTGCCGCATCGGCGTGCGGCGCTTGGGGTGGTCGAAGTCGAAACGTGCTGACGGGATGAATTGTGGGTGAACGCGACAAGAAACTAAATGACATGAATGTCACTATTTAGATGACATATAGTTACTAAACCGTTCTGGGAGCGGACGGCGTGTCCTTCGATCGCGGCGGCCGATCGGCGCAGTCCCTGCGTGCTGTGTCGGCGTTCGACCGAAGGTCGCCAGACCATTTGAATGACCAGGATGCAGCACCTATGAGATCGTCCAGCGAAAATCTTTCCAGCGGTATCAGCGTGTTTGCTGCCGTCGTCGATACGGGGACGTTCGCAGCCGCATCGGAACTGTTGGGTATGTCGCCACCTGGCGTTAGCCGGGCGATCGCACGACTCGAAACCCGGCTGAAAATTCGGCTCTTCAACCGGACGACTCGCGCCGTTTCCCTTACTGAAGAGGGTCGACGGTTCTACGAGCAGGTCATGCCGCACCTGAGGGGAATGGAGGAAGCGGCCGCGGCCGCAAGAGGAGGCGCCGCGACCGTCCGAGGGAAGCTGCGAATCAATCTCGATCCCGTTTTTTCGCGAATCATTCTGGGCGGCAGGCTTGACGAATTCATGGATGCGCATCCCGAACTTGAACTGGAGTTCATTGCAAGAGATCACCTCGGCGACCTCATCATGGACGGCTTCGATCTGGCCTTGCGATTCGGCGAACCGCGCTCATCCAGCCTGGTCGCGCGAAAGCTTCTGGATACCGCGGTCGTCACCGTCGCAGCACCTTCGTACCTTGCTCGCCGGGGGCAGCCAGCGGAGCCTCAAGAACTGGGTCGTGGTGTGCACAGGTGTCTCGAATTCAGGAACCCGGAAACTGGAAAGCCGTTTCCATGGGAGTTTCATCGCAAGCGCAAAAGGCTGGTTGTCGAAACGAACGGACGGCTGACAGTGAATGATCCGAGTGCGCTGCTCAATGCATGTCTGGCCGGCTCCGGCATTGCGCAGATGCTCCTGCTTGGAGCCGAGCCTCTGATTCGGGAAGGGCGGCTCGTCAAGCTTTTCGAAGACTGGCCGGATGAGCGCTTTCCGCTCTATGCGTACCATCCGTCGCGACACCATGTGCCGGCCAAGACAAAGGTGTTCCTTGACTTTATCGTCGCTTTGACGCGTATGAGTTAGTCGCCGAAATGTGAACCTTGCTGATACGCCTGTAAAACCCGATACACCTGTCTACGCGACCTAGCGTGCACGCACACCACCACGGGCTGGGTGGAAACCGTTCCGCTCGAAAGCGTTCGGGTTTCGAAGCGCTTCGCGCTGGCCAGAAAATGAAAGTGCTTGTCGATCCGGCGCGGCAATCCGACCGTAATCACACCCCGGCGGCTTGACCGGCCGCCGAGACCATGGTGTTGAACAACGCCACTCCGCTTTCCCGGAGCTTCGCGCAGGACGGACTCTGGCTCTCGCAGTCGAACTGGGCGACGAGTTCATAGTAGCCATCCGGTCGCGCACGCTTGATGACGGTTCCCGTCATCGTCGTGGGATCGCCCGGTGTGCGACGGAAGGTCGTGATCGAATCAGGCGACTGTTCCGAAAGCTGCATTTTTCCCACGAGCGAGACCCACGCTTGAGCAGCCGCCCACATCGCCTCGCACTGCTTCGGGCTGTTGCAAACGGGAGTCGGAACCGATGCAGTTTGCTCAGGCGGTATGGAAAGACACCCGGACAACAAAAGCACGATAAAAAGACAACCGTTGATACGACGCATCGCATTCTCCCAAGACTCTGAAGCAAGGCACCCGTCGAACGCCGCGTAATACCTGTATTCTATGTAACTCGCGGTGAGTAACAACATTTTTAAACAGCGGCCAATATCTCGCGTTTAAACGGATTGCGCTTCGAACACTAAAAGAGTCTCGGCGAGTATGCATTCTTCTGCATATTGGGGTGCGGCTATGGATGAGGTAATCAGAAACCCGGCCATGGACAAAATGCGGACATGGCCGGAAAACTCCCAAATTTAATCAAGCCTTTACAAAGACAGCTCGATTTCGAATATCGAAACAATGCGCGGTTTCGCGGCGCACCCTGCATTAACTGTCAGGATGAGAAAATCCAATACATATTCTTCCGTAAGTTAATATATATTGATATCGAGCGCGGCATCGTAGTGCGGAAACAGATGTTAGTTGCGGCATCAGTTCAAAAACGGCAACCGAAATGCAGAGCAAAGCCCGACCATCCGAGGGACCAGGCTGCTTGAGACCGCACCGCCATGCGCTGGCTTTGGAGCCACGTATCCTGTTCGACGGAGCCGCCGCCGTTGCAGTGGACCAGCATCACGCCGATCCGGCGCACGCCGCCGGCACGGCGGAACACGCGGCCACCGCGGACGCACGCGTCGCGCCTTCCACCCGTTCCGTAGCGCCCGCCGCTTCCGCCCCTTCCGCGCCCTCCGCATCGCCGCCCGCCCCTGCCCACAATCTGGTCGTGCTGGATAGCCGCGTCGAGAACCGCAACGAGTTGCTGGCGCAACTGCCCGCCACCACCAGAGTCCTGGTCATTGATCCAAACCAGGACGCCGTATCTGCGATTAACGCGGCGCTTGCGACAATGGGCAAGGCCGATTCGATCCAGATCTTCTCGCACGGCGCCTCCGGTCAGTTCACGCTGGGCAACCAGACGTACACGAGCGGCAACCTCATGCAGATGGCCGGCGCGCTGGGCGCATGGCGCAGCGGCCTGACCAAGGACGCCGACATCGAACTGTATGGGTGCGATGTCGGCGCGGGTGTCGCGGGCAAGACGCTGGTCCAGGAACTGGCGAGCATCACGGGCGCGACGGTCGGCGCGTCGAGCAACAACACGGGCAGCGCGGCCTACGGTGGCGACTGGACGCTCGAAGTCACCAGCGGCCCGCTCGACAAGCCGATCGCCCTGAGCGCGGACGCGCTCACCCACTTCGACGGCTTGCTGGCGAACGCGAGTCCGACCACGAGTCTGTCCGCCGCGACAGACAACGTCCTGCTCGGCAACTCATTCACGTTCGATGTTTCGCTGACCAACGCATCGACGCAAGTCGGCTATGCGCCCTACATCGACCTGCTGGTGCCGGCAACCGGCAAGGACGGCAACGATGGCGTGTCGTTCGTTTCCGCTTCGTATCTGGGTCAGTCCGTCACGGCCTTTGTCGTGACTTTCGACGCAAACGGCCACGCCACTCACCCGCTCGCCAAGGACGCGAGCGGCAATCCGGTCGTCGTCAACGCGGCGACCTTCGGCCTGCGCGCTGGCGACCAGCTCGTGGTCCTGGAACTGCCTTTTGCGAGCGTGTCGCAGGGTCAGCCGGCCATCTCGGTACAGGTCACGGCACGCCTGAGCGACCTCGCCGACACTGCCTTTTCCAATGGCAGCCCCGACCTCACGATCCAGGCGCGCGGCGGCCTCCAGTTCGGCAATGACGAACTCGACAATCCGACGACCGATCCGACGCTGGTCGAGGCAACGTTGCACGATCTCGTCGTGCATCCGACGGTCGTCACGCTGACACAGAGCGTCAATATGACCGAGGGCGAGACGGTCAGCGGGCCGAATTTCGTGCACACCGAAACCGTGACCGCCACGCCCGCGCCGGGGCAAACGCTGAGCGACGTCGTCGTCACGCAGGCCGTTCCCGCCAGCGTCCAGGTCACCGCGATCACGCCGGGAGCGGGCGGCACGGTCACGTCCCTCACGTTGCAGGATGGCAGCGTCGTGACCAACCCGGCGCTGATCGCCGCCGCCATCGGCAGCGACAACGTGTTCATCCGCTCGTATTCGGTCGGGTATGCGACGCTCGCCGCGCCGCAAAGCACGGTGGTCAGCTTCTATGTACCCGAGACCGGGGCGACCGGTCTTCCCGTCATCGATCCGGTGAGCGGCAGCCCGGTCACGATCACCTTCGGCACCGCGAGCGGCAGCGGCGAATGGGTGCCGCTCGATCCACGCGATCTCACGCCGCCCGCCACCGAGATCCCCTTCTCCGGAACCGGCGACGGCACCGGCACGACGTTCGTCGCCAAGGCGGTCACGCTCGAAAAGCAGGTGGTCGAGCAAACCGATACGGGACACACCGGACTCTCGCCCGGCGACACGCTCGCCTATACACTCAACATCGCCATTTCGGACTTCTTCGCCGCCGGACAGACCGTGCTCGGCCAGGGCCAGTTCGTGATCACCGACCGCCTGAGCGACGGCCAGACACTGACCGGCACGCCGTCCTTGACCATCACGCTGGGCGGCGTCGCGCACACCATCGCGGTGCTCACCACGCACACCGTCAACGCGGACGGCACGACGACGCTGACGTTCGACATCGGCACGTCGCTCCGCAATGCGAGCGGGCAACAGATCGGCGGCCTCAACGGCGACCTCGCCTTCGACAACGTGCTGCAAGGCGCCACATCGGCGGCGATCACCTACAACGCCCTGATCGACCAACGCTATGCAACGACCTATGCGCAAAGCGAGATCAACGAAGGCGATTCGCTCGGCAACAATGCAACGGTCACCACGAGCCTGCTGGTCGACAGTCTCAACCTCACAGGTGGGACGGTGTCGGACCAGTCCTCGACCACGAGCACCATCCCGACCGATGCCGTCGATATCCAGCTCCTCACTGTCAACGGCGCTGCGCCGCCCGCCAGCGGCGAACTGAACCCGGGCGATGTCGTCACGTTCAGCATGCGCTACGACCTCGTGACGGGCGACTACGAACAGATGAAACTGACGGCGTATCTGCCGCTGCCGCTTCTCAACGCAGCCGGGGTTCCCTGGACTCAGGGAACGGGCGTCGGCCAGTGGTCGTTCGGCCCGGGCAACACGAACCCCGGCGCACTCGTCAGCGTCGCTGATGGAACCGGCAATTCGCTCGTCTTCAACTTTGGCAGCTTCGCCACCAGCGCGCTCGGCGGCAGCACGATCCAGGTTCAATTCACCCTTCGTGTCGGCGACCAGCCGTACGCCGACCAGCGCTCGCTCGATGTGCTCGCGCAGTCGAGCCAGGTGACGACGATCGCCCACCAGCCGCTCATCTCCTCCGACGTGGCCGTGATCGTGTCGGTCGCGGAGCCCACGCTCGCGATCCGGCAAGGCGTCGTCGCGAGCAGCGAAGGGACGATCACCGGCACGACGGGCACATGGAACCCGCCCGGCAGCGGGGGCGTGCCGTTTGCGGGCGCCATCACCGACATCAACGCGGTCAATGGCGACGTGAGCGGCATCGACGCCGGCGACACGCTGCGGCTCGCCACCGCGATCGAGAATACCGGCGGCGGAGGCGCATTCGACGTGTCCACGAGCGTGACGTTGCCGGCGGGCCTGCAGTTCGCCGGCGGGAGTCTCGCGGCATCGGGGCTCAGCGTGTTCCGGGGCGACGGCACGCAACTGCTGGCCGGCGTCGATTACAGCGTGTCCGGCAACGTCATTACGTTCCTCGACGCCGGCAACGTCGCGACGCTGCTGCCGGGCCGCAGCGGAACGGCCGCCGATACGAGCGGCGCGAACCTCGTGGTCATTGCCTACGACACGACCGTCGGCGCCAGCATTCCCGCCGCGAGCACACTGCAAACGACGGCCACGCTGACCCGCTACGCCAGCGTCAACAACGGCACCGATTTCACGCCGACCGATCTGACCGACACGGCCCGCGAACAGGTCGCCTCGCCGACGGTCAGTGTGCAATATGCGGGCGGCTCGCTCGACAACGCCGATTCCAGCGCCGCGCACACGACGGGCAGCGATCTGGTCATCGGCGAAAGCATGCAATACGACATCGTCGTGACGCTGCCGGAAGGCAGCACCCAGAACCTGCGCCTCGACGATCTGATTCCGGCGGGCCTGCGTCTCGACACGAGTTTCAACGGCGGCCTCGGCTATCAGGTCATCACGACGACGGCGGGCAGCGCCGCGCTCGGCGCGAATTTCAACGGCAGCGTCAGCGTCGCGAGCCTCGCGGCGTTGTCCGGCACACTCGGCGGCGATGGCGCTGGCGCGCGCTGGACCTTCACGGCGTCGAATGCAACGGCCGACAACGTGACCGGCAACAACTCTTTCGTCATTCGCGTGCAACTGGTGGCGAGCGACGTCATCGGCAATCAGGCCGGCGTCACGCTGGCGAACCCCGGCCGGATCGTCTTCAGCGATCCGGATGCCGACACGCCCAATGGCGCCGCGCCGGTGGACCGCACGGTCGCGCAAAGCGGCGCGGCGCCGACCATCACGATCCGCGAGCCGACGCTCGTCATCACCCAGGCCACGGCAACCGACCCGGGCCTCGGCGTCGATCAGGGCGACACCGTCGAATACGACATCACCATCAGCAACGGCAGCGCAGCCTCGGACTTCAACGCGTTCGACATCAGCTTCCTCGACGCCCTGCCCGCCGAGCTCACCAACGTGGCGCTGCTCGGCGTGACGTATCAGGGCGGCGCGACCAACAACGGCGGCGCGGACTTCGAACTCGCGGGCAGCCAGTTGCGCACGGCGAGCGGCGCCAATATCGATGTCGCCAAGGGCGGCAGCATCACGATCCGGGTCGCCGGCACGGTCGTTCCGGCCGCCGCCAGCGAGGTCTCCTTCAACAACACGGCCACCGCTCAGTGGACGAGCCTCGACGGCACCGTCGGCGGCACGGCCAATCCGGTCGGCGAGCGCACGGGCGTCGACGGCACGCTCGGTAGCGGCGTGGTGAACGACTATCGCGCGACGTCCACGCTGACCGTGCCGGTGGCGCAGGCGGTCATCGTGTCGCGCGTTGGCGGTTTGAGCGATACGCCGGCGGCCTCTCCGACCAATGCGCCCGACGAGAGCGTGACGGTGGGCGAAGTGGTGCGGTATCGCGTGGTCGCGCTGCTGTCCGAAGGCGCGACCAACGACTACAGCCTGCAAGTCACGCTTCAAAACGGGCTCGGTTTCATCAACGACGGCACGACACGCATCGTCTTCATTTCGAACGACGGCGTGACGACGGATATCACCAACCTGATCACCGGTGGCGTCCTGAACGTGGCGGGGAACCAGACGAGCGCCCAGGCAGTGCCGATCACGCCCGACCTGTCCGGAGCCGCGCCCACTGGCGTGCTCAATCCGGCGGACATCACCGTCACGACCGACGCGAACGGCAACTCGATCATCACCTTTCACCTCGGCAATCTGGTCAATCAGGACAATGACCCGGACCGCGAAGGCGTTTCACTCGAATTCAACGCTCGCGTGCTCAATCAGGCTTCGAACGTGAGCGGCGCACGGCTCACGGCGACGGTGGTCGACCGTTCCGGCACGACGAACCTGTCGACGGCGCAGACGGTGCGTGAGGACATCGTCGAGCCGACCTTCACCGGCATGGCGAAGCAGGTCTACAGCTTCAATCCGACGAGCGGGACCGCAGGCCTCGGCACCGCCGATGTCGATATCAGTTTCACGCAGAGCGGCACTTCGCCTGCGTACGACGTCGTCCTGACCGACAACTTCCCGACCGCCTCCAACTATGCGTTCGATCATCTGGTGATCAACGGAACGTCGTTTAGCGCCGCGCAGCTCGCGGGCATCGGCGTGACCGTGGACGTGACGAACGGGCTGCGCGTCACCTTCGACAAGCTCGACGCGGGCAGCCAGGTCTCGGTCTTCTATTCGGCCAACGCACCGGACAGCGCGCCGATCGCGACCACGAACGCCACGCTGACCTGGACCAGCCTCCCGGACAGCTTCACGACGTGGGGCGGTTCGGCCGTCGGCGTGGCGGGCAGCGCCAACGGCGAGCGCACCGGCAGCGGCGTCGCTCCCGACACCTACGTGCGCACGGCGGGCGCAGGTCTCGGCGTGATCAGCGGCACCCTCTGGGACGACACGGCGTCGGCCACCGCGTCCGCCACGCCGGACGGCCCGGGCCTCGCGGTTCAGCCCGTCACGCTGACCTGGGCGGGGGTGGACGGCAACCTCGCCACGACCGCCGACAACCTCGTCTACACCACCACGACTGACGCGAACGGCCAGTATCACTTCGGCGTGCTGCCGCTCGGGACCTATCAGATCCAGGCGCCGACCGGCACGTTGAGCTACCCGGAACCCGTCGGCACGCTCGCGATCCGCATCGACAGCGATGCGGCCACGCCGCTCGGCACGGTCGGCATCACGCTCGCGAACGGCGGCACGGCGAGCGCGAACGCCGGCTACGTCGAGCAGAACGATGCGCCGGTCAATCACTTGCCCGCCACTGCGCCGTCCGGACTGGAAGACACCACGTTCGGCGTCGCCGGCGTCACGATCAGCGACGTCGACGCGGGCAACGGCACGCTCCAGGTGACGCTCTCCGTGCTGCACGGCACGCTGTCGCTTTCCGGCCTGCCGTCGGGCGTGACCCAGTCCGGCGCGAACACCGCCGCGCTCACGCTGACCGGCAACCTGACCGGCCTGAATGCCGCGCTCGCCAACCTGCGCTATCTCGGCCAGGCGAACTACAACGGCGCGGACACGCTCACGATCAACACGAACGATCGCGGCAACTTCGGCGATCACGACGGCAACGGCATCCCCGGTCAACTCAGCGATGCGCTCATCGCCGTGGATACGCTGCCGATTACCGTCATCGCCGTGAACGACGCGCCGGTCGCGGTCAACGATACGGCGAGCGCAACCGAAGCCGGTGGCACGCTGAACTCTCAGGTGGGCGTGGATCCGACCGGCAATGTGCTCTCGAACGACACCGACGTCGATATCGCAACCAACGGCGATGCGCTGCGGGTCGTTTCCGTGACCAACCAGAACGGAGCAACGCTCTCCCTGCCGAACATCGGCGCGACCTCGATCGCGGGGCTCTTCGGCACGCTGACGCTCGGCGCCGCCGGCGGCTATCAGTACACGGTGGATAACAACAACCCGGCTGTCGAGGCGTTGCGGCTGTCCGGGCAAACGTTGTCGGAACATTTCACCTATCTTGTTTTCGATACGTTCAACGCGCGCTCGACCGGCACGCTCACTGTCACCATCCACGGCGCGAACGATACGCCGGTCGGGGTGAACGACACCGGCTCGGCGACCGAGGCGGGCGGCGTCCTCAACGGCACGGCGGGCAGCGACGCCACCGGCAACGTGCTGACCAACGACACCGACGTCGACAGCGTCGCGAACGGCGAAACGAAGCAGGTAACGGGCATCACCAACCAGCTGGAAGGCGTCGTGAACAGCCCGCTCGTGCCGGTCACGGCGGGCACGACGAGCGGCACCGGCACCTCGATCGCGGGCACCTTCGGCACGCTGAAAATCGGCGCAGACGGCACGTATCGCTATGTCGTCGACAACAACAACGCGGCCGTGCAGCAACTCGTCCCCGCCGATGCACCGCTCGTCGATATCTTCTCGTATCGCGTCACCGATGCCGGCGGCCTGAGCGATCTCGCCGAACTTCGGATCCAGGTCCGCGGTGCCAACGACAACCCCGTCGCGAGCGACGACCAGGCGACGGCGATCGCCGGCGCCGCCGCGCTCGGCGTCAATCCGCTCAACCCGAGCGGCAACGTGATCACCGTGGCGAGCCGCCCCGGCACCTTGACTCAGCCCGGCGGCAACGGCATCGATACCGACGTCGACCATACCGACCAGCCCAATACGCTTTTGAAGGTGAATGGCGTGCGCACGGGTCTGGAGAGCGCGGGCGGCGGCCTCGCCGCCGTCGCGGCCGGCACGACCTCGGTCAGCGGCACTGCGCTCGCGGGAAGCTTCGGCACGCTCCACATCGGCGCGGACGGCACCTATACCTACGATGTCGACAGCAACAACGCGGCGGTGCGCGCACTCGCACCGGGCGCGACGCTGACCGAAACCTTCACGTACCAGATCGTCGATACGAGCGGCCTGACGGACCGGGCGCAACTCGTCATCACGGTCGTCGGCGTGAACGATCCGCCTCTCGCACAGAACGACATCGCGCTTGCCGTCGAGGCCGGCGGCGTAAGCAATGCGACGCCCGGCGTCGATCCGGCGGGTAACGTTCTGGCCAACGACTCCGACCCCGATCGCGACACGATTTCCGTCACTGCGGTTCGCACCGGCGCCGAAGCGGGCACCGGCACGGCGGGCACGCTGGGCCAGTCGCTTCAGGGGCAGTTCGGCACGCTGACGCTCAACCCGAACGGCAGCTACGCGTACGTCGTGAACAACGCGAGCGCCGCCGTGCAGGCGTTGCGGCTGCCCACCGACCAGCTCGTCGAGCGCTTCACCTACACGATCGCGGATAGCCACGGCGCCACCGATCCGGCGGAGCTCGATATCGTCATTTCCGGGCGCAACGATGCCCCGGTCGCGCAGGACGATCAGGCGACGGCGGTAGAAGCCGGCGGCACCAACAACGGCACGCCGGGCATCGATCCGACGGGCAACGTGCTCGCGAACGACACCGACGTCGATGCCGGCGACACGAAGACCCTCGACGGCGTGCGAAACGGCGGCGCACTGATCGGCGGCGGATTTGCCACGGTCGCCGGACCCACCTCGATCGCCGGCCTGTTCGGCACGCTGACGGTCGCCCCGGACGGCACCTACACCTATACCGTCGACAACTCGCTTCCAGTGGTGCAGCGCCTCATCCCCGGCAGGAGCCTCGTCGAAGTCTTCACCTACCGGATGCACGACGCGGCGGGCGCGAGCGACACCGCGCAACTCACCGTGCGGATTCAGGGCGCGTGGGACGCCCCGGTGGCCACCAACGATTTTGCGATCGCCGTGGCGAACAACGGGACGCGCGGCAGCTTCAATCCGACCGGCAACGTGCTCACGAACGACTCCGATGTCGATGCCGACGACCGGCTCGACGGGACGGGCGCGAAAGTCGGCGCCATCGATTCAGACGCGCCGCTCGTGACCGTGATAGGCGGCAGCACCAACGCGAACGGCAGGCTGCTGTTCGGCCAGTTCGGCGATCTCGTGATCGGCGCGGACGGCAGCTACTTCTATCGCGTCGACGCCGCGAATCCGACGCTCATCGCGCTCGGGCCGTTGCAGACAGTGAACGACGTGTTCACGTATCAGATCAGCGACGAAGGCGGACTCACCGCCACGGCCACGCTCACGATCATCGTGCGCGGGCGCAACGACGCGCCGGTCGGACACACCGATGCCGCGACCGCCATCGAGGCGGGTGGCGTCAACAACACCGCGCCGGGACTCGACCCGTCCGGCAACGTGCTCGCCAACGATACGGACGCCGAAGGCGACGCGCTTCACGTCGACGCCATTCGCACGGGCGGCCTCGCTGCCGGAGCGGGCGGCACGGCCGGCGCGGTCGGGAGCGTGCTGCAGGGCGCGTACGGCGCGCTCACCCTGAACGCCGACGGCACCTGGCACTACACCGTCGACAACGATCTGCCGGCGGTCCAGGCGCTGCGCACGAGCGGGCAGACGCTCCAGGATGTCTTTACGTACACCGTTGGCGACGTCTTCGATGCGCGCGGCGCGGCCGAACTGCGCATCACGATCGAAGGGCAGAACGACACGCCGGGCGCGACCAACGACGCCGCCACCGCAATCGAGGCCGGCGGCGCGAACAACCGCACGCCGGGCCAGGACGGGCTCGGCAATGTGCTGACCAACGACACCGACGTCGACAGCGTCGCGAACGGCGAAACGAAGGAGGTGGTCGAGGTCTCGAATGAAACCGGTCAGTCGGCGCTCGCCGGTGCCCAACTCGCGGGGCGCTATGGCGAGCTCACGGTGAACGCGGACGGCACCTACGACTACGTGGTGGATAACGCCAACGCCACCGTGCAGGCGTTGCGCACCCGTGACGACACGCTGACGGAAATCTTCGTCTATCGCATGCGCGATGCCGCGGGCGCCCAAGCCACCGCGTCGCTGACGATCCTGATCCGCGGCGCCGACGACGCGCCCGTCGCCCGCGACGACAGCAATGTCGCGAGCGACCAGTCGCCCGCGCCGCAGGCAAGCGGCAACGTGCTGTCGAACGACACCGATGTCGATGCCAACGATCATCTGAACGTGGCCGGCGTTCGCTCGGGCGAAGAAGCAGGCACAGGCACCGCCGGCACGGTCGGCCAGCCGCTCGCGGGACGCTACGGCACGCTGGTCCTGAACGCCAACGGAACCTATACCTATCAGGTCGACCTGTCGAATCCGCAGGTGCTGGCGGCATCGGGACTCGGCCAGGTCCTGCACGATCCCTTCACCTACACCGTGCGCGACGACGCGGGCGAGACGGATCAGGCGCAGTTGACCATCGCGCTCGATATCGCCTCGCCCTATATTCCGCCCTCCGGAGGCTCGTACTTCGGCCCCGACACATCCGCTCAGTCCGTGGCGCCATTGAACCCGGCGCTGAATCCCGCCGTCTTCGTCACGCCGGAGGTCGAGCAGGACGCGCTGCGCTCCCTGGTATCGAGCCGGGAAGCGGACGGCAGCCAGATCGGCTGGCCGCTGGATCCGGGCAGCATCGATGCGCCGGTCGGTCAGGGACTTGGCTTCGTGCCCGGTCAGTTCGTCGGAAGGATTGTCGAGGCCAGTCAGCGGCAAAGCGCGTTCGACCGCGCGTGGATTTTCGGCCGGCCGGGCCGTACGAGCCTGAGCGCGGACGGGTTGCTGTCCGACCCGTCGATCTTTGCCCCGCTGCCCGAGAACCTCACCGGCGGATTGCGACCCCTGGTGGAAAAAACCACGGCACAAAGTTTCCTTATGCAGTTGCGCGAGGCGGCATCCAGGATGCCTCCCGCACTCCAGAGCTCAGAAGATCCATCGAACGCTAGCTTTCGGACGAGGACAGGTTATGCAGAAACACCAGGCACAGGCCCTGAGTGTCACGATCGCATGCACGATGCTCACGCTCGCCGGCTGCTCATCACTCCAGCCGCAGCCGACGACGCGAGAGGAAGTCCGCCAGCGCGTCGTCGACGATCAGGTCTCGATGTACAGTGCGCAGGAACCGGTCACCGGGCCGATCACGTTCTATGAAGCCGCGGCGCGCGCGCTGAAGTACAACCTCGACTACCGGCTCAAGCTGATGGAAAGCGCGCTGGCGTCCAACCTGCGCGACGTCTCCACCAACGCCCTGCTGCCGCAGCTCGTTGCGTCGGCCGGTTATACGGCGCGCAGCAACGATTCGGGCGGCACGTCGGTCGGCATCACGGATGGTGAGGTTACCTTGCGGCCATCCACATCCGAGCAGCGCTATCACAAGCTCGCCAACCTCAACCTGAGCTGGAACCTGCTCGACTTCGGCGTCGCGTATTTCCGTACGCAACAGAATGCCGACCAGATGCTGATGGCCGAAGAGCGGCGGCGCAAGGTCGCGCAGAACGTCTTGCAGGATGTGCGCAACGCCTATTGGCGCGCGCTCGCCGCGCAGCGCCTCGAACCTCAGGTCGACGAATTGCTCGCACGCACGCCGCGATCGATGCGGCGCGCCAGGCCGAAGACAAGGGCCTGTTGCCCAAGCAGGAAATCCTCGCTTATCAGCGTGCGTTGCTCGATGCAGTGTCCTTACTGACGATCCGACGCCAGGATCTCGAATTCGCGCAGTCCGAGCTGTCCGCGCTGATGTCGCTGCCGCCCGGCACTCCGCTCGTGCTCGCCGATACCCAGCAAGGCGCGCTGCCGGCGGTCTTGACACCCGAGCCGCAACTCGAGCAACTGGCGCTGCAGAACCGGCCGGAACTGATGGAAGAGTGGTATCGCAAGCGGGTCAACGAGAACGACCTGAAGATCGCAAAGGCGCAACTCTGGCCGAACATCGGCATCGACCTGAGCACCAACTACGACTCCAACGAGTTTCTCTACAACAACTATTGGGCGGCGGCGGGCGTGCGCGTGTCGCTCAACCTGTTCAAGTGGTTGCAGCTTCCCGCCCTGAACGCCCAGCAGGAATCACAGACGAAAACCGACGACATGCGCCGTCTCGCGCTGTCGATGGCGATTCTCACGCAAGTGCGCGTCGGCGTGTTGCGCTACCGGTTGTCGCGCCAGGAAGTCGAGTTCGCCGACGAAAGCCTGCGCGTGGACACGAGCCTGCTCGACTATGCCCGCGCCGCGCGCAAGACCTCGTTCGGCTCGGAGCTCGAAGTGATCCGCGCCGAGGGCCGGTATCTGCTCTCGCGCTATGAACGCGAAGCTGCGTATTCCGACGCCCAGGCCGCGTGGGGGCGGCTCTATAACTCGATCGGCTTCGACGTGATGCCCGATGCGATTGCGAAGGACGATATCAAGACGCTCGCTCAGGAGATCGAGAAGAGCGTCCAGGTCCAGCAGACGAAACAATGGGAACGGCCGGGTGCCGAGCCACCCGTGCAACCCGCCGCGCCCCAACCGTCGGCACGGCTCGACGAACCGGCGTCCGCCACGCAGGCCGCAGCGCCGGGAGGTGGCAATGCGCCTGTTCTGCAATGAACACAAGCATGCATGGCTCGCCGTGGTCCTGATGGTCGGTACATCGGCCGCGCACGCCGCGAAGCCCCCTTCGACCGGCGACGCCTTCGACGACCCCAACGCAATCCGCGTGCTGCTTGCTCCGAACGTCGAGACCACGCTGTCGAGCCAGATGAACGGCACCATCACCGACTTGAACGCCACGCTCGGCAAGCAGGTCGGGAAGAACGCGGTGCTCGCGCAAATGAACTGCGCGGAAGTGCAGGCGCGTGCCAACGTGGCCAAGGCGGAGCTGAACATGGCCCGCCAGAACCTGAACGGCAAGCGCAGCCTGCGCGAACTGAAGGCAGCTGGAGATATCGAAGTGGCGATGTCCGCCACGGAGGTCGAGAAGGCGCAAGGCGCGCTCTCGCTCGCCAACGCGCAGCTTGGATACTGCCGTGTGATCGCGCCGTTCAGCGGACACATCGCCAAGGTCTACGTCAAGAACTATCAGACCGTGAGCGCGGGCACGCCGATGCTCGACCTCGTCGGCGACGGCGCGCTCAAGGTCCGGCTCAACGTGCCCTCCGCATTGATGGTCAAGCTCAAGCAGGGGTCGCGCCTCGACATCACGATCCATGAAACGGGGAAAACCTATCCCGCGCATGTCAGCGCCGTCAATGCGAGGGTGGACGCTGTGGCGCAGACGGTCGAACTGGAAGCGCAGCTCGACGGCGAACATCCCGAACTGGTCGCGGGCATGAGCGGGGTCGCGCGTTTTCCGGCGGCGCAATGAACGAGCCGCTTCCGCACCCGCAGCTGCTGCTGTTTCTCGATGCGCTGCGCGACCGGGCGCTGGCCGCCGATTCGCTGAATGCGCTCGCGTTCACGATGGCGAACGACTCGCACTCGCTCCTGAACTTTCGGCAGGCGCTCGTGTTCGCCGATCATGGCAAGCGCTTCGAGCTGCTTTGCATCTCGGGCCTCGCCAAACCCACCGAGGACTCGCCGTATCTGGTGTGGCTCACCCGCGCGAGCCGCTGGGTGGCTTCGCAGTTGAAAGGCGCCGAGCCGCAGTGGCTCGCACGCGAGGCCGCCGATCCGCCGCCGGATATCGCCGACGGCTGGACCGAGTGGTGGCCGGCGGGAATCTGGTGCGTGCCGCTGCACGACGCCGGCGGCAGACGGCTCGGCATGCTGCTCGTCCTGCTCGACCAACGTCCGCCCGAAACCTTGCCGCCGATGCTGCACGGCGTCATCCAGACCTGGGCCTACTGCTGGGACGCCCTCGTGCGTCGCCGGCGCCGCCTGCTGTGGAGGCCGAGCCGCCGCCAGAGCAGCGCCGCGCTGGCAGTCGTCGCGATGCTCTTGTTCGTTCCCGTGCGCCAGACCGTGCTGGCTCCGGCCGAGATCGTGTCGCGGGACGCACGCATCATCAGCTCGCCGATCGATGGCGTGATCGAACGAATCGCGGTGCGTCCGAACCAGGCCGTGCAGGTCGGGGCGCTGTTGTTCACGCTCAATGAAACGTCGTTGAAAAGCCGCGTCGACGTATTGAGCAAGCAGGTCGCGGTAGCCGACGCGGAACTGATGGCGGCGAGCCAGCGCGCCTTCGACAACCCGCAAAGCAAGAACGAACTGACCGTGCTTGGCGGCGTTGCCGAGCAACGCCGCGCCGAACTGGCGGCGGTGATCGCGCAACTGGGGCGCACCCAGGTGTTCTCGCCCGAGGCGGGCGTCGTCGTATTCAGCGACCCGAACGACTGGATCGGCAAGCCCGTCGTGACCGGCGAGCGCATCCTGCAACTGGCCGATCCCGCGAAGCCCGCGATGCTGATCCAGCTCGCTGTCGCCGATGCGATCGCCCTCGAACCGGGCGCGCAAGTGACGCTTTATCTGAGCGCCTATCCGCTTGCCCCGCTGCACGGGCGGATTCTCGAAACCAGCTATCAGGCGAAGGCAAGCGAAGACGGCATCGTGGCTTACCGGCTGCTCGCGAGCGTCGACGGCGAGCACGCGCAAGCGCGCCTCGGCCTGCACGGCACCGCGAAGCTGTACGGCAAGGAGGTGAGCCTCGGCTACTACCTTCTCCGCCGGCCGCTTGCCACGCTCAGAGCGTGGTCGGGACTATGATGCCAGTCGATCCGGACCTGCCCTCGCCTGCGCTGCGCGAAGACCTGCGTCTCGGCGAGACGGCCGATGGACGCGACGGCGAGCCGTCCTGGATGATTCAGGACACCGTGCTCAACCGCTTCTATCGCGTGGGGTGGCTGGAGTTCGAATGTCTCGTGCGCTGGGAAAAACCGCCCGCGCAGATCTGCAGGGAGATCAACGAACAGACTTCGCTGCGCCCGGACCTGGACCAGATCCTCGACTTCCGGCGCTTCCTGGAACAGCACGAACTCCTCAGGCCCACGCCCGAAGCGCTCGCCCGCCTGCAGCAGCGCGACCGGCGCGGCGGATGGCTGACGTGGCGCTGGTGGCTGCACCACTATCTGTTTTTTCGTATCCCGCTGCTGCGTCCGCAACGGTTCCTCACGCGCATCGCAAGACGGCTCGACTGGCTGTTCAACCCGGTCGCGGCGATCACCGTCGTACTGCTCAGCCTCGTGGGGATCGTGCTCGTGATGCAGCAATGGGACACCTTCACGACCGCCGTGGTGGAGTCGTTCTCGACCGAGGGCCTCGTCAGCTTCGCGCTCGCGCTCGTGGTCGCGAAAACGCTGCACGAACTGGCGCATGCGCTCGTCGCGACGAGGCTCGGCTTGCGGGTCGCGCACATGGGCATCGCGTTCGTGGTGCTGTGGCCGATGCTCTACACCGACACCGGCGAAAGCTGGAAGCTGCGCAGCTCGCGCCAGCGGCTCGCCATCGCCTCGGCGGGCATTCTGTGTGAACTCTCGCTCGCCGGGCTCTCGACCCTCGGCTGGGCACTCTCCGATCCGGGGCCGTTGCGCAATGCGCTGTTGTATCTCGCGACCACCAGTTGGGTGCTGTCGCTGGCGCTGAACGCCAGCCCCTTCATGCGCTTCGATGGCTACTTCATCCTGTCCGACCTGCTCGATTTTCCGAACCTGCATCAACGCGCGTCGGCACTTGCGCGCGTGAGCATCCGGCGCACGCTGCTCGGCTTCGACGACGACTGGCCCGAAGCCTTCAGCGCTTCACATCGGCGGATGCTCGTCGCCTTCGAGTTCCTGACATGGCTGTACCGGCTGGTGCTGTTCCTCGGCATCGCGGTCACCGTGTACCTGTTCTTCTTCAAGCTGCTCGGCGTGTTCCTGTTTATCGTCGAAGTGACGTGGTTCATCATGATGCCGGTCGTGCGCGAACTGAAATACTGGTGGACCCAACGCAGCCGCATCCGGCCGGGCCGGAAAGTGCTGTTTGCGGGCATCGCGGGCGGCTTCCTGCTGCTCGTCGCATTGCCGTGGCGCACGCAGATCCACGCCGAGGGCGTCGCGCGGACCGAGCAACAGTTGCGGGTCTTCGTGCCGTTTCCCGCGCGCATCCAGTCGATCCATCCGACCGGCGACGTGCGCGCAGACGACACGCTGATGGTCATGGACGAGCCGGACATTGCCTCGCACATGATCGGCAGCGAAGCGGGCATCCGCGGTTACGAAGCACGGCTCTCCGGGTTGATCGCGGATGCCGGTGGACTCGATCAGCAGGCCGCCACGCGCGAGCGTCTCAGCGTGCAGTACGAGGAAGCACGGGCTGCCCGCACGGAAATTGCCCGCCTGATACTGCGCGCGCCGTTTGCGGGCAAGTGGATGGATGTCGATCCGCAGTGGCGGCCGGGACAATGGATCAATCCCAGGGAGCCGGTGGGCGTGCTGGTCGATCCGGGCCGCTGGCAAGTGGACGCCTACGTCAAGCAGGATGACGTCCAGCGCCTCGCTCCCGACGACAGCGCGCGCTTCTATCCGATCGGACAGGCTGCCCCGATACACGGCCGCGTCATCGCGATCGACACGACACGCGCGCGGGAACTCGCCCATCCGATGCTGGCTTCGCGCTACAAGGGGCCGGTATCGGTGGCCGCGGATCACGACACGCTGACGCCAAACCCGCCGATGTTCCATGTGCTCGTGCAACTCGATGGCGCACCATCCGGGCTGTGGGAAACGCGTGGTCAGTTGCAGATCGACGGGAACCGACGCAGCCTTTTGATCGAGGGGTTGGAGCACCTGTACGCGGCGCTGATTCGGGAGAGCGGATTCTGACGACGCCTGGCCGAACTCAGTCCGACGGTGACCCGGTGGATTACGGGCGATCGATTGGTTCGCGCAGGGCAGAAACGGACCCACCCCGGTCCTACTTTTCCAACGATTGAAGAAGCCGGGTCAGGTTTTGCGGTTGAACGTGAATAATGCCGCCACGAGGACTATCGATATCGGCTATCAGCGCAAGTGACAGCGAAATCGTCACGGGCAAGATGGTCATGAGCAGTGCCGTGCGGCGCCTCCCCTTCGCGCCATAACCCTGTACTGCGCAACCGAAAAATGCAATCAGGATCATCAGTACCCACGCCCCGAGCGGGATATGATTGATTCTTGCCGCCTCCGAATAGTCTTGCGAATTCAGCACGTCGTTCATTCCTGCCACGACCAGCGATCCAATGGGCGTAGGCTGAGTCTTTGCAACCTGCGCCGCCTGCTCCCACAATTTCGATTGAAGCGCCGAAATTTCCGCGTCAAGACGTTGGCGATCGTCGCGGTTGCGAGTCTGAAACTCCGTCAACCTCAGGCGGGTGTACTGGACCAGTGCCAGCCTTATCGAGTCACGGATGTGAGGCTCCGTCAAGTCAGCTCTCGCGTACTCGGTACCAATCGCGTTGGCCTCCGCCTCTTCAAGGGTCTTTCGCTGGTCATAGCGGCTTACCGCCATTGAGATACTGAATCCGATCAGTAACGCCAACAGCGTAAGGGTCGCGCCCTGAACGGCGTTGAAATCGTCTCGTTCGTCGTCGCGCAATGGAGCAACGCGCCGCAGGACGAATACCCCGAACGCGACCGCCACGATCAACAAGGCAAAGAGCACGACAAACAAAATCGCCGGATGGTCGACGAATGCTGCCATTCGATATCTCCTTTCAGAACGCTGCCTGGCATGCTCCTCAATCAATCCCGGAACGCACGTCAGCGGACCAGGAAGCATGGAGAGCCGGTCTCCGCCTCGCGGGCATGGTAAAAGGCCGAGCATCACGGCTCGGCCCTTTTACGCTCCAACGGGGGTCATGGAGCCTGACCTGGCGTCATCAGTTTCCACTTGGCAACGGAATGTTGAAGCACCCGGAGTCCAAAACCCTGCTTGACGAACCAATAACGTTTTAGTCGCCTGATGACAAGGGGTTTTTCCAGACTCTGAAAATCGTCAGCCGAATCGTGCCCATGGAAGGGTGGGCTCATTTCTCCACCTACAATGCGTCTTGTGGTAGATGCCCCTATTCCCGTCTTGCCGGCGCCAGATCGCCTTCCTTCGCCATGAAAAACTTCAGCCCTGTCACCCGAGTCGTCGATTCACATCTTCACTTCTACGATCGCAAACAAAACCGGCACGCGTTTCTGGATGAGGTCGACCCCAACTATGAAGCGTTTGTCGGCAATTACGATGCCCTGCCCCGACGCTACCTGCTGGACGACTATCTTGCCGACAGCGATGGTTATGAGGTCGAGGCCGTCGTGTGGCACGAGTTCCTTTCGTCCGACCCCTTCAAAGAGGCGGCCTGGGCGCAACAGGCGGCAACCAGAAGCGAGATGCGTCATGCGCTGGTCGCGTTCGTTGACTTCCTTGATCCCGATCTGGAAAGCAAGCTGGAGCAATACAGCACGCTTCCCAATCTCACATCGGTTCGGGAACATCTCGTGTGGGACGACGACAACCCTTTGAAGCGATTCGCCAAACGGCCCGATTTGCTGACGGATTCAACATGGAGCAAATCGCTGACTTTACTGGGCAAGCACAGTTTCAAGTGCGGGCTCGAAGTATTCGCCCATCAGATTCCCGACCTGACTCGCGTCATACAAAGTCATCCGAATATCGGCTTCACCATCGCATTGATGGGGTGGCCGCTCGACTTGAGCAAAACCGGCTTTGACCGGTGGAAACGTGAACTTGCACGGCTTGCCGGTTGTGACAATATTTGCGTCGACATCTCTGCACTGGAATGCATTTTTGGCATGCAGTGGTCCGTTAGCGAGGCAGCGCCCTGGGTGTTGACCGCGATCGACATTTTTGGCGTATCGCGGTGCATGTTCGGTAGCCACATGCCTGTTGCAAAGCTTTCGACAGGATTTGCGGACCTTTACGATCGATACGCGCAACTGGTCGCTGGCTTCTCGACGTCTGAGACGGACGAGATATTTTTTGGTGTTGCCGACCGCTGGTTCAATCCAACGTGATCCACGCTATTCGCCCTGGCCAGCCGCACGGTCGGCCCTGATCCGGGCCTGACAATCACGACGACATGCGTACGCATCATGAAACCGGTGAGCGGCCTCGCGATGGCTGACGCCGCTGCCCTCGGCACGAAGCATCTGGTGCACCGCAGCGTACTGTGCCTTCGCAATTCGCCGGTCGGCATGTTATAAGCCCAAGGCAGTGCTTTTCACCATCATGTGGGAAATTGTCATGGAGGCGATCCGATGAAATTCTTCCGCAACAACCAATCGTCCGTGAGTGGACTTGCGCTAGCCGCACTCGTATCTGTTTCAAGCTGTTTTCTGGAAGCCACACCGGCCTTTGCGAAGGCGCCTGCCAAAACGCAGCCGGCCATTCTCACCGCATCGGCGATTGCGGTTGCAGACAAGTACAGCGCAGATGCAGCGGAGCAGATTTTCAAGGAAGGCGGCAATGCCGTCGATGCGGCCGTCGCGATCGCCTTCACGCTTGCCGTGACCTATCCGGAAGCGGGCAATATCGGCGGCGGCGGTTTCATGACGCTGTATGTCGACGGCAAACCGTACTTCCTCGACTACCGTGAGCGTGCACCGCTGGCAGCGACGAAGAACATGTATCTCGATGACAAGGGTGAAGTCATCAAAGGGATGAGCCTGTTCGGCTATCGCGCGGTTGGTGTGCCGGGCACCGTCGACGGAATGTGGCAAGCGCAACGACGCTTCGGCAAGCTCCAATGGAAACAGGTGCTCGCGCCGGCAATTCACTATGCACGCGACGGCTTCGAAGTCAGCCAGCAATTGCAGGATCGTCGGGATGACGCGGCGAAAGACTTCGCCGGCAAGACCAATTTCGACACCTACTTCGGCACTCTGAAACAGGGCGTCAACTTCAAGCAACCCGATCTCGCCGCGGTGCTCACGCGCATTTCGGATCAAGGCGCGAAAGACTTCTACAGCGGCAAGACGGCTGATCTGATCGCGGCTTCCATGCGCGGTCACGGCCTGATTACGAAGACCGATCTGCAACAGTACAAGGCCGTGTGGCGCCAGCCGATCCAGGCCGACTGGAATGGTTATCGCGTCTACACCGCACCGCCGCCGAGCTCGGGCGGCATCGGTCTCGTGCAACTGCTGAAGATGAAGGCCGATATTGCACCTGACTTCAAGGACGTCACGCTGAATTCCGCGCAATACGTGCATCTGATCGCGGAAATTGAAAAGCGCGTGTTCGCCGATCGTGCGCAGTATCTCGGCGACCCGGACTTCTACAAGGTGCCGGTCGCGCAACTGACCGCCGACGCGTACCTTGCCAAGCGTGCGGCCGAAGTCAATCCGACCACACCGTCCGATACGAAGAGCGTGCAGCCGGGCCTCGGCACGTCGATGCCGGAGAAGGTGGAAACCACGCACTTCTCGGTGATCGACAAGTGGGGTAACGCGGTGTCGAACACGTACACGATCAACGGCTATTTCGGCTCGGGCGTGGTGGCGGACCGTACCGGGATCGTGCTGAACGACGAAATGGACGACTTCTCCGCGAAGCCGGGCGTTGCCAATATGTTCGGCGTGGTGGGCAGCGACGCGAATTCGATCGAACCGAAGAAGCGGCCGTTGTCGTCGATGAGCCCGACCATCCTGACCAAGGACGGCAAGGTGTCGCTCGTGATCGGCACGCCAGGCGGTTCGCGCATCTTCACGTCGATCTTCCAGGTGATCACCAACATTTACGACTTCAACATGCCGTTGGCCGATGCGGTTGGCGCGATGCGCTTCCATCATCAGTTGTTGCCGCCGAACACGATCTTCTGGGAGCCGTACAAGCCGATCGAAGGCGAACTCGCCAAGCAGATCGAAGCCAAGGGCTACACGCTGAAGGGGCAGGATTTCAGCGGCGACATCCAGGCGATCAAGGTCAACGGCGATACGCCGGACGCGGCTGCCGATCCGCGTGGCCGAGGTGTGACGCGGGTGATTCAGTAAGCTGTCGGGTCGTCGGCCAACGAGACAGCCCGTCGTGCTGCTCGATGTCGCGCGACCCGGCAGTGAGTGGCAACGTGTCCAGAGTCGTCGTTGCAATCGACTAACCGACCGCAGAGTCACTTCGACGACGCCGACCACGAACCACGCTTGACCATCGTCCAGTAAAGCCATCTGATCAAGACCAGCCCAGAGACCGGAAGATGTCGTTTGCACGCGGGAGCCTCGTTATATCACAAGGAATATAGCGAACGCGTGTGGCAGAGGCCACGGAGAGCATGCATCGTGCTTGCCATCACGCGACGCGCGCTTCACACGCGGCGAACAGCGCACAAGAGCCAAACGTGAACCAGGATGCCCGCTTTCGGGTAAACGATTAACTCGTCACCTCGGGTCCATCGAGCGAATCGAAAAAAGCGATGCTATATTGCCCCAGACCGGTATGCACGTTGACACAAGCGGCCACCGGTCCGGGCAGACGGCCCGTCATCCGTACGCACAAATCACGGAGGAGACTTGAAGATCAAGAAAGCGATTGACCGCATTCCAGGCGGCCTCATGCTGGTGCCCTTGTTGCTCGGCGCCTGCGTTCATACGTTCGCGCCGGGCGCAGGCAAGTACTTCGGCTCGTTCACCAATGGCCTGATCAGCGGCACCGTGCCGATCCTCGCGGTCTGGTTCTTCTGCATGGGCGCGACCATCGATCTTCGCGCGACCGGAACCGTGTTGCGCAAGTCGGGCACCCTGCTGGTCACGAAGATGGCCGTCGCATGGGTCGCGACCCTCGTTGCGGCGCACTTCATCCCGATCGACGGCATCAAGACCGGCCTCTTCGCGGGGCTGTCCGTGCTGGCCATCACGACATCGATGGACATGACCAACGGCGGTCTTTATGCCGCCGTCATGCAGCAATACGGCAGTCGTGAAGAGGCGGGCGCGTTCGTGCTGATGTCGGTGGAATCCGGGCCGCTCATCAGCATGCTGATCCTCGGCGCGACAGGTGTCGCGTTCTTCGAGCCGCGGCTTTTTGTCGGTGCCGTGCTGCCGTTCCTGATCGGCTTCGCGCTCGGCAACTTCGACCGCGACCTGCGCGAACTCTTCGGCCGCTGCGTCCATCCGCTGATTCCGTTCTTCGGCTTTGCGCTCGGCAACGGCATCGACCTGCACGTGATCGCGACGAGCGGATTGCCAGGCATCGTGCTCGGGCTCGGGGTCATCGTGGTGACGGGTATTCCGCTCATCTTCGCGGACCGCTGGATCGCCGGCGGCAATGGCGCGGCGGGGCTGGCGGCATCGTCGACGGCGGGGGCGGCGGTGGCAAATCCGGCGATCATCGGCGAAATGATTCCGCGCTTCAAGCCGCTCGTGCCGGCGGCGACGGCAATGGTCGCGGCCGCGTGTCTGGTGACGGCCATCCTCGTGCCGATTCTGACCGCGATGTGGGTTCGTCGATATCGTTCTCGCCACGGTCTAAACGACGATACGCATGCGGATGAAGCCGTTCGACCGCTCAGCGAGCGCGACGTGCACGCGTGATTCATCAAGCGAACCGCTAGCGCGTTCCTCGTTCATGGCCGGATGCTTTTGCATCCGGCGACGATCTAGCGGTCGTACTGCTAAAGGACTCCAAAGTCCGGCAGTCGTGGTGGCCTGCGCCTCTTGTTCCATGCTCGCGGTTTATTGGCCGCGCGACTTGCAAGCGTGGGAGTCGCAAGCGCGGGAACCATCTATCCCAGCACCTGCCGGGCGGGACGTGCGCCCGGGGACAGCGCCACCCTTTCACGGCGCGCACCCACAACAGCCATTCGATCTTCTCTTCAACCGACTTCGGTAAGCGCAGAGTCGCCAGGACCCCTCGCTCCAGGTCCGTGCCGACCTACGGCCGGTTTCTGGACAAGGCCAGGACCCGTTCGCCATGAGCAGACGGTCTACCGTCTCGACAGCCGACCTCCGGTTCACTTTACTTCCGATTCAGACTACACTGAATCCGATACCTCCCTCCACCTCACCCCCGCCAGTCTTCGGTAACAGATGCTTTCGTCGTGCTCCGCGAGCCGAAACAAGCCGAGTCGGTTCGTGTCCAAACACCATTTGAACGGGACGACTCAACATGGCTGATACGAGCTACATGGCACGGAAATCCGTCGCCGATATCGTGGGAAGCGCCGATGTGGAAGGGGGCCACTCGCTATCGAAAACGCTCGGCGCCACGAGCATCACGGCGATGGGAATCGGCGCCATCATCGGCGCAGGCATCTTTGTCCTGACCGGCACCGCTGCAGCGCAGTTCGCCGGCCCCAGCATCATCCTGTCCTTCGTACTCGGCGGTATCGCGTGCGCGTTCGTCGGCCTCTGCTACTCGGAACTGGCCGCCATGCTGCCCGTATGCGGCAGCAGCTATACCTACACCTATGCCACGTTGGGCGAGATATTCGCGTGGATCATCGGCTGGGACCTGATCCTCGAATACGCGATGGGCGCAGCGACCGTCGCGGTCGGCTGGTCCGGTTATATCGTGAGCTTGCTGCATAACGTGGGAATCAATATCCCACCCGTTCTCTCCACCGCGCCCGGCACCGTCATCAAGCTCGCCGACGGCACGACGGCGACAGGCATCGTCAATCTGCCGGCGGTGCTGATCATCGCGATTCTCACAACCTTGCTCGTGCTCGGCACGAAGGAATCCGCACGGCTCAACAACATCATGGTGGCGGTCAAGCTGGTCGTGGTGGTGGCCTTCATCGCGCTCGGCGTGTTCTTCATCAAGCCGGCGAACTGGCACCCGTTCATTCCGCCCAATACGGGCGAGTTCGGCAACTTCGGCATGAGCGGAATTCTGCGTGGCTCGGCCGTGGTGTTCTTCGCGTTCATTGGATTCGATGCGGTCTCCACTGCCGCGCAGGAAGCGAAAAAGCCACAGCGCGACATGCCGATCGGCATCCTCGGGTCGCTGGTCATCTGTACGTTGCTGTACATCCTGGTCGCGGGCGTCCTCACCGGGCTCGTCCCTTACGCGGAGCTGAATGTCCCGGATCCGATCGCCAAGGGCGTAGACGCCATCGGCCTCACCTGGTTCTCCGTCCTGATCAAGATCGGTGCACTGACCGGGCTGACCACCGTGATTCTCGTGCTGCTGTACGGACAGAGCCGCATCTTTTTCACGATGTCGCAGGACGGCTTATTACCGCCTCTTTTCGCACGGGTTCATCCGCGTCTTCAGACGCCTCATCTGAGTCAGATACTGATTGGCACAATCGTCGCGATTGTGGCGGCGCTGACGCCGATCAGCGTACTCGGGGAGATGGTCAGCATCGGCACGCTGTTCGCGTTCATCCTGGTGTGCGGCGCCGTGATCTATCTGCGACGCAGCGACTCCGGTGCTTCACGCCCGTTCCGGGTTCCTGGCGTACCGCTCGTGCCGGTTCTGGGGATCTTGTTCTGCCTGTTGCTGATGGCGGGACTGCCGCTTGTCACGTGGGTGCGGCTCTTCGTATGGCTGGTGATCGGATTGATCATCTATGTGACGTATGGTCGTAATCACTCGAAGCTGCGTTTTCCCGAGCGCCAGTGAGAGCTGGATGGCGCCGTGCCGGCGCCATCGCAATATTTCTCACATATCGATGAAATCTTCTCGTTTGGCATACAGGTTTCGCCTGCTTACACTGGTCAAGGTGAACTGAGCCATGGCGTGGTGCCGTTGCGTTTCGTGACACCACCCGAACTGTGAGGAGATTTCTCGTGAACATGACCTTGTTTGAGATTCCGGCTGTGGTGCTTATCTTGTGTTTCATCGGCAGCGCGGTGATCAGGGCGTTTGCCTCGTCGCGGGCGGATGGCATCGATATATTCATCAGGCGGGACATGGCGGATGACCATCGGAGAAACTAAAAGGAATCCGGTTTCGCTCGCGTCGGTGGACGATGTGTTCTGCTGACGCGTGATGCAGGTTGATTTCCGATTGCTCCTGCCGACGTTCCCAAGGTGCCGACGTCGAATTCGATCGTGCGCGCGCAAGTACAATGTCTCTCTGAACGCGCGCGCATCGGCGCACTCGCTGCGGGCGCAACGGAGACACCATGACAGGTCGAGCGAACAACCTGTACGAAAGCTGGCAAGAGCAGATCCAGCAGGATCTGAAGGCGCGCATCAAGGCGCACCAGCGCGACGTGCTGCAGGCGAAAGCGTTGCACGCCCACCAGGCCGGCGCGCCCGCGCCGCTCATCCTGATCGGCGATGGCGATTCCTGGTTCGACTACCCGCTGCCGGACCCGCAGCACGCCACGGACGTGCTGCAGGCGCTGAGGGCCGCGGGCGAACTCGCTCCGATGATCCTCAAGCTCGCGCACTACAGCGACGCAACCACGACGCTCCTCGGCGTGACCAAGCGCGACCGCCTGATCGCCCAGTTGCAGGACCCGGCCAATGGACCCATCGACGCCCTGCTCTTTTCCGGCGGCGGCAACGACGTGGTCGGCGAGCAGTTCCGCTTCTGGCTCAACGACGCGAGCGCGGTCGGCAACGACCCGGCGCAAGGCGTCGACATTCAGCGCCTCGGCAACATCTTCGGCGTGGTCGAGAGCGCCTATCTCGACCTGATCCGCATCCGCGACCAGTACGCGCCTCACGCGCCGATCTTCGTGCACGCGTACGACTTTGCGATTCCCAACGGTGTATCGGCCTGCCATCTCGCGGGGCCGTGGCTGCGTCCATCGCTCGTCGATCGTGGCTGGTCAGGACTTGCGCCCGGCACTCTGATCGTGAAGACGATCCTCGTCCAGTTCCGCGCGATGCTGCAACGGCTCGCCAGCGATCCGGCCCACAACATGGTGTTGGTCGAGACGCAGGGCACGCTCGCACCAGGCGACTGGGCCAACGAGCTGCACCCCACCGGCGCCGGCTTCGCCAGGATCGCCGCCCATTTCAGGGCTGCGCTCGCCGCGCGGTTTGCGCATCGCATATGAGAGCCGTGTGCGCACGCATGACGGGCGTGTTCGCATGTCCGTCGCAATACAGAGCCACGTGATCGGACCTCGACCAAGGGAAGATTTTCTTCAGACCCCTGAACACCGCCGACAGGAATTACACACTAATATGGGAACAGCTCCGGCGAGCGCTTACGTCCAGTGCTGGATGCAAGGCGCCGCAGGCCCTGCTTGATGTTTCCTTCGCCTTTCTCGTTCATGGCAATGCCGCGCCGGGCCGTCCTCTTCATCAAGCGCTTCTGGCAGCCGACCAGCGCGTGCATGACCTGCATGCCGGGCAGCCTGGGCAACATCATGAGTCTCGCCCACTGGACGATCGCCCTGCGCACCGGCCTCCTCACTGGAATCCTGGCCGTGCTGCTGACTTTCACGCCCGCCGCGAAGCTCTACACAAACCGATATGGCAACGCATTGCTGATGGGCATGCTGACGATGCTGGGCGATGCCTGGTCGCATGTGAATCACTACGGCATCGCCTTTGCCGAGCCTGTCGTGACGGGTGTGATTTCGGGTCTCGTGACACTGGCTGGCTCCTATGTGTTCGAAGATCGCGCCCGGCGCCTGCGGGCCGCATGGGCGCGGATATTCGGATAGCCATGGGGTCCGCCAGACGCCATCAAACAGTCGGGCAAGAATATCGTCCGCCCGCCTTCACGACGGGCAGCAAGCTGCTTCGATCGATGCGTTCAGCGCCGATCCCTTCGCTTGAACTTGCCTTTGGAGCCTTGATTGAAGGCCTGGAAATCGGGCTTGAGCGCTCTGACGAACATCGCTTGAGGCATATAAGGGTCATTCGCCCGGCGCATCTTGTGGAGACTCGTAAGCCGCCCTACTCTGGCTTCGATTGACGTATTTCGTACGCTCGGATACCAGCCCTCTCCTCCAACAACGACATAGGCGGGTCCGTCCTGCAGGTACCTGCATTCCTATCGGAGAAGACATGCACGACAACATGATTGAAGCGATTGTGACCCGAAAATGGCAGCTCGCTCAGGGTTATCACGCAGTCGAATTGGAGACCAGATATCGTTCGGAACTACCGCCATTCGATGACGGCGCCATTGTCGACCTCGTTCGCGACAACGGTAGCCAGGCCGTGCGGTCACACCCTCTGTGGCGCATTCCATCACGTCGCCACGCATTCGTCCTGGGAGTGCGGCAAGAGGCGGATAGAGAACCCGAGCAAGCGAGCGCGGATTTCTCGTGGAACAGAGGAGACCAGATTTACGTCGGGTCTCCCAGAAGCGCTGTGGTGATGATGGACCGCAGTGCCCGTTACATTCTCTTGTCGGCTGGTGTTGGAGCTACAGCAATCGCCGGTGTCGCAAGGCGGCTCGCCAAGGCAGGCAAGTCCTTCGAAGTTCACAATTTCGCGCGCACGCCAGAACGAGCCGTGTTCCGGGAGGAGTTGGACGAATTCCGCACTCACGCGCGGGTTCATCACCGAATCGGTCTGAGTGAGGATGCGATTGCGCAGGCGACGTCTCATGCTGTAAGCCCCACGCACGCAAGCTCGCAGATAATTTGCAGCGGTCCACCCTCCTTCATGAATCTCATCGAACGGCAAGCTCTTGAATGGGTTTACCCCGCCCATGTCCACAAAATCATTCTTGGGGAGAAAGCGCTTTGATACGACCGTCGAATCGGCTCGGGAGGCCGGGTTGTTTGTCGATGTCCGCTCTTGCCGAGGCGGCTTTTCCCCTATGGCTCGTCAGTTTTCTCCATGACGGCGATTCACGACCGGCCAATGCAACTGGCCGCCGAATGACCGAATGACCGGCGTGGCCGACGTGCGGCCGTTGTATGGAACCCCTGAGCGCATCTCGGTTAGATGCGGCCGGTCAAGGCAAATGCCTTCCCGGCCGCACTTTCGACAGCAAGGCGATTTACTGCTGCGCTTCCATCGTGTCGGCGCCGCGCATGACTTTCGCGAGGCTCGCTTCGTCGGGACCGCTCGCGGCTGCCTGCTCGGTGGCGACGGTTTGTGCGCTCATGCCACGCTGCGAGGCCGGCGCGCCTTGATCCGCGGCGTAGAACGGAGCGGGGCCGTAACCGCTTGCGAAGGCCGGCATGGCGACGATCGAAGCCGCTGCGATCAGGAGAGACGTCAATTGTTTGCTAGTCATAGTGTTACTCCGGGTAGGGTTTCAAATGGTCCACTTCATTGGTCTCGCTTCCCTGCCTGCTTGTAATTGACCTGCTGAAATGTGAAGGCAGTGTAATTGCCATCCAACCAAAATTAACCCCTACTGAAGAGCACATTAGTTTGGGTGGTTCCGCGATTTGTCCAGGCCCGGAAATGTCCCGGAGAGGTGGCCGAGTCGTTACAGAATCGACCGGCTGTGACGCTCTTCGAAAAGAGCATCAGGCGGATTTCCTGAGACGAAGAAACGTAGCTCAAACATCCCGTTGACGCGTGCCCGGCCATGCTGCACGGGCTGTCCTGTGCGATCAGGCACGACATGGACGACTGGAGCCGAAAGCGCGGCCTACCGACCGTGCGCCTCACGAAGGCACACATCGCCTTTGCGTCTGGCACTCGCGGCAATGGCGGCGCTCGCGGAGGCATAGTCCTCGGAGAACGCCCGCTGCGCGAAGCAGGGTGCCGACGTAGCGAGCAGTGCATCGACCTTTGCGAACTGCTTGTCGAACACCCAGGGCCGGCGTGCGAGCGTGCGGTCGTTGAGCCAGTAGGGACTCCAGTCCCGGGTCGTCTCGATGATCTCGCGCGCGAATTCCGGCCCGTACTCGAGCCCGCCCTCGATCACGACATCGATATACGACTCGACGAGCGGAAACCTCGCATCGGGAACCGGAAGCCCTTCGCCCGGTGGCTTGCCTTCGGTCTTCGGCACGTAGACCCAGACCGTGCCCTCTGCCGGCAGCGGCTGCCATGACACGGCTTCGATGAGCGCGCGCGGCACCTCGACGCGCACGTATCCTTTCTCGCGCTCGTCGAACGCGGACATGTCGTTGCCGACAACGGGATAAATCACTCCGTTGATCGTCATCGGTCCCTCGCCCTCGAACGGACGCCGCAGACCGAGCGCCGTGAACCCCGAGCGCGCGCGGTCGCTCCAGCTGCGCACATAGCCGAAGGCCGCCGAGACGCGCACCGGAATCGCCGCAACCGGTTTGCCGGCCGTGTCGTTGCGCGATGGCGTGTTGATGAGCGAGCCGTAGCCGAAGATGAACTGCGTCGGCGGGTCGGGAAGACGCGTTCCCCAGAAGTCGGTGGTCTGCGCGTGCGCCGCCAGGCCAACGAACGCCAGTGCCACAACGAATCCTCGAATCCTTGCCATCGCTGACATCGTCTGATCTCCGTTGAATGGGATGCCGCAGATGATCGCCTCTGCCGGGCCGCCTGGCAACTGCGCGCGTCATTGCGGCCGCCTCGATGATGGCGGGTCTCGTCCCTTCCTTCCAGCAAGCGAGTGACGCTTCCTGCCCGCGACCCAACTACCTGGCATCGTTAGCATACGAGACGATTGCCGAGCGCGACTCCGACAACCTCACGGCGACGACGTTCAGCGCAGCGACCGGAAGCTTGCGCGAATCTCGTCCGTGAAAAGTTGCGGTTGCTCCCAGGCGGCAAAATGCCCTCCTTTGGGGAGGCGGTTGTAATGGATCAGTCTGGGATACGCTTGCTCCGCCCAGCTCCGCGGGGCGGCGTACAACTCGTCGGGAAACACGCTGACGGCGACCGGAATCATGACGTGTTTCGGCGCAAAGAAATTCAGCTTGTTTTCCCAATACAAGCGGGCCGACGAGATCCCCGTATTGGTGAACCAATAGAGCGTGACGTTGTCGAGGACGTCGTCTCGCGAAAGACCTTCGGACTGCCCGTCGAACACGCGCGCAATCAGCGCTTCACTGGCGGCATCGTGGTCGAGCATCCACGCTGCCAGGCCGATGGGTGAATCTTCGATCGCATATAGCGTCTGCGGTCGGTTCGCCATCTCCTGTGCGTAGCCGAGGCCGTGCTTGTAGAAATAGTCGAGCTGATCGAAAGCGTGCTTCTCGTCGGGCGTAAGGCCAGCCGGAGCGGGGTCGCCGAACTTGAGGGCCTTTGCGATGTCGTCCGGTACGGTTGCAGGCATATTGGTGTGAATGCCAAGCAGTTCCGGCGGCGTGAGGAGGGCCATCTGTTCCGTGACAGCGTTCCCCCAATCGCCGCCTTGCGCTACGTATCGCTTATAGCCGAGGCGCTGCATCAGTACGACCCAGGCGCGTGCGATGCGTACAGGATCCCAGCCGGTCGTGGTCGGCTTGCCTGAAAACCCGTAGCCAGGCAGCGACGGAATCACGAGGTCGAAAGCGTCCGACGCAGTTCCGCCGTGGGCTGTCGGATTGGTCAGCGGCTCAATGATCTTCAACTGCTCGATGATCGAGCCGGGCCATCCGTGCGTGACGATCATCGGCAATGCATTCTGATTTTTCGAACGAACTTGGATGAAATGAATGTCGAGGCCATCGATCTCGGTGACGAATTGCGGCAAGGCATTCAGCCTCGCTTCGATCTTGCGCCAGTCGTACCCTGTCGACCAATAACGGGCAAGTTTCTGCATCGTCGCGAGTTGTACGCCTTGCGATGCATCCGTTACCGTTTCCCGCTCGGGCCACCTGGTCGCTTTGACGCGCCTTCGCAATTCGACAAGTTGCGATTCCGGCACGTGCAAACGAAGTGGACGAATGGCATTCTTGCCACTGCCCGTCGGTTGTGCGACTTCAGTGATAGCTTGATTCGTTTCTGCAAAAGCGAGCCGACTCAATGAAGTTGCGGCAAGGGTCGCTACTGCCGCACCAACAAAGCGGCGGCGCGACGGGGTCTGTGAAGGAATAACGTCTGACATACGAGCTCCTGTCGACAATGCACTTAGGATGTCTACTAAACAGGGCGCCAACGCTCATGTGCCATCCGATGTCGAAGGACACCCCTTCTGCTTTTGAGAATGCGACCGCGCAGTTTCACCTGATGGCTTCGGAGAATTCGGCGGTCGTTGCAATTGACTCCATGAATTTCGGCGGAGTCGATTATTGAATACGGATTCCGAATTGACATTCGACCCGCTACTTAACGAGCTGTCAATTGAAAGTTCACGCACGCTGGCAAGGCATTGCCTAGCGGAGTACTTCATGGGTTGAGAGGACCTGGAGTCAACGCTGACTGAATTGCGGGTTTGGGTGCAAAGGCGCGTCACCGTCCAACCAACGCCAGGCACCATCTTGAAGCCTAAAACCAGTACATCGAATACTTGTCCTGGATACACGCTGCGATGCTCGAAATACGCCGCATGGCAGGCATCGGCCACATGATCGCTACGACCGAAATCTGGCGACGTCCGCGTCTGATTCGCGTGCCAGCGCCACAAAGGCTGCGAGATAGTCGACTGCATCGTCCGCTTCGCGGGTGCCGAGAAAGATCTGCTTGGCGATCCCCTTCTTGCCGAGCCGGAGCGGCACGAGCGGCATCGAGTCGGCGTAATCTTCGGCAAGCCATCTTGGCAGCGCCGCAACACCCCGGCCGCTCGCGACCATCTGAAGCATGATGTCGGTCGTCTCGATCACCTTGTGGCGCTTCGGGACAACATTCGCGGGCGTCAGGAACTGCGTGTAGATATCCAGGCGGTCGGTCTCGACGGGATACGTGATCAGCACCTCCGTCGAAAGCTGCTCAGGCACGATGTAGGCCTCATTCGCGAGCCGATGCGAATCGGCCACGACGAGCACCTGTTCGTAGTCGAATACCGGCTGGAATCGCAGGCCCGCCTTCTTTAACGGATCGGGCGTGACGAGCACGTCGATGTCATAGCCGAACAACGCTCCAATGCCGCCGAACTGAAAGCGCTGCTTCACGTCGACATCGACGTCCGGCCAGCGTGCGAGATAGGGCGAAACGACCTTGAGCAGCCACTGGTAGCACGGATGGCACTCCATGCCGATTCGCAACGTGCCGCGCTCTCCGTTTGCATACTGTTTGATGCGCTCTTCGGCAAGCTCGAACTGAGGCAACAGCCGGTTCGCCAGACCGAGCAGATACTGGCCCGCCTGCGTGAGACGCATCGAGCGTCCTTCGCGCGTCCAGAGCGGCGAGCCCAGTTGCTGCTCCAGCTTCTTCACCGTGTGGCTGAGCGCCGATTGCGTGACATTCAGTACGTCGGCGGCGGCCGTCAGCGAGCCCTGGCGTTCCACCTCCCTGACGACCAGCAGATGACTGCGTTCGAGCATCGCGCCCCCATGAACAAATCTAATTGATGAATGAAATAAATCCATTTTATTTCATACAAGGAAAATTCTATCATCGCTTCCAGACAACCTACTGGACGGCACAACGACATGGTCACCACACATAACCTGGGCTTCCCGCGCATCGGTGCAAAGCGCGAACTGAAATTCGCTCTCGAAAACTACTGGAAGGGCCAGTCGTCACGCGACGAGCTCAAGGCGCTCGGCACGCAATTGCGCGAGCGGCATTGGAAAGATCAGGCACGGCTCGACTTCGCGCCCGTCGGCGACTTCGCGTTCTACGATCAGGTGCTCGACATGAGCTTCACGCTCGGCAACCTGCCCGAGCGCGTGCGCGATTTTCATGGCAATGTGCTCGACAACTATTTCCGTGTCGCGCGCGGACGCTCGGCCGAGGGCGCCGACGATCACGCCGCGTGCTGTGGCGGCGTCGCGGCCGGCGAAATGACCAAGTGGTTCGACACCAACTATCACTACATCGTCCCGGAGTTCGACGCGAACACGCAATTCAAGCTCGATCCCACGCGCTTCATCGAGCAGCTTGCGCAAGCTCGTGCGCTCGGCGTGAAGGCCAAGCCTGTCATCATCGGACCCGTGACGTATCTGTGGCTCGGCAAGGCGAAGGACGATTCGGACAAGCTCGCGCTGTTGCCGCGCATTCTTCCCGCGTACGCCGCACTGCTCGACCACTTCACGGCGCAAGGCGTCGAGTGGGTACAGATCGACGAGCCGGCGCTCGTGACCGAACTCGACGCGAAGTGGCGCGACGCATTCGTCACCGCCTACGATGCGCTCTCCGCACGCCGCGTCCGTGTGCTGCTGGCGACCTACTTCGGTCAGTTGCAGGACAACCTGGACCTTGCGTGCAAGCTGCCTGTGGACGGCCTGCATATCGACGCGATCAACGCCCGTGAGGAAATCACGGAAGTCATCAAGCGCCTTCCGGACGCTTCGGTGCTCTCGGTCGGTGCGATCAACGGCCGCAACATCTGGAAGACCGATTTGAATGCCGCGCTCGACTGGCTCGAGCCCTTGCACGCGTCGCTCGGTGATCGGCTCTGGATCGCGCCGTCCTGCTCGCTGCTGCATACACCGGTCGACCTGAACAGCGAACAGAAGGTCGATGCCGAGATCAAGTCGTGGCTCGCGTTTGCGTTGCAGAAGCTCGACGAACTCACGGTGCTAGCAGGCGCGCTCAATCATGGACGCGCGTCCGTCGCCGATGCGCTCGCGGCAAACGCGGCAGCCATCGAAAGCCGGCGCAATTCCTCGCGCGTGCACAGCCCGGCGGTCAAGGCGGCCATCGCGAAGATCGACGCGGCGCTCGGCAAACGCGTGAGCGCGTATGCGCAACGCGCCGGGAAGCAATCGGCTCTCCTCGGCCTGCCGGCGTTTCCGACCACGACGATCGGCTCGTTTCCGCAAACGGGCGAAATTCGTCACGCACGCAGCCAGTTCAAGAGCGGCGAACTCGATGCAGCCGACTACAAGGCGGCGATGGAGCGCGAGATCACGCGCGCCGTGAAGGAACAGGAAGCGTTGGGGCTCGACGTGCTCGTGCACGGCGAAGCCGAACGCAACGACATGGTCGAGTACTTCGGCGAACAACTCGACGGCTACGCATTCAGCCAGTTCGGCTGGGTTCAGTCCTACGGCTCGCGCTGCGTGAAGCCGCCGATCCTGTTCGGCGATATCAGCCGCCCGAAGGCGATGACCGTCGAATGGACCAAGTACGCGCAGTCGCAGACCGCGAAGCCGATGAAAGGCATGTTGACCGGTCCGGTGACGATCCTGAACTGGTCGTTCGTGCGCGACGACCAGTCGCGCTCGGTGTCGTGCCACCAGTTGGCGCTTGCGATCCGCGAAGAAGTGCTCGACCTCGAAAAGGCGGGCGTACGAGTCATCCAGATCGATGAGGCGGCGCTTCGCGAAGGCCTGCCATTGCGCCAGTCGCAATGGGGCGAGTACCTGCAATGGGCGGTGGAATCGTTCCGCATTACCGCCAATGGCGTGCAGGACGAAACGCAGATTCACACGCACATGTGCTATTCGGAGTTCAACGACATCATCGCGTCGATCGCCGATATGGATGCGGACGTGATCACCATCGAAACGTCGCGCTCGGACATGGAACTGCTCGATGCGTTCGACGATTTCAAGTATCCGAACCAGATCGGGCCGGGCGTGTATGACATCCACTCGCCCAACATTCCGACGCAGGAACACATCGTCAACCTGATGAAGAAGGCGGCCGAGCGGATTCCGGCGGAGCGGCTGTGGGTCAATCCCGACTGCGGGCTGAAAACGCGCGCATGGGAGGAAGTGATTCCGGCGCTCACGAACATGGTCGCCGCTGCGCGCACGTTGCGTCAGGCAGGTTGAAGGCACGTCGCCGGTTCTGCATGACCCAAGGGCGTGTCAATAGATTCACGATACGCTCAGCGCAACCAACGGCCGCCCTCGGGTGGCCGTTTTTTCACATCCTTTGTCGCCTTGAAGGTCTGGCGGCAGCATCGAATGAATCGCGCCCGGAAGTCAAACAAACCCGGACATAAGCACATGCTTGTATATTTATCGCATGGCTTGGCGTCGCGACCGAGGGTCATGTCGTCAGTTTGGGTCTAATGATTGGACGATACGGGCAAACCATGAAATACAAGGACTATTACGCCGTGATGGGCGTTCCGCGAACGGCTACCGAAGCGGAAATCAAGACCGCTCATCGCAAGCTGGCACGCAAGTTCCATCCCGACCTGAACAAGGACGCGGACGCAGAAGCGCGCTTCAAGGATGTTGGCGAGGCTTACCAGGTACTTAAAGACCCGGAGAAGCGGGCGGCATTCGATGCCCTCGGCACCGGGCTGAAAGATGGCGACGAGATTCGGCCGCGCCCGGATGTCGGCGACGGATTCGAGTTCCGCGGAGGCGCGAGTCCGCAGGACGCCGACGACTTCTTCAGCGACCTGTTCGGCGCGCGCCCGCGACATGGGACCCGTCCGCGCGCGCCCGAGTGGCCGGGCGAGGATCATCATGCAAGGGTGTCGATAAGCCTGGAGGACACCTACAACGGAGCGCAGCGCACGTTCACGCTGCAAATGCCCGTTATCGATGAACAAGGGCACGTCACCTATCAAACGCGCACGCTTGACGTATCGATACCAAAGGGCATCCTCGATGGCCAGCGACTGCGGCTCGCCGGGCAGGGAGGCGCCGGTATCGGAAACGCGCCGCCGGGCGATCTGTACCTGGAAGTCGCGCTCGAGGAACATAAGCGGTTTCGTGTCGATGGCCGCGACGTGACGGTAGACCTTCCGCTGGCGCCGTGGGAAGCCGCGCTCGGCGCCGAGGTCATCGTGCCGACCCCTTCGGGGCAAGTGACGATGACCGTCCCGGCGGGGTCCGCGGCCGGCCGTCGGCTGAGGCTCAGGGGTCGAGGCATTCCCGGCAATCCGGCCGGTGATCTCTACGTCATGCTGGGCATCGTCCTGCCTCCCGCTGACACCGAAGTTCAAAAAGCGGCTTACAACGCCATGCGCGAGGCGTTCAAGTTCGATCCGCGTGCGCATTTTTATGGGTGACCCATCATGAAAGAAAGCGAACCTGTTTATTTGCAGGGCGATATCGTCGAGGAACACGTCGAGTTCACGCTGATTGAACTGTGCCGCATCACGGGTGCATCGAAGGACCAGTTCGCCCTTTGGGTGGAAGAAGGCGCATTCGAGCCGCGAGGCGCGCGCATCGAGGAATGGCGGTTCAGCGGTGCTTCCTTGCGTCGAGCCATCACTGCGCAACGACTCACGAGCGACCTGGAACTGAATGCCCAGGGCGTGGCGCTTGCGCTCGATCTGCTCGACCAGATCGATACGTTGCGCGCCCGTCTCGCCCGCTACGGCGACCGGGGCGACATACCTGAAGCGTCCTGAGAGCGAAGAGAGCGTTCGACCCCGGCGTTCGACCGGGGCACACGACCGCGACGAAATCCGTTCACCGTCCCGGCGTACCGGCCGGAACCGTACGCGCGGCCGGATTCTGCTGACGCAGCGCTTCGGTTGTTTCGCTGGCGCCGTCCGCGCGCCAGCCGGGCGGCAGGAACACGTAGCGGATCGCCGTCCACACGCTGCCCGCCGATGCGATATCACGCGCGAGGCTGACCCAGTGCTCGAATTCGACGACGAGCGGATTGTGTGAGCGCGTCGGTGTCGTGAGACCGTAGCGGCACGGCTCATCGGCGCGCTCTTCGACATACGTGCCGAACAGGCGGTCGAATATGACGAGTACGCCGCCATAGTTCGCATCGAGATAATCGACGTTCGATGCGTGGTGGACGCGATGCGCGGAAGGCGTATTGAACACGTATTCGAGCCAGCCGAGTTTCGGCGTCCACGTGTTATGCAGCCAGAACTGATAAAGCAGGTTGAAACTCAGCGTCGCCAGCACGATTTCCGGGCGTACGCCAAGCCACACGAGCGGCGCGAAAAACACCGCCGAGCCGGTTATCTTGCCGGTCAGGCCGAGCCGGTAAGCGGACGATAGCGTCAGTTGGTTCGGCGAGTGGTGAACCGCATGCGTCGCCCAGAAAAAACGGATGCGGTGCGACGCGCGGTGGTACCAGTAATAGCAGAACTCCTGGCCGATAAAGAGCAGGAACACCATCAGCGCGCTGCTGAGCGTGACGGTAAAGATCCGGTGATCCCAGGCGAGCGCGAAAATCGGCGTCGCGAGCGAAAGCGGCAACAGGGCGAACAGCTTGCGGCCGGCCAGATCGGCCAGCGATATCCACACTTCATGCCAGTCGAAGGGCGTGGCGCTGTCGCGCTGTCTGCGGGTGAGCACCCATGCCTCGATCAGCGAGACGCCAACGATAAACAGGGTGACACAAAGGGTGATTTTTCCAGTGGTGAGCATGATCGGCAGATAACGGGTTGAGATGAGACGCGTCGTCTGCGGGAAAGGCCGCCATCGCGTCGAGTGACGCTAATGTAGTGGGCTGCCCGATTAAAGACCATGCGGAAACTATGTCGCCGGATGTCATGGAATGCCGGCCGCGATGGCTCGCCGGCGGCGCAGGCGCGGGCGCTCGCGCCTCGCCTCAGCGGTGTCACTCCGCGACAGTTGACGGACAGGGCGCTAACGAAGTCGACGACCACACTCCGTTTGCATACGGCGTGCGGCGCGCTCCTTCCCATGCGGAAAGCACCCAGGCTCTGCCATCCCGTCATCGGACGGACGGTGATGCTGATAGCGCACGCTCAAGGATTGCCTTGGTTCCCGGTGTTGCGCGAAAGTTGATGAGTTGTTCGGGCGTGACCCATTTGACTGAAGCGGCCTCGGCGCACGCTTTCGGATGCTCGTTGTCGGAAATGGCGATGCGGAAAACATGATGCACATGATGCGCGGAGACGTGTTCAAACATGAACGCCGCCGCGTGCGCCTCCATACCGGTTTCCTCATACACTTCACGGATAGCCGCGACGATGACCAACTCGTCGCGTTCAACGACTCCGCCCGGCAGTAGCCACATGCCGCTATGTTCCCTGACCAATAAGACTGCACCTTTGCGGACGACCAGCCCCGTTGCTCGTATTCTCATGTGCTGTCTCTTCAAATTCCACAAGGGCGGGCCCCCTAGCCCAATCGTGGTCACCGTTTAATACACGGTTTTGGGGGAGGTCAAAATTAGAAATTTCCCTGCCTGCTACTGCGCGGTGCATTGAGCGAACGACAGTTCGGTGGCTACCGGGACGCACTTACGTCACACATCCCCGCTTCCTCGACAGAAGCGACGGCTCCTGAAGACGCGAAGACACGCTCAAGCAAGGGGGACAGGATCAAACATACAGAAAGGCCGGCAACAGAAAAGGTGGGATAGCGGGCGAGTTCTGCTTCAAATCGCAGGATTGGAGGATCGCATGAGAGCGCATATTAAGTGCGACGCTCGAAAGCCAGCCGCTCTGGATCATTTCCCCAAACGGAGCTAACGAGTTTCAAACTCACGCATCGACGCCTATAGTGAGATCGTGTTGCCCGACGGGCGACATCTCGTCTCAGGACAGGCACATTGGACGGAGAGCAGCAAGATGGCGACCGCTTCAGAATTGACTTCCGGCCCGAACGGGCATACGCCAGAGCCGCTGCGGGCGCTGGCCGGGTACCTCGAATTGTCGCTGGACAAGGGAAAGTGCGTCGTCATGATGCGCCACGGTGCGGATTCATGCTCGGTCTACGTGGGCGACCCGGCAAGCGAGGAGGAGGCCTTGACCGTTCGAGGGACAATCTCGACGCCGGTAGCCGACGAGCTACTCCAGTTGACTCAGGTTGGGATAAACCACCTGACCGTAGGCGACCAGACATACCGGTTTTTTCGGAGCTTCACGCACGTCGACGGCGTCGGCGCGGTGGTATTTACCCCGGCGTGAGTCGCTTTGGAATGCCGGGTTCCCGCTCGATCCAGTCACGCCGACGCCAGCTCCACGACGCGGGCGGCTTGGTAGTTGGGCGCAGCAGTGAGACAGTCTTGTGCGGCGAAGCGTTCATGGTCGCGCATCATCCGCCATGGGTGTTCGTGCGCGAACGGGCATAGGCGTCGACAACGAGCGGGCTGCCTCCGTATTGCCCGCAGAAGTCGCGAATCCGCGCTTGCCGGGTCTTGTAGGACGCGTCAACTTCCTCAGTCGTCCCAGCCGACGTGTAGCGCTTCTCGTCGGCGAAGAGCTCTTTGAGCAAGCTTTGACTCGGCTCATTCAGCACAGTGTGTCCATACTTTCGCACGGCTTGATGCAAAACCGGCCAGCGGTTGTTATCCGTGCGCCGAAAGAATCTGACCGCCGAGTCGACCATAAAAAAGACCGCATGATGCGACTGTGCTTCCAGGCCGCGCGCAGCCCAATAAGCCTGAATGTCTTCGACCGACGAAGCATGGAAGGCCTCGAAGCCTTCAGGCGTATTGAGGGCGTCGAAGTCGAATTCGCTGGCTTTGAATTGTTTGACCAACCGCGCGACCCAGGCTTCATATGCCTCCTTCGCGACGGCCGTCGATTTGGGGGAGATCTCTCGCCACGCTGATTTGTCGATGCCGCCGAAGGTGTCTTCGGGATGCGTTGCCAGCCAGTTTTCGCCTTGCGGAACGTAGGCCTCGTAGTGGTCAGCGATCTTTGTATTGATTGTCATGCGGCGCCTCCTGTCGTGGGCCGGTTCGTGGCGTTGGTCGATCCGGCGACTTGCTTCGATCGCGCTCGATCAGGGGCTCGGCAGACTGCGGAACAGCGCGAGCGGCTCGACAAGGTGAGCGCGCCGTCCCTGCTCTGCCCGTACCGGCACGGGGTGCAGACAGCAGGTGCGGCGTCATCGATGCAGCCCCGACGTGTTCCAGTCAAACCCGAGAGCACCGTGGACATCGCTTCGACCCGCTATTCATCCGCCAGTGTGAATACGATGTCCTGAGCGCCTTCCCACAGCACGAGCTTGCCGAATGCAGCGAGATTCTCATGACCTTCGAGCAGGGTAAAGAAATGATTCCCGGCGAGCTGACCCATTTTGCTTGCGAAAATCGAACTGCCGTAAACGAATAGAAATTCGGTTTCGCTGAATTTCCCGGGATAAAGCAAGATATCGCCGCGCGAAGCGTGGCTGGTATGGTTCTCGAAGTCCAGCCCGGTATCGAATTCGCCCAGCGGGATCCATACCGCCTCACCGCTCCAGCGAGAATGGATGACCTTGTTCCTGAAAGGCAGCAGTTCGAGAAAGCGCTGGCAGGTCTTCGGCGCCTTTTCCTCTTCGAGTTGCCCAAGGAAGCGGAACGGACCCGCCTGAACGTTGATCTTCTTCATGTCGTCCCCTGAGATGGCCACTGAAGGAAGCGTAGTGTGCGGACACTAATTTATCAAAGATAGTGACGGGCGGGTGCTATTGCGGTGTTTAACGGTGCTCGACGAGATGCACCTGCTCCCGGCTTGGCTGACGTCCTCAACGCGGCGAAACGACGATCGCCGCGCGGCGGTTTTGAGCCCGGCCGGCGACCGTGCGGTTGTCGCCCACAGGGTCGAGCTTGCCTTCGCCGATGGTCTCCAGGTGGTCGGCAGGAAGGCCCGTGTCGACCAGTTCGGCCGCCACGGTCTCGGCACGGCGCTTGGACAAGCGGATGTTGTAGGGTTCCGAACCCACTGCGTCGGTGTAGCCATAGACACGCACGCTGGTAAGCCCCACCGCCACGAGCGTGTGGCCGATGTGCTCGACGATCCTGCGCACGTCAGGCCTGAGCTCGTACCGGTCGAAGTCGAACAGGATCGGTTCGTTCGAGCCGAACTCGAAGCCCTGCTCGGTCTCGTCGAATCCTTCCGACTTGAGCGCCCCGACCTGCGTCGGCGTCAGGCCGCGGTAAAGCGGCGGCGGCGACGGCGGCGTCTGGCAGCCCCCGAGCAGCATGCACAAGAGCAGTCCGCTCCCGATGCCGGCCCGCGAGATGCTTGCAGGAAACGAGTGTCTCATCATCGCATTCCCCTCGAGTGCGCCCGCCTTGCGCGCGCTGTTTCGCACCGTTGCGACGGCCAGGCTGCCCTGTTAGGCCGCGGCGTCATGCCGGTCCGGTGACGCTTGCAGCAAACTGCCACGAGCCCGGCCGCGCGCGCTTGGCCCGGTACATCGCTGCATCGGCGACACGCAGCAAGCCGATTGCGTCGGCCGCATGATCGGGATAGAGCGCCACGCCGATGCTCATCGTCGTGGTCACCGTGGAGCCATCGGGCAGGACGATCGTCGGCGCCATGCTGGCCAGCAGGCTTTCGGCGATGCGGCCGGCGCTGGACGCTTCGCGCATTGGCGCCAGCATGACGGCGAATTCGTCGCCGCCCAGACGCGCGACCAGATCGGCCTCGCGCAACTGGGTGCGCACCCGCGCCGCGATGCCGACCAGCACTGCGTCGCCCGCTTCATGACCGAGACAGTCGTTGATCTCCTTGAAACGGTCACAGTCGAGATATAGCACAGCGACCCGCAGGCCCGTCTCCGCGGCATCGCGGAGGGCGCGCGCGAGGCGCGACTCGAACTGCACGCGGTTGGGCAGCCCCGTGAGGGAATCGTGATTGGCCTGGTGTTCGAGCGAGGCGTTTTCTTCGCGCAGATTGTTTTGCCAGTCTTCCAGTTCATCGAGCAAGGCGTTGAAGTCGTCGCCGAGCTGGTTCAGTTCCGCGATTGCGGCGGGCTCGACCCGCAGCTCGAACGCGCGCTCGCGCCGCACCGCGTGAGCGACGTCGGCCAGCGCGCGCAACGGCGCAACGATGTTGCGCAGCAGGCGCTGCGAACTCACATAGGCGCCGAGCACGCTGATGGCGAGGCAGGCCAGAATACCGCCGACGCCGCCGATCAGGAAGCCAAAGAGCTGGCGCCCCTGTCCGCGCACTTCGACGTAACCGACGACGATGCCGTCATGCAGCACCGGCGTGGTCGCCGGTCCCGGCAGCGCAATCGCGGCGACTTCCCGCTCGAACCTGGCCAACGCACTGTGGACGGGCGACCGCCAGCCCGCGAATGGCCGGCCCCGGCCATCCGTGACGATGACCTCGGCCACGTCCTCCTTGTTGGCGATCATCCCGATTGCCTCGGCTGCCGCGATCCGGTCGCCGAACACCAGCGCCGCCTCGACCGTATAGCCGAGCGAGCGGGCCAGCAGGTTCAGATTGTTGCCGGCGTAGGCGCGTAGCGCGATCACCGCGACCAGGATCAGCGACACAGCGGCCATCGTGACGGCGACGAACGCCAGGCGCAGATGCGCGCGGCGCAACACGCTTTGCAGTGTCGGACGCGGCACGCGCGGCGGGACAACGGGAGGCGTGGGCTGTCTCATGGCGTCAGGGGCCGCCGGGCGAGCTTCAGCACATTCGGCTGAACCCGTACGCCGCTGCGCGCCATGGCGTCGAGATTGATGTCGAACGTGACGGGTTCGTCATCGACATTGAGGCAGAACATGCTGCCGGTGGTGCAGGACGCGTTGTGTTCCGAGATGGTCAGGACCGGATGGCCGGCCACGGCGGCCCTGACCTGCTGTCGTTCGTTATCGCTCAGGAAGCCGGAATAGACGACGTCGCAGGCCGAGCCGATGGCGGGATCGTCGAAGCGAACGCGCTGCACGTCGAGCGGGGTCGTGCCGGCCTGCAGCGTGTCGACCAGGCCGTGTGCGTAGCTCGGCCGGCCCGTCACGCACAGGCGCAGGCGGACGGGCGGCGTCGGCCAGTGCGTGAAACTGATGATGCCCAGCACGACCTGACGCACGGCGGCGTCGCGCGATGAAATAGTGGGATCGGCGGGGCGCGTGGTGTCGACGGCGCTGGCGTCGCTGGCTGAACCGGCTGGATCGGCGGGTGTGCCGGGGTGCGCGGCCGGTGCCGCGGCCAGCGCGCAAGCGACCACGAGCAAGGCGTGGCGAAGCGAGGCGGCCCACCCACGCCGACCGGACGTCGTCCGCGCCGAGATCGCCACCAGGCCTCGTGGCGCGTTAGCAGCCGCACGACATGCAACTGCCCAGCACACTCTCGCATGCATGATGAAAACACTCGTTGGCGTCGATCCCGGCGCTACCTCCTGCCTCCCGCCAATCGCGGGCCTGCACTATCACGCGCACGAAGCGATTATTTTACGCACAAAGTCGTGCGATCAGCCAGTAGGGAACACCCACGAGTGCCTTGGCGGAACGTTACAAACTTCACGATCGCAAAAGATCGCGCTGCCTAACCGACATGTAAATTTCGCGCCGGCGCGTGGGTGCGTTGCCGTGTCTCCCATCCCTCGGCCAGGCCCACCTCCGCGTCGGACGCGGGCAGCATCGAAACCGCCCGGACCAGGTCGGACGCACGTTCGGCGAGCATGATCGTCGGCGCATTCAGGTTGCCGTTGGGCTCGGTCGGGAACACCGACGAATCGATCACGCGCAAGCCGTCGATGCCGCGAACCCGCAACTCGGAATCGACCACCGCCATGTCGTCTTCGCCCATGCGACACGAACCGCACGGATGCATCGTGCTTTCCAGGTTCGCCCGGACGAAGGCGTCGATCTGTTCATCCGTTTGCACATCCGGCCCGGGAGAGAGTTCGACATCGCGGAAGCGGTCCATCGCCGGCTGTCCGATGATTTCGCGCGTCAGCCGAACGCAGCGTCGAAAGCCCTCGCGGTCCTCTTCGCGATCCAGATAGTTGAAGCGGATCTCCGGGTGGTCATAGGGATCGGCCGACGTCGCTCGCACGTACCCTCGGCTCTTCGGCTTGTTTGGTCCGGTCAGTACCATGAAGCCGTGGCCCTTGAACGGCTTGTCGCCGTCATAGCGCATGGCTGCCGGCAAGAAATGGAACTGAATGTCCGGCCAGCGCAAGCCCGCTTCCGAGCGGATGAATCCGCCCGCCTCGAAGTGATTGCTGGCCCCGAGACCATCCTTGAACAAAAGCCAGCGCAACCCGATCATGAACTTGCTGAACGGATCCATTTTCGCGTTGAGCGTGACGGGTTCCTTGCACGCGTACTGGATATAGATTTCCGCGTGATCCTGCAGGCTCTCGCCCACGCCGGGAAGGTCGTGCCTGAGTTCGATCCCCGCGTCACGCAGCACGTCGGCAGGCCCGATGCCGGAGCGTTGCAGCAGGTGCGGCGAACCGATCGGGCCAGAAGCGATCAACACTTCGGCACGGCATCGTGCGGTATGCGTGAGCCCGCCTTGATCGTACACGACCCCGACAGCGCGCTTGCCCTCGAGAATCACGTGACGCGTCATCGCGTTGGTGACCACGGTCAGATTGGGGCGCTTCATCGCGGGGCGCAGATAAGCGTTCGCGGTGGACCAGCGCACGCCATTCTTGACCGTCATATGCATCGCGCCAAAGCCTTCCTGCATGTGGCCGTTGCAGTCCTCGGTCTTGATGTAGCCGGCCTCCGCCCCCGCCTCGATCCACGCGCCATACAACGGATTCGCCATGTTATTGCCGTTGTTGGTGGATAGCGGCCCCTCCGCGCCCCGATACTCGTCGCCACCGAACTTGTAACTCTCCGCGCGCCGGAAATACGGCAAGCAGTTGCGATACCCCCAGCCTCGCGCGCCGAGTTCCTCCCATTCATCGAAGTCGCACGCGTGGCCGCGGATATAGACGAGGCCATTGATCGACGACGATCCTCCCAGCACCTTGCCGCGCGGGCAATGCAACTGTCGGCCATTCAGATGGGCTTCGGGGGCGGTCTGATAACGCCAGTTGTACTTGGACGTATTCATCGGCATTGAGAAGGCGCTCGGCATCTGAATGATGACGCTGCGATCGCTGCCGCCGTATTCCAGCACCAGAACGCGAACCGCGGGGTCCTCGGAGAGCCGGTTGGCCAAGACACATCCGGCCGATCCGGCGCCCACAATGATGTAATCGAATTGCTCGGTGTTCATGATATTCCCCTGCTTCCTGGATCGTGACGGGATCGTCTGTGATTAGTAGCGACCCTTGTCGCCGGTGGTGTACTGCGGTGATGTCTTCTCGATCTGAGCGATGACCGATTCCTCGTGCCGCAGATCGAGCGACCGCGACAACGCGTAATAGGCGACGCCCGAGACGAACAGGCCGACCAGCCAGGCCAGATCGACACTGCCCATCGCACGGGCAAACGGGCCGACATACACTTCGTTCGAGCCGTCGAGAACGCAGAAGAACGGAATCATCGCGACAAAGCCGATCGCATAGGCCAGCAAACCGCGCGCGCCCCATTTGCCATACAGGTTGTTGCGAGGCATGAAGAAGTGCGGAATCGCGTAGCGTCCCTTGCGGACGAAGAAGTAATCCGTCAGATTGACCGCGGTCCAGGGCACCAGGAAATACAGCATGACCACGAGGTAGATATTCAGGACGGAGAGGCCCTTACCCGAGGTATAGATGCTTAAAGCCACGCCGAGTTGAAGGGCCACCACGAAGAGAATCGCCAGAATGCGCGTCTTTGGAGTGGGCTGGACTTTACGGAACGAATCGACCGCCGTGATAGCCGTCAATTTGGCGCTGTAGATGTTCATCGCGATCACCGGCAGGAACGCCAGAATCGTGACGGCAACCACAACGCTTCCCATCCCCGGCGCCAGGTCGCTACCGACCTGATTCAACGCGACCAGCACGTCGGTTGCATGCAGATGGTCCGCGAGCCAGCCCCCGATCGCGATCATCCACGCTCCCGACAGCGATGCGCCCAGGAACACCGCCGCGATCAGCTTGCCGCTCGGCGTGTTCTTTGGCAGGTAGCGGGAATAGTCGGATACATACGGTGCGTAAGCGATGTTGTAGCTGGCGGCGGCCGCGAATTGCGCGATGAATGCAGTCCAGTTGAAGCCCAGCGGTGGCGTCGGTGCCGCGCCCGGTGCGACGGCGGCGAGCGGCACGTCATGGACCCAGTGCATCAGGACGGCCACGGTTACGAGGCCGTAAAGGGGAAGCGAAAGATACAACGCCCATTTGAAGCTGCGGTGCATCCAGTCGTGACCGAGAATCGCCAGGATGGAAGCCGGCACCGTGACGGCCAGCGCCACTTTGACGGGATCCCAGTTGAACAGGGCTTTGAGACCCTGCATCATCAAGACGAGGTTGACGATGTTGAATCCCGCGAACACGAATAGCGTCGCCAGCAAGACAACGATCACCCCGCGATAGCCGAACTGCGCTCTCGACTGGATCATCTGCGGCAGGCCAAGATGGGGGCCTTGCGATCCGTGAAAGGCCATGAACAAGGTGCCGAACATGATGCCCAGCGTGCCCGCTATTGTCGTCCACAGCGCGCTCAGCCCGATGCTCGGACCGACAAAGCCGATGGTCATGGTGAAGAACGTGAAATTGCCCAGAAACCAGAACGGTCCCTGTCTGGATAGCCTGTCGGTTCGTTCGTTATCTGGAATAAAGTCGATTGAATGACCTTCGATGGCCCCGTGCTCGACCCCGGCAACTACGCGTTCAACTGTTTCGTCTGCTGCTTGCATCATGTACCCCTGGCTGCGATGAGAGGTTGATGGAACGGTGAGAGATGCTGCATGCGCAACTGCGCTTCAGTGCAGCGTAATCCAGACCGCCTTGCTCTCCATCAGATGATCGAGTTGTTCGGGACCGAGGTCCTTGCCGAAACCGGACTCCTTGAATCCGCCGAATGGCATTGACGGATCAATGGTGCTGTGTGCGTTGACATAGACCGTGCCCGCACGCAATTGCGGGATCAGCCTGTGCACGCGGTTCAGGTCGTTGGAGTAGATCGCGGCGGCGAGACCGTAAGGCGAGTCGTTCGCCATCGACAACGCATCGCCAAGGTCGTCAAAGGGAGCGGTCACCAGCACCGGGCCGAAGATCTCTTCGCGGACTATCTTCATGTCGCTGCGGCAATGGGCGAAGATGGTCGGCTCGACGAAATAGCCGGGCCGATCCGGCAGGCAGCCGCCATGCACGAGTTCCGCGCCCTCGCGCCGCCCCGCTTCGATATACGAAGCAACGCGATCCTTTTGAAGCCCGGAGACCAGCGGGCTGATGAAGCAATCCGGATCGAGTCCGGGCGCGATCTTCAGCGTGCGCGTGTGTTCGATCAGCGCGGCAATGAACCTGTCGTGAATGCCGCGCTGGATATAGACGCGTGCGCCCGCATCGCAGACCTGCCCCGAATTGAAGAAGATGCCGTTTGCGACTGCCTGGGCCGCCGCGTCGATGTCGGCGTCCTCCAGCACCAGTACCGGAGACTTCCCGCCCAGTTCGAGCGTGAGGCGCTTGATGCCTCCCACCGCCGTGTGACCGACCGTGCGGCCCACCTCGGTCGAACCGGTGAACGTGATCTTGTCGATACCCGGATGGGCGGCCATTGCCGCGCCAATGTCCCGCCCGCGCCCGGTTATGACGTTGACGACGCCGTCAGGAAAGCCGGCCTCATGCACCAGTTCCGCGAAGCGAAGCGTCGACAGCGAGGTGAGTTCGGCGGGCTTGATCACCGTAGTGCAACCGGCGGCGAGCGCGGCGGCTACCTTCCACGCCATGGTTTGCAGCGGGAAGTTCCATGGAACGATGACGCCGACCACGCCAATCGGTTCTTTGCGCGTGTAGGCAACGTAATCACCCGGCAGGGAGGGTTCGACCGTGCGGCCGTGAAGCTTTGACGCCCATCCGGCAAAATATCGGAAGGTGTCGATCGTGCCTTGAACGTCGACGTCACGCGCATTGGCGACGGACTTGCCTACGTCGATCGATTCGATCTCGGCCAGTTCGGTCGCGTTCGCCTCGATCAGGTCAGCGAGCCGATGAAGCAGCCGTTCGCGTTCAAGCGGCTTCAACTTTCGCCATGGTCCACCGTCGAATTGTGTTCGGGCAGCTTCAACCGCGCGGTCCAGATCGGCGGTCGTGCCCAGGGGAATGTGCGTGATCACGCCCGTGGTGGACGGCTCGATCACCGCGAAGGATTCCCGGTCGCCTTGCGGCACCCACTTGCCGCCGATAAACATGCATTGCGGCTTGACGAGAAAGCGTCGCGTCTCTTCCCGGACGCCGAACTTCTCCAGATAATCTTGTACGACGGTATCCATCGATGTCTCCTGGTTTATAACGTGGCTTGTGGTAGCGCCGCGTTTAGAGAGACTATGGACGACATGGACGGAGGCAAAAATCACGTGCATCAGATGTTCATATCGGGAATATCGAAGCAATCGGTGCAATCAGTGCAATCGCTGCGATGGAGGCGAATACCGTGATCCAGTTGCAGGACGTGGACCTCAAGCTACTCAGGGTATTCATGACCGTGGTGCGGTGCGGCGGTTTTTCCGCCGCCCAGGCGACCCTGAACGTGAGCCAGTCGACCATCAGCGAGCAGATGACGACGCTCGAAACGCGATTGGGGCTCAAGCTTTGCGAGCGCGGGCGAAGCGGATTTCGCCTCACCGAACATGGGGTGGCGACTTATGAGGCGGCGCAGCGGCTACAGGTGGCCGTAGAAAGCTTCTGTGTGGATACCGATGCGCTAAAGAAGCACATCTCGGGGAAGCTGTACCTCGGCATCATCGACAACACGGTGACCGACTCGGCCTCGCCGCTGCCGAACGCACTTCAGGCGTTCGTGTCGAGGGGGCACGACGTGCATCTGGATGTCTATGTCGGCACGCCTGCCGAACTGGAGGAGCGCGTGCTGGATGGCCGGCTGCACATCGCCGTGGGGCATTTCCCGCTTCATGTGCCGGGGCTCACCTACACGGATCTCTATGCCGAACCGGACGGCCTGTATTGCGGAAAAAATCACCCGCTCGCCGGCGGTTCGCAAGCCGATATCGCGCTCGAGCAGGCCATCGCATCCAGCCGCGTGGTAGCGCGAGGCTACCTGCAGCAGCACGACCTCCAGATGCTCAAGGCAAGTAAAGCCGCGGCAACCGTCGACAATATCGAGGCGCAGGCTATCCTCGTTCTATCGGGCGCGTACATCGGATTTTTGCCGATTCACTACGCTGCCCGATGGGTCGCGCGCGGCGAGATGTATCGGATATGCCCGGACGAGTTCGGCACGCAATGGCCGTTTTGCGCGATCATCCGGCGGACCGCGGTGCCTCCCACCATCCTCCAGGTGTTCATGATCGACCTGATGGAAAGCTACCGCATGGTCGGGCAGACGCCGCCCGTGACGCAAGCCTAGGGTTGTGCGGACGCAAGGGGCGTCGGCTCGCCATTTCGATAGTGATAGATGGTGATCGGAGAATTCGTGAGATCGCGATTCTTGTCGAACTGATAGTGGCCGGAAACCCCACGAGAATCGATGTTCGCCAGCGCAGCGCGGTATTGGGCCGGTTCGATCGAATTGGCCTTCGCCATCGCTTGCGCGACGATGTTCACGCCATCGTACAAGGCAGCGCTATAGGTCAGCGGGTCGGTATGAAAGCGTTGCTTGTAGTCCGCCTTGAAGCGGCGGCCTTCCGGCGTTTGATCGAGAACGGGGCCGCCTTGCGGGCAATACACGCGCGTGTCGACCGCATCGCCCCCAAGTTTCCCCAGTTCGGCATTGCACATTGCGTCGCCGCCGAGCAGGTAGCCGTTCATCGCGAGGCGCTTCATCTGCTTGCGTAATGCGCCGGCCTGAGCGTAGTAGCCGCCGTAGAAAATCCCTTCGGCGTTCGAGCCCTTGACGTGCGTCAGGATCGATACGAAGTCGGTTGCCTTGTCGGTCGTGTATTGACGATCGACGATCTCGATGCCGTTGGCTTTGGCCGCGCTGACGAACTCGTCGGCGACGCCCTGGCCGTACGCAGTGCGATCGTCGATCACGGCGATACGCTTGACCTTCAGTTCCTTTGCCGCAAATTCTCCCATCCGGCTGCCAAGCTGCGTATCGCTGGCGGAGATTCGAAACACGAACGGATAGCCGTGCTGCGTGATCTGCGGATTGGACGCGACGGTCGCCATCACGATTCCCGACACGTTCACGAGGTTCGAGATCGGAATCGCGACGCCGGAATTGAACGGCCCGAGAATGACCTTGACGTTCGCGTCGACCAGGCTTTGTGCGACCGTCATGCCGGTACGCGGGTCGGCCGCGTCATCCTCCGAGACCAGTTCAAAGCGCGTCTTCTGGCCGCCGATCACGAGACCTTCGGCATTCAGGCGCTCGATCGCCATTCTCACGCCGTTCTCGTCGTCCTTGCCGATGGCGGCCTGCGGGCCGGTCAACGGCCCCGTCAAGCCGATCCTGACGACCTGCTCGCCGGCCTGCGCGCCCAGGGAAATCATGCCCAAAGCGACGGCTGCCCACCAGTTTGCACCTGCGTACGGCTTGTTCATCATGCGCTCCTCACCTCGTGTGGTGTGCCAGACCGTGGCACAGGAAACCTCGTGTGGCCCCGCCCGCCGCGCCGTTTCTGCCGATCTCCGGGAACAGTGGGGTTGACAGCAATTCTGCGTAGCCAAAAACTCCAATAAAATGCACGATTGATGAAACACATTTCGGGAACTTCCGAAGTAACCACGGGCGGCACGATGCAAGTTCAGGACACGGATCTCAAGCTCTTGCGGATCTTCGAAACCATCGTGCGGTGCGGAGGTTTCGCCGCTGCGCAGCCCATTCTCAACATCGGCGCATCGAGCATCAGCGAGTACATGTCGCAACTGGAAACGCGACTCGGACTGCGGCTATGCGAGCGCGGACGCGCCGGTTTCCGGCTCACCGAGGAAGGCGCGGAACTGCACGCCGCCGCGCAGCGACTGCTCGGCGCGGTCGACACGTTTCATATGGAAGCCGGTGCGCTGCGCAATCAGCTTTCCGGCGTATTGCGCTTCGGCATGATCGAAGCGACCTTGACGGACAAGGACTCGCCCCTGCCGATGGCGATCCGAGAGTTCGGCCAGATGGCGCCGGAAGTGCGCCTGCACGTGCAGATCGAAACGCCCGGCAGCATGGAGCAGCACGTGCTGGACGGCCGCCTGCATCTTGCAGTGGGACCGTTCCCCGCGCAGATTCCCGGGCTCGATTACCTGCCGCTCTATCGTGAGGAACAAGGGCTTTACTGTGCGTCGACGCATCCGTTGCACGAACGGGCGAGCGGCAGGGTTCCGGTTGCGCTGCTCAGCAAGGAGCGACTAGCGGCCCGCGCCTATCTCGGCAGCCAGGAATTGAAGTTATTGCGCATGCCGGAAGCCGCGGCCTCCGTCGATAACGTCGAAGGCCGGGCCATGCTCATCCTGTCCGGCAACTACATCGGCTTTTTGCCGCCGCACTATGCCGAGCCGTGGGTGAACAGCGGATTGCTGATCCGCATCGATCCCGAGCACTACGCGACCCATCTGGACTTCCAGATCGTCACGCGCAAAGGGAGCGAACCGGCACGGGTCGTACAGGCCTTTTGCAAGCTGTTGCAGGCCGCGGCCGCGCAAGCCGACCGCACCACGCGAAGCGGAAAATAACGTGCGGGTCAGCGGAAGAGGTTTCGTTTGACCTTGCGTTGATGCATCACACGGCCGATGGTGTTCAGCAGCAATTGCGCCGCAAGAATCGAAGTCGAGCCCGAATGGTCGTAATCGGGTGCGACTTCCACGAGGTCGATGCCGATGACCTCGCCTTGCTCCGCCAGTCCCGCGAACAGTTCGAGTCCTTCGTAATACAGCAGGCCGCCGTGACTCGGCGTGCCCGTGCCCGGCGCGATCGAGGGATCGAAGCCGTCGATGTCGATCGTCAGGTAATAGCGCACGCCCTTCGGGATGCGGTCCAGCACACCCTGAATGCCGAGTCGCCGGAGATCGCGCACCGAAATGATGTCGGAGCCCATCTCGCGCGCCTGGGCGTAGCCCTCGCGCGCAGTCGACGACACATTGCGGATGCCGACCTGCGTCATGCCCGACACCACGCTCTTCTCCGCCGCGCGCCGCAGCGGATTGCCATGGCCGTGCCGCACACCGTGACGCTCGTCGACGAAATCGAGGTGGGCGTCGATATGGACGATATGGAACGGCTCCTGCCCTTCGAACGCGTTGATGCACGGAATATTGATCGAGTGATCGCCGCCCATCACCACCGGCAGCGCGCCCGCCGCCAGGATCTTGCGCACGCCGTACTCGATGTTTGCGTGACTCTTTTCGGTGTTGGTGTGCACCATGTCCGCATCGCCGATGTCGACGATACGCACTTCGTCGCTGGGCAGATAGACGACATCGTCTTCGAAGTCATAGGCGCCGCCGTGGCCGAACGAGAACAGCGTCGACGCGTCGCGAATCGAGCGCGGGCCGAAACGCGCCCCGGCCCGCCATTGGGTGCCGCAGTCGAAGGGCGCGCCCATCACCGCGACGTCCGCGTCGATCTTGTCCCAGTCGAGACTCAACGGGGACTTCGCGAACGTGCAGATTCCCACAAACGGCAAGTTGAGCCGACCCGTTTCGTAGCTGTTTTCAGACATGATTGTCTCCGTCCTGTTTGACTCGTCCAGATAGGTGCGACGCAGAGGCGCCGCGCTCTCCATTCCTGCAGCAACGCGCTTTATCAACAGCGCGCGGTGCATCTGAAATGGAGTCTAGGCAATCAAATTCAACGGAAAAATACCAAAGACAAGAAATCCACTTCGGAATAGTCCGAAGCAATGTCTGAACGTGGCCGACGGTGGCCGACCGTCAAGCGTCGATCATACGCGCCCCGTCACCGGCAGCAACGCGCCCGTGATGGAGCGAGCCGCATCCGACAGCAGAAAGCCGATGGCCTGCGCGACGTCCTGTGGCGTGACCCACGCGCTGAAATCGGCGTCGGGCATGTCCGCGCGGTTTTGCGGCGTATCGATGATGCTTGGCAGAACCGCGTTGACCGTCACGTTGCGGTGCTTGAGCTCGTCGGCGAGCGATTCCGTGAAGCGAAGGACCGCCGACTTGGCCGCTGCGTAAGGCCCCATTCCGGCCGCCGCGCGGACGGCGGCCGCCGCCCCGATGTTGACTATCCGGCCGCCGCCGCCATTCAACAAATGCGGCAACGCCGCCCTGGACGCCGTCACGCAGGTCATCGTGTTGATCGCGTACATCCTCTGCCATTCCGACAGGTCGCCGTCGTCTTCGAGCGTCTTCCAGGTGAAGCCGCCCGCGATGTTCACCAGTCCGTCGATCCGGCCGAACCGCGCGGCGATCGCGTCCATCGCTTCGCGCGTGTCGGCAAGCGAAGCGAGATCGACGCGCCACGGGTGCGCGCCGTCGGGCGCGTCGCCGATGGCGATGTCGAGCAGCGCCGCTTTCGCGTGTTCACGCAACACCTCGGCGGTCACCGCACGGCCCAACTGGCCGAACGCGCCGGTAATCACGATAACCTTGTCGTCGAGTCGCATGTCAGTCCTCCGTTGCATCGCATCCGGCCTCGCGGCGATCGGAGGTGATGCGTTGCTCAGGAGCGGATTCCCGAGCGGTGCCGCTTATTTTATTGAGTTTGGCCGGCGAGGTCTCGACAGTGGCTACGCGCCGTCCGCGAGCAGATCGCGCAGCACGTTGAGCGCGGCCGAGAAGTGACCCTTGCGCCACACGAGCAGCGTATCCACCTGTCCCAACTCGCCGATCGGATGCAGGTCCACCTCACCGTCGAGGCCCGCCAGTTCGAGCACCGAGCGCGGCGCCACCGCGACGCCCGCGCCCGCCGCCACGCACGCGACGATCGCGTGATACGAACCCAGCTCCAGCACGCGCGCCGGCCGGATACCCTGCAGTTCGTACCAGCGCATCGCGTACGAGCGGTACGCGCAGCCGCGCTCGAACGCCACCAGCGTGGGCCCCGTGGCATCGCGCGCCGTGACCAGCGGATGCTGCCCGCGCGGCGTGAGCAGCACCAGTTCCTCGTTGAACACCGGGACGGACTCGAACTGCTCGGCGGGCAGCGCATCGGGCTCGATCGGCCGCGCCATCAACGCCGCGTCCAGGTCGAACGTGCGCACGCCATCGATGAGCGCGCGTGTCACGCCCGTCACCAGTTCGAGCGTCACTTGCGGCCAGCGCTGGTGGTAAGTCGCCAGCACGCGCGGCAGGCGGCTCGCGGCCGTGCTCTCCATCGTCCCGAGCCGCAGACGGCCTTGCGGACGATTCTCGCGAACCGCGTGGCGGGCTTCATCGGCGAGGGCGAGCAGGCGTTCCGCGTACGGCAGCAAGGTCTCGCCGGCCGGCGTCAGCACGAGGCGGCGGCCGTCGCGGATGAAAAGGTCCGCGCCGAGCGTTTCCTCGAGCTGGCGGATGCGCGTCGTCACATTGGACTGTACGCGGTTGAGCTTGGCCGCCGCCCGCGTCACGCCGCCTTCGCGGACGACAGCACGGAAAATGGTCAACGCCGACAAGTCCATGATCTTTCCAGAAGATTGGTGGCATCTCAATTATTCATTTTTCAAGATGCATCGGTCAAGCTAGGATCGCTGCATTCCTGCTTCGATCGTCGACTCATGGCTACGCCCGCCCATGCTGCATCGCTTTCTGCTGATCCCGCGCGACAGGCCGCGCTCGCGTGTGCTGTCGCGCTGGCGGTGGCGCTTGGCGTCGGGCGATTCGCCTTCACGCCGCTGCTGCCGCTGATGCTGGCAAGCGGCGCGCTGGATATCCGCCACGGCGGCTGGCTCGCGTCGGCCAATTACGCCGGATATCTGATCGGCGCGCTGTCGTGCGCGGCGATCCGTCTCGACCACGTACGTGTGGTGCGTCTCGCGCTGGCGTCGACCATTGTGCTGACACTCGCGATGGGACTCGTCGACACGTTCTGGCTGTGGGCCGCAATACGGTTCGTGGCAGGCGTCGTCAGCGCGTGGGCGTTCGTGTTCGCGTCGCAGTGGGGTTTGAGACGGCTCGCCGAACTCGACGCTCATGGCCTCGGCGGCGTGATCTACGCGGGACCCGGCGTCGGCATCATCGCGACGGGCTTGCTGGGTGCCGCGGCCGCGGCGCTCGGCGTACCGCCGCCCTATGTGTGGATCGGATTCGCGCTGTGCTCGGGCCTGGCGGTGGCGATCGTATGGAAGACATTCGCACATGAAGCACCGGCGACGCGCGGCCGCGCCCGTGTTGGCGATAGCGCCGCGCCCGCGTCGACGCGCGCCGATTCGGCCTGGCTCGTCGGCCTCTACGGCCTTGCCGGATTCGGCTACATCATCACCGCGACCTTCTTGCCCGTCATCGCGCGACAGGCGTTGCCGGGGTCGTCGTGGCCGGACCTGTTCTGGCCGGCGTTCGGGCTGGCGCTGATCGCGGGGGCCCTGATCGCCGCGCGACTGCCGATGTCGTGGGACAACCGGTTGCTGTCGGCCGCGTGCTACGTCATCCAGGCGCTGGGAATCGTACTGGGCATCGTGTTCCCGACCGCGCTCGGCCTCGGGCTCGGCAGCCTGTTGCTGGGGCTGCCGTTCACCGCCATCACGCTGTTCGCGATGCGGGAGGCCCGCAGACTGCGCAGCGACGCCGCCGCCGGTTTGATGGGCTACGCAACGGGAGCATACGGGCTGGGACAGATTGTCGGGCCGTTGGTCGCGGCGCCGCTTGCCGAGCACACCGGATCGTTCTCTGCCGCGTTATGGATCGCAGTGGTCGCGTTGGGAGCAGGCGCCGCGGGATTGGCCTGTCTTGGCACGCGCGGCACAGCGGCGACCCGTCGCCGATTGTTTAAGTAAATGGACAGATATTGCCGAACTCGGCGTGATTATCTTGCTGTCAGAATGATTCATGATTCGTTCATCCACTCATCACCCGAACGGAGCGAATCATGAACACCATCGAAAACAGCCAGGTAGCCATCGTCACAGGCGCTTCGCGCGGCATAGGAGCTGCCGTCGCGCGGCGGCTCGCGAAAGATGGCTTCGCCGTCGCGATCAACTACGCGTCGAGTTCGAAGGAAGCCGACGCGCTGGTCGCCGAACTCGCGTCCAAGGGCGCGAAGACGATTGCAGTGAAGGCGGATGTCTCGAAGGCCGACGAAGTGCGCGCGATGTTCGAGGTGGTCGAACAGCAACTCGGCAAGGTCGACGTGCTGGTGAACAACGCGGGCGTGCTGAAAACGGTCCCGCTCGCCGATACCTCCGACGCGCTTTACGACCAGACCTTCGACATCAACGTGCGCGGCACTTTCAACACGCTGCGCGAGGCGGCAGCGCGCATGAATGAAGGTGGCCGGATCGTCAATTTTTCGAGCACGACGCTCGCGCTGAACATGCCCGGCTACGCGATCTACAACGCGACGAAGGCCGCCGTCGAAGCGTTCACGCATGTATTCGCCAAGGAGCTGCGCGGGCGCAACATCACGGTGAATGCGGTGGCGCCGGGTCCGATCGCGACCTCGCTGTTCCTCGACGGCAAGACCGAGGAACAGATCCAGACGTTCGCGAAGATGCCGCCGTTGCAGCGCCTCGGCCAACCCGAGGACATCGCGTCGGTCGTGTCGTTCCTCGTCAGCCCGGATGCGGGTTGGGTCAACGGTCAGATCCTGCGCGCCAACGGCGGCATCGCCTGAGCTGGATTTCCCGAGCAGCCCGTCGCGCACCGCCTGCCGGATGGCCCGGTGCGTGGCATCGTTGCGCAAATGATGATTGGTGGCGAGTACGACACCCTCGCGTCGACACGCCTCGATGATCGCCGGCGCACCGGCTAGCGCGAGCGGATTTTGGGCTTCCACTACTGCAATCGCTTGCGCGGCGTGCAACGCGTTGGTCGTGCGATTCGCCTAGCGCCTGACGACACGCTTGAGCGTTTCCGACGGTGCTTCCCCGAACAGCTTCTTGTAGTCGCTGGAAAAGCGCCCGAGATGCGTGAATCCCCAACCCATTGCGATCGACGAGATGTTCCGTTCGGAGCGGTCAACGAGCATGTCGCGGCGCACCGCCTCAAGCCGGTATTTCTTCAGGTACGCCATGGGCGCTTGCCCGAAATGCTGCCCGAAGCCGTCGAACAGCTTGTAGCGAGACACGCCAGCCGCCCGCTCGATGTCTTCGAGCGTGAGATTCTCGCGCGCGTTGTCCTGGATGAATTGTCTCGCCCGCAACAGATAGTGCGGGCAGGAAGGGCTCAACGCATCGACGAGCGCTTCCGAATAGTTATGCGGCTGGGACAACAACAGCCCCTTGAGCAGCGCCTGCTCGAGGTCGCCTGCCATTTGCAGGTGATTCACGAGCGGCCCGCTGCGCTCCATTTCCGCCAGCATGAACTTGACCATGCGCCACCAGGCGGCCTGGTCGCCGCTGGCGGCGTCCATGCCGGGCTGGAACGTCAACGGCGTATCGAGCGGGCGATGCAGCAGCCCTTCGAGCACCTGGCGCAGCGCGGGACGCGGAATCGCGACAATGATCTTGCGGCAATTGCCGGTGATTTCGAGGTCCTGCGCCTCATGCGGGGAAACGATCAGCCCCTTGTCCTGGTCCGATTGCCAGAGGCGGCCATGTGCCGCCAGTTCCTGCTCACCGGAGAGCGGCAGGCTGATGCTGTAGCAGTTGAGCGGGGAATCGGTGCTGACGGACACCGTGACATCGGTACCGTACTCGACATAACCGAGCGTTGTCGACATCGCGCGCAGCACGGTGCCCGAGTGATGAAACTGCAGATGCTGCGGGCTGTGCACGCGCAACCAGTGCGGCCCGCAAATCGCCGCCATCCAGTCGCGCGCACCATCGAGGTCGCGACGTTCCGCTTCTACGCCACGGCTGTCGTGGCCGGCTTGCGTCTGCATCGGATCACTTACCTCTTGACGAGCCGTAAAGTGTAAATGAGGTCAAACCCGATGCAAATCGGTGCGCACCCGAACGAATGCACACGGGGCCGGCTGCGCGGCCCCGTCCGCTCTTCAAGACGCCTGATGACTCGTGTTGCTGTCAGCGAATTTCTCGTAGTACAGGCGGCCTCCCTCGATGCCCTGCTCGGCCAGCCATCGCTTGATCGCCTCGACCATCGGCGGCGGTCCGCATACATACATGTCGAATGGATTCGACTCGAGAAAACCACGGTCGAAGTGCTCGGGAATCAGCCCGGTCTTGCCCTGCCAATCCGGCGCGGGGTTCATCACGACGATTTCGCAGGCGAAGTCCTCGATCTTCTCCGCATAGCCCTTCAGACGGTCGAGCTCGCACAGGTCACGCGCATTCGTCACGCCGTAGTAAAGCCGGACCGGCTGGCCGCAACCGCCCCTTTGCGCCAGCTCGTCGAGCATGCCAAGGAAAGCCGACAGCCCGGTGCCGCCCGCGACCATCACGAGCGGGCGCTCGACCTCGCGCAGGTAGAACGCGCCGAGCGGCGCTTCGAATTCGATCGTCTGGCCCGGCTGGCAGCGCTCGCGCATGTAGTTGCTCATCACGCCGTCCGGCAGCAGACGTATCAGGAACTGCAACTGATTGCCGTCGTTGGGCCGGCTGGCGAACGAATACGAGCGCGAGGCGCCCGTCTCCGGTACCTGCAGGCGCGCGTACTGACCCGGCAGGAAATCGAGGCGCCGCGGATGCGCACCGGCATCGAGATGGAGGATCGCAGTCGTTTCCGACACCTGCTGCACTTGCGTGACCTGTGCGGACACGACGCTCGTGCCGCCCGCCTGGCACAGGCTCGAGTCGTAGTCGAAATAGAACGACGCATCGGACTGCACGCGCGTCTGGCACGACAACATCTTGCGCTGGGCCAGGTCCTCGGGCGACAGCGCTTCCTCGTCGACGTAATCCTGGCTGTAGCTGCCCGATTCGCAGCGCCCCTGACAGGTGCCGCAGACGCCCTCGCGGCAGTCCAGCGGGATGTTCACGCCGTTGCGAAGCGCCGCGTCGAGGAGGAGCTCGTTCGGCCGGATGTTGAAGAATACGGTCTTGCCATCGGCGAAACTGAAAGCGACCTTGTGGCTCATAATGACGCGCTCCCGCTCAAAGATGATAGAAATCGAGCACCGCGTTGATGCGGTCGTTGAGCAGCAGGACATGCTTGCGCGCGATTTTCCAGCCCTCGCCGTCGGCGCGCAGGTGATAGGTCACCCGGCCGAAGAAATGCTCGGCCACGCCAAGCCGCGCGTAGAACGTCGCCCAGTTGGCCCTGACTTCGAGCAAGCCGCCTTCGAGCTCGGCGATCCGCACGTTGCTGACCTGATGCATCGTGCGCGGCAGCGGCGTCGAGGCCGCCGACTTGCCCGTGCGCAGCCGGAAGACGCGATCCTCAAGGCCAGAGCGATTCGTGTAGTAGATCAGCGACATGCCGCGCTTCGGGTCCGTCGTGTATTCGTGCTCGGAATCCCACTGGGGCACATGGAACTCGCTCTCCTCGTCGAACAGGTCCAGATACTCGTCCCAGCGCTGGGCGTCGCACAGCTCGGCCTTGCGATAGAGAAACTGCTCGATGGAATGTTGCAACTGTTGCATGGCTCAACCCTCGTTCGTGCGGTTCGACTGCGTGGCGAGACCCTTGAGCAGGAACTCGCGCCACGCGCCGTGCTGATTGACATACAGGCCTTCGTGCGTGAGCTCGGTGCCGCTCAGCACCGGCTCGATGCCGAGGAGCCGCGTGTTCACCGTCTCTCCCTCGACCCACTTATGGTGGCCGCGCGAAATGTCGCTCCAGCGTTCGAGCCGTGCCTGAAAGCCGCGCTGTTGTTCGCGGAACTCGACGAGGTCGTCCGGCGTGCCCATGCCCGACACGTTGAAGAAATCCTCGAACTGGCGGATGCGGCTCTCGCGATCCTGATCGGACTCGCCCTTCACGCCGATGCACTGGCTGATGATCTCGGTCTTGTTCCAGGCCACCGGGCGCACGATGCGCAACTGGGAGCTGATCTGGTCCATGAAGAACATGCTCGGATAGATGTTGAGGTTGCGCAGGCGGTGCATCATCCACTCGGCCTTCTGCTGGCCGTGCGACTCGACGAGACGCGGCATCACGCTCGCGTAGCCCGGACGCACCGCCGGGTTCGGCATGTCGCTGAAGAGCACGCTATGGCCGTTCCTGAACGAGAACCAGCCGTCGTCGGTCTCGGCATCGCCGGCGCCGAGCTTGCTGTAGTCGAGCGTGCTGCTGGCGGTGTCGCCCTTTTGCGCGTTGGTTTCCTGGCGATGCTTGACCGTGGACACGTAGTTGTAGTGCACGGTGCTCACGTGATAGCCGTCGAGGCCGTTCTCGTTCTGCAGCTTCCAGTTGCCGTCGTAGCTATAGGTGGACCTGCCCGGCAGCACTTCCAGTTCGCCGGTCGGCGATTGCGCCACGATCATGTCGAAGAAGATGCGCGCGTCGCCCAGATACGCCTCGAGCGTATCGGTGCCCTCGACGTCGAGGCTCACGAACACGAAGCCCTTGTAGCTCGCGATGCGGGCTTTCTTCAGGCCGCGCGTGGACTTGTCGAAGTCCTCGCAATACTCGCCCGGCGACTTGACCTTCACGAGCCGCCCGTCGCTCTTGTAGCACCATGCGTGAAACGGGCAGGTGAACGTCGATTGATTGCCCTTGGTCATGCGCGTGAGGGTGGCGCCGCGGTGCTGGCACGCATTGATCATCGCGTTCAACTGGCCGCTGCCGTCGCGCGAGATGATCAACGGCTGGCGGCCCGCGCGCATCGTGATGTAATCGTGCGGCTTCGGGATCTCGCTCTCGTGGCACGCGTAGATCCAGTTCTTCTCGAAGATCAACTCCATCTCGAGCTCGAACAGCTCCGGCTCGGTGAACATCTGGCGCGCGATCCGGTACACGCCTTCCGCGGGACGGAAGTCCAGGCAGCCGCCTACGAACTCCTGCCACTGTGATGGGTTTCTGACGTTACTCACGATGTCTCCTCCTGCCGTTTCACGGCGTTGCGTTGATGAGCTGACGAGGAGCATTGAATACCTGATCGGAGGCCGGAGCTATCCGGCTACTCGACGTTCGCTATCCGCTTTTTTTGGCGCCCTTTTCCGCTGCTGCGTTCGTGCCGGCGGGGAGGCGGAATGCATGGAAAAGCGCCGGACGCACCGGCAATCGTGGGCGTGAGACGCGCTATGACGTGCGCCGGAAAAATCGGATAACGAACGTCGGGTAGCCGGATAGCCGGCGCCTGCGATCAGGTATTCAATCCCTCTCGTCGCGCCTGTCAGCCCCTTGCTTGCGTGACCGCCGCCGAGCGTCGGCGGCGCGCGCAGAAGGCGCTGACCCGGCCGTTTGCCTCGATCGACTTCGACCTCCGGCTGCTCCCCGAGCACGCCGCCGCGCCGACGGCCGAGATCGAGCGCCAGCGCGCGCTGCCTGACAGGATACGGTCCTGGAGGGACGTACTTGCGCTCAGTGACGGTCAAAGAGCGCGATCTTGTTGGCCTTGATCATGGACCTGACTTTCGTGATGAACGGAGCGTGCGGGTCCTTCTTGCACTCTTCCACGACCATGTCTCCCACCGGATGAGCCGTATCGACGACCAAGGTGTCCGTTTCCTTGACGCCAAGCTTATCGACGCCGGCGACCCAGTACACCAATGCTGGCCGATAGACCGCATCAACGGATACAAAGTCCGTGCAGCTCATTTTCGCAGGACTCAATTGCGTTTCTTGCGCGCTAGCCGCCTGAGCGAAGAACAGACACGCCACGATGGTTAGAACTTTGGCAGGTTTCATGAAGTGCTCCAGATATCAATAAAGTGGGTTTCAAAGTGGGGTTTCTATATGAGGCCGGTCACGCGCAATGCGAATGCCGTCCGTCATGCCTGCGCATCGTAAGGGCATTGAATTAGGTCTGAATTAGGCTTCGAGCGCTGTTGCGTCTCTGGCGGCATGGGTGCCGCAGCAAGCACGGGCGTCGTTTCCGCGACGCGCTAATTTTCCGCTCATTCTGACGCTTGATGATGAGGCCATGGATCACGAACGGCATAGGCCGCCAGGTTCCACTGTCCCACTACAAGAGGCACCCAGAATGTTCACGAAGTTTCTAGTTGCGGTTAGTGCAAGCTCGGTCGATGCAGTATTGGGATCGGCCATCGAGATTTCCCGAAAGTACGACGCGCGCATTTTTGTGCTGCACGTGGTCGACCCTGCGCGCTGCATGACAGGGACAATCGACTACGACTTCGGACTCATCGTCCAGGCGCTGGAAGAACATGGACGAGAGATCGTTACGCGAGTGACGGATGCGCTGGACGCCCATTCGCTTCCCGCCGAAACCCGCACCGTCACGCTGCCGATCACGGGTTCCTCGGTAGGTCGGGCGATCGCCTCGGCCGCCGACGCGTCGGGTGCCGATCTGATCCTTCTCGGCGAGCGCAGTTCGGGCTGGTGGCGCTGGCTGAACGAAGACGTTGCCTCGGAGATACGGCGCCACACCAGCACGCCGATTCACACCGTCTCCGACAGGGTCAACGTCGGTTCGACGCGCCGTGCCGCTACACGCTGGAGCAAGGCACCCGCCGCTGACGCCCGATAACCCGGCACGGGGCGGTCGGCAGGATGTCTTTATCGATAAACCCAATCCTCGGCCTGACAAAATCGATACGTTCTGCATCCCTGATTATTGGATGCATAGCGTGAGTTGAAGTGCCACGGTGATTCGCCTGGATCATTTCAGCGTCGCCTTACCGATCCATTCGTGCCGAGTTCGCAAGGAGTAGAAAATGCGTCACTATCATTGCAACAGTCCCGAGGCAGCGGGCCGCATCCTGGCGGCATGTCTGCTTTCCGATGGACACCTCAGCCTCACGGAACTCGAGGCGCTCGATCGCTGCGGCATGCAAAGACGGCTGTTGTTGAACCGAAGCCGTTTGCTCGCCATCGTGCGAATGCTGTACGAAGACCTGACGCGCTGCGGGTACCTGAATTGGAGCGACGTGTGCAACGTCGACCCCGAGACACTCGCCTGGCTGGCGGCCGATGTGCAGGACCGGCGACTCCGTCGCGACATCATCGAACTGTGCAGCGAAGCCGTCACGGCGGACGGTAGCAATTGTGATCGGGAAGCCGAGTTCCTGAGACTGCTGCGCGCCGCGTGGCAACTTCCGGCGCAATGACTTCAGGCGCTGCAGCCCCGTCCCTGGCGGCCTTGACCACTCGCTACTCCATCGGAAAAAAGCGCATCGCAGAGTGTATCCATGACAATTATTTGAATGTACTGGTTGTCGACATTAAGATGGTGCCGTAGCCTTGGTTGACCGGCCACCCCCCAAGCCGGTGAAGCGAGCAGCAGCGCCGAAGATTCGTCAGCCGGTCCAGCAGGGTGCGTACTGAAAGTGCTCTCATGCACGGGGCCATCGATACGGGCAGTTCGAACTCAACCTCATATGCAGGAGTTCAATTGAAATCGTCTGACACCTCTTTCGCGCAAGCGCGACGGCTGAACTGCGAGACGGCCGACCTGCCAGAGAAAAGGAGCAATCGTGGATAAATTCCTGATTGCCTTCGGTGTGCTCTGTTTTGTGATCTGTGTGTACGCCCGACTGGCGTATCGCATCAAGGAGATCGAGCCCGAGGCGGAGCCACCGTCCGGGTCTCTACCGTGGATCAGCAAGGCGGCCTTCATGCCTGCATGCCCATCAGTCGCGTCGGCGGCTTGCTACCCTCGTGAGCCAAGGAGGAATTCGCGGCAGCGATTGCTGCGTTGCTCGACGAGTCCGGGGCGAACTCGTTCTTCTCGCCGGTGAAGTTCCGTCGTGGTACCGATCGCGTATGGCGGCGCTGTCCGCACCAATACGCAAAGTGATGCAGGGGCCGGACTCGTGCCGGCCCCTGCGACACCGCTAACGCATGAACTTGCAGCGACAAGGGCACGGCCCTCGTCAATGACACGTGAACCCGCCATTGACATTGACCGATTGCCCGGTCACGTTATCCATGGTCGCGAAGAACAGCGCCATGCGGCCCACGATTTCCAGACGTCGCCGCCGCAAGATGCGGCGATACGTCTATTGGCTCAGCGCATCGAAATAGGCGAGCGCCTTCGACGCGTACATCGCACCCGGACCACCGCCCATTTCGACGTTGACGGCCAGCACGTCGGCGAATTGAGCGCGTGTCGCCTGATGGCGCAACGCCTGCGACGTGTGGAACAGAACGCAGTCGTCGCAGCCTTTGTGCACGGCGAGCGCCACCGCGACGAGTTCCCTGAATGCGGCAGGCACGCTGCCTTCCTGAGTGGCCGCCTTCATCACGGACTGAAAGCCGCCCATGACGGCGGGCTGTGCCTGCCCCAACGCGGCGAACTGCTGGTTGATGCGGGTAAGGCGGCTCTTGAGATCGATCGTGGCTTCTGTGCTCATATCGGGTGGATTCATTCGAAGGTAAGTGATAAGTCATGCGATGGCGGACATGGCGCGCGCCATGTCCGCTCCATCGCGACGACGACAGCGGGATCAGTCCGCCTTGCCCGCCAGATGCTGCTTGAGCAGCGCGTTGACGTCGTTGGCCTTTTCCATCTGACTCATGTGGCCGGCATTGTCGAAGACCTTGACGGTCGCACCCGCCGGCGCGTTCGCGGCATGCGCGGCGGGAATGATGCGATCCTGCGCGCCCCACACCACCAGCACCGGCTTGCCCGTTTCGCCCAGCTTGTCGCCGGGCAGTTCACTCTGCTTGCCGCCCGCGAACAAGCTGCCGCCGAGTGCCGTGAGCGCTTCGCTCACGCCGTCGAGCCGCTTGTACTTGAGCAGGTCGTCGAGCATCTGGCGGCTGACGAGCCCCGGGTCCGCGAACAGCAGTTCCACCACCGGCTTGAGATCGCGCCGCGACTGCGCATTGACGAAGCCTTCCGTATAGCCGTTGTTGACTTCGCTTCCCAGCCCGGCCGGCGAGATCAACGCCACCGACAGCACGCGCGCCGGCGCATCGACGGCCATCTGCGCCGCCACGCCGCCGCCCATCGAATGGCCGACCAGATGCGCCTCGCCGATGTCGAGTGCGTCCATGAAACGCAGCACGAACTGCGCGAGATCCTTCAGCGTCGTGCCGGGCAGCTTCGGCGTCGACTGGCCGTGCGCCGGCAGGTCGAGCGCGACCACCTTGTTGCGCTCCGCGATGGGGTCGAGGTTGAAGAGCCAGTTGTCGAGATCGCCGCCGAAGCCGTGGATGAATAGCACGGTCTTGTCGCCCTCGCCCCGGCTTGCATACCGCACGCGGATGCCGTCGACCTCGACGAAGTGATACGCCGCGGCGCCTTCGTCATCGCCCCCGGCATCGTCGGGCGGGGTTTCATACGACGCGATGTACGCATCGACCTCGGCGTCGCTGACTTCGGCCGGCGCCAGCACGCCGAGCAGCGCCTTCACCGGCAGCAGGTCGCCGGCCGCGGCCACCTTGCGGCGCAAGGTCCCCGCGTCGGGCGCCTCGACCGCGTTGGCGATCTTGTCGGTTTCCACGTCGAGGATCGGCAGGCCGACGGTAATCTGCGCGCCCTCCTCGACCAGCCACGCGTTCACCGTGCCTTCCTTCATCGACAGGCCCCACTTGGGCATCACGATCGGAGTGATCTCGGCCATCAGTGCGCCCCTCCCTTGCCGTTCATCGTCTTGCGCGCCGCTTCCACGATCTGCGCGGCGCTCGGAATGTACAGGTCCTCCAGTATCGGCGAGAACGGCACCGGCGTATGCGGCGGCGCGACCATCTGGATGCCGGCCTTTAGCGCCCCGAACGCCTGCTGCGAGACTTGCGCGGAGATGTCGGTGGCGATGTTGCAGCGCGGACTGGCTTCATCGACCACGACGAGCCGCCCGGTGTTCTCGACCGTTTCGAGCACCGTGTCGATATCGAGCGGCGACAGCGAACGCAGATCCACCACCTCCGCTTCGATGCCTTCCTTCGCGAGCGTCGCGGCCGCTTCCAGCGCGCGATGCACCATCAGGCCGTAGGTCACGATCGATACGTCCTTGCCGTCGCGCACGATGTTCGCCTCGCCGAACGGAATCGCGTACGAGTTCTCCGGCACTTCGCCTTCGAAGCCGTACAGGTTCTTGTGCTCGCAGAAAATCACCGGGTCGTTGTCGCGGATCGCCTGGATCAGCAGGCCCTTGGTGTCATAGGGCGTCGACGGGCACACGACCTTGAGGCCGGGAATATGCGTGAAGATCGGCGTGAGCATCTGGCTGTGTTGGGCTGCCGCGCGAAAGCCCGCCCCGACCATCGCGCGGATCACGACGGGCGTTTCCGCCTTGCCGCCGAACATGTAGCGGAACTTGGCGGCTTGGTTGAAGATCTGGTCGAAGCACACACCCATGAAGTCGATGAACATCAGTTCGGCCACCGGCCGCATGCCGCAGGCGGCCGCGCCGATCGCCGCGCCGACGTACGCGGATTCCGATAGCGGCGTGTCGAGCAGCCGGTCGCCGTGCTTCGCATAGAGTCCCTTGGTGACGCCGAGCACGCCGCCCCATGCGTCCTTCTCGCCATCGGCGCCTGCCCCGCCGACGATGTCCTCCCCGAGCACGATCACGCTCGGGTCGCGGGTCATTTCCTGGTCGAGTGCTTCGTTGATCGCCATCTTCATGCTCAATTTACGGGCCATGTTTGTCTCCTGATTTGCGGTGAATGCCTGCGTTCAATAGCTGACGTACACGTCGGTGAGCAGATCGGCGGCGCTCGGTTGCGGGGCGTCCTTCGCCTCCTGCACCGCGCGGTCGATCAGCACGGCGACGTCGCGGTCGATCGCATCGAGTTCCGCGCGCGAGATCACGTCCGCCTGCGTCACCGTGTGCGCGAATTTCTTCAGACAGTCCTTGTTCGAACGGATGTCGTCGAGTTCGCCGGGCGCACGGTAGGTCTGCGCATCGCCTTCGAAGTGGCCGTAGAAGCGGATCATCTTGCATTCGAGCAGCGCCGGTCCGCCGCCTTCGCGCGCGCGCCGGATCACTTCGCCCGCCGCTTCGTGGACCGCGAAGAAATCGGTGCCGTCCACCGTCACGCCCGGGATGCCGAAGCCCGCCGCGCGATCGACGTAGCTGTCCACCGCCGTGCCGTATTCGCGCGAGGTCGATTCCGCATAACCGTTGTTCTCGATGACGAAGATCACGGGCAGGTTCCACACGGCCGCGAGATTCAGGCTTTCGAGAAAGGTGCCCTGGTTCGACGCGCCGTCGCCCGCGAAGGTGATGCCCACTTCGCCCTTGCCGCGGAACTTGGCGGCGAGCGCCGCGCCGCAGATGAGCGGCGCGCCCGCGCCGAGGATGCCGTTCGCGCCCATCATCCCTTTGGAAAGATCGGCGATATGCATCGAGCCGCCCTTGCCGTTGCACGAGCCGCCCTTCTTGCCATAGATCTCCTTCATCATCGCGACCGGATCGACGCCCTTCGCGATGCAGTGGCCGTGTCCGCGATGGGTGCTCGCGATGCGGTCGCCGTCGGTGAGGTGATACATGATGCCGACGCCGGCCGCTTCCTCGCCGGCGTAGAGATGCACGAAGCCGGGGATGTCGCCGCGGCCGAAGTCCACGTGCAGGCGCTCCTCGAAATCGCGGATCGTGCGCATCTTGCGATAGACCGTCAACAGTTCCTCCTTGTTGAGCGGCAACGCGCCGGCGTCCTGCTGCGTTGAACGGACTGTCATGTCTGTCTCCTTCGTTGGGGTGGTGGGCGAAAAACGGGGATCAGGGTTGCGCTTGAACGACCTGGCGCATCAGGCCGGTACGTGCCGCGTAGCGCATGCACGCGGCGACGTCGATGCTGTTGAAGGCGCCCTCGCGCAAGGTGACGGTGACTGTGTCGCCGGCGGCGAAGGCCATCTCGCGTTCGCCGTCGAGCGCGACGATGCCGGCGCGCTGCCGCACGCGTTGCGGCACGCCATCGGCAAGACGCTGCCAGCCGGCGATCGGCACCGAGCGCATCAGGCCGGGCGCGATCGGCGCGCACAGGTCGAACTCGCCCTCGCCGGGCGCGGCGAGTTCGACGGCGAGGCCGCCCGGTTCATGGCGGCCAACCGGCTCCAGGAGGCCCGCGATGGCCGAGAGCCCGATCGCCTGCGGATCGGCGTACGACACGTAGACGGCCGCGAGCGTGTCGATCTTCCAGAGCGCTCGCGCGCCGATGTAGTGCTCGTGCGAGATGACGGCGTCGACGAGCGCGATGTCGCTGCGCACGGTGCCGTGCGCGTCGCGGATGTCGATGTCGAGGCGCTTGTTGCGCTGGATCGCGTCGGCGGCGGGGATGCGGCCGGCGGCGTAGAGCCCGGCCGCGAGTCCCGCGATGGTCGGCTCGCGCATCTCGGGGAACGCGTTATTGGTGCCGGTGGAAAGCCCCGCGACCGGCACCGCGCCGCACTCGCGCACCACCGCGCGATGGGTGCCGTCGCCGCCGAGCACGATGATCGCCGCGACGCCCGCCTCGCGCATCATTTGCGCGGCACGGAAGGTGTCGTCGACGCGCGCGGTGACCGGCATGTCGAGATAGTCGACCGCGGCGAGGGTCGCGTCGGGTCCCTGGCGCCGCGACAGGTGGCGCTCCAGCATCACCTTGAGCCCTTCGCGGTCGGGCATCATCAGCACGCGATCGATTCCGCATGACGCGAGCGCCGACAATAGCCGCAGCACGATGTTCACGCGATCGGCGAGTTGCAGGCTGCTTGCGTTCGCGATCACGCGGCGGATGTCGCGGGCGGAAATCGGGTTCGCGATGATGCCGATGAGCGGCGACGGCGGTCGCAGCGGCGCTGGGTTGCGCATTCATATCTCCTTTGGTTGTCGCTGGCGCTTGGGTTGTGGTGTGTTTGCGCCGTTTGATTTTTGTTGCGCTTCTATGGAACTTGTTTTGTTTTTGGTCTATTTGCTCTGCCCCTGTCCGGGGCGGGACTCACTTTCTTTGCTGCTGCAAAGAAAGTAAGCAAAGAAAGCAGCTTCCCACCGCCAATCCTTGCCATGTGCCTCCAGGCCGCTCACTCGGAGTGGTCCAACCGGGGGAGTGTCGTTAGCGAGGTTTCATCGTTGTTGGCATGTAGAAGAGGCGCGGGCATCGCGCCGCTTTTGGGAGTGGATCAGCAGTCATTCATCCGGCTTCGCGCTACGCGCTCACCCGTTAGCTCGTTAGCTCGATAGCGCCAGCGACTAGCCTAGTGCAAGGGCTATGCCAATTTGAACGGCCCGCGCGAGGCCTTATTGTCGCGGGATTACCCGGAGGAACGGGCTTGAAATGCCGCGTTCGGCGGCGCCGCTGGACGTCTCGTGTGACAGGTGTCACAGCGGCAGTTGTCACGGTGGAGTGCAGGTGTATCGGAATGCAGACGCTCACGTACTTCGTGAATAATGCGTTCATATCGACACGAACCTTCCCGTCGTCGACGCTGAAGTCGTATAACAGCACGGGTAGCTTTAAACCCCCTTTCAGGAGACTCGCCATGTCCCGCACCATCGCCGAAAAGCGTGCCGCTTTTCGTGAGCTGCACGCTTCCGGATGCTTCATTCTCCCCAACCCGTGGGATATCGGCAGCGCGCGTTATCTGCAAAGTATCGGCTTCAAGGCACTCGCCACGACCAGTTCCGGATTCGCCTGGTCCATCGGACACGCCGACAATACAGTGCCCCGCGCAGCGATCCTCGCGCATCTGCGCACGATCGTCGAAGCAACGGACCTGCCCGTCAACGCGGACTTCGAAAACGGCTTCGGGGCCGATGCCGACGGTGTGGCGGAAAGCGTCAAGCTCGCAGTGGATACTGGCGTCGCCGGACTCTCAATCGAAGATTCGACCGGCGATGCCAATCACCCGATCTTCCCCGTCGACGTCGCCGTGGAACGGATGAAGGCAGCACGCCGCGCCATCGACGACGCAGGCGGCGACACGCTGCTGATCGGGCGCGCTGAGAACTTCTTCGCCGGCGTGCAGGATCTCGACGACACGATCGCGCGTCTGAAGGCGTACGCCGCAGCCGGCGCCGATTGCCTCTACGCACCGGGTATCGGAACGCGCGAACAGATTGAAGCAGTCGTGGCCGCAGTGGCGCCGAAGCCCGTGAATCTGCTGATCGGCTCGACCTCCGATCTCACACTGCAGGACGTGGCCGCGCTCGGCGTGCGACGCATCAGCGTGGGCGGAGCGCTGGCCCGCGCCGCGTGGGGCGGCTTCATGCGCGCCGCTGAAGCGCTGACAGACGGACGCTTCGATGGCTTTGCCGACGCGGCATCCGGCGCACAACTCAACGGCCTCTTCCGGGAAAACGGTTGACGTCGACCGGGCAGGCCGTGCATATATCGCGTTGCGTTTTCTCATTCCGCTAACGGCCTTTACAGGCACGTTAGCGGTTTTTTTTGCGGCGCATTAAAGCCTGATACAGATGCGGTTGTTGCGCTGCGGCAGGTTCAACATTTGCGCCGCACGGTGCTGTCCTTTTGCGTGGTCAACTGCGGCTCACATCGACGCACATCAGGACGCGCCCTTCTCCCGAAGCGATGTGACATGCTGCTTGTCCGCTTCGTTGCCATGCGCCAGCGCCCGTAAGGCAAGAGCAAAACCCAGTTGCGTTTCATGAGCGACTGCGCTGCGGTCATCCTCGAATAGCTTTACCGCGCGCCGCAGATGTTGCGCCGCCTGAATATGGAGTTCCGACGCCGCCGCATGATGTTGCGCGGCAGTCAGGCCACTTTCAACGGACCCCGCCGGCGCCGGAACGCCTGCATGCTTGGCGGCGACATTCGCCTCGTCGACGGCATGCAGTGCATGGCCGTGCGCCAACACGGCCTGATGAGCGGCATGGTCATGATCCTTGCCCGCCTCGTAATACTGCGATGCCTCCCGGTGAAATCGCGCCGCTTGCTCGTGGTGCGATGCGGCAGCCTCTAGATGTCCCTTTTTACCTTGCTTGGTATTCATGGCAGCTCCCCGCTAAAACGGCTTCATATCGGACGGCTGACGCCGACAAGGCCAATCGCGCCGAAATCCATTCTACGCGACGACCCGGCTCACCTGCTCATGAACTCGCAACCCTTTCGACGCGGCAATCCGCGACAAACATCAGGCGTCACCTTCGTCGACCACCAGAAACGCAAAAAGCCCGCCAATCTTCTGGCGAGCCTGCAAATATCGGAAACGAAAGTAAATAACGGTAGCGGCAATGCGGGTTGTCCACCGCCCGAAGACGGCCCTCGAAGAACACCCCTTGCCGCT
>NZ_FCON02000023.1 GCF_001544535.1 Caballeronia choica | reverse complement strand
GCGACGAACGCGTTCTTCACGTCGCCGCTCGGGCCGACCGTCAGACCCGCGTCCTTCAACTGTTTAAGGTTCACCGCGTCCAGATCGGCCGCGCCCGCTTTAACATTCGTCAGCGTGACTTCGTGCGCGCCAGTGCCGCCAAGCGAGACCTTGTCCTTCGCTGTTGTGTCATACGCGACGAATGCGTTCTTCACTTCTCCGCTCGGGCCGACCGTCAGACCCGCGTCCTTCAACTGTTTAAGGTTCACCGCGTCCAGATCGGCCGCGCCCGCTTTAACGTTCGTCAGCGTGACTTCGTGCGCGCCCGTGCCGCCAAGCGAAACCTTGTCCTTCGCCGCTGTGTCGTACGCGACGAACGCGTTCTTCACTTCGCCGCTCGGGCCTACTACCAAGCCGGCATCTTTCAACTGCTTCAGGTTGACCGCATCCTTGTCCACCGTACCCGCGTTCACGTTGTGAATCTGCGTGCCACTCGTACCTTCCAACGTCACCGAGTCCTTCTTCGTCTTGTCGTCGTACGCGACGAAGGCGTTCGTCGCGACGCCCGACGGGTCCGTTTTCAGGCCCGCGTCCTTCAACTGCTTCAGGTTCACTGCGTCCAAGTCAACCGTGCCTGCGGCCACCTGGTGAATCTGCGTACCACCCGCGCCCTTCAGCGTGACCGAAGTCTTGGCGCCGTCGTCATATTGCACGGCGTTATCGAGGCCAGTGTCCAGCGCCGCGATCGCGTCCCCGACCGTGTGCAGCGGCTTCTTGCTTACCGTGTACGTAGGTTGAGTTACCTTGCCGGTCACCGGATCGACCCCCGCCGCGCCACCCAGGGCATCCGCCACGCTGCCGCTAACGTCCTTCAATTGCTTCAGGTTCACCGCGTCCAGATCTGACGTACCCGCCACAACGTCCGTGATCTGACGATTGCCGACAGCTACCGTGTTCGCGCGGCCCGCAACCGATCCTGCGCCAAGCGCGACGGAATTGGCCGCCGTCACCGATGCCCCGGACCCGATCGCCACACCGCCCGCTGCATTGGTCAGCACACCGCCGAAGTTGAAGCTGTCTGTCGAAGCAGCGTCAGTCTTGGCATTAACGCCCATCGCCACGGAATTGGCCGCATCACTGCTGGTATTAACTCCCATCACGATGGAATTGGCCCCATCAGTACCGACATTTGTTCCGAATAATATATAGTTGCCGCTGGTGGCCGCGTTGGCACCGACCGCCAGGGGCTTTCCGATCGCTACCACCTCAGCAGTCGCTCCGCCAGCCGCCAGGATCAGCACGGCGCTTACCACGCCCTTCCTAACCGATCTCGCACTTCGTTTCCCGCGCGCGGCGCTCAGTTCCGACGTTGCAACCCAGACGCCCAGGGCGTCGCTCCAAATCGATTTGAAAAACCTGTTCATGCTGAAATCCTGCGAGAGTTGTCGTGGCAGACCTGACGCGTGTCGGATCGGCGCGGGATGCCGTTCAATACCCCGAAGCAAATCGGACCCACGCTTTTATAAGGGAACGACCCCGGACTCTACGCAGCGGAAACAGCAATTCGAACCAGATTTTTCCTAATCAGATAATTTGTGTTGTAAGGATCGCAAACTATCGCGCCACCGATCGCAAAAACCTGACGGGGGATTGCGTTTCTTCTCCGAGCAAAAACGCACGCGCAAAAAAAGCGACCCGGCATAACCGGGTCGCCATTTTGCTGCTTTCAGTCAATCATCAATAGGTCATCGGGATGCCGAAGCAGTCCGCCGCGTTCACATCGCCTTCCCCACCCGCGCTCCCGCCGACGCCACCGCCGTCATGTTGATGATCCGCCTGACCGTCGCGGCGGGCGTCAGGATATGCACCGGCTTGTCGGTTCCGAGCAGGAACGGCCCGACTGTCACGCCTTCGCCGCTCACCATCTTGAGCAGGTTGTACGTGATGTTCGCCGCTTCTACGTTCGGCATGATCAGCAGGTTCGCCTCACCGTGCAGCGTCGTGCCGGGGAACGATGCCTTGCGCACCGCTTCCGACAACGCCGCGTCGCCGTGCATCTCGCCATCGACTTCCAGGTGCGGCGCACGTTCCGCGATCAGCTTGCGCGCATCGGCCATGCGCTTCGCCGATGCCGTCGGCACGCTGCCAAAGTTCGAGTTCGACACGAGCGCCACCTTCGGCTGAATCCCGAACTTCTCGATCTGGCTCGCCGCGAGAACCGTCATGTCGGCGAGTTGCTCAGGCGTCGGCACTTCGTTGACGTACGTATCGCTGATGAAGAGATTGCGGCCCGGCAGCATCAGCAGGTTCATCGCGGCGAAGTTCTGCACGCCCTTCGCCTTGCCCAACACCTGCTCGATGAACTTCAGGTGGTCCTGATAGGTGTCGATGAGGCCGCAGATCATGCCGTCGGCATCGCCCGTGTGAACCAGGATCGCGCCGATCAGCGTGTTGAACTTGCGCAGCGCCGCCTTCGCGCTCTCCGGCGTCACGCCCTGGCGCGCCGCGATGCTGTGATACTCCTGCCAGCTCTTTTGATAGCGCGGATCGTCCTCGGGGTTGACGATCTCGAAGTCGGTGCCCGGTTTCAGCTTCGAGCCCATCTTCTTCAGCCGCATCTCGACGACCGCCGGCCGGCCGATGATGATCGGCTTCGCGATCTTCTCCAGCAGCACGAATTGCGCGGCGCGCAGCACGCGCTCATCCTCGCCTTCCGCGAACGCGATGCGCGCGGGCGCCGACTTCGCCGCCTGGAACACCGGCCGCATCACCATGCCCGTGCGGTACACGGTCGTGCCGAGTTCTTCGCGATACGCGTCCATGTCCTTGATCGGACGCGTCGCCACGCCCGAATCCATCGCGGCCTGCGCGACAGCCGGCGCGATCTTGATGATGAGGCGCGGATCGAACGGCTTCGGAATCAGGTATTCCGGGCCGAATTCGAGCGTATGGCCTTCGTAGGCCTTCGCGACTTCATCGCCCTGATCGGTTTCTTCCGCGAGTTCCGCGATCGCGCGCACGCACGCGAGCTTCATCGCTTCCGTGATCGTGGTGGCGCCGACGTCGAGCGCGCCGCGGAAGATGAACGGGAAGCACAGCACGTTGTTGACCTGGTTCGGATAGTCCGAACGGCCCGTCGCGATGATGCAGTCCGGGCGCACCTTCTTCGCGTCCTCCGGGCGGATTTCCGGCTCCGGATTGGCGAGCGCGAGGATCAGCGGCTTGTCGGCCATGGTCGCGACCATTTCCGGCTTCAGTACACCCGCGCTCGAACAGCCGAGGAACACGTCGCAGCCGTGCATCGCGTCGGCGAGCGTGCGCGCGTCGGTGTTCACCTGATAGCGCTCCTTCGAGGCGTCCAGGTTGCCGCGCCCTTCGTAGATCACGCCCTTCGAATCGACCGCCAGCGTGTTCGACTTCTTCAGCCCCAGGTCGACCAGCAGATCAAGACAGGCGATCGCCGCCGCGCCCGCGCCCGAGCACACGAGCTTCACTTCCTCGAGCTTCTTGCCGACCACTTTCAGGCCGTTCAGGATCGCCGCCGATGCGATGATCGCCGTGCCGTGCTGGTCGTCGTGGAAGACGGGAATCTTCATGCGCTCGCGCAGCTTCTTCTCGATGTAGAAGCACTCGGGCGCCTTGATGTCCTCGAGGTTAATGCCGCCGAGCGTCGGCTCGAGCATCGCGATCGCTTCGACGAGCTTGTCCGGGTCGGTCTCGGCGAGTTCGATGTCGAACACGTCGATGCCCGCGAACTTCTTGAAGAGACACCCCTTGCCTTCCATCACCGGCTTGGCCGCGAGCGGCCCGATGTTGCCGAGGCCGAGCACGGCCGTGCCGTTCGTGATCACGCCGACGAGGTTTGCGCGCGAAGTGTACTTCTGCGCGTCGAGCGGTTCGTCGAAGATCGCCATGCACGCGGCCGCGACGCCCGGCGAATACGCGAGCGAGAGGTCGAGCTGGTTGGAGAGCGGCTTGGTCGGCGTGACCGAGATCTTGCCGGGCTTCGGGTTCTGGTGATAAGCGAGGGCGCTTTGCTTCAGTTGTTCGTCCATGATTAGCCTAGAGACGTTGGAAATTTTTCGAGTAAGGGCCTCGCTGCCGGCGTCGCAGCCGCGGGGTGTAAATCGATGGATCGATCGTACGGCGCCACCCGGCACGCCTCGTAGGCGCGGCATCTCGCCGATGTGGATGACAGCGGCGGACGGGGCTTTTTTTGGGAGAATTAGTGTACACCCCGCGCATCGATTGACGCGAAGCAGCAATCGCCGGAAATCGCTGTGCGAAACCCTTACCCAGCGGGCTTTCGTTCGACGAAAGCCCGCGCGATGCGCCTTCCTGGAGCGATGTTCACTGCAATTCGGCGCCGCGTCGTTCGGGGATGAGAAAGAGGGTCGCGAGGATGTCGAGCAGGTAGATCGACGCGAGCAGCGCCAGCGCCGCCGCGAACGAATAGCGCGCCGCGAGCGCGCCCACCGCGACCGGCCCGAAGCCGCCGACCGCGCGTCCGATGTTGAACAGCACGTTTTGCGCGGTTGCGCGCGCCTCGGTCGGATACAGCTCGGAGATCAGCGCGCCATAGCCGCCGATCATCCCGTTCACGAACACGCCCGTCACCGCGCCGCCGATCAGGAGCGCGAAAGGCGTCGTCAGGTTCGCGTAGACGAACACCATCACGACGGCGCCCGTCTGGTACGCGAGGAACGCGGGCTTGCGGCCGAAGCGGTCGGCGGCGATGCCGAACAGCCAGATGCCGAGCGCCATGCCGAGCACGGTCGCGGCGGTCCAGAGGCCGGACTTCGTGAGCGAATAGCCGAATGTCGTCGAGAGATAGCTCGGCAGCCAGATCATCAGACCGTAGTAGCCGAAATTCTGCACCGAGCACAGGATCACGACGCCGAGACTCGCGCGCGCGGTGCGGGCGTCGTCGAACAGACGTTTCAGCGGGAGCGCGCGGCCGGCGTTCGGACCGGCGGTGACGCGTTCGGTGAAGATCGCAGGCTCTTCCACGCGCCGCCGCACGGCAAACGACACGATCGCCGGCAGCAATCCGACCGCGAACATCCCGCGCCAGCCGATCAGCGGCAGCAGGAGCGGCGTCAGCAGCGCGGCGGCCAGCACACCGGCCTGCCAGCCCAACCCGACATATGACGACGCCCGCGCGCGCTGCGCCGCCGGCCACGCCTCGGCAACCAGCGCCATGCCGATTCCGAACTCGCCGCCAAGCCCGATGCCCGCGATCGTCCGGTAGAACAGCAGATCGCCGAAGCCCTGTGCAAGCGCGCACAGGCCGGTGAAGACGGCGAACAGGAGAATCGTCCAGCTCAGCATCTTCACGCGGCCGAAGTAATCGGACAGCGTGCCGAAGATCAGGCCGCCCGCCACGGCGCCGATCAGCGTCCAGGTGACGAGCGAACCCGCCTGCGTCGACGTGAGATGCAGGTCGGCGGCGATCGCGGGCAGCATGAAACCGAGGATCAGCAGGTCGAAGCCGTCCATCGCGTAGCCGAGCATCGAGGCGACGAGCGCGCGCACGGCATGGCGATTCGGCGTGGCGCTCGCGGTAACAGTCGAGGGGGACGCAGGAGTCATCGGGAGAGGCGCGCGCGTGCCGAATGGGCGCCAGGAAAGAAGAAATGTCGCGAGTGTACGTGTCGCGCCGGACGCTCACAACTCGCGAAAAATCCCGCTTCGTCGCGTTGATCCAGCGGCGCCGAACGCCGCCCGGCGCTCGCTCAGCGGCGCCCGGTCGGGTAAAATCGCGGGCTACGCGCGCAGCAAACGTCGGACACGCCCGGACTCTCCGGCCCTCGTCCCGCGAGACACGCTGCGCCACGGGCCCACGGGCCGCCTCCGCGCTCTGCGCCACTCAAAGTCCAAGGATTCGCCCATGAAAGGCAACGATCGCCAGACGATCTCCGACACCACCGCCAAGATGCTCCTGGAAGTGCAGGCGGTGCACTTCAACGCGGAAAAACCGTACATCTTCACGTCCGGCTGGGCGAGCCCGGTCTATATCGACTGCCGCAAGCTGATTTCGTATCCGCGCGTGCGACGCGGCCTGATGGACATGGCCGAAGCCACCATCCTGCGCGACATCGGCTACGAGCAGATCGACGCGGTCGCGGGCGGTGAGACCGCCGGCATCCCGTTCGCGGCGTGGCTCTCCGACCGGCTGATGGTGCCGATGCAGTACGTGCGCAAGAAGCCGAAGGGCTTCGGGCGCAACGCGCAGATCGAAGGTCTGCTGACCGAAGGCCAGCGCGTGCTGCTGGTCGAGGACCTGACCACCGACAGCCGCAGCAAGATCAACTTCATCAACGCGCTGCGCACGGCGGGCGCGACGGTGAACCACTGCTTCGTGCTGTTCCACTACAACATCTTCAAGGAAAGCGTGTCGGTGCTGAAGGACATCGACGTCGACTTGCACGCGCTCGCCACGTGGTGGGACGTGCTGCGCGTCGCCAAGGAGTCGGGCTATTTCGAGACGAAGACGCTCGACGAAGTCGAAAAATTCCTGCATGCGCCGGCCGAATGGTCGGCGGCGCATGGCGGGGCGACGGCTGCACCGCAATAAACGCTGTTTGAATCGCGTCACGAAAAAAGCCGCTGGGATTATTCCAGCGGCTTTTTATTTTGCCGTTCGGGGCGAACCTTATGATTTATTCGTTTTCCCGCTTTGCAGGCAGCGGCGTATCGAGATTACCGTCACCGACATAAGCGGACAGATTCAGTAATCCGTTACTCTGCGCGTATTGAAACAATTCGGAATCGCGGTCGATGCCAAGTTTTCGCATCGCCGTATTTTTCTGCGTGCTGATTGTTTTAATACTGCGGCACAACTGCGCGGCAATTTCGGTAATCGTCATGCCGGATACGAAAAGCCGCACGACTTCCAGTTCCCGCTTCGACAGCACTACGTCACGCTGCTGGCCGCTTGCGCTGATCCCCATGCTGTCGAGCGCCGCCTGAATCGATGGCCCGATGTATTCCTTCCCGCGCGTCACCTGGATGATGGCGAGGCCGATGTGACTGAGGTCGTCCCCCTTGCTGATCACGGCTTGCACCCCGACTTCGCGCAGCCGCTTGAGCAGCGCGGGATTTTCGAGCATCGTCAATACCGCGATGCGCACGTGCGGAAACTGGCGCCCGATATAGCCGAGCAACGGCATGCCATCGCCGTATTGGCCGCCTGGCATGGCGAGATCGGAGACGAGCACGTCGCAGGGCGTTTTCTGTAAAAGCTGAATCAATTCGGTGGATTGACGGGCCTGGCCGACCACCTCGATTTCGGGAAATCGCAGCAATGCCTGCGCTGCGCCGAATAAAATCACTGGATGGTCGTCGGCGATAATAACCCTGATGCGCTGGTTCATTATTCCCCCAACCGTTGCAATTGACCGGACGCCGCGAAAATACGCGTCCATTTGCTGTTTTCCATTTTTTGATCCATACGAAGCTTGTGATCAAGTCTTCTGCGTCAGGGCAAGGCTGGAACTACCGCCTTACGCTATCGTTAACTCCACGAACAAGAATTTCATCCTTTGTTGCAATGTTAAACTCGAATCTGACATAAAGCTCATTTCTGAGACAAAATACATCGTTACGATCGGCGTAACGATGGCATGGCGTGCGACGCCCTAAAAAAGGAGAAACCGCACTATGCGCCTGGCAAGCCTGGCCGTGCGTCTTGCCGTACCTTGTTCGGTTCGTTCCACACTCGTCCTTGCCATGGTTTGCGCGGCGGCGATCGTCACAAGAGCGCCGCTCGCGATTGCCCAAGCTACGTTCAACGTCAAGAGCAGCGACCTGGCGGCCGACAAGCCCGTACCCTCGACACTGCTCTTTGATCAGAGCGATTGCAAGGGCGGCAACCGTTCACCGCAGCTTTCGTGGCACGGCGCGCCCGCCGAGACGCGCAGTTTCGCGGTCACGATCGTCGATCCGGACGCGCCGGGGCGCGGCTGGTGGCACTGGGCCGTGGCCGGCATCCCCGCGACCGTGACGCAACTGCCGGGCAATGCCAGCGCCTCGGGCGCGCTCCGGGCGATGGGCGCCGTGGAAGCCCGCAACGATTTCGACACCGACGGCTACGGCGGCCCCTGCCCGCCGCCCGGCAAGCCGCATCGCTATGTGATCACGGTGTATGCGCTCAACAGCGACGACTTGCGCTTGCGTCAGGGGCGTCCCGCGCTGATGTTCGAGCACGAAATCCGCACGACGACGCTCGCTACCGCGCAACTCGTGTTTACCTACGGTCGGTAAAGGCGCGCCGCCGTTCCCTGGCGAACCAAACGCCCTACTTGACTTTGCTAGACTGGGCCGGCTCATAGCCTGCGGCGCCCGTTCCAACGGGCAGTCGCGGGAAAAATCGCCAACGCCGACAACGACGCGCCGCCCCAGCGCAGGTCAAGGACATTGCCATGCCAAAAATCGTCATCGTTTATCACAGTGGCTATGGCCACACAAAGAAAGTCGCCGAAGCCGTGCTCGCCGGCACGCAGGACGCCGGCGCCGAAGCGAAGCTGATGCCGGTCGGCGATCTCGACGACGCCGGCTGGGCCGAGCTCGACGCGGCGGACGCCATCATCTTCGGCGCACCGACTTACATGGGCGGACCGTCGGCGGATTTCAAGAAGTTCGCCGACGCCAGTTCCAAACCGTGGATGGCGCAGAAGTGGAAGGACAAGGTCGCGGCGGGCTTCACCAATTCCGCGACGATGAACGGCGACAAGTTCAACACGATCACCTATCTCGTCACGCTCGCGATGCAGCACGGCATGATCTGGGCGGGCACGGGCATGATGCCGTCGAACACCAAGGCCGCGACGCGCAACGACCTGAACTTCGTCGGCGGCTTCACGGGACTGCTTGCGCAGTCGCCGGCGGATGCATCGCCGGAGGAAGCGCCGCCGCCGGGCGACCTGGAGACGGCGAAGGTCTTTGGCGCGCGCGTCGCGGCCGTGACCGCGCGCTGGACCGGAAAGTAGCCTCGCCAGGATCGGCTGATCGGCCAATTCCGCCGTCGCGCCATCACGCTGACTTGGAAGCGCATTAAAATGGCGTTTTTTCCGCTTGCCGCGCACGACGCGCGTCGAGGCCGAACCAGCGAGATCGAGATGACCACGAAAGTATTTGTCGACGGACAGGAAGGCACCACCGGCCTGAAGATTTTCGAATATCTGTCGGAGCGCCGTGACATCGAGGTGCTGCGCATCGACGAGGCGAAGCGCAAGGACATCGGGGAACGCCGCCGCCTGATCAATGCGTCGGACGTGACGTTCCTCTGTCTGCCGGACGTGGCGTCGCGCGAATCGGTGTCGCTCGTCGACAACGACAGGACCTGCGTGATCGACGCGAGCACGGCCTTTCGCACGCAGGACGACTGGGCGTATGGGCTGCCCGAGTTGACACGCGCGCAGCGCGAACGCCTGCGCACGGCGCGGCGCATCGCCGTGCCGGGGTGTCACGCGTCGGCGTTCGTGCTGTCGGTGCAACCGCTCGTCGCGGGCGGGCTGATTTCCGCCGACTTCGATGCGCACGCCTACTCGATCACCGGCTACAGCGGCGGCGGCAAGAAAATGATCGCGGACTACGAAGCCGGCGGCAACGCGAAGCTCACGAGCCCGCGCCCGTACGCGCTTGGACTGACGCACAAGCATCTGCCGGAAATGGCGGTGCGTTCCGGGCTGAAGCGGGCGCCGGTGTTCACGCCGATCGTCGGCAACTTTCTGAAGGGACTGTCGGTGACGACCTACTTCTCGCCGAGCCAGCTCGCGCGCAGCGCCAGGCCGCAGGACGTTCAATCGACGCTCGCCGAGTACTATGCGAACGAGCCGTTCATCCGCGTGATGCCGTTCGACGCCGAAAGCAATCTCGACGACGGCTTCTTCGACGTACAGGCCTGCAACGACACGAATCGCGTCGACATCTTCGTGTTCGGCAACGACGAGCGCTTCGTGACCGTCGCGCGGCTGGACAATCTGGGCAAAGGCGCATCGGGCGCGGCGATCCAGTGCATGAACCTGCACATCGGCGCTGATGAAGAGGCTGGGTTGAAGCGGTAGTTTCGCGGCTGCGACTGCATGCGGACGACCAACGCCGATTCGTTGAAAAGCGAATCGGCTTTTTTTGACCACGCGGTGCTCGGCACAGGCGAAAAAAAAGCCCGCCTAGGTAGGCGGGCTGAATCCACATCAGTGAAGACATGGAGGAGACAAGAACGACTCTACCCAAATCATTGGTGCGCCGCAACATTGCGCGTCGATCTGTCTCGCTATTACAACGTTTTCCCTGATTGACATGCCTACGGCTGCGTCATCGACAAAATAAATCCCAGTTGATCCGACGAGACCGGCTTGACGAGGTGCACGTCGAACCCGGCGTCCTGCGTCATCTCGCGATGCTGCGGCTGTCCCCATCCAGTCAGCGCGACGATCAGCAAGGCCCGACCGTTCGGAAGATTGCGCAGCGCCCGTGCGGCGGCGAGGCCGTCCATCAGCGGCATGCCGAGATCGAGGATCACGACCTCGGGCGCGAACTGCTGTGCGACTTCCACCGCCTGCGCGCCGTTCGCCGCGAGCGCCACCTCATGGCCCATTCCGTTGAGCAGGTTCGAGAGGCAGACGAGTGCGTCGTCATCATCGTCGGCAATCAGGATGCGTTTGGTCACGGCAATCTCACTTGGTGCCCGAAATCACGAGCTTGAGCTTGTTGGCGCCCGCCGTCGTCGCGACGATCTGCGTGCGCTGGCCTCGCGCGCCGAGATAGAAGTGCTGGCGGGAAGGAGAATTCTGGTCGTGGGTGGCATCGGGCAGGCACGATGCAATGTCGGCCGCGACGCCCTGAAGCGCGTCCGCGCTCGATCCACCGTGCGGTGTCCACGCGCATTCGTAGCTGCCGTGTGTCGCCGTGCATCGGGCGTCGTCGCCGTAGGGCAACGCTACCGCCTTGCCGTCTTCGGCCGCGACCGCCGAAAAGCCGGGCGCCGTCGCGACGATCCGCTTGAGCGCGGCGCACGGACTCGGCGTGTCGTCGGCGAATGCGAGGGAAGGCGCGAGCAACGCGCCGCTGATTGCCGCGGTTGCAAGGCGGGCGATGGTGCGCTTGTACCTGAACATGTGGCGCCTCCCCTTATTGCTGTTCTTCTTCGATCGAAGCGAGGCTTCGCTCGAAGCCCACTTTGCGCCCGGCTCCGGCGAACGTATGTTCGAAAGCGAATGGAACATCCCAGTCTGGAGCACGACGCGCACCAGCACGATGCACCGGTCGCCGCCAGTCATTTGCCCGTCGCGCCTCGACACCGACCGCCGCCGCGAGCATCAATGCCGCACCAGCGCCATCATCGCGCCGAAGCCGACGAACAGTCCGCCGGTCAGCCGGTTGAACGCTTTCGCGACGCTCCCGCTTTTCAGCTTCATGCCGATCCGCGTGCCGAGGCCCGCGTAAAGCAGATACCAGCTCACTTCAATCACGGCGAATGTCGACACGAGCACGCCGAACTGCGGCAGCGTCGGACGGCTGGCGTCGATGAACTGCGGCAGCAGCGCGGTGGCGAACAGGATCGACTTCGGGTTGCTGCTCGCGATCAGGAAGCCGTTGCGGAACAGCGCGACCGGCGAGCGGCCGACGGCGTTGTCCTCTTCCGCGACGTCGGGTTCGGCTTTGGCATCCGCCACCTTCGCGCGCCAGCTTTTCAGCCCGAGCCAGACCAGATAAGCCGCTCCGGCGAAGCGCAGCGTGTCGAACATCGCGGGCCACGCCCGGAGAAACACGCCGAGCCCCGCCGCCGACACCGACAGCATCAGCACCAGCGCCGTCAGGCAGCCCGCCATCGTCGCGCTGGAGCGCCGCAATCCGTGGCGTGCGCCGTGCGTCATGACGAGCAGCATGTTCGGCCCGGGAATCGCGGAGATGACGAAGACGGTAGCGACGAAAAGCCACCAGGTATGCAGGTTCATCGCAGAGCGCAACAATATTGAGATAGGACCGGATTATGCAGCCTGCCGCGCACGTCCGCCCACTCAATCCACGTTTATTGACAAATCAGCGGCCCGCGCGCCGTGCCGCGACTTCGCCCAGCACCGCGAAGTCCTTGTCGCCGCCGCCGTGCGCGACGGCATCGATCAGGTTGTCGCGCAACAGGCTGGCGACCGGCAACGGCGTATCGACGGCGTCCGCCGCCGCCATCGCGAGGCGCACGTCTTTCAATCCGAGCCGCGCCTTGAAGAGCGCCGGTTCGTAGCGCCGCTCCGCGATCATCGTCCCGTAGCCCTGATAGACCGGCCCCGGAAACAGCGTGCTGGTGATGATGTCGAGGAACGCGTGCGCGTCGATGCCATGCCCCGACACCAGCGCCGCCGCCTCACCAAAGGTCTCGATCGCCGACGCCAGCATGAAATTCGCCGCCAGCTTGAGTACGTTCGCGTGCTGCGGCGTGTCGCCGACGCGCCACGTCTTCTGGCCGATCGCATCGAAAACGGGCTGCACGCGGTCGATCGCGTCGCTCGCGCCGGCCGCGAGAATGTTCAGCTTGCCCGCCGCCGCGACGTCCGGCCTGCCGAGCACCGGCGCCGCCACGTACGCGACGCCATGTTGCGCGTGAAGCGCGGTCAGTTCGGCGGAAAACGCGGCGGAGATCGTCGCCATGTTCACGTGCACGAGGCCCTTCGGCGCCTGCTTGAGCAGGCCGCCGTCGATCAGGACCGCGCGCAGGGCGGCGTCGTCGGCGAGCATCGAGAACACGGCCTCGCCGGAGAATGCCTGTTCGGGCGTATCGACGATGGATGCGCCCTGCTCCGCCAGCGCTTTCGTGCGCCCGGCCGAGCGGTTCCAGACGCGTACCGTGTGTCCCGCCTTGAGCGCGTTGCCCGCCATCGCGCTGCCCATTTCTCCCAGTCCGATGAATCCGATGTCCATTTCATGCTCCTTTCAATGCCGGATGCTTCAAAAAATGCGACGCCAGTAGATCACATCGCTCCGCAGCATGCAGCGCCGACCGATGCGATACTCGTTGCATGGTTCACGCACGCTTTCGATTCCACCGCGAACTGAACGAGTTCCTCGCGCGGCCGCAGCGCGAGCAGGCGTTCGTCTTTCCGTGCGCGAAGGGATCGTCGGCCAAGCATATGATCGAAGCGCTCGGCGTGCCGCATACGGAAGTCGAGTTGATCGTGCTGAATGGTGAGCCGGCTGGTTTCGACGCGCCCATCGCGGACGGCGACGCGATCGATGTCTATCCGAAGCACGCCGTGCCGCACGACCTGCGCACGGGCGCGCGGCTTTTGCGGCCGGCGCTGTCCGCCGCCGGCTTGCGTTTCATCGCCGACGCGCATCTGGGGGCGCTCGCGCAACTCCTGCGGCTGGCGGGCTTCGACACGCGCTACGACAACAATTTCCCCGACGATGAAATCGAGGAACTTGCGCTCGCGGAACATCGCGTCGTGCTGACGCGCGACCGCGAGTTGCTCAAGCGCCGTTCCGTGGTGCACGGCTGCTATGTGCGCGCGCTGCAGGCCGACGCACAATGGCGTGAAATCGCCGAACGGCTCGATCTCGCGCCGCATGTGCGCGCGTTTCGCCTCTGCCTGATGTGCAACGCGCCGCTGCGGCCGGCGCATTCCCACGACCTCGACGGCCGCGTCCCGGAAGGCGTGCGCGAGCGCCATACGCGCTTCGTGACCTGCGACGTCTGCCGCCGGGTGTTCTGGGAAGGCTCGCACTGGAAGCGCATGCGCGAGCGCATCGACGCGCTCGCCGACACAAGCCGCACCTGACGCGCAAGCGTACTCTCGTACAATACGCGGCTTCTCAACCGTATCAACCCGTCGCCCAGGAGCTTCGCGTGAAGAAATTCGACCTCGAAAAGAGCAAGGCGCTCAAGCTCGCCAACGAACTGAAGCAGAACAACCCCGCCCGCTTCGGCGCAGCCGGCGCGCAGCCGAAGCTCGACCGCCGCGAGCAGCGCAAGCTGGATCAGGAAAAAGGGCTCGTGCCGTTCGCGTGCAAGCTGGACGGCGCGCTCGTCAAGCAGTTGCAGGAACGCGCCGCCGCGCATGAAGGCGGCATGCCGGAAGTGCTGGCGGAACTGCTGGTCGCGGCCGGGCTGACGCGCTGAAAGGCGCAGCGTCGCTCAGACGCTGCCTTGCTTTTCGATCACCAGAATGCGCGCTTCGCCGACCGGCTCGGCGAAGTGTTCGTCGCCGGCTTGCGCGTGGAAGATGTCGCCGGCTTTCAGCGCCAGCGTTTCCTCGCGGCCGTCGCGGCGCACGTGCATCCGCACTTCGCCGTGCATCACGGCAAAGACTTCCTCGCCGTCGTTGACGTGCCACTTGTACGGCTGGTCGGTCCAGTGGAGGCGGCACGAGATGCCGTTCATCACGCAGACATCGAGCGCGCCCCAGGCGCGCTCGGCCGTGAATCGTTCGCTTTCGATCACCTTCATTTTTGCAACCCTATCGGATCAGTTCACGCGCCTCGTCGACATCGACATGACGCGTCGCCGGAATGCAGGCCACCGCGATCACTGACAGCACGAGTCCTGCCATCACATAGAAGGTCGGCGCGAGCTGGGAATCGGTCGTGCGGATGAGCCACGTCACGATGAACGGGCCGAAACCGCCAAACAGCATCACCGCGAGGTTGTACGCGAGCGAGAGTCCCGTCGAGCGGATGTGCGCCGGGAAAAGTTCGGCGATCAGCGCGCCGAACGGCCCGTAGTAGCCGGACAGCGTGATCGACAACGCCGCCTGCACGATCACGAGCCGCATCACGCTCGGCGCGGCGGCGAGCCATGCGAAAAGCGGATAGATGATCACGAGCGAGATCAGCAGCGACCACAGCGACAGCCCCTTCCTGCCGATGCGATCGGACCAGGCGCCCGCGACCGGCGAGAGCACCGTCAGCAGCAGGTTTCCGACGATCAGCGCCGTGAACGACTGCCCGAACGGCAGCTTGAGTTGCTTGACGGCAAAGGTCGGCAGATAGCCGATGAATACGTAGACGGTCACCGTCAGCGCGATCACCGAGCCGAGTCCGCACAGCACTTCGCGACCGTGACAGCGGAACACTTCGCCGAGCGTCGCGCGGCGGGCCGTCTTCTTCGCATGCAGGAAGGCTTCCGTGTCCACCATGTTGCGGCGGATGTAGAAGCCGACCGGCCCGATGATCAGCCCGAGGAAAAACGGTACGCGCCAGCCCCAGGATTCGAGCGCGTCGGGCGACATGCCGCGCGATATCGCCGCGCCGACCACCGCGCCGAGCAGCAGCGACGCCGCCTGGCTCGCCATCTGGAAGCTGCCGTAGAAGCCGCGTCGCGAGAACGGCGCCGCTTCGATCAGGAGCGCCGTCGCGCTGCCGAATTCGCCGCCCGCCGAGAAGCCCTGCACCAGCCGCGCGAGCACGATGATGATCGGGCCGCCGATGCCGATCGCCGCATACGGCGGGGCGATCGCGAGCAGCAGGATGCCGAGCGTCATCAGGCCGATGACCAGGGTCAGCGCGGCCTTGCGGCCGGCGCGGTCGGCGTAGAGGCCAAGGACGATGCCGCCCACCGGCCGCATCACGAAGGCGACGCCGAAGGTCGCGGTGGTGAGGAGAATCGAGGAGTAGTCGTTCTGGCTCGGGAAGAACAGTTTCGCGATCACGACCGTCATGAAGCCGAAGACCGTGAAGTCGTACCACTCGAGCGCGTTGCCGATCACGGCGGCGACGATGGCGCGCAGATTCGGCGGCCTGACTACCTTGCGATTCGCCGTTGCCATGAATTCTCCCGCGCCTCGGGCGCACTGCCTCGGTTGTATTGTCCGCCGGGCCCGAATCCGGTGCTCGACGGATTTGTGCCTTGGCGAGTGTAAATAGGGCGCGCACCGTAATCAAGGGACGAGAAAAAGCGCGCTCGACCGTGAGGCCGGCGCGCTCGTATTGCTCTTCTTTATTCTTCTGTGTTCTCTCAGGCTGGCTTCCAGCGAAGCCCCGCGTTTCAGGCCTTCTTGTTATATGCGCTGCACCATCCCTTCGACGCCACCTGCTTGTTGGCGAACATCGGGCACGGGGCGAATGCGTCGGTAGCCTTGCCCTGGTAGAACGAGCAGTTGCCGCAATCCTGCCCGGCGACGAATTTCGTGTATTTGGCCTTGTCGACCTTGCTGGCATCCAGCTTGTAGCCAAGCGCCTGTGCGGTCGGATCGTTTTCCTCGACCTTGGGCGCATCGGCGGCGAAAGCGGTGCGGCTCAACGCAAGCGTCGATGCCACGCCGATGCTGGAAATCAGAAACGTGCGACGGGATGTCTTCATGATGACTCGCTCCATGTATTGGGGGACGCGCCGTTCTGACGACGGCGATGTCCGAGCATAACAACGCGACGCGGCCTCAAAAAGCCCAAATGTTATAGATAAGGCGAAATGCAAGGTCCGGCGCGGGTCATGTGAGGCGCAGCATCTCGACCACGCGCTCGGCAATCGCGAGCGATGCCGTCAGCCCCGGCGACTCGATCCCGAACAGGTTCACGAGCCCGCGCACGCCGTGCGCCGACTTGCCCTGGATCATGAAGTCGGCGGCGGCCTGGCCCGGCCCGGAAAGCTTCGGGCGAATCCCCGCGTAGGCCGGATGCAGCGCGCCGTCGGGCAGACTCGGCCAGTACGCGCGAATCGCCGCGTAGAACGCATTCGCGCGCTGCGGATCGACGTCGTAGCTGATCGACTGCACCCATTCGACGTCCGGCCCGAACTTCGCCTGCGCGCCCAGATCGATGGTGAGATGCACGCCGAGGCCCGCCTCGTTCGGCATCGGATAGATCAGGCGCTCGAACGGCGCGCGGCCGCTGACCGTGAAATAGTTGCCCTTCGCGAAGTAGAGCGGCGGCACATGGCGGTCGTCGAGCCCGCGGATCTTGCGCGCGATGTCGTTCGCATGCAGGCCCGCGCTGTTGATCAGGTGGGTCGCGCGGAGGCGCGTGGGCGTGTCGCCGCCGGTCTCGATGATGAAGCAGCGCTCGCTCGCGTCGATCGATGTGACGGGGGTATGGAACGCGATGTTCGCGCCGTCGCGTTCGGCATCGCCTTGCAGCGCGAGCATGTATTGGTGGCTGTCGACGATGCCCGTCTGCGGCGAATACACCGCCGCGACGCACTGGAGTTGCGGCTCCATCGCCATCGCCTCGGCGCCGGAGAGGCGTTGAAGGTCGCTGACGTGATTCTCAATGCCTTTCTGCTCGATCGCCGCGAGCTGCGGCACTTGGTTGCGCGCGGTGGCGACGAGCAGCTTGCCGCAGCGCTGGTGCGGCACGCCGTGCGACTCGCAGAATTCGTAGAGCATCGCCCGGCCGCGCAAGCACAGCTCGGCCTTCAGCGACCCGCGCGCGTAGTAGATGCCCGCGTGAATCACCTCGCTGTTGCGTGAACTCGTGCCGACGCCGATCCCTTCTCCCGCCTCCAGCACCACGACTTCACGGCCGCGCGCCGCGAGCGCCCTTGCAATGGCGAGTCCGACCACCCCCGCTCCAATCACCACGCATTCAATTTGGTCCATGTCTTTTCCGCCGCAGGTTCATCAGCTGCATTCTACTTTCTGGACTATTGCGTGTTGCACAACAACGGCGCCTCAATTGCATCGTTTTCCGCAGGAATTCAGAATAGGGTACAAAATTGTCAGTTTCGTGCCAGAAAAGCCGCCTTTCGACCGCTTTTTTGGCAAATTCAAAAACTGCCTGCCATCAGAAGCCGATCGCTTTCTTGCGGGAATTATGGTCGATCTGGATGTCGCGCGCCTCGACCTGATGCCGTCCGTCGATGCGCGCATTGCCGAATGCGTTGAGCATCGCCCGGCGCATCGCGCGCGGCGACGCCTTGGTGAGCGCGTCGAGCGGACCATCGCCGAGCGTTTCCGGGAAGCGCCGGCCCCATGCGTGCGCGTTGCGGATCTCGTCGTAGATCGCCTGCGCGATGCGGCGCGCGCCGTCGCGATCCGGCGGCGGAATCTCGTAGACGTTCATGCGGTTCAAGAGCGGCTCGGGGATCGCGCGGGCGTCGTTGGCGGTCGCGATCCACACGATGTTGCCCGCGTTGATCGGCACTTCGGCGAATTCGTCGATGAAGGACTCCGCCGTGTCGTGCTCCAGCAACGCGTAGAGCGCGCCGAGCGGATCGTATTGCGCGTCGCCGGTGGCCTTGTCGATTTCGTCGACGGTGATGACCGGGTTCGCGTAGCTGCCGTTGACGAGCGCATCGAACACCTTGCCGGGCTTGGCGTTGCGCCACTGCGACGACGCACCCGACAAAATCCAGCCGGCCGTGAGCGAACTCATCGCGACATAGTGGCAGGTCGTGCCGAGAAGACGCGCGAGCTGCTTGGCGAAATGCGTCTTGCCGATGCCGGGTTCGCCGAGCAGCAGGATCGGCATGAGTTCGAGGCGGTCTTCGGTTTCGAGGCAGAGCGCGATCTGCTTGCGGATGTCGGCGAGCGGCTCCTGGAAATTCGGGAGATTGCCGACGAGATCGTCGATCGACGGCATCCGGTTCGGCTTCACGCAAAAGCGCAGGTTGCCGACTTTGAGCATTTTTTCGTAGGTAGCGCGCAAGGCATCGCTCGCGCCTTCGGAGAGATCGTTCAGCGCAGTCTCGACCGCGTCGAGACTGTAGACCTTGCTGAACGATGCCACCGCGAGTTCTTGTTTGACCACGGCTGTCGTCATGTCACACCCCGTCGTTTTCTGTAATCGATGGGTTCAGTGTATCGACCACAAAAGGGCGCGCAAGCGAGCAGTCGCGGGGGTTTGCTGCTAATTTTGGGGGATTGCCGGAGGGAATCGCGTGGCAAAAAAGAGGGCTATCCGATCGGAGCCCCGCCGTCAGGCGTCCGCGCTGGTGGGCTGCTCGGTTTGCTCGGAGTGATGCCAGCCGCGCGGCGTCTCACGCATCACGAAATGCAGCGTGTGCTCGGTCACATTCAGCGCCGATACCAGGTTTTTGATGGCCTCGTTGCCGTTCGCGTGATGCCGGTAGATTGCGCGCATGGCGAAATCCGCGAGGTGATATCTGCTAAAGACAACAGTCGTTTCCCGCTGCTCCGGTCGAGCTCTCGCGCAGAACACCGTTAGTCTAATGACGATGTGGGGCCCGATCCGTCATAAACCATCAACGCAGCACCGCGCCCCAACCTTGTATCATCGACACGTACCGACCCGGATCAAACCGCCAGCCATCGGGTTCGGATCGTGCTCCTCAAGCGAAGCCGTGCACCTTCGACGGTTGCGATCGCGGCTTTTGGACCCACATACAGGCACGAAGCCATTGGTCTGAACCCGCTGGCCGCCGCAGTGTCAGAAATACATTCCCGACCTACGGGCCGCGCCGCGCAAAAGCGCCGCGCCACATCCCGCGCTCCAGGAGAAAGCTTTCGATGCTGAAACATCCCGCCGCCCGCCTGCTTGGCACGCTATTGATCGGCGCCGCGCTCGCCGCGCACCTCGATGCCCACGCGCAATCGAGCACGTCGCAGCCGGTCAAATGGGAGCTTCAGGTGCTGCGCGACGGCCAGCAGATCGACTCGTTTTCCGCAACGACGAACGTCGGCCAGGCCCGCACCGATACGCATCACAATGTCGTGAAGAACAACGTCGGCTGCGCGGACAAACCGGCCGGCGACATCGATCTGCAGCGCACCCTGACCATTTCCCCGGTGCACGCCAGCGCCGACGACGTGACGCTGGCGATCGAGGCCCAGGAAACGATCCAGGACAACACGGCGCCTACGACCGCGCAGGGCTGCAAGCTGCCGCCGCAACCGCGCGTCGTGAACGCGTCGCATCCTGGCCTCGTGCTCAAGCCCGGCGAATGGGCAAACTGGCAGATCGTCGATAAAAACCCCTCGCTGGCGTATCGGGTGCGGGCCAGCCTGACTACCACGGCGGCGACTCAGTGATGGCCTGAGCGCCCGGCCAGCCACATCGCTCAGAACACGAAACACATGCGAAATCCCGACCATCTCCCACCAGGCTTTCATTCAGCGCACGAAACGCCCGATTTCGTCGCAGTGAGCTGGAACCTGCACAAGGGCCGCTCACCGCTCGGGCTTCAGGCATGGAGCGCGATGCAGCGCTGGGTCCAGTCCACCAACGCCGACGCCTATTTTCTTCAGGAAGCGATGGCGCGGCGCATGCCGCAGCCGATGCTCGCAACGGGCTTCGGCAATCCGCTCGACGCGCCGCCCGACGACATCTGGCATTGCCAGGCGACCGAAATCGCGACGTCGCTCGAACTGCAGATCGCGCTCGGGCCGAACGTGTTCAAGCCGTCGTGGCGGCACGGGAATGCGATTCTTTCACCACATCCGCTGGACCTGAGCGGCCGCTGGGACATCTCGGCGCACCGCTTCGAGCGGCGCGGCCTGCTGGTCGCGCGGGCGACCTTCGCCGGCCACTCGGTGACACTGCTTTGCGCGCATCTCGCGCTCACGCGCGCGGCGCGATTGCGCCAGATGAACTGGATCGCGCACTGGATCGCGAAGGAGGCCCCGGAAGGCCCGCTCGTGCTGGCAGGCGATTTCAACGACTGGCGCAACGATTCCGTGCCGCTGTTCGGCGAACTCGGCATGCACGAAGTCGCAACGCTGCTCGGCGAGTCGGGGCGGACGTTCCCGGCGTTTTCACCGGCGCTCGCGCTCGACAAGATGTTCGTGCGCGGCATGAAGCCGGTCGAGTGGATCACGCCGACGCAGGATACGGCGTGGCTCTCCGATCACCTTCCGTATATGGCGCGGCTTCGGGTGGAATGATGGAGCGCTAGACGTTGCGGGTCCGGTCCGGCCCGAACGAGCGCGCGATCAGGTCTTCCAGATCGGCGAACGCCACCGGTTTGACGAGGTGGTGATCGAAGCCCGCGGCGCGCGCCCGCAACCGATCCTCGTCCCCGCCATAGCCGGTAAGCGCGATCAGCAAAGCATCGCGCGTCGACGGCAGTTTGCGCAGTTCGCGCGCGAGTGCGAAACCGTCCATGCCCGGCAATCCGATATCGAGAATCACGACTTCCGGCCTGAATTCGTCGACGATGGCGAGCGCGCTTGTGCCGTCGTGCATCGTGCGCACTTCGTGGCCGAGCGTCTCGAGCAACATCGACAAGGCTTCCGCCGCGTCGACGCTATCGTCGACCAGAAGCACGCGGCGCGCGGGCGCCGTGCCGTCGTTCGCACCGATCGAATTCATGGGTTCCCCGTGTTCCGCACTACGCGCGCGGCGTGCGCCGGCGCTTTTTTGAGATAAGTTCGACCGACTTTAGCATACGGGTGTTCGGCGGAGTCGAAGGGGGCTGCGGTCGCCGCGCAGGTTCGATCGGCGTCGGATTCGCGGCCGGCCGGGATGATCGAGACACACCGCACGCAAGCGCACAGCGAAAAACAGGTGCGCAAGGACTTCACCAGCCGTCGTCTGCTATCGTGGTTCTTCAGGTCGCGCGACGCGGCCGCCCTCACGCACGACGCGCCATGTTCGATCTCTTCGACGACATCCCCAAACCCGATATCGACTGGCAGCCGGACTGGCTCGACCCGGACACCGCATCCGACCTGATGGCGGCGCTGATCGACGAAGTCCGCTGGCAGCAGGACACGATGACGACGCCCGGCGGCCGCGTGCCGCTGCCGCGTCTCACCGCGTGGCAGGGCGAGCCGGACGCCGTCTACGTCTATTCCGGCATTCGCAACGTGCCGCAGCCGTGGACGCCCGCCGTCGCCGAACTGAGGACGCGGGCCGAAGCGGCGTCGAAGGTGCGCTTCAACAGCGTGCTGCTCAACCGCTACCGCACCGGCCACGACAGCATGGGCTGGCACGCCGACAAGGAACGCGAGCTGGGGCCGGAGCCGGTGATCGCATCGGTGAGTCTTGGAACGACGCGCAGCTTCGAGTTCCGCCACGCCCGCACGCACGCGACGCACACGCTGCCGCTGTCGCACGGCAGCCTGCTCGTGATGCGCGGACGCACGCAACTCGAATGGGTGCACCGCGTGCCGAAGGAGCCGGAGGCGCGCGGCGAGCGCATCAATCTCACTTTTCGATGGATCGACGCGGCGGCGCCGCCACGGACCAAGCCGCGTCGCGCCTGAGACGTCAGGGCCGCTTCGCGATGAAATCGATCTCGACCAGCGCGTCGCGCGCCAGCCCCGTTACGCCGATACACGTGCGCGCCGGCAGCGGCTTCGGCAGGAAGTACGTCTTGTAGACGGCGTTCATCGCGTCGTAATCGCGCTTGAACTCGGTCAGGAAGATGCGCGCGCTGACCACGTTGTCGAGCGTCAGCCCGACGCCGCCGAGCACCAGGATCAGGTTCTCCATCACCCGACGCGTCTGGGCCGCGACGCCTTCGGGCAGCGGCGCGTTGTCGTCGGCGGGATCGGTCGGCATCTGGCCGGTGAGGAACACCCAGCCGTCCGCTTCCGCCGCGTGGGAAAACGGCCCCACCGGCGTCGGCGCGGCATCGACCATCGTGAATTTCGGCTGCTGGCTCACACGGGCTCCCTGGCTGGTTGTTTTGAACCGCTCACGTTAGCGCACCAAAAAGGGCGCCGGCTGCGCGAAAGACTTGCGCGACAAAGCGATGGGTACGCCAGGACGGCCAGAGGATTTGATAATAGTTATCAAATCGGATACGCTCGACGCATGACGAGGAGGATAAAACCATGATTAGCGCAGAGTTGGGAAAGCAGCTGGAGGCCGTGGTGACACAACTGGTCGAGACTGGCCGCTATGGTTCGAAAAGTGAAGTGCTGCGCGAAGGTGTGCGGCTTGTTCAGGATCGGGAAGCCCGCCTCGCAGCGCTCGATGGTTCGATTGCTCGCGGACTGGCCGACGCCGACGCCGCCCGCACGAAGCCGGCAGGAGAGGTGTTCGACCGGCTTGAAGCGAAGTACCGCGCGATGGTCGACAAATCGGCATGATCGTCCGACTAACCGCTGAAGCCGAAAACGACCTGGAACGCATCGGTGACTACATCGCCCAGGACAACCCGCGTCGGGCGTTGTCCTTCGTGCTTGAACTGCGCGAGAAGTGCATGAGCCTGGCGGACATGGCCCTGGCGTTCCCGCTGGTGCCACGCTATGAGCGCCACGGCATCCGGCGACGGCCACATGGAAACTATCTGGTCTTTTATCGGGTCGACGGCGATCAGGCGGTTATCCTCCACGTCCTGCACAGTGCGATGGATTACGCGACGCTCCTGTTTTCTTCCGAAGAGGAATAGGTATATGGCTCGATACGCTTAGCTTTGTGTGGCACGCGTATTCGCGTCGAGCCAACGCGTTGGGATTTGCGTCGCGAGATCACAGTCCGCTCCCGCCACCGCGTCACGCGAACGCCTTGTGATACGCATTGAGCGCCGGCGCGCCCCCAAGATGCACATACAACACGTTCGCGCCCGGCGCGATCTCGCCGGCCTTCGCCATCGCGATCAATCCAGCCATCGATTTGCCCTCATAGACCGGATCGGTCAGCATCGCCTCCAGCCGCGCGGCGGTGCGAATCGCGTCGATGGTCGCCTGATCCGGCAAGCCGTAGTCGGGACCGGCGAAACGCGGATCGATGATCACGTCGGCGTCGTCGATCTCGCCCACGCCGATCAGCTCCGCCGTCTGCCGCGCGATCTTCGTCACGGCACGGCGCGTCATGGCCTCGTCGCAGGCGGTGTCGATGCCGATCAGGCGGCGAGGCCGGTCCTGCGCCTTGAAGCCCGCGACCATGCCGCCCTGCGTCGAGCCGGTGCAAGTCGCGGTGATCACGGTGTCGAAGAACACGCCCATGTCCTTTTCCTGGCGCGCGAGTTCATCGGCGAAATTGGCGTAGCCAAGGCCACCGAGCGGATGATCCGACGCGCCGGCCGGAATCGCGTAAGGCTTGCCGCCGTCGCGCCGCACCTGTTCGAGCGCGCGTTCCCAGGTCTGTTTCACCTCGGTGGAATAGCCAACGCCCTCGAGCAGCGTTTCGGCGCCCATCAGCCGCGACAACAGGATATTGCCGACCTTGTCGTAGACGGGATCGTCCCAGTGCGTCCACTCCTCCTGCACGAGACGGCAGCGCATGCCGAGCACCGCCGCGACGGCCGCGACCTGCCGCGTGTGATTCGACTGGATGTTGCCGATCGAGACGAGCGTGTCGGCGCCCTGCTGCAAGGCATCGGCGGCGAGCCATTCGAGCTTGCGGATCTTGTTGCCGCCGAACGCAAGCCCCGACGATACGTCGTCGCGCTTCGCCCACACCGATACGCCGAGCGCCTTCGACAGCCGTTCGAGCTTGTGGACCGGCGACGGAAAAAAGCCCAGTGAGACGCGGCCGAAGCGCTTTTCGAGATCGAGTGCCATGAACGAGGTCCTTGAAAAATGACGGGGAAAGGAGAACTCATTCTAGGAATTCGAGCGCGGAATGTGCTTCGTTCAAAAATGGCGCTTTCAGCACAAACTTTGATCGCGAGCGATAAAAACAATGTATCGTCGGAAAACTGCTGTCGAAACAGAATAACCTTCATCGTGACCGAACCCGACTCCACGCTCGACGCCATCGATCGCAAGATCCTCCGCGCTCTTCAGAACGACGGCCGCCTGAGCAATGCCGAACTGGCGAAACTGGTCGGACTGAGCGCGGCGGCGTGCTGGAACCGCACCCGGCGCCTGTTCGACCTGCGCGTGATCCAGGGCGTGCATGCGCGCATCGACCCGGCCGCCGTGCAGCGCCCGGTGCTGGTCCTCGTCGGCGTGGTGCTCGACCGTTCCACCCAGGAGAGCTTCGCGCAGTTCGAGAGCGCGGCCCGCGACTTGCCGCAAGTGCTCGAATGCGTGCTGGTCGCGGGCGACGTCGACTACTTTCTCAAGGTGCGCGTGCGCGATCTCGCCGCGTTCAACGTCTTTCACAGCGAAAAGATCCTCGGGCTGCCCAACGTGCGGCAGGTCCGCACGTTCTTCGTGATGAACGAAGTCAAGCTCGACGGGCAACTGCTGTTCTGAAGGCGCCGCCATGAGTCGAAACAACCGGAACCCGCCATGCTCCCTTTAACCGACCTGATCGAAGTCGTATTCCGCATGCTGTCGGCGGTGGCGATCGGCTGCGTGATCGGCATCGACCGCAATCTGCACGGCAAGCCCAGCGGCATGAAGACGCTCGGATTGGTGGCGCTCGGCGCCAGTCTCGCGACGATGTCCTCCATGCGCTTTTCGATGCATCCGCTCGGCGACAACGCCGATGTTTCGCGCGTGGTGCAGGGCATCGTGACGGGCATCGGCTTTCTCGGCGCGGGCGTGATCATTCATACGCCGGGCCAGAACCGGATTCGCGGGTTGACCACGGCGGCGTCGATCTGGGTGACGGCGGCGGTCGGAATCGTGTGCGGACTGGGGTTCTGGATCGTCTCCGTGATCGCGCTCGTGATCCTGATCGTGCTGCTGACGGCCGGGCGCATCGTCGAGAAGGCGCTGCACCGGCAATGGCTGCGCAAGCCGCCGGAGGAACGCGAGGCGGCGCACGCCGTCCCCGACGACGATTGAAACGCCGTCGTCAGAAGCGGTAGCCGACGCCGGCGAGAATCACGTCCGTGTCGCGGTTATAGCGCGTGACGATGCGGTTCCAGGTGAGACGGGTCGTCCAGCGCTCGCCGAACCGGTAGGACGCCGACATCGAGACAATCCCCGCGAAACGGTCGTCGGTGTCGTTGTCGCCGGTGACGTCGGTGTTCGACTGCTGCCGCACGGCGAAATAGATGCCCGCGCCGAGGCCGAGCGTGAGGCGGTCGTCGAAGAAGGCGCGGGTCGCCCAGAGCTGGGTCGTGAGGCCGTCGCGCCGGACGAGGTTGGTGTTGCCTTCGTGCAGGTAGCCGACCGTCCAGTCGAAATACTTCGCGATGCCGCGCCGGTACTCGAACGCAGCGGCCAGCGACGTCTCCGAGTCCGTGCTGTTGACGACCGTCTCGCCGAGGTAGGCGGTCACTTCGTTGCCGGTCACGCGGGTCGAGCGGGATGGCGCCCAGTCGCGCGGGCCGGGAACGTCGGGCGCGTCGAGCTGATAGGCGACGCCGATCATCGCGGAGTTCGTGTTCGGCCCGCGTTGCACCTGCACGCGGTTCAACTGCATCTGCGCAATCCAGCGATTCGACATGTAGTACTGCGCGCGCAGGCTGTACACGACGCCCCAGCCATGCAGGTCGGAATAGCTGCCGCCCTGCTCGGTCGAGGTGTCGAAGTAGCGGTACGGGCCGATGCCGGCGGAGAAAACGAGACGCCGCCCGGCGAGCGGCAGGCGTACCCAGCCCTGAGCCAGTTGTCCGTCGCGATGATGGCCGGTGACATGGCCTTCGTTGAGCCAGGCGAAGCTGGCGGCGAAGTATTCGCCGAGGCCTTCCTCATACGACGCCGCCCACGTATACGTGTGCTCGCCGATCCCGCGCGACACGCCGCCGAGCAGCGAGAATTCCTGCGCGTGCACGGCGCCGGAAGCGGTGAGGAGGAGCGCGGCGAGAACGGACGGCGCGCGGCGACACGGGACATTCGCCGCGGCGGCTCGCAGCAGCGAGTTTCGACATCCATGACGTTTCTGAGCGAATCGGCCAGGAAGGGTCATGTCCGTGTCCCGTTTATTATTGAGACACGATCCTATCAGCGTTCCCTGAATTCATGCAGGCGCGCTGAAGCGGCGCGTCATCGCGACGACAGGCTGGCGACGCACGCCGTGGCTCGCGGTGCACGCTCATCGCACGGAGCCGCGCGTCAAAAAACAAACGGCGGCGGGACCGTCAGGCCCCGCCGCCGTCTTTTCACTCCAACGCGCGTAAACGTGCGCCGGATCAATCCCAGCCGTGACGATCGTGCCAGCGCTCCTCGCGGCGCGCTTCGTGACGCCAGTGACGTTCACGCCATTCGCGGCGCTCGCGCCATTCGCGGGCGCGCCCGTCGTCGTAACCGCCGTAGCCGTACGCCACTGCGACGGGCGGCGGCGCGACATACACCGGCTGCGGCGCCGCGTAATAGCCCGGCACGCCGATCCCGACCGCGAGATCCACATGCGCCGACGCAGCCGACGACGCCACCAGCGCCGCAACACCCAGAGCCGCCCCGAGGATTTTCTTGTTCATATCGCTTCTCCTTGCACCGAGTGCAATGTCAGTCATTGACCACGAACGCAGTCTAGAGGGCGATATCTGACACAGGTGCAACAGCGCTGCGAGAAAGGTAACGCGTCGTTACCGAGCGCCGACGACGACTCAGCGCACGCGCTGCCCCTTGTCATCGATGACGACTTCGCCGTCCTCCTTCGCGAACCGGCCCTGTTGCGGCGCCGGCAAAAGGTCGAGCACCTGTTCCGACGGCCGGCACAAACGCACGCCGAGCGGCGTCTCCACGAACGGGCGATTGATCAGGATCGGATGGACGAGCATGGCGTCGATCAGCTGATCGTCGGAGAGGCTGGGGTCGTCGAGGCCGAGTTCCGCGTACGGCGTGCCCTTTTCGCGCAGCGCGTCGCGCACGGTCAGGCCGGCGCGGGCGATCAGGCTGGCAAGCGTCTCGCGATCCGGCGGCGACACCAGATATTCGACGACTTTCGGCTCGATGCCCGCGTTGCGGATCAGCGCAAGCGTGTTGCGCGACGTGCCGCATTGAGGGTTGTGGTAGATCGTGACGGTCATGATGTCTTCCTTCGTTTCGAGCCTATCGGGTGGCCCGGTCTTTCAACATTTTAGTGTGAGCCCGGCCAATGGTCATGCCGCCTCCTTTCACCTCCGAATTTCCGGTGCAAGATGGCAGAAATGTCATATCCGGATGCGCCAGCGGCGCTATCGCTGCATGCGATGCAAATGTGCTGTCAATTCGCCGATTAGCGCGCTATAACGAAAATGCAGCGCGGCCACGCAATGCCTGGAAACTGCCGGTCTCCGCACCGGACACTTCACCGGCGCACCGCCCTGCGTCGCATCGGCAACCGTCGATGCGACGCCCAAGTATCAGCCCAACTAGTTCGGCACGCCGGCACAACCGGCCCGGAGCCGGCACGATCCGCTCGACACGACGCGCTTCGCCGCTCATGCGGCACGCCCCTTGCGAACGGATACCCGACCCGCCAGACGCACCGTGCGGGTGTCACGCGATCAGCTTAAATGAAGGAGTCGAGATGAAATCACGCTTGTTATTGACGACGGTCGTCGCATCGCTCGTTGCCGTGGGTGGACTTGCATCCGCCCAGGAAACCTATCGCACCGCCCAGCCGCCGATGCAGGGCGCCGACACAACAGGCCAGACGATGGCACAACCCGGCATGCAGCAGGACGCCAACGCGCCGGCCCAGGGCACTGACAACAGCTCATACGGCGGCGTTCCATCGACGCGCAGCGCGATGGGCAGCATGACGTCGAAGCCATGCACCCGCGGCCCGGGATGCGATATTTTCTTTGGCCAGTGATGCACCGCGACACGGAGAATCCCGCCACGACCTTTCGGCACGGCGGATTCTCCCTTTCGATTGCAAAAACCGAGTAAGAACTGAACCACCGCCCACAACATGACGCGCGACGAATTTCTCGCCGCACTGGCGAGCGAAGGATTCAAGGAAATCGTCACGGTGACGCGCGAGCCGAACCAGTCACTCGACACGCACGCACATCCGTTCGAGGCCAAGGCACTGATCCTCGCAGGCGAACTCTCGATTCGAGCGGGCGAAGCAGAGCAACGCTATCAGCCCGGCGACGTCTTTCATCTCCCCGCGAACGAATCCCACGCCGAACGCTACGGACCCGCAGGCGTCACCTATCTCGTTGGCAGGAAGTAGCCGCCCGCCGTCACGCCTTGCAAATGCGCAGGCCGCTACGTAACATTTGTTGTCGAACCACAACGAGACGGCATCGTGCATCAAACCTTCGACGATCTGACCGTCGCCATTCGCGCCACCTTCCAGACGCTGAGTCCGCAGTTCCAGGCGGGCGCCGCATTCCTGCTCGACTATCCCGATGAAGTCGCCGTCTCGTCGATGCGCAAGGTCGCCGAGCGCGCGAAGGTCCAGCCCGCCGCGCTGGTGAGACTGTCGCAACAACTCGGCTTTCCCGGATGGAACGACCTCAGGGAACTGTTCGTCGCGCGCCTTCGCACGCGGCCCGAACCGCTCGCGACGAAAGCGCGAACGCTCGTCAAGGGCGGCTCCGGCGAAGCCCTCGCGAACGAACTCGCGCTGGCCCAGCAGCACAACCTGGAGACGACCCTCGCGCAAAATGGCAGCCGCGTCGTCGAGGCGGCGAAGTTGTTGCGGCGCGCGCCGCATGTTCATGTCGCGGGCTTTCGCTCGTGCTATCCGGTGGCGTTCGGTCTCGTCTACGGCTATCGCCTGTTCCGGCCGTCCGTAAGTCTCGTTTCCGGCGATGCCGGCACGCTCGAGATGCAGTTGCGCAGCATCGACAAGGGACACGCAACCGTCGTGACCAGCTTCGCGCCTTACTCGACGGAAGCCGTGCGCGTCGCGCAAGCGGCGAAGGAGCAAGGCAGCAAGCTCGTCGCCATCACCGACAGCGCCGTCTCGCCAATCGCGCTCAACGCCGATTGCGTGCTGCTCTTCACGCACGGCAGTCCGTCGTTCTTTCCGTCGCTCGTGGCGGCGTCGGCGATTGCGGAAGCATTGGTCGCGCATCTGCTTGCGCTCGAAGGCCGGGGCGCCGTGAAGCAACTCGAAGACGCCGAAGCCGCGCTGCACGACAAAGGCGCATACGTCTCCTGATTCCGCCGGCCGCGGCATCTCTCCACGATTTTTTGCTTGACGTTCCTTTTTGGCTGCATGACATTCTCGACAACAACATTTGTTGCGTTTAATATAATTTAAACATCGCACGTTGCTTAAGCATCATTTGTTGTCGCCATCAGACGCCGTCCAGTTGGAGGGCGCGGTGGCATCGTCAATCGCTTGCGGAGAAAACTGATGGGACGTCGTCGTTTGTTTGTCGTGTCGATGATTGCGGCCGCCGTATTCGGCGCCGGCATCGCACATGCGGAAACCCGGGAACTCGTGGTCGGCACCGACACGTCGTTCATGCCGTTCGAGTTCAAGGAAGGCGACAAGTACGTCGGCTTCGACCTCGACCTGTGGGCGGAGATCGCCAAGGATCAGGGCTGGAAGTACAAGATCCAGCCGATGGACTTCGCCGGCCTGATTCCCGCGCTGCAGACGCAGAACATCGACCTCGCGCTGTCGGGCATGACCATCCGGGAAGAGCGCAAGAAGGCGATCGACTTCTCCGATCCGTACTACGACAGCGGCGTCCTGGCCATGGTCCAGAGCGGCAACACGAGCATCAAGTCGATCCGCGACCTGAACGGCAAGGTCGTCGCCGCGAAGACGGGGACAGCCGCGAGCGCATGGGTCAAGGAGAACCTGAAGCCCGCAGAGATTCGCCAGTTCTCCAACATCGACCAGGCGTATCTCGCGCTGCAGGCAGGCCGCGTCGATGCCGCCGTGCACGACACGCCGAACGTCCTCTACTTCGTGAAGACCGCGGGCAAGGGCACGGTGAAGAGCGCAGGCGATCAGGTTGCCGGCGACAAGTACGGCATCGGCTTTCCGAAGGGCAGTCCTCTGGTGCCGACAGTGAACGAGGAACTGAAGAAGATCAAGGCCGACGGCCGTTACGCGAAGCTCTACAAGAAGTGGTTCGGCTCCGAGCCGCCGAAGTCCTGAAGCAGCTGCGGTGGCCTATGCAGTGGCCTCGCCGCCGCTTGTTCAAAACAAACTTCAGGAGCCATGCATGGACTTTGACTGGTCCGTTATTACCGCTTCGCTGCCCGATCTCATCGAAGGCGTGAAGCTCACTATCTTCATCGCCGTGTGCGGTCTTGCGGGCGGCTCGATCGTCGGCGTGATCGCAGGCGTGTTCCGCGCTTATGGGCCGCTCGCGCTCAACGTCGCGGCGCAGGTGTATGTGGAGTTGATTCGCGGCACGCCGATCGTCGTCCAGGTGATGTTCCTCTATTTCGCGCTGCCGCTGCTCGCGCACATCCGCATCGACGGCCTCAGCGCCGCCATCATCGCGATCACGGTCAACTCGGGCGCCTACCTCGCCGAAGTCGTGCGCGGCGCGCTGCTGTCGATACCAAAGGGCCTCACCGAAGCCGGCCTCGCGATGGGTCTTTCCATGCCGCGCGTGCTCGTCAGGATCGTCGGGCCGCTCGCGTTCCGGCGGCTGATTCCGCCGCTCGGCAATCAATGCATCGTGAGCCTCAAGGACACGTCGCTTTTCATCGTGATCGGCGTCGGCGAACTGACGCGCAAGGGGCAGGAGATCATCGCCGGCAACTTTCGCGCCGTCGAGATCTGGACGGCGGTCGCGGTGTTCTATCTCGTTCTCACCGGCGCGATGACGCTCGCGCTGCGCCTCGTCGAAAGAAGGATGCGGATTCTATGAGCATGATCGAATTCAAAGGCGTTTCGAAGAGCTTCGGCCACGTCGCGGTGCTCAAGGACATCAACCTGTCCATCGACAGCGGCGAGGTGGTCGTGGTCGTCGGTCCATCCGGCTCCGGCAAGTCGACGATGCTTCGCTGCATCAACGCGCTCGAAAAAATCTCCGGCGGCGAGCTGCTGGTCGACGGGCAGAGCGTGAAGGGCAGCGCGTCGACCATCCGCGCGATCCGGCTCGAAGCCGGCATGGTCTTCCAGCAGTTCAACCTCTTCCCGCAGATGACCGCGCTGGAAAACGTGATGTTCGGCCCGATCCAGGTGCGCGGCGCGACCCGCACGCAGGCGCGCGACGAAGCGCTGGCGCTGCTTGCGAAGGTCGGGCTGGCGGCCCGGGCGAATCACACTCCGTCGGAGTTGTCGGGTGGACAGCAGCAGCGCGTCGCAATCGCACGCGCGCTCGCGATCAGGCCCAAACTGATGCTGTTCGACGAGCCGACCTCCGCCCTCGATCCCGAACTGCGCCACGAAGTGCTCAAGGTGATGCAGGACCTCGCGACCGAAGGCATGACGATGATCGTCGTCACGCACGAGATCGGTTTTGCGAAACGCGTCGGCACCCGGATGCTGTTCATGGATCAGGGCGGCATCGCCGAGGATGGCGCGCCGCACGAACTCATCGATCGGCCGCCGTCGCAGCGCCTGAAAGAATTCTTGCAACACGTATCCTGAGTGAATATCGAATGCGGATTCTGACTCCTTCCGTGATTTCCGGATCGCCTTACGACATCGGCTACGGCCTCGGTATGCTGGCTCGTCCGGTGATGAACGCGTACATGGCACAAAGCGCTGCGTGGCATGCCGTGAAGCGCTGGCGCGAGCATCCGTTCGTGCGCGAACTGCGGCGCGCCGCCGAAGACGCCTTTCCCGCGCATGTCGCGGAACTCGATGGCATGGCGGCAGGCCTCGGCTGGTCGCCGGACGACATCTTCCTCTGGAACTGCCGTGGCGAACTGATCCACAACGCGCCGGACGGATGCACGACACTCGCGGCCGTATCGAAAGCCGGCGATGCGCGCTTCATCGCGCACAACGAAGACGGCGATCCGTATCTGCGCGACAAGTGCCTGCTCGTCGATATCCGGCCCGACGGCAAGCCCGGCTTCGTCAGCTTCTACTATCCGGGCTCGCTGCCGGGCCATACTTTCGCGGCGAATCGCGCGGGACTCGCGCAGGCGATCAACAACGTGCGCATCAAGCATCCCGCGATCGGCGTGCCGCGCATGGTGCTGACCCGCGCGGTGCTCGATGCGCGTTCGCTCGATGAAGCCGTGCGCCTTCTCTCAGATGCGAAGCGCGCCAGCGGCTTTCACCATACGCTCGGATGCGCGGGCGATGCGCGCGTGTTGAGCATCGAAGCGACGGTTGCGCGTTGCTCGGTTCGCGATGCCGCGCCGCTTTCGGGCCATGCAAATCATTTGATCCACGGTCCTTCAAACCACGAGCAGCAGATCGTGACGCAATCCTCGGCCGATCGTCAGGCGCGGCTCGACGTACTGTTGCCGCAACTTGGCGATGTCGACGCGCGCGCACTCCTGCAAGTGCTCGCCGACAAGGCGCCCGAAGGCCTGCCAATCCATCGCGACGATCCCGCCGACCCCGACGAAGAAAACACGCTCGCGACAGCGCTGTTCGTCGTCGGTAAAGCGGGCGTCGAACTCGAAGTTCACCAGCAGAGCGAGCTTCGCTTCCGGCAATTCATTCCCCAGGAGACGAACACGCCATGACCACCGTCTTTCATCGCGCCCCGCGTGCGACGCTTCCCGTTGCCGTGGCGGGCGACGGAATCGAAATCATCGACTCGGAGGGCAAGCGTTATATCGACGCCTGCGGCGGCGCGGCCGTCTCGTGCCTGGGACACAGCAATCAACGCGTAATCGACGCGATCGAGCGGCAAGCGCGACAGCTTCCGTATGCGCACACGTCGTTCTTCACAACGAACGTTGCGGAAGAACTCGCAGACCGTCTCGTCGATGCCGCGCCCAAAGGGCTCGGGCACGTGTACTTCGTGTCGGGCGGATCGGAAGCGATCGAAGCGGCGCTCAAGCTCGCGCGGCAATATTTCGTCGAAAAGGGCGAGATGCAGCGACGGCATTTCATCGCGCGCCGGCAGAGCTATCACGGCAACACGCTCGGCGCGCTCGCGATCGGCGGCAATGCCTGGCGTCGCGAGCCGTTCCTGCCGATCCTGATCGAAGCGCATCACGTGAGCCCTTGCTACGCGTATCGCGAGCAACGCGCCGGCGAAAGCGAAGAGGCGTTTGCGCAGCGGCTCGCCGATGAACTCGAAAGCAAGATCCTCGAACTCGGCGCGGAGTCGGTGGCGGCGTTCGTCGCGGAGACCGTCGTCGGCGCGACGGCCGGCGCGGTGCCCCCGGTGCGCGAGTACTTCAGGAAGATTCGCGCCGTCTGCGACAAGTACGGCGTATTGCTGATCCTCGATGAAATCATGTCGGGCATGGGCCGCACCGGCCATCTCTACGCTTGCGAGGAAGACGGCATCGCGCCCGACCTCCTCACGATCGCGAAGGGACTCGGCGCGGGCTATCAGGCCATCGGCGCGACGCTTGTGAGCGACGAAATCTACCGCACGATCATCGGCGGCACGGGCTTCTTTCAGCACGGCCACACGTACATCGCACACGCGACCGCGTGCGCGGCGGCGCTCGAAGTGCAGCGGGTGATCGAAGAAGAACGGCTGCTCGACAACGTGAAGGCACGCGGCGAACAATTGCGCTCGCGGCTGCGCGAACGCTATGCGGAGCATCCGTTCATCGGCGACATTCGCGGACGTGGGCTCTTCGTGGGCGTCGAACTCGTGCGGGATCGCGTGACCCAGGCGCCGTTCGATCCGATGATCAAGCTGCACGCGCGCATCAAGAGCGAAGCGATGCAGCGCGGGCTGATGGTGTATCCGATGGGCGGCACGGTGGACGGCAGTATCGGCGATCATGTGCTGCTCGCGCCGCCGTTCATCTGCACGGCGCCGCAAATCGAGACAATCGTCGAACGGCTGGCGGATGCCATCGACGGCGCGCTGACCTCGTCCAATCTGGAGTGACCATGAGCAATCGCCTTCCCGACTTCGATCCCGCCCACGCGACCGATGAACAGAAAGCCGTGCTGCAGGAAATTTTGAGCGGGCCGCGCGGCAATCTGAACGGGCCGTTTCTCGGCTGGATTCACAGCCCCGAGTTCGCGCAGCATGCGCAGCGGCTGGGCGCGTTCTGCCGCTACAAGACGGGCTTGCCGCTCCGGCTGTCGGAGCTGGCGATTCTCGTGACGGCGGCGCGCTGGCGGTCGCAGGCGGAGTGGTACATCCACTATCCGATTGCGCTCGATGCGGGCGTTCCGGCGGCGGTGGCCGATGCGTTGCGTGAAGGCCAGACGCCCACGTTCGACAACCCCGACGATGGGTTGATCCATGACTTCGCGGTAGAACTTTTCGAGTCGCGGCGGCTGAGCGACGCGACGTACGACCGCGCAGTCGATCGGTTCGGCCATGTTACGGTCGTCAATCTTGTCGGGCTGCTCGGGTACTACTCGCTCGTCGCGATGACGCTCAACGCGTTTGGCATGCGTGCCCAAGGGCAGACGGAGTTGCCGTTCGCGGAGTGAACGGAGTGAACGGCGACCGCCGCGTCAAAGGGTAAAGACGATTCGCCCGGAGTCCGCGCTGTTCCATCCCGCGTGCACATCCGCTAGCGGGACGGCGAGCGCGTCGATCGTCAGCCGCCCCGCGACCACCGCATTCAACACGCCACCGATCGACCTCAGCAGCCCTTCGTTCGACACGCTGCCGAGTCCGCTGCCGAGCAATTCGAGCCCCGAACTGCGCAACGCGGACGCGGGGAGCGTGACCGTGTTGCCGGTAATCGACCCGATCTGCACATAGCGGATGCGCGGCTCCGCTTCACCGCTCCCGTGACCCGACAACGCCGCGAAAATGCTCTGCGCCGACGCGCCCCACAGATAGTCGAGGATCACGTTGACGCGGTTCGTCCGGATCGTTTCGCGGAACGTGTTGGCGAGGCTTTCGGGGGTGTCGTCGAGCGGGACCAGCACGTCGGCGCCGATCTCTGCGAGCCCTTCGACGCTGGCTGCATTGCGGCCGGTCGCGATCACGCGGGATGCGCCCAGATGCTTCGCGATCTGCACGGCGAGGCGTCCGGAGGTGCCCGTCGCACCGTTGATCAACACGGTTTCTCCAGCAACGAACTTCGCCCTTTCGGTCAGCGCGGCCCACGACGACATGCCGGGGTTGCCGATCGCGGCGGCAGTGACGTCGCTCACGCCATCCGGCAGGGGGATGCAGTACGCTTCCTTCACGACGGTCGTCTCCGCCATCGCGCCGTAGGGCGCGGTCGGGAACGCGAAGTAGACGCGCCGGCCATCGGCTTCGCCCACGCCATCGACGCCCGGGATGAACGGAAAGCCGCCTTCGGTGCTGCTGTAGTGCTTGCCCGACGCCTGGCTCTTCACGAGCTGGCTGAGCGCGGCCGCTTTCACGCGGACGAGTGTCTCACCCGACGCGGGCACGGGCGTGGCGAAGTCCTCGTAGCGAGGCGGTTCGGTAAAACTGCTTACGACGGCTGCCTTCATTCACGGCTCCTCTGGTGCGACGCTGCATCCGGCCTCGGACGATTACAACATCGATTTGCCCTGCTCGAGAATCTTGTCGCAGACTTCCTTCGTCACCTGCTCCTTCATGCCGCCGCCGCTCAAGTCGACCTTTTGCCCGCTGCTGCTGCTCAGGATGCCTTTGGCGCCGTCGGTGTAACCGCTGTCGGACGAAGGCGAGCCGCCGAGCTTGCTCATCAGCGAGTCCTTCACGGACGACGCACCGCTGCCGCTCAGGTAGTTGTTCTTGATGCAGTATTCGATGAGGCCGGTGACATTGCCGAGACTGCCGGAACTGAGCGACTGGCCCGACATCGCGCTGCTCAGGCCGCCAAGCCCGCCTGCCGTGCCGCTGGTGCCGCCGCTGTTTTTCAGGAGATCGCCGAGTTGGGCGTGGGCGGCCGGAAGCGACAGGCATGCGGCTATCGCGAGCGTTGTTGTCGCAATGACAAGCTTTCTACCGTATTTCATTCCGGAACCTCGTCGGCTGGCTGGGTTGCCTCTTACTATAGTGCTTTTCGGGATTTGCGCAGGGACGCGGCTCACCCACTCCCCGCGCTTCCCGCACTCACTTTGCGGCACCGCGCCGACCGCTCGCTGATCTTGGGCGCCCGATCGCAAAGATGTTTTGACAGTGTCATTTCCACATGGCATATGTGTCGCTCAGGCGCTCGCCGTGGCGTCGATTGCGCTCAGTACGTGTCCTTTTCGTTTGGCATCGCTAACCCAGAAAAAGGATTGCACGATGGCGAAGATCTCTCCCGGAGTAGGCCCGCGATTTCCGCAAGTGGTCGTTCTATTCGGCGCCACCGGCGACCTGGCCCGACGCAAGCTCTTGCCCGGCTTGTTCCATCTCTCGAGCGCGGGCTTCATCCCCGGCTGCCGGATCATCGCCGTCGCGCTCGACGACATCACGCTCGACGACTTTCGCCGGAACGCGCGCGAAGCACTCGATCAGTTTTCGTCCCGCAAGGTCGCGCAGACGGAATGGGACGTTTTTGCGGCCAATCTCGACTATCTGCCGCTCGCCGCGGGAGCGGCTGCGCTCAGAACGCTGGTTGAAAAGGCCGAGCAGGCTTTGGAACACGAGTGCCGGCGACTGCACTATCTGAGCGTGCCGCCGAACGCCGCGTTGTCGGCGGTGCGCATGCTCAGGGAAGCGGGGCTCGTCGAGCGCTCCCGGATCATCATGGAAAAGCCCTTTGGCACCGATCTGGCAAGTTCGGTGTCGTTGAATACCAAGCTGCACGAAGTATTCGAAGAGGAGCAGATTTTCCGGATCGATCACTTCCTCGGCAAAGAGCCCGCACAGAATATCCTCGCGTTCCGCTTTGCGAACGGCCTCTTCGAACCTATCTGGAATCGCAATTTCATCGATCACGTCCAGATCGACGTTCCGGAAACGCTGGGCCTGGACAAGCGTTCGGGCTTCTATGAGCAGACCGGCGCGTTCCGCGACATGGTAGTCACGCACCTGTTCCAGATTCTCGCTTTCATGGCAATGGAACCACCGACATCGCTGGAACCGTCACCGATCAGCGAGGAAAAGAACAAGGTGTTTCGCAGCATGCTGCCGATCCAGCCGAGCGACGTCGTGCGCGGGCAATACACCGGTTACCGACAGGAGGATGGCGTCGGTCCCGAATCGGAAACAGAGACGTTCATCGCGTTGAAATGCTCGATCGATAACTGGCGATGGGCCGGTGTGCCGTTCTATTTGCGCACGGGAAAGCGGCTTGCCGAGGGCCAGCGGATCATTTCCATCGCGTTTCGCGAGCCGCCGAAGAGCATGTTCCCGGCGGGGTCGGGTGTCGGGGCGCAAGGTCCGGATCATTTGACGTTCGACCTCGCCGATGCCTCGAAGATGTCGCTTTCGTTTTATGGCAAACGTCCGGGTCCGGGGATGCGGCTGGACAAGCTGAGCTTGCAGTTCGCCATGCGTGATACGGGGTTGATTGGTGATGTCTTGGAAGCTTACGAGCGGTTGATCCTCGACGCGATGCGGGGAGATCGGACGTTGTTTACTACGGCAGAGGGGATCGAGAGGTTGTGGCAGGTGTCGACGGCGTTGCTTGAATCGCCGCCGCTTGTTCGCTTTTATACGCCGGGCTCGTGGGGGCCTAATGCGATCCATCAACTCATCGCGCCACGGGCGTGGCGGCTTCCGTTCGAACGGGCTTGGCGGGATCCGAATAAGTTGGGGAGTTGAGGGCGGGTGGCTTGGAGCTTGGCGGGGCGCGTCATGCTGCCCGCACTCGGGCGGACAGCATGAGCGACTCTTCTTTTTACCTACTCAGTCCCCTCACTCCACCGTCACCGACTTCGCCAAATTTCTCGGCTTGTCGACATCAGTCCCTCTCGCACAAGCCGTGTGATAAGCCAGCAATTGCAGCGGCACCGTATGCAGGATCGGCGAGAGCAACCCATAATGCTCCGGCATCCGAATCACATGAATTCCGTCCTCGCTGACGATGCGCGTATCCGCATCGGCGAACACGTACAGCTCGCCGCCCCGCGCCCGTACTTCCTGCATGTTCGACTTGAGCTTCTCCAGCAGCGCATCATTCGGCGCGACCGTGACAACCGGCATCGCCTCTGTCACCAGCGCAAGCGGCCCATGCTTCAGTTCGCCCGCCGGATAAGCTTCCGCGTGAATATACGAAATCTCCTTGAGCTTCAGCGCGCCCTCAAGCGAGATCGGATAATGCAGCCCGCGTCCCAGGAACAACGCATTCTCCTTGCGCGCAAACTCCTCGGCCCAGGCGATGATCTGCGGCTCCAGCGCCAGCACGCTGTTCAGCGCCGCCGGCAAATGCCGCAACTGCGCGAGATAGGCCGCTTCCTGCGTGGCATCCACGTGCCCGCGCAACTTGCCCAGCGTCACCGCGAGCACGAACAACCCAACGAGCTGCGTCGTGAACGCCTTGGTCGACGCAACCCCGATCTCCGTACCCGCGTGCGTCAGGAACGCCAGCTCCGTCAACCGCACCATCGCGCTCGTTGCCACATTGCAGACCGCGAGCGTGTGCTTGTGCCCAAGCGATTGCGCATGCTTCAGCGCCGCGAGCGTATCGGCGGTTTCGCCCGACTGCGAAATCACCACAACGAGCGCCTTCGGATTCGGCACCGACTCCCGATACCGATACTCGCTCGCAATCTCGACCTGCGTCGGAATTTTGGCGACCGATTCGAGCCAATACTTCGCCGTCAGCCCCGAGTAATAACTCGTGCCGCACGCAAGAATCAGAAGACTGTCGATGCCGCTAAAGACATCAGCCGCACCTTCGCCGAACAACGACGCATCGAAGTGATCGCCTTGCGGAATGGTGTCGGTGATCGCGCGCGGCTGCTCGAAGATTTCCTTCTGCATGAAGTGCCGGTACGGCCCGAGTTCCACCGCGCCGCCATAAGCCGCGACCACGCGCACTTCACGCTGTGCCGGCACGCCTTCGCCATCGACGATCTTCACGCCGTCGAGCGTGATCTCCACGACGTCGCCTTCTTCGAGGAACGCAAAGCGGTCGGTGCTGCCCGCTAGCGCGAGCGCATCGGAGGCAAGGAAGTTCTCGCCCTGCCCCACGCCGACGACGAGCGGCGAACCCTGCCGCGCGCCCACCACCGTATGCGGCTGGTCCTTGTGGATCACGGCGATCGCATACGCGCCGTGCAATTGCTTGACGGCTTCGCGAACGGTCTGGAACAGGTCGCCGCGATACATGCTGTGGATCAGGTGCGCGATGACCTCGGTGTCGGTCTGCGAGACGAACTCGTAGCCTTTGCCGCGCAGCATTTCACGCAGCGACTCGTAGTTCTCGATGATGCCGTTGTGCACCAGCGCGACGGCATCGCGGGAAAAAATCGGGTGCGCGTTGTGGGTGACCGGCGCGCCGTGCGTCGCCCAGCGCGTGTGGGCGATGCCCGTGAAGCCTTCGAGATGCGTATCGCGTACTTGCGCGTCGAGGTCCGACACGCGCGACACGCTGCGTGCGCGCCTCGGCTCGCCGTGGCTCAGCACGGCGACGCCGCACGAATCGTAGCCGCGATATTCAAGCCGGCGCAGTCCTTCGACCAGCACCGATACGATGTTGCGTTGCGCGACCGCGCCGACAATTCCACACATGGTTTCTCGTCCTTCTCAAAGTTTTTTATCCAGACCAGCCGGGAGCTTCACGCCTTCTTCTTGGTCGGCCGGACGTAGCCGCCGCGGCTCACCTGGGTCTTTTCGTTCAGCACCAGTTCGCCCTCGCCGACGTCCTTCCATACCGTCGTGCCCGCCGCGATCGTCACGCCGCGCCCGATGCGCACGGGCGCCACGAGCTGCGTATCGGAGCCGACGAACACGTCGTCCTCGATCACGGTGCGATGCTTGTTCGCGCCGTCGTAGTTGCAGGTAATCGTGCCCGCGCCGATATTCACCCGCGCGCCGATATCCGAATCGCCGATGTACGACAGGTGGTTCGCCTTCGACCCAACGCCAAGCACCGCGTTCTTCACTTCGACAAAGTTGCCCACGTGCGACTCGTCGCCGAGCTTCGCGCCCGGACGCAGCCGCGCGTACGGTCCGAGCACGACGTTCGCGCCGGTCGTGCCGCCTTCGATGTGCGTGAACGCATCGACGCGCGTGCCGGCGCCGATCACCGCATCGCGGATCACGCAGTTCGGGCCGATCGTCACGTTGTCCGCGAGCGTCACGCGCCCTTCGAACACGCAGTTCACATCGATCGATACATCGCGCCCGCATTCCAGCGTGCCGCGCACGTCGAGCCGCGCCGGGTCCAGCAGCGTCACGCCCGCGACGAGCAAATCGTCCGCCACGTTGCGCTGATAAATCCGTTCAAGCTCGGCGAGTTGCTGCTTGCTGTTCACACCCAGCGTTTCCCACTCTTCGTCGGGCTGCGCGGTGACGATTTCGACGCCCGATTCGAGTGCGCGCTCGACCACATCCGTCAGGTAGAACTCGCCCTGCGCATTGTCGTTTTTAAGCGACGCAAGCCAGGTTTCGAGTTGCTGCGTCGGCGTGGTGATGATGCCGGTGTTGATTTCGGCGATCTTCCGTTCGTCGGCGCTAGCGTCCTTCTGCTCGACGATCTTCTGCACCGCGCCGCTCGAATCCCGCACGATGCGCCCGTAGCCCGTCGGGTCGTCGAGGGTCACGGTCAGAACGCCATAGCGCCCATTCTGCGCGGCATCGACGAGTCGCTTCAGTGTGCTGGCGCGCGTCAGCGGCACATCGCCGTACAGGACGAGCGTCGGCACCGACGGATCGACGAACGGCAGCGCCTGCTGCACGGCGTGGCCGGTGCCGAGCTGCTGCGCCTGCACGGCGAAATGCACGTCGGGCGCGCCCACGGCGGCCTGCACCTTCTCGGCGCCATGTCCGACGACGACGACGAGCCGCGTCGGTTGAAGCGTCCGCGCAGTATCGATGACATGGGCCAGAAGCGGCCTGCCAGCGAGCGGATGGAGCACTTTGGGCAGGGCGGAATTCATGCGTTTGCCCATGCCTGCCGCCAGAATCACAATATTCATCGCGTTACGTTTCGTGTGTGGATCGGAGCGGCCAGGGCGACGGGAAACCCGGCGCGCCTGGTGGAAAATGGTTCAGATTTCATCCAACTGAACAATTGAAACGGTCTTCGGCGCCCCTGACGGTTCGCTCGCACACGGTTCTTCGTCGAACGCGATGTCGCCCTGCGGGTCGGCCTCGCCCGTCGCCCGCAGTCCGGCGAACGGAAACAACTGGTGATCCATCAGGTGCGACGGCACCACGTTGCCGAGCGCGTTGAACATATTCTCGACGCGTCCCGGAAAGCGCTTGTCCCATTCGCGGATCAGTGCCTTCATCTCCGCACGCTTCAGGTTCGGCTGGCTGCCGCACAGATTGCACGGGATGATCGGGAATTCGCGCAGTTCAGCGTACTTCTCCAGATCGGCTTCCTTCACATACGCGAGCGGCCGGATCACGACGTTCTTGCCGTCGTCGGATTGCAGCTTGGGCGGCATGCCCTTCAGCTTGCCGCCGTAGAACATGTTGAGCAGGAGCGTCTGCAGGATGTCGTCGCGATGATGGCCGAGCGCGATCTTCGTCGCGCCCAGTTCACCCGCGACGCGATACAGAATCCCGCGACGCAGCCGCGAGCACAGCGAACAAGTGGTCTTGCCCTCGGGCACGAGCCGCTTGACGATGCTGTACGTGTCCTGGTTCTCGACGTGAAACGGGATGTCGAGCTTCGCCAGATAATCCGGCAGCACGTGCTCCGGAAAGCCCGGCTGCTTCTGGTCGAGATTGACGGCGACGATCTCGAAGTCGATCGGCGCGCGCTCGCGCAGCCGCATCAGGATATCGAGCATCGCGTAACTGTCCTTGCCGCCCGACAGGCACACCATCACCTTGTCGCCGTGCTCGATCATGTTGTAGTCGCCGATCGCCTGGCCGACCTGGCGCGCGAGCCGCTTGAACAGCTTGTTGTTCTCGTAGGCTTCCTTCTGTTCGCGGCGCGTGAGGGCGGCGCGAGCGGGCGCCTGAACGTCGGTATCGGTATCGGTATCAGCTTGAGCGGGCGTGTTCATGCTCGTTCCTCTTTGATGCGAAAGACTTCGACGCCCACGGCATCGCAATCGGGATAGACGTCCGGCTTTTCCGTCGACACCACCACGGCACGGACCTGCGGATGCGCGAGCAGCGCGGCGGCGACATCGTCGCAGAGCGTTTCCTGCAAGTGGATGTGACCGCGCTCGACGCGCGCTGCGATCGTCGAGCGCATGAAGTCGTAGTCGACCACTTCGCGCAGCTTGTCCTCGACCGGCGTGGACAGCGCGAGGGGCACGAACAGCTCGACGTTGATCACCACGCGCTGCTCGCCCTGCTTCTCGAAGTCATGCACGCCGATGTTGATGCGCACTTCGTAATTGCGCAGAAAGAGCCGCCGGCAGTCGGCGAGCCGGGGATGCGAAAGTGCGGCAAGCATGTTCTTTTCCAGTAGGTGTTGCGTGTTTCGTGCGGCTAATGGCGAGCGAAGGCGCGCGCGTTCAGTTTGGGTTGCCGACCATGAACATCACGTCGCGCGGGCTTGGCACCAGATGCTGGCCGCCATCGACGACGAGCGTCGTGCCCGTCACGCCGTGCGCGGTCGCGAGGTAGCACGCGGCATCGGCGACATCTTCCACGCGCGACGACCGCCCGAGCGGCGTCACGCGATGCGCCGCCTCGAACGTCGCGGGCGTCTGGCCCGCCGAGATCACCGTGAGCCCGGGCGCGAGGCCGACGACGCGCAACTTCGGCGCCAGCGCCTGCGCGAGCGCAATGGTCGCGTTTTCGAGCGCCGCCTTGGTCAGCGTGTACGACAGGTAATCGGGATTCATGTTGTACAGCTTCTGGTCGAGCACGTTGATCACGACGCCGCGCTGCGTTTCATCGTCGGCGGCGGCATCCGGTACCGTTTCGTACAACGCGCGGGCCAGCGTCAGCGGCGCGGCCAGGTTGATCGCCGTCATTTCCAGCAGTTTCGCGTAGCCGAAATCCTTCGCGGTGTCTTCGTCGAAGCGCGATGCACTATTTACAACGCAATTCAACGCGCCGAGCGCCTCGATACACGCCGGCACGAGCCGCGCAACCTGCGTTTCGACGCCCAGGTCCGCCCTCAGCGCGACGGCGCGACAACCGAGCGCGACGATGTCAGCGACGGTTTCATGGGCTTCCCGCTCCGATTCGCCGTAGTGCACGGCGACGTCCCAGCCGCGCGACGCAAAGCCGAGCGCGATGCCCCGGCCGATGCGTTTCGCCGCGCCGGTCACGAGCACGACGCGCGGCCTCGCGGGTGGAGAAACTGAAGAAGAAGGGCTCATTTACAATACTGGGATGAATCCGAAAGCTCGACAATCCGACAGTTTACCTGTTCCCGGCGCCGACGCGGCGGCGCAGTCCGAGGCGCTCAGGGCGCTGATCCGCGACGAAATCGCCAGCGCGGGCGGCTGGCTGCCGTTCGATCGCTATATGGAACTGGCCCTTTATGCGCCGGGCCTCGGTTATTACAGCGGCGGCGCGATGAAATTCGGCCGCCGGTCGGAAGACGGCAGCGACTTCGTGACGGCACCGGAACTGTCGCCGCTGTTCGCCGCGACGCTCGCGCGCCCCGTCGCGCAGGCGCTTCGCCGCAGCGGCACGCGCGATCTGATGGAATTCGGCGCGGGCACGGGCAAGCTGGCGGGCGGCCTGCTGAACGCGCTGCGTGATCTGGAAGCCCCGCTCGACAGTTATTCGATCGTCGATCTGTCGGGCGAACTGCGCGAGCGCCAGCGCGCGACGATCGAAGCCGACGCGCCCGAACTGGCTTCGAAGGTGAAATGGCTCGATGCGCTGCCCACGGATTTCGCAGGCGTGGTGATCGGCAACGAGGTGCTCGACGCGATGCCGGTGCGCCTGGTCGTGCGCAAGCTCGGCGCGTGGCACGAGCGCGGCGTGGTGGAACTCGACGAGCGCTTCGCCTTCGACGACCACCCGCTCACAGACGACCCGCTGGTCGCGACGATCGACGCCGCCATCGATGCCACGAACGACGAGCCGTTCGTCGAATACGTGACGGAGACGCATGAAGCGGCGCTCGCGTTCACGAAGACGATCTGCACGATGCTCACGCGCGGCGCGGCGTTTTTCATCGACTACGGTTTTCCGCGCCATGAGTTCTATCACGCGCAGCGCGCGGGCGGCACGCTGATGTGCCACTACCGGCATCGCGCGCACGCCGATCCGTTTCTCCATCCCGGCTTGCAGGACATCACCGCGCATGTCGAATTCACGGGCATCGCGGAAGCCGGCGTGGAAGCCGGCGCGGACCTGCTCGGCTTCACGTCGCAGGCGCGCTTCCTGATGAACGCGGGCATCACCGACGTGCTGTCGGGGATCGATCCCGCCGACGCCAGGCGCTTCCTGCCCGCGGCGAACGCGGTGCAAAAGCTGTTGTCGGAAGCGGAGATGGGCGAGTTGTTCAAGGTGATCGCGTTTTCGCGCGGCATCGACGACACGCTCGACGCGTTCGCCACCGGCGACCGCTCGCACACGCTATAGGCACGCCGCCATGATCCGCTGGCTGCTGACCACGTTCGTCGCGCTGTCGATTTTGTCGGCCTGCTGGCCGTGGCTGAGGAAACTCGGCGTGGGCCGGCTGCCCGGCGACTTCACGGTGCGCTTGTTCGGGCGCGAGTATCCGTTCCCGTTCATGTCGACGCTGGTGCTTTCGATGCTGCTTTCGCTGATCGCGCGGATGCTTTGAATGACTGTGCGTGCGGGGCGCCGCATCAAGCGCTCGCCTTCTCCAGCGCCGCCTTCACCGCCACAACTCTCGCATCGTGCACGGCGTCCTTGATCTTCGCGGGCGCGCTCGCGTATTGCTGGGCCACCGCGCCCGCATCCACCGAACGCGCCGCCACCAGCGCCTCGCGCAGCCGCTCCGCCTGCGGATAAGGCTGCTGCGACAAACCCAGCCGCCCGCGCGCATCCGCGACGCACGCCTGCAAGGCCTCCGCGAAACGCGCCGGTTTACGCAGCGCATCGCATCGTTCGAAGAGGCGCACGAGCGCCGCCGGCCCCATCTCCATCACGCGATGAATGTTCCCATGCTCACGCGCGACGAGCAGCGCCAGATCGCGGCACTCGTTCGGCACGCGCAGCCGCTCGCACAGCGGCCGCAGCAAATCGACGCTGCGTCCTTCGTGACCGACGTGACGCGGCAGGATGTCGTCGGGCGTGGTCGCCTTGCCGAGATCATGCGTCAGCGCCGCGAAGCGCACCGGCAGCGCGAAGGCCTGCGACGCCGCGTAATCCAGCACCATCATCACGTGCACGCCGGTATCGACTTCCGGGTGATAGTCGGCGCGTTGCGGCACGCCCCAAAGCGCATCGACTTCCGGCAGGATGCGCGCGAGCGCGCCGCAGTCGCGCAACGCGTCGAACATGCGCGACGGCGTGCGCTCCATCAATCCGCGCGACACTTCCTGCCACACGCGCTCGGGCACGAGCGCATCGACTTCGCCGTCCGCGACCATCTTCTTCATCAACGCACGCGTTTCTTTCGCGACGGTGAAATCCGCGAAGCGCGCGGCAAAGCGCGCGAGGCGCAGGATCCGCACCGGATCTTCGATAAACGCATCGCCGACATGGCGGAACAGTTTCTTTTCGAGGTCGGCGCGGCCGTCGAACGGATCGATCACCGGACCGATGAGTTCGCCGTCCGGGCTCAGTTCCCGCGCCATCGCGTTGATCGTCAGGTCGCGGCGCGCGAGGTCCTCTTCGAGCGTGACATCGGGCGAATAGTAGAACTGGAAGCCGTGATAGCCGGCGGCCGTCTTGCGTTCGGTGCGCGCGAGCGCGTACTCCTCGTGCGTCACCGGATGCAGGAATACGGGAAAATCCTTCCCGACCGGCCGATAGCCCTGCGCGACCATCTGCTCGGGCGTCGCGCCGACCACGACGTAATCGCGATCGACGACCGGCACGCCGAGCAGTTCATCGCGGATCGCGCCGCCTACCGCGTAGATATTCATCGCTCGTTGCCCGCTTCTTCGATCCAGGCAGCGACCGCCGGCAGCGCCGTCAGGCGTGCGGCGTAGGCGCGCGCCGTGTCGCCGAGATCAGGGGCGTAGGAATTGAAGCGCATCGCGACCGGCGCGAACATCGCGTCGGCGATGCCGAAGTCGCCGAACAGGAACGGCCCGCCGTGCCGGGACAAGCAGTCCTGCCAGACCGCCTCGATGCGCGCAATGTCCGCCAGCACCGCCGGCGTGCGGCCGGTGCCGGGCGCGTGCGTGTGGATTTGCATCGGCATCTGCTGGCGCAGGTCCGCGAAACCAGCGTGCATCTCCGCGCTGATGCTGCGCGCCCGCGCGCGCGCGGCGGGCTCGCGCGGCCACAGCGCGTGCTGCGGGAACAGTTCGGCCAGCGTCTCCATGATCGCGAGCGATTCCCAGACCGCGTTGCCGGAATCGGTGATCAGGCACGGCACCTTCCCCGATGGCGAATGCCTGAGGATGTGCTCCTTCGAGTCGGGCTGGCCGAGGCGGACCAGCGTTTCGTCGAAAGGAATATTGAAATGCCGGAGCACCAGCCACGGCCGCATCGACCAGGACGACGAGTTCTTGTCACCGATAACGAGTTTCATGGACACGCGTGAAAAAGAAGACTAACGATGCGCCGTCGCGCGAAACGCATTGAAGCGCGAGCGCGGTGAATTGCCGGTGAGATACATCGGCGCGATGTCCTCGATGCTCGCCGGCTCGTCGATGCCGAGTTCAGGCGCAAGCGGGCCGCTCGCGACGCTCGGCGTTTTCATCGAATCGAGATTATCGCGCGACATCACCGGCTCGCCGGGCACCATTTCGAGCGTCATCGCCTGCAGGCGGCCGAGGCTGTCCGGCAGCTTGATGAGCTTCGCGTGCTTGCCGATCGTCGCGCCGCTGAAGCGCATGAGTTCGGCGAGCGTGTAGACCTGCGGGCCGGCGAGTTCGAAGACACGCCCGTTCGCGGCATCCAGGTCGAGCACGTTGACGATCGCCTTCGCGACATCGCCGACGAACACCGGCTGGAACAGCGCATCGGCACAAGCGAGCGGAATCACCGGGAACATGCGTTCGAGGAACGCAAACTGGTTCAGCAGGTTGTCCTCGGGACCGAACACGACGGAACTGCGGAAAATGGTCGTGTCAAGCGCCGAGTCGCGGATCACCTTCTCGCCGTCGCCGCGTGAGCGCAGGTACATGCTCGGGCCGCTGGAATCGGCGCCGATCGCGCTCATGTGCAGCAGGCGCCGCACGCCTTTGGCCTCGCAAGCCGCGACGATCTTCCTCGGCAACTCGACGTGCGCCTTCGCGAACTCAGGGCCATAAGGATCGCCGCGATGCCCCTGCAGGATGCCGACGAGATTGATCACCGCGTCGGCTTCCGCGACGAACGCGGCAAGCTGCGACGGATCGTGCACGTCGGCTTCGATCACGTCAACCGGGAGCAGGGTGAGATGCGCGGCGTTGGCGCGCCGTCGCGTGGCGATGCGCACGGTCTTGCCGAGATCGACAAGCGCGTTGACGAGATGACTGCCGATGAAGCCCGAACCGCCGATCAGCGCTACGTTCTGATGTCGCATATTGGCCTCTGTCTCTACCCGCTCTACCCGCGCGCCCGGGACGAGCGCGGCGGTAGCCCCGGAATCTCACCACTTGCGCGCGAGCCGCAAGTTCGCGCCGGCCGATGAGCCGGCGCCCTGCGCGTGCGCGGTGCTTGCCAAGCGGCTCGAATGTGAATCGGGTATCGAAACGCGCTGCCTTTGCACTAAAAAGGTAAGACAGTTACGGCGCGATATAACCGAGCCGCGCCTTCAGCGATTGCGGGCGGCCTTCGAACAGCGCCGCATAGTAGACGGTGTTCGACAGCACGTTCTTCACGTAGTCGCGCGTCTCGGCGAACGGAATCGTTTCAGCAAAAACCGCGCCTTCCACCGGCGCCGTCAGGTCGCCCCGCCACTTGTTCGGGCGTCCCGGCCCGGCGTTGTAGCCAGCCGTGGCAAGCACCGGCGAATTGTCGAATTGATTGTAGATCATCGACAAATAGTTGGTTCCGAGCAGGATGTTCGTATTGATGTCGTTCATCTGCGCGCGCGAGACGGTGCCCATGCCGATCTTCTTGGCGACGAGTTGCGCCGTGCCCGGCATCAGTTGCATCAGTCCGCCCGCGCCGACTTCCGAACGCGCGTTGATGATGAAGCGCGACTCCTGGCGAATCAGGCCATATGCCCATTCGACGTCGAGCCCGGTGTTCTGCGCATCGCGCTCGACGATCTCGCGGAACGGCGACAGATAGCGCAGCGAGAAATCGTGCTCGGTCTTGGTCTTGTCGGCGGTATTCACCGTGCGGTCGAACAACTCGATGCGTTTCGCATACTGCGCGGCGGCGATCAACTGGCGGTCGCTCATCGTGCGCAGCGGCCAGTTCCATTCGCGGTTGCCTTCGAGCCGCAGATTCATCGCGTAGAAACGTTGCGACAGCGCGAAGCCCGGCACCGACTGCATCTGCGCGATCTCGCTGTCGCTGACGGACGTGCGCGGCGGAATGGTGATCTTCTGGCCGAGTTCTTCCAACGCAAGTTGACCGTAGAAATCGTAACGCTCGGCGATCGACTGGAATTCCGGCGCGGCGCTCGCGGCGGAACCCGCTTGCTTCAGCGCGCGCGCGTGCCAGTAGGTCCACGCCGGCTGGCTGCGCAGCGACGCCGGCATCTGCTCGACCGACCAGCGCACCATGTTCCAGTCGCCGGCGAGCAACGCACTGCGCGTGCGCCACTCGTAAGCCGGATTCGACAGCGGCGCATTCACCGACAGCCGATACCAGTCCGCCGCAGCCGGCATCCGCTTCAAGGCCGCCTGATAACCGATCGTGCCCCAGCCGATCGCGCGCTCGGGCGGCGTCAGGCCCGGCGCGACCGAGCTGAACGTGGCGGCGGCCATCGCGGGATCGTTGCGCGCCATGCGCGTGATCGCGAGCAGCGTCAACTGATGCGCCGGCGTGTTCGGCATGACGCCGCGCGCGAGATAGAGCGGCGGCGTGCTGGTGGCGTTGTCGAAGAGCGTCGGGTCCGGGCGTTCCTGTCCGAGTGCATCGACGATCTTCGCGCCCGTGTTCGGATAGTTCTGTTCGTAGGCGAGACGAATCTGCTGCCAGACATCGTCGCTTGAGAATTGCTGAGCGCGACCCAGCGCGACGATCAGATCGACGCAGCCGTCGCCATACCATTTCGGATCGACGAGCAATGCACGCGCGGCGTCCGCGACATCTTCGCCGCGTGCCGCGCGCGCTTCGAGCGCGTAGCATTTCACCTGCGTGTCGTCATTGAGCACGAAGCGGGAATACTGCTGCTCGAAGTTGCGCCAATCGTGACGGCCGCCGAGCACCACGAGATAGTCGTTGCGCAAGCGGTCGGCGATGGCCTGGCCGTCGTAGCGCTGCAGGAACGAGAGCACGGGTTCATCCGGCGCATCGACGCGCGCGTGACCTTGCGAGTCGAAGAGCTGCGGCTTGATGGTGAAGTACTCGACATAGCCGGGCGCCGGATAATCCGGAATTTGCGCGGCGAGCATCGCGGCCTTGCCCGCATCGTTCGCGCGCGCGGCTTCACGCAACTGCGTGAAAATGCGGTCGTCGGATGAGGGGATGTAATCGGCGTCGGGGCCGGCTGCGGAGGCGGTGCTGCAAGCGACGAACATGATCGTGGCGAGCGCCGAACCGACCGCGAGATATACTCGATTGAGGCTTTTTGACATCGTTATTTCAGGAGCGCGAATTGGTGGAAAGCATAGCACGCAACCCTTCTCCAGAACCGAAAAGCGCGCTGCGCGCAACGCTTCTCGCAACCCGCGAAGCGCAACGAGAAGAGGCCGATCACGCGGCGCGAAACGAAGCGCTCGCGCGTCGCGTGACGGCGGCGATTTCAGCGCATCCGGCGTCGTGCATCGGCTTCTATTGGCCGGTCGCGGGAGAGTTCGATGCGCGCAGTACACTCGCCGCGTGGCTCGCCCTCGACGCTGCGCGCGACGCGGCGTTGCCGGTGGTGGTCGAGCGGCATGCGCCGATGCGCTTCCACGCGTGGCGCGAACATGCGCCGATGAAAGCGGGCCGCTACAGGATTCCCGTGCCGCTGGAGGAACGCCTCGTCGTGCCGGACCTGTTGCTGATACCGTGCGTGGGGTTCGATGCGAAGCGCTATCGGCTGGGATACGGCGGCGGTTATTACGACCGCACGCTCGGCGCATGGCCCGTGGGCCGGAAGCCGGTGACGATCGGCGTTGCGTACGAATCGGGCAAATGCGACGCCCTGCCGCACGAGTCGCACGACATGCCGCTCGATGCGGTCGTCACGGAATCGGATATTTATTGAAGCACTCGCTCCGGCATCAAAGCGAAGCTGCCGCGCGCGCCGCCGTGTCGTAGAGACCCGACGCGTTGCGCATCAGTTGCGCGGCCTCGCCGATCTGTTCGTTCGTGAGGCCACTTTCACGCAACGTCGTAATCAGACAACTCTCCCGTACTTCGCGATACTTGCCGCATAGTTCACGTCCAGCGGGCGTCGCGGAGAAGAACACTTCCTTGCCCGTCTTTTCGCTTTTGACGTAGCCGCGCGCCACCAGTTTTTTCAGTGCATACGTAGCAACGTGCGTGTCCTCGATGTTCAGTACGAAGCAGATGTCGGCGAGTTTCTTCTTGCGGTCGCGATGGCTCACGTGATGCAGCAGCGACACCTCGACCGCCGTCATGTCCTTCGCGCCCGCCGCCGACATGCAGCGCACCATCCAACGGTTGAACGCGTTGCTTGCCATGATGAGTCCGTACTCCAGTTCGGAGAGTTCGGCACTCGATTCGGAGACGAGATGCTCGGAAGAAACGATCTTGGTGGGATGGCGCGACATGGTTCTTGAGCAGATTTTGGTGTGTTCGAGTGTAGCGTATGGGCCTAATCGCGGGCCGCGACGAGGCCACTGGAAGAAACGCCAATGGATAATTTGTTGATAAATTATTGATAATGTACATTCTGCGGCGACGTGCCGCATCATTCGTACGCTGCGCTCACCCGACAAAGACCGCATGACCAGACCACGAATTCATCCGCTTGGCGACACCGCCCTTGTATGCGAAGCGCCGCCGCCCGCCACGCTCGAGTGCCAGCGCCGCATGTGGGCGCTCGCCGACAGCGCGCGGCTGTGGCCTCATGTCGTCGAGGTCGTGCCGGGCATGAACAACCTGACGATCGTCTTCGACCCGCTCCAAGCCGACTACCAAAGCCTCGCCGAACAGCTGGACAGCGGCTGGGACACCGTCGCTGAGGCTGACGCCGTCACGATGGAAATCGAGATCCCGGTGCACTACGGCGGCGCGGACGGCCCGGATCTCGCCGCGCTCGCCAGGCACGTCGGATTGTCGGTCGATGAAGTCGTGAAACGTCATACGCAAGCCGAGTACGTCGTGTTCTTCCTCGGCTTCCAGCCGGGCTTCGCATACATGGGCGGCCTCGACCGCACCTTGCACATGCCGCGTCGCGCCGAGCCCCGGCTCGAAGTGCCGGCCGGCTCGGTCGGGATCGGCGGCGAGCAGACGGGAATCTATCCGGCCGCGTCGCCCGGCGGCTGGCAGTTGCTCGGGCGCACGGACCTCAAGCTCTTCGACCCGACCCGCAACCCGCCGACGCTGATGCAGCCCGGCGACCGCGTGCGCTTCAAAGCGCTGGAGGTGCTCGCATGATCGATGTGATTCGCGCGGGCGTGCTCACCTCCGTGCAGGACCTCGGGCGCCACGGCTACCGTCATCTCGGCGTGAGTTCGGGCGGCGCGCTCGATGCGTTGTCGCTGGAAATCGGCAACCGCATCGTCGGCAACAAGGCGGACGCGGCAGGCATCGAAGTGACTTTCGGGCCGACCGTGCTGCGCTTCAAGCACGCGACGCGCGCCGCGATCACCGGCACCGATTTCGGCGCGACGCTCGACGGCGAGCCGGTCTATTCGTGGTGGAGCGTCCCCGTCCAGGCGGGACAGGAACTGACCTTGCGTGCGGCGAAGCGCGGCATGCGCGGTTATGTGTGCGTGGCGGGCGGCATCGACGTGTTGCCGATGCTCGGCTCGCGCAGCACCGACCTCGGCGCGTGCTTCGGCGGGCTCGGCGGCCGCGCGCTGCGCGACGGCGACCGGCTGCCGGTCGGCGTGCCGCTGCCGCACAAGGGCGTCGCGTTTTCGCCGGCCGAGCCCGCGTTCGGCGTCAAGGCGCCGGCGTGGTGCAAGTTCGTGCTCGTCGACGAACCGTTGCGGCGCGGGCGGCACGCGCCGGGCATCGCGTGGTCGATTCCGATCCGCGTGCTGCGCGGCCCGGAATACGACAGTTTCACCGACGAGGCGCAGCGCGACTTCTGGAACGAGGAATGGACCATCACGCCGAACAGCAACCGCATGGGCTTCCGGCTCGCCGGGACGGCGCTCGAGCGCAAGAGCAGAATCGACCTCTTGTCGCACGCGGTGCTGCCGGGCACGATCCAGGTGCCGCCCAACGGCCAGCCGATCGTCCTGATGGGCGACGCGCAGACGACCGGCGGCTATCCGAAGATCGGCGCCGTGATCCGGGCGGATCTGTGGAAGCTCGCGCAGGCGCGCCTGAATAGCGGCGTGCGCTTCATCGAGACATCGGTGGAAGAAGCGCGCCACGCGCTCGCCGACGAACGGATGTACGTGAAACAAGTGGAAGCCGCCATCGACATGCATGAGGAGCGATGCGCGCGGTGACCCGAAACAGCGGAAAGATAGTCATGGAAATCGATCTCAACGCCGATCTCGGCGAAGGCTGCGGCTCCGACGAAGCCCTGCTCGACCTGGTCAGCTCGGCCAATATTGCGTGCGGCTGGCACGCGGGCGGCGCCACCGCGATGCGCGATTGCGTGCGCTGGGCCGTCGAAAAGGGCGTGTCGATCGGCGCGCACCCGAGCTTCAACGACCGCCAGAACTTCGGCCGCAAGGAGATGGACCTGCCGGCGTCCGAGATCTACGCGGGCGTGCTATATCAGCTCGGCGCGCTGTCGGCGATCGCGCAGGCGGAGGGCGGGCGCATCGCGCACGTCAAGCCGCACGGCGCGCTCTACAACCAGGCGGCGCGCAATCCCGAAATCGCCGATGCGATCGTCTCGGCCGTGCACGACTTCGACCCGTCGCTGATGGTGTTCGGGCTCGCGAACAGCGGGCTCGTGGAAGCGGCGCGCAAGTCGGGGATCGTCGCGATCGAGGAAGTGTTCGCCGACCGCGGCTATCGCGCCGACGGCTCACTCGTGCCGCGCAAGGAGCCGGGCGCGCTGCTCGACGACGAGGACATCGTGCTCGACCGCACGCTTGCGATGGTGCGCGAGCAGCGCGTGCAGGCGGTGAGCGGCGAATGGGTGCCGCTCAACGCGCAGACCATCTGCCTGCACGGCGACGGCGCGCACGCGCTCGCGTTCGCGCGACGCATCCGTGCGGCGCTGGCGACGGCTGGCATCGAAGTGCGTGCGGCGCACGGCAACTGATTGCGTAGTACGGAGGCAAAAAAGCATTGAACGCCCCGCGAAGTTCGCGGGGCGTTTTAGCAAAAAGGCGGCCGTCAGAGCCGTCCTGGCAAACCGGTGCGGCTTTCGTTCGGCCGCATCGGGAACGCGTCCCGGAATCCGGGACTTGACGTCACCGTTTGGAGATCTCATGCAAACCGCAGTCAATCTATGGCCGCTGATCGGCGTGGCCGTCATCATCGTGGGCTTCATCCTGCGCTTCAATCCGATGCTGATCGTCGCGGCCGCTGCGATCATCACCGGCTTCGCGGCGCATTTTCCGCTCGATCGCATCCTTGCCGCGATCGGCACGGGGTTTCTCAAGACCCGCAACATCCCGCTGATCATTCTGCTGCCGCTCGCGGTGATCGGCCTGCTTGAGCGTCACGGCCTGCGCGAACGCGCGCAGATCTGGATTTCGGGCATCAAGGCGGCCACCGCCGGGCGCCTCCTGATCGTGTATCTGCTGGTTCGCGAACTGACGGCGGCAGTCGGGCTGACCGGTCTCGGCGGCCATCCGCAGATGGTCCGGCCGCTTCTCGCGCCAATGGCGGAAGGCGCGACCGAAGCGCGCTTCGGCAAGCTCTCCGACGCGATCCGCTTCAAGCTGCGCGCGTACTCGGCGGCGACCGACAACGTCGGCCTCTTCTTCGGCGAAGACATCTTCGTCGCGTTCGGGGCGATCGTGCTGATGGTCACGTTCCTGAAGGAAGCGGGGATTGTCGTCGAGCCGATGCACGTGGCCGTGTGGGGCATCCCGACCGCGATCTGCGCGTTTCTCATCCACGGCTTCCGGCTGTGGCTTCTGGACCGGCGACTCACGAAGGAACTCGGCGCGCTGACCCGGAACGTCGTGGGAGAAAAGGCATGACGCTCACGATCAACTATCTGTTTTATCTCGTCGGGCTCGTGCTGGTGGTCGTCGGCGGGATGATCATCACCGACCGGTCGCACCCGCGCCGCCTTAGCACCGGCGTGTTCTGGCTCGTCTATGCGTCGATCTTCCTGATCGGCGACCTGCTGCCGCCCGCTGTCGTGGGCGTGCTCGTGGTCGCGATGGCGCTCATCGCCGGCTTCGGCGGGGTGACCGGCGCCAAACCGAAGATGCTCTCCGACGAAACGCGCCGCCAGAGCGCGATGCGTCTCGGCAACAAGCTGTTCATCCCGGCGCTGACGATTCCGGTCGTCACCGTGATCGTGACGCTCGGCGCGAGCCATGTCGTGTTCGGCGGCACGCCGCTGATCGAACTGAAGAACGTGACGCTGATCGGCTTCGGCATCGGCTGCGTGATCGCGCTCGGGATCGCCTGCGTCATGACGCGCGATACCGTCGGGCAATCGATGAAGGAGACGCGGCGGCTGATCGATGCGCTGTCGTGGGCTGCGGTGCTGCCGCAGATGCTCGGCATGCTCGGGCTCGTGTTCTCCGATGCGGGTGTCGGCAAGGCCGTCGCGCATGTCACGACGGCTTATGTGAACCTCGATTACCGGCTCGTTGCGGTGGCGGTGTATTGCGTCGGCATGGCGCTCTTCACGATGGTGATGGGCAATGGCTTCGCGGCGTTTCCGGTGATGACGGGTGGCGTGGGGGTGCCGATTCTTGTCGGCGTGTTCCACGGTAATCCGGCCACGATGGTCGCGATTGGCATGTTCTCGGGCTACTGCGGGACGTTGATGACGCCGATGGCCGCGAACTTCAATATCGTGCCGGCGGCGTTGCTGGAGTTGCCGGACAAGAATGCGGTGATCAAGGTGCAGGTGCCGACGGCGCTTTCCCTGTTGATCGTGAATATTGTGTTGTTGAACTGGTTGATGTTTTTGTGATTTAGCGCGGCCGGCGTGGGGGATGTGCCCTCACGCCGGCACTGTTAGCGGCGATGCCATCTAGTGCAAAATAAAGCAGCATCGTTCCGAGATCGGTTCTTACCCTCCCTCAGATCCCACGCATCGCTTTTCTGATCCTCTCCCAGAATCCCATCGGCTTTCTGGCCGATACTGAACGTGGCGTTGCCAACCGCGCGCCCGGGGGTTCCGTGGCCGACGGCGTCTTCGGGGAAATTCTCGGCGGCTCGGGCAATGGCGACGGGGACTGTGGAACGGAATCGGTTACTTCGACAAACCGGTGATTCGGCCCGTAAGCCGTGATCGAGATGAAGTGCGCCCCTTTGAACGGATGCGGATTGCCCGCTTCATCGACAGCCTTGACATTGAACTCCATGATCGGAATGCACAACTGTGCGCGATCTCTCGGAACAATATCTTCATTCTCATCGATGCATCGAAACTTGAAAGAATCGGGATATTGATCGGCGGATTCAGTTTTGGGTTTGTCGTTCCATGATTCAATAAAGGTGATGGTTCCGGGATGCGGCAGATTGGCAGCTTGAAAACCTTCGAGCGAGAACTTCTTTGACATGACCTCGTTTCCTGTTTGAACAGCGCAACCGGCAGCAATCGCGGATGCGATAGTGATGGCGATAGCGAACGCAAGCGGTTTTTTCATTTCATTGCGAAATCGAATCGAAGTAGCGATATCGAGCCGGATAACGCCTACGGCCCTCTGCTTCGCACGGCGTGCCCTTGCTCGACCAATACATGTTCGCCGACTCCGCAAAGTCCTCATTGATGTTCTGCTCCGCGTATCGCGATGGCGCCTGCCCGTCGTGGGCGATGGCGTTTTCATACGCGAGTTTCATGGCAGGCTTCTCGTGCCATAACGCTTCACTCATCTGATGCCCGGTCTCGTGCAGCATCGTACTGTCGATGTACTGCTGCGGAATTGACGACTGGCCTTTCCACGCCTTCCAGGGGAAGAACGCAACGCCTTGTTTGATATCGGCGGTCGCCGCCGACGAAAAACTGGCATCGTCGTAACGTTGTTGCCAGTGTATGTCGTCTGGATTGGGCGAGGCGTTGGTCGTGATTCGGCCGATATTTTCCAGATGCCGAGGCGGCAACGCTTCAAGCGCTTCCGCCAGTTGCGTCTGGCCGATCATCGGCGCGCCGTCCGCAGGTGTTCGCGTCGGGACGTAGATCGGAACCGTCTTGCCGCCTACGGTTGCGTCGTATTCCGTCGCTGATGTGAGCCCGCCGCTCGGGAAATCCGCCTGCGTCGGTCTTCCGGCTGAAAGCGACACCGGTTTGTCGTGAGCGTAGAACTCGGCTGGTGCATCGATACGACCCTTCGACCCGTCCAGATAAGAACAGTCCGCCGCCCCACTGCCTTGCGGCGTGGGCGACGGATCTGCCTCGCCGCCCGTATCCGCAGCCGAACGCACAAGCGGAGCGGCATTCCCGACGCCCGATACCCCAGCGAGCCTTCCCCCGGTCGCAGAAAAACCCATCCGCGCAAGCTCATGCACCTCGAACGACATCGACATATTGTTCTGTGACGCGATCAAAACCGGCACTGGCCGGCACGCGCACATGCCGAAATCGTTATCGAGTGCGGATTGCTTGCCCATCCAGTTATCGGGCCGGCGCGGGCCTTGCGGCATGATGACTCCGTCCGACTTGCACGTCGGGCAGTAGATCTTCGCGCCGATGAACGACAACGGCACCCCGTGATGACTGGCGCCGCTCATCCCTTCGATGACTGTCGCGCCGCTCGTCGTCTTGTCGCCGACTTTGATGTAGTAACGTCTCACGTCCAGGCTCCTTTTTTATTCGTTATGGAGCTTCGACTTTTAGCCACCTCATGCCTTGGGGAACAACCAGATAACTCCGAAACGCAAAAACCATAACGCCCTCACCCCGCCTCCACCACAAACCCCCGCCGCCTGAGCAACTCGAGCACCCCGCGCTCCCCGCCCAGATGCAGCGCCCCGATCGCGACAAACACCGGTTTGTTCGGCGCCGCGATCGCCAGCATGCGCGTGACAAATCGCCGGTTGCGCTCATAGACCACGCGATTATCGACGGAAGCCGCCAGCGCCTTCGACCGCGCGAGCTTCTGCCCCTTGGCATCGTCCCAGGCCTTGAGCGCATCGGCATCGCCGATGCGCCACAGCCGATGCAGTTCCTTCACATCGGCGACGTTCTCCGCCGGCGTCTGCACGAGATCCTGCGCGAGCATTTCGCGCTGTTGCGCCGACGTCAGCTTCGTGAACGTCGATATCTGCTCGTTGAGCGTCTCCAGTCCGACGATCCTGCCCCGCGCCCTCAGGTACACATCCTGCAATTGCGCCTCGGTGCCGTACTCGCTCAGAAAGCCGGCCTTGAGCGTGTCGTAGGTTTCCACCAGCATCGACGCGAGCCACGGCCGCGTGTGCCGCAACTGCGCCAGCGCGGCGGGGTTGCTGCGCATGCGCGCCTCGACCTTCTGCCACATCGAGTCCGGCAGATAGTCGAGCAGGCACTCGCTGCGACACATGCCGTAGCGCGTCACGTCTTCCTGCGAGAAGAGCAGATCGTCGGGGGAGATTTCGAGCGCCAGCGTCGGCGATGCGTCGAGCGCGGCGAGAATCGGCTTGCGAAACGGCTGCTCGGCGGGATAGTCGTTCGCGTAGCCGACATGCAGCGTGCCGAGCAGATAGAGCGTCGTCTGACCTTTGGTCGCGACGTAGAACGGCATGTGCGGCGGCTGGGCCCGCACCGGACCGCTCGCCGTGGTGCCGTCGGAGCGATCGGTGCGCGCCGGCGGCGGCGCCGTGCCCGGGGACGAAGCGCCGAGCGGCTGCACGCCAGCGGGCGGCGAGCCGCCCACGGCGAGCGCGGCCGGCGCGAACTGCGCGCAGGCCATCGCCAGCACCGCTGCCACTGCGCCAAACGCGAAGCGGCGCGTGATCGTGCGCGCCGCCCGCGAATCAGGCATCGGCTTCCCCCACCTCCTCGGCGCGGTGACACGAAACCTGCCGTCCGTCGACGAAACGCAATAGCGGCTCTTCCTTGCGGCAGCGCTCGATCGCGTACGGGCAGCGCTGATGGAACGTGCAGCCCGACGGCGGATTGAGCGGCGACGGCATCTCGCCCTGCAGCTTGATCTTGATCGTCCGGTCTTCCTCGAAGAGCGCCGGGGTCGCCGACATCAGCGCGCGCGTGTACGGATGGCGCGGCCGTGCGTAGATCGTCTTCTTGTCACCGAGTTCGGCGACGCCGCCGAAGTACATCACCATGACGTCGTCGGCGATGTGCTCGACCACCGACAAGTTGTGCGAGATGAACACGTAGCTCGTGCCGAACTGCTGCTGCAGGTCCATGAAGAGGTTCAGGATCTGCGCCTGGATCGACACGTCGAGCGCGGACACCGGCTCGTCGGCGACGACGATCTGCGGATCGAGGATCATCGCCCGCGCGATCGCCACGCGCTGACGCTGCCCGCCCGAAAACATGTGCGGATAGCGCGATACGTGCTCGGGCCGCAAGCCGACGGTGCGCATCATGTGGGCGATGCGCTCGCCGCGTTCGCGCGCCGAGAGCTGCGTGTTGATCGCGAGCGGCTCGCCGAGCGTCTGCTCGACGGTCTTGCGCGGATTCAGCGACGCAAACGGGTTCTGGAACACCATCTGCACGCGCTGGCGCAACTCGGCGATCTTCGCCTTGCCGGCGCCGGCCACGTCCTGACCGTCGATCAGCAGCCGCCCTGACGTGGGCGCTTCGATCATCGTGAGCTGGCGCGCGAGCGTCGACTTGCCGCAGCCCGATTCGCCGACCACCGCGAGCGTCCTGCCGCGTTCGAGCGAAAACGACACGCCGTTGAGCGCCTTCACCGTGCCCTCGGTGAACATGCTGCGCTTGACGGTGTAGTGCCTCGTTAGCTTGTCGGCGGCGAGAACGATGTCTTTGTCTTGTGCTTGAGGGACCGCGTTCATCGCGCGCCTCCATGTTCAACGACGGCCTGCAGGTTGAGCGGCTTGATGCAGCGCGCCCGCACGGCGGCGTCATTCGGATCGAGTTGCGCGAGCGCCGGTCGGCCTTTCCAGCACTCGTCGATAGCGTACTTGCAACGCGGCGCGAAGAGACAGCCGCTCGGGCGGTCGTCGCGGCCCGGCACCATGCCCGGCAACGCCGCGAGACGCTCGGCGCCGCGGCTGTGCTCGGGGATCGCGGCCAGCAGCGCTTCCGTGTACGGATGATGCGGCTCGCTGAAGATCGTCGGCACGCGATTCGTCTCGATGATCTCGCCCGCGTACATCACGGCCACGCGCTGCGCCACTTCCGACACGACCGCGAGATCGTGCGAAATCAGCACGAGCGCCATGCCGCGCTCCCGTTGCAACTGCACGAGCAGTTCCATGATCTGCGCCTGGATCGTCACGTCGAGCGCGGTGGTCGGCTCGTCGGCGATCAGGAGCTTCGGGTTGCACGCGACCGCCATCGCGATCATCACGCGCTGGTTCATCCCGCCCGACATCTGGTGCGGAAACGCGTTGATGCGGCTCTTCGCATCGGGGATGCCGACCTGATCGAGCAGTTCCAGCGCGCGGCGGTTCAGCGCGTCGCCGCGCAGGCCTTCGTGCAGTTTCAGCACTTCCTTGATCTGGTAGCCGACGGTGTAGCTCGGGTTCAGGCTGGAGAGCGCGTCCTGGAACACCATCGCGATGTCCTTGCCGATGATCTTGCGACGCTCGCGCGCCGACGCCTTCAGCAAGTCCTTCCCATCGAACGTGACTTCATCGGCGGTTACCTTGCCGGGCGCGTCGATCAGGCCCATCAGCGCCATCATCGTGACGCTCTTGCCCGAACCCGATTCGCCGACCACGCCGACCACTTCACCCGGCTCGACCGACAAGTCGATGCGATCGACCGCCTGCGTGCCGGCGAAGCTGACTTCGAGATTGCGGATAGTCAATAGATCGCTCATGTCATGCCATCCGTTTCAGTTTGGGATCGAGCGCATCGCGCAGCCCGTCGCCGAGGAGGTTGATGACGAGCACCGAGACCAGGATCGAAAGACCCGGCATCGTGACGATCCACCACGCGCTTTCGATGTAGTCGCGCGCCGAAGCGAGCATCGCGCCCCATTCCGCCGCCGGCGGCTGGACGCCGAGGCCGAGGAAGCCGAGCGCGGCGGCATCGAGGATCGCGGAGGAGAAACCCAGCGTGGCCTGCACGATCAGCGGCGCCGCGCAGTTCGGCAGCACTTGCGAGAACATCAGGCGCACGGTGCCGGCACCGGCCACGCGCGACGCCGTCACGTACTCCTTCTGCAGTTCGCCGAGCGCCGATGCGCGCGTGAGACGCACATAACCGGGCAGCGCGACGATCGCGATCGCGAGCATCGTATTGACGAGTCCCGGCCCGATGATCGCGACCACCGCCACTGCCAGCAACAGCGAAGGCAGCGCGAGCAGCACGTCCATCACGCGCATGATCGGCGTGTCGAGCCAGTGGAAGAACGCGGCCATGAGCCCGAGCACGACGCCCGGAATCAGCGCGAGCACGACCGACACGAAGCCGATCCAGAACGACAGCCGCGCACCGTACATCAGGCGCGAGAGGATGTCGCGGCCGGCTTCGTCGGTGCCGAGCAGGAACTGATGGTTGCCGCCTTCGAGCCACGCGGGCGGAATTTTCACGTAGTCGCGATATTGCTCGATCGGACTGTGCGGCGCGATCAGCGGCGCGAAGAGCGCGATGAAGATCAGCACGAGCACGATCGCGCCCGCGACCACGGCACCGCGATTGCGCGAGAAGTTCGCCCAGAATTCGCGGCCCGCGACCAGGCGCCCGCTCGGCGGTGGCGTGACGGCTTGGGGGGGGAGGTTGTTTTGGATGTCGGCCACGTTTTTACCTCGTATGGCGAATGCGCGGGTTCAACACGCCGTAGAGCAGATCCACGACGAGGTTCACCACAATGACCAGCGTCGCGATCATCAGGATGCCGCCCTGCACGACCGGATAGTCGCGGCGGGAGATCGCGTCGATGAGCCATTTGCCGACGCCCGGCCATGAGAACAACGTTTCGGTCAGCACGGCGCCCGCGAGCAGCGTGCCGACCTGCAGGCCGATCACGGTGACGACGGGGATCAGCGCGTTGCGCAGCGCATGCACGACCACGACCCGTCCGGGCGCGAGGCCCTTTGCGCGCGCGGTGCGGATGTAGTCCTCGCGCAGCACTTCGAGCATCGACGATCGCGTCATCCGCGCGATGACGGCCAGCGGAATCGTGCCGAGCACGATAGTCGGCAGGATCAGGTGGCTGACGGCGGACTTGAACGCGCCTTCGTCGGTGGAGAAGAGCGCGTCCCACAGCATGAAGCCCGTGACGTGCGGGATGTCGTACTCGACCGCGATGCGGCCCGACACCGGCGTCCAGCCGAGCTTCGCCGAGAAGAACATGATGAGGATCAAGCCCCACCAGAAGATCGGCATCGAATAGCCGGTGAGCGCGGTGCCCATCACGCCGTGATCGATGACCGTGCCGCGCCTGAGCGCCGCGATGACGCCCGCCGGCAGGCCGACCACGAGCGCGAAGATCATCGCGCAGATCGACAGTTCGAGCGTGGCGGGAAAGCGCGCCGCAAACTCGCCCATCACGCTCGTATTCGTGATGATCGACATGCCGAGGTCGCCCTTCAGCGCATGGCCGACATAGTGGAGATACTGAAGCGGCAGCGGCTCGTCGAGCCCCAGGCGCTTCATGGCTTCGGCGTGCATCGCCGGGTCCACGCCGCGCTCGCCCATCATGACTTCGATGGGGTCGCCCGGGATCAGGTGGATGAGTGCGAACGCGAGAATCGTGATGCCGATGAAGGTCGGAATCACCATCCCTATGCGCCGCAAAACGAATCGGAACATGGTCGTCTCTTTGGGGAGGAAAAATGCAACCGGCGACGCGGGCTCGTGACCCTTGTCGCCGGACCTTTTCGACTAGTTATGAATTAGTGCAAAAAGCGTACCGCTTTCAAGCTTACTGCATACCGACGCCATCGAAGCGGACATAGCCGAGCGGCTCGATCTTCATGTCCGTCACCTTCTTGCTGACGGGCTGGTAGACGGTCGAGTGAGCGATCGGCGAGAACGGCAGTTGCTGCGCGAAGATCTGCTGCGCGTCGGTGTAGACCTTGGTGCGCTGCGCAACGTCGCTTGACACGCGGCCCTTGCTGACCAGGTCGTCGAACGGCTTGTAGCACCACTTCGAGAAGTTGCTGCCCTTCACCGCGTCGCAGCCGAGCAGCGTGCCGAGCCAGTTGTCGGGGTCGCCGTTGTCGCCCGTCCAGCCGATCAGCAGTGCGTCGTGCTCGCCCGCATGCGCGCGTTTCAGGTATTCGCCCCATTCATACGAGACGATATTCGCCTTCACGCCGATCTTCGCCCAGTCGGCCTGGATCATCTCGGCCATCAGACGCGCGTTCGGGTTGTAGGCGCGCTGGACCGGCATCGCCCACAGCGTGATTTCGAAGCCGTTCGGGAAGCCCGCCTTTGTCAGCAGTTCCTTGGCCTTCGCGGTGTCGTAGGACTGGCCCTTCAGGTTCTTGTCATAGGACCACTGCGTCGGCGGCATCGGAGCGACGGCCGCCTGCCCCGCGCCCTGATACACCGATTCGATGATCGCCTTCTTGTTGATCGCCATGTCGAGCGCACGGCGCACGTCGGTGTTGCCGAGGTTCTTCTTCGTCACGTTGTACGCGACGTAACCTTCGTTGAAGCCCGCCTGCGACGGCGTATCCAGGTTCGATGCCGCCTTCAGCGACGCGATGTCGCCCGGACGCGGATAGCTCATCACCTGGCATTCGTTGTTCTTCATCTTCTGGACGCGCACGGCGGCATCCGGCGTGATCGAGAAGATCAGCTTCGAGATCTTCACTTCGTTCGGCTTCCAGTAGTCGGGATTGCCGTCGAAGCGGATGGTCGCGTCCTTCGTGTAGCTGCGGAAAATGAACGGACCGGTGCCGACCGGGAACTGGTTGAGGTCGGCCGGCTTGCCGTCCTTCAGCAGCTTGTCGGTGTATTCAGCCGAGAGAATCGACGCGTATTCCATCGCCAGGTTCTGGATGAACGGCGCGTTGACTTCCTTCAGCGTGAACTTGACCGTGTACGGATCGACCTTTTCGACCTTCGTGATCAGCTTGTCGAGGCCCATGTCGGTGAAGTACGGGAACTGGGTCGGATAAGCCTTCCGGAACGGCTGGTTCGGATCGAGCATGCGGTTGAACGTGAACAGCACGTCGTCCGCGTTGAATTCGCGCGTCGGCTTGAAGAACGATGTCGTCTGGAACTTCACGCCGTGGCGCAGATGGAACGTGTAGGTCAGGCCGTCCGACGAGACGTCCCACTTTTCCGCGAGACCTGGCTCGACCTTCGTGCCGCCGCGCTCGAATTCGACGAGGCGGTTATACACGGTGAACGTGTTCGCGGTGAAATCGACACCCGTGGTGTACTGAGCGGGATCGAAACCGGCCGGGCTGCCTTCCGAGCAATACACCAGCGTCTTGTTGGGAATCGACGCGGCGGCGTTGGCGGCGGTCGCTGCAAAGAGCGATGCCGTGACGGCGGCGCCTACGAGCATCGAGATACGAGCGGCTCGCAACAGGCCATTGTTTTTCATGTTTCCTCCAGGTTCGGTGCTGGCTTGAGCCAGCGTAGCGCGATATTACTGAGCTTTACCGGCCCGAACAAGGCAACGGAGTTCGCGGCGAAATCCGTGTGTGCCAGTCCTGGCGCGGCAAGGCGTGACGACATGGGCGGTGTGCGAAACACACGCGATGAATGGCTGTTCGGCTCCGGTTTCCGCGCATCGGGCATTTCCGCGCGAATCTGTAAGGAACGCTTTCTGATCGGGGAAACGATGCATCCTGCGACGCGCACCAAGGCGAGCGAATCGGCGGACGGAAAACCGGCTCGACGGCGAATTCGGGCGCTACCGTAGCATGAACAAATTCAACGCGCGCGGTTGATTTTGTGGGGGTTTTCCGCGATTCGCGGATTTCGATACGGTTTGGTTATTGATGATGTTCAGGCGTGATAGGTCGGAGCGCGAAATATTGGTTTTGGTGGGTTTGAGGCGAGGGAGCGGAAGGTGAAACAACGGGATTCGAGGCCGAGCGAAAGCGTTACACGCTCACGCTGGCGGTCGAATTGCATAGTGAAATCCAATGGCCGCAACGACTGGAACCACGAGCAGTTGCGCGATGATCAGCGCCCTGAACGCCTTTGTTTGCCAAAGCGTATTGAACAAAATGGCAACCACGACATTAGATTAACCAGAACGATTACCCAAATGGCCCCAGACGGATCGTCCGTTATCACTGACAGCAACGCGCGCATGTGCTCGTTCAATGGTTGGACTCCGCAAGACAATCGTGGACGTGCGACGAACGGGAAGCCGCGCGCCGAACTTCGCGAAAACCAGGGTAGTTTTGCATCTTAGAGATTCGGCTGAGATAGATAATATGAGCCGATGGCGTGAAGCACAGGCATGAAAAGAAGACAGACGAAAGCCACGGGAAAATAGAAACGCGACCGACGAATCGCCTTGAACAAGCCGCTCGCGGCAACGAAAAAAGATAGCATGGCTAACGTCCCGAATAGATCACTATCGGCAAGAAACGACAAATATGTTTGCATTAGTATCTGGCGCCTAACGGTTGAACTCGAAGAAATTCCATCTATACAATTCGAATTCTTTGAGAAAATTTGCAACGTTGCGTCCAGTAATGTCGTTTTTGTAATCCCAACCGACGCCGCTCGGCGAATAACTGCCCGTTTCGGGTTTCACGCCGGCGTATGAACCGTTTTGCGGATCGGCCCGATTCATGCCAAGCACTCGCAAGAAGGTAGTGAGCGGTCGAACTATCACCCCGCTGGAATTGCCTTGCATCACCGAAATATTCGAAGCGCTTTTGCTGATTACCAATTGAACGTGGTGCGCAATGCCAGCCCAATCATTTGCTTGGGCCAGAATGTCGCCCGGAAGCAGTGCGTCCGGCCCGCTGACTCTCACGGTGTTCGAGCCTGATCGCTGCATGTCCGGAGCGCCGTAGGTCAATTCCACCATATCAGCAAATCCATACATGCTGGAATCGTATTGGCCGTGCTCAGGTTTCCCGTACAGTTCCATATTCCGATACGTTCGCACGCCATCAGTCAACTTGATCGGCAGCCCATTCGACGCGGCGTACTGAATCAATACGCGCAATGCGAAATCTTCGCAGGTGAATCGGTTGGCATGAATATCGCCGTTTTTTGACCAGTACTGCTCGCCTCGGATTTGTTCGGCGAGAATCGGTACCGAAGCGCGGTAATCGGCAACTTCTGCATCGGTCCATTGCCGAGTTGTCTTCCAAAATATCTTGAGCTTGACGACATGAGGCCGAGTGTCGCTCTTCGGCGTGAGAGGCGCGGTAGCGACTGTGGACATTACTCGCTCCGATAGTTGATATGCAGTTTGATGGACTCGCCACTGTTACCAGCGACAATCGGTGTTCTGCCTTCAGGCGTGGTCGTGATTTCTCGAACGTCACCGGCGGGTGTTTGAAGGTGGACAAGCACGCCTTGGAGAGGGACTCCGTCCTGGTCGATCAACTGAAAGTGCTGGTCGTAGCCAGGCGACGTTGGCGAGTCAGGTGGCACGACGGCTTCAGCGGCGCTCTTTGCGCCCGCCGAATCTCGAGTTGTCGCGAGAAAGATGCCTGGATTGCCGCCAACGATGACGCGGTTCTTGCCGCATGGACACAAAACAAGGTCACCGTCGACAACGACGTCTCGCCCCCTCTCCGACATTCCCTTGCCGGTCCCAACTATCTTGAATGAGCCCTTGCAGGTACCACAAGTGGCCTCATCGCCGCTTAGAGCGACTTTCTTCTTGTCATCGTGGATGGTGGACGTGAAGGCAATAACAAATCCGCCTGTCGTGGTCGGGTCGCCGTGTCGTATCGCCGCCTTACGCATAAGTACGCCCCACATGCGAGCGGACGGTGGCAGCCGGTTCTTCAGCCCGCGCCCCAATGATCGTGGCCTTGATAATGGTTTTGTCTGCGGGCATTCGGGCCTCTAGTCACTCGGAGTTTGAATAAACCGAGGCTAGAGAAAACGGGGCACAGCCGGATATACGAAATATCCGATTCACACCGCGCGAGCGTTACTCGCCTCGCGCACTGTTTTTATCGACGTCGTCCTTCACACGCCCTTCAACTCCAGCCGCTCGCAAATCACCTTCGTCGCGGCCGCCCCGTTCAGCGTATAAAAATGCAGCCCCGGCGCGCCCTGCTCGACAAGCCGGCCGCACAAATTCGTCACCACATCGAGCCCGAACGCGCGGATCGCCTCGCGGTCGTCGCCGTAGCTTTCCAGCCGGCGCGCGATCCACTTCGGCACTTCCGCGCCGCACATCTCCGAAAAACGCATCAGTTGCGTGAAGTTCGTGATCGGCATGATGCCGGGCACGATCGGCACATCGACGCCGAGCTTGCGCGCTTCATCGACGAAACGGAAATACGCGTCGCCGTTGTAGAAGTACTGCGTGATCGCGGAATTCGCGCCCGCCTGCACCTTGCGCACGAAATTCTCGAGGTCCGCGCGCGGCGAGCGCGCTTGCGGGTGATATTCCGGATACGCGGCCACTTCGATGTTGAACCAGTCGCCATGCTCCGCGCGGATGAAGCTCACCAGTTCCGACGCATAACGCAGTTCGCCGACTTCGCCCATGCCCGAAGGCAAATCGCCGCGCAACGCGACGATATGGCGGATGCCGTTCTCGCGGTACTGTCCGAGAATCGCGCGCAGGCTTTCCTTCGACGACCCGATGCACGACAAATGCGGCGCAGCTTCCAGGCCTTGCTTCGCCATGTCGATGACGGTATCGAGCGTGCCTTGCTGCGTCGAGCCGCCCGCGCCGAAGGTCACGGAAACGAACTTCGGCTTGAGTTGCGCGAGTTGCGCACCCGTGGCGCGCAGTTTGTCGACGCCTTCCTGCGTTTTCGGCGGAAAGAATTCGAATGAAAGTTCGATCGGTTTCATGATGATCCGAGTACGAGTGGCGCTCGACGCGTCACCCGATGTTGCGCTGGCCGAAGATCAGCGCCGACAGCAGCCACGACACGATGCTGTAGAGAATCGAGCCGAAGAACGCCGACCAGAAACCCGAAACTTCGAAGCCCTTCAGCAGCGACGCGCACAGCCAGAAACACAACGCGTTCACGACCAGGATGAAGAGTCCGAGCGTGACGATCGTCACGGGCAGCGTGAGCAGGATCAGGACCGGACGCAGCACCGCATTGATGAGGCCGAGCACGATCGCGACAATCAGCGCGGTGCCGAAACTGCGGATGTGAATCGACGGCACGAGATAGGTGATGATCAAGAGCGCAAGCGCATTGATCAGCCATGTCAGCAGCACGGTCATCGAGGTTTCTCCGGTTGATGGGTACGGCATCTGTCAACACGGGCAAGGGCTTGCCGCCCTCGCCCGTGGCTTGTTGCTGCTTCGGCGCCCCGATGAAGCGCTGATTAATAGCGATGGTTAATAGCGATAGTGGTTCGGCTTGAACGGACCGTTCTTGTCGACACCGATGTAGCCCGCCTGCTCGTCGGACAGCACGGTCAGCTCGGCACCGATGCGGCCCAGATGCAGGCGCGCGACCTTTTCATCAAGATGCTTCGGCAGCACGTAGACCTTGTTCTGGTACTCGCTGCCGCGCGTGAACAGTTCGATCTGCGCGAGCGTCTGGTTCGTGAACGAGTTCGACATCACGAACGACGGGTGGCCCGTCGCGCAGCCCAGATTCACCAGGCGCCCTTCAGCCAGCAGGATGATGCGCTTGCCGTCCGGGAAAATGATGTGATCGACTTGCGGCTTGATGTTGTCCCACGTGTACTGGCGCGTCGACGCGATATCGATTTCGGAATCGAAGTGGCCGATGTTGCAGACGATCGCGTTATTGCGCATCGCCTTCATGTGATCGTGGTTGATCACGTGATAGTTGCCGGTGGCCGTCACGAAGATGTCGCCCTTGTCGGCGGCGTATTCCATCGTCACGACGCGATAGCCTTCCATCGCCGCCTGCAGCGCGCAGATCGGATCGATTTCCGTCACCCACACGGTCGCGCCGAGACCGCGCAGCGATTGCGCGCAGCCCTTGCCCACGTCGCCGTAGCCCGCGACGATCGCGATCTTGCCGGCGATCATCACGTCGGTGGCGCGCTTGATGCCGTCGACGAGCGATTCGCGGCAGCCGTACAGGTTGTCGAACTTCGATTTCGTGACCGAATCGTTGACGTTGATCGCCGGGAACGGCAGACGGCCTTCCTTCTCCATCTGATACAGGCGATGCACGCCGGTCGTGGTTTCTTCCGTCACGCCCTGGATGTGCGCGAGGCGCGTGGAATACCACGTCGGGTCGGCGTCGAGGTGCGATGCGATCGACTTGTACAGCGCGACTTCTTCCTCGTTGGTCGGCTTGGCGATCACCGAGCGGTCCTTTTCGGCCTTCGAGCCCAGGATCAGCAGCAACGTGGCGTCGCCGCCGTCGTCGAGGATCATGTTCGCGAATTCGCCGTTCGGCCATTCGAAGATGCGGTGCGAAAACTCCCAGTATTCGTCGAGCGATTCGCCCTTGAACGCGAACACCGGCGTGCCGCCCGCGGCGATGGCGGCGGCGGCGTGATCCTGCGTCGAGAAGATGTTGCACGATGCCCAGCGCACGTCGGCGCCGAGCGCCGTCAGCGTTTCGATGAGCACGCCGGTCTGGATGGTCATGTGCAGCGAACCGGCGACGCGCGCGCCTTTCAGCGGCTGTTGCGCCTTGTACTCTTCGCGCGTCTGCATGAGGCCGGGCATTTCGGTTTCGGCGATGTCGAGTTCCTTGCGGCCCCAGGCAGCAAGCGACATGTCGGCGACAACGTAATCGGTGGAATTCTTGGAATCGATGACTGCGGCGTTCATCACGCCCTCCTTTCTAAATAAGCTAGAAATGTTGACGTGAGCGCCGTTCGATGCGGCGGATCAATGAGCGCTTATCGCGCTTTCGAACCGTCCGGATTGAATGCTCCGAGCCTGGCGGTTTCCTCTTGCGGAACCGTCGCAACGCTCCTCGGAAGCGAACGCAGATTGTAGCAAAAATGTGCGAAGGATTTCGCGGGCGCGCGGCCCGGACTTTTATGCGCCCGCTGACTGGCTAGAAGGGCAAAATCGACAGCAACGGCGCAATCAGCACCATCACGACACCGGCGATCATCATCGTCAGGCTGGCGACGACGCCTTCCTCGCTGCCCAGTTCCCGCGCCTTCGCCGTCCCGACGCCGTGCGCCGCCGCGCCGAACAGCGCGCCGCGCGCAAGCCGCGAGCGCAACGGCACGAGCGCGAGCACGATCTCGCCGAACAGCATGCCGCAGACGCCCGTCGCGATGACGAACAGCGCGGTCAGGTCCTTCGGCGCGTGGATCTTGTCGGAGACGGCGAGCGCGAACGGCGTGGACACCGAGCGCGTCGCGAGGCTGCGCTGCAGTTCCGGCGACAGATGCAGCAGCTTCGCCAGCACGAGCGAGCCGCCGACGGCCACCAGAATCCCGACCGTCACGCCCACCGACAGCGAAATCCAGTGGCGCCTGAGCAACTGCCGGTATTCGTAGATCGGCACGGCGAACGCGACCGTTGCCGGGCCGAGCAGCCACATGAGCCAGCGCGTGTCGGCGAAGTAGACCGGATAGGGAATCCGCGCGACCAGGACGAACACCGCCAGGACGGCCGGCACAGCCAGGAGCGGCGTGAGCCACGGGCTCCGGAAACGCGCGTAAAGGCGCTTCGACGCGAAATACAGCGCGACCGTCAGCACGAAACAGCCCGCCGCGATGAGGCGCGCGGCGTCGTCGGCGAACAGGGAGTCGTAGAAGTGGGTCATGACGGCGCCTCCGCGATGAGTCGTCAGGCGCGCGCGGCGTGGCGCGCGACCATCGCGCGGCGCAATTCGAGGTGCCGTTCGAGGCGCACAGCCCGATCGACGGCGAACGCCACCGCGACCATCACCATCAGCGTCCCGCCGACCACGACGAGCGCGAGCCGCCAGCCGTCTTCCCTGAAAAGGCCGCCGTATTGCACGGCCGCGACCGCGGCGGGAATGAAGAACAGCAGCATGTCGGCGAGCAGCCAGTCGGCGCCCGCTTTCACCCAGCGCGGCGCAACGCCGCCGCAGAACAGCAGCGCGAGCAGCGCCAGCAAGCCGACGACACCGCCCGGCACCGGCAACGCCAGCTTCCGCGCGATGCAATCAGCGACAAACCAGATCGCGGCCAGCGCCGCGCTTTGCAGCGCGATTCGCACAAACCGGCCGAACGCACCACCCGAGCCGATGGCATTCGATAAGACGGCGATGAGATAGGACATGGCGGGCCTCGCAGTGACTTAGGGTTAACCTGTAGACCGAGTATAGGGCGCACTTAAACATAATAAAAATGACTTAAACTTATCTGAAACATTCCATTTCGGAATCTGGAGCAGGCGATGGAACTTCGGGCGCTGAGGTATTTCGTCGAGGTCGTGAAGCAGAAGAGCTTCACGGGCGCGGCCGAGCAAATGTTCGTGACGCAGCCGACCATCAGCAAGATGGTGAAGGCGCTCGAAGACGAAATCGGGTCGCCGCTGCTGTTGCGCGAAGGCCGCCAGATGGTGCTCACCGACGCCGGCCAGATCGTCTACGACCGCGGATTAGACGTGCTCGCCGCGCACGCGCGGCTGGAGGCGGAACTGAACGACCTCGGCACCTTCGGGCGCGGCACGCTGACAATCGGCATCCCGCCGATGGGCGGCACGCTTTTCACGCCGGCGATCGCCGCGTTCCGCCAGCGTTATCCGAAGGTCGAACTGAAGCTCTTCGAGCGCGGCTCGAAAGCGATCGAGGCGGCGCTCCTCGACGGCGAAATGGAACTCGGCGGCGTGCTCCAGCCCGTCGATCTGGCGCTGTTCGACGTGATGCCCGTCAGCCGGCAGTTGCTGTGGCTCGTCGCGCAAAAGGGTTCACGGTGGGACCCGGAAACCGAAATCCCGCTCGCCGATCTCGCCGCCGAACTGTTCGTTTTCTATGGCGAAAGCCTCGCGTTGAGCGACATCGTGCTGAACGCGTGCCGCGAAGCGGGCTTTACGCCGACGATCGTCGGGCGCAGCGGACACTGGGATTTCATGGCGGCGCTGGTGCAGGCAGGCGTCGGCATTGCGCTGTTGCCCGCGCCGTACTGCCGCCGTCTCGATGCCGACGCGTTCACCTGCCGGCCGGTCGTCGCGCCGGAGATTCACTGGGACATGGCGGTCGGCTGGCGGCGCAACGGATACTTGTCGCATGCGGCGCGCGCGTGGCTCGACGTCGCGCGGCAGACCTTGCCCGCCAATCTGGGCCACGATTTCCTGACGGCGGAACGGTTCCCAGCGAGAAGTCGCGACGACAAGGCACCCTAAAACCGCGTCCCCAATTAGAAAAACGCCGCCCGCTTGCGCGGAACGGCGTTTTTCACGCAGGGCGATGCGACCGCATCGCCCCGAAACCTACTTATTCCTGCCCTTTGAACTCGATGCGGCGGTTGGCGAAACGTCCGCTTGCCGTCGAGTTGTCCGCGACCGGATTGGCATCGCCGAAACCTTGCGCCGTCAATGCATCGGCGGGAACGCCGTGCTTGACGAGATACGCGCGCACCGCTTCCGCACGCTTCTTCGACAGCGCCAGGTTCGACTGAGCCTTGCCAACGTTGTCCGAATAGCCGCCGATTTCCATCTTCACCGTCTTGCCGGCAGTCGCGCAGTTCTTCAGCAGTTCAGCCGACTTCGCGAGCGCCAATTGTGCGTCTTGCGGCGGCACATCCGAACCCGTTGCGAAGTTGATCACCTGCAGGTTCAGCACCTTCGCGACATCGCCCGCGACGCAGTCGTCCGACTTGAACGCGCTGAACGCGCTCATGAACGTATCCTTCGCGCTAGCGACTGCTTGCTTGACGTCGAACGTGCCGATCGTGAAGCCCGCGCCGAACAGGTTCTTCAGCTTGTCGAGCCAGCCGAGCTTCGCGTCAGCGGCCGTGCCGCTCAGTTCGATCTTCTCGCCCGCCAGCTTCACTTCCGCGCCGGGCAATGCCATCAGCGGCAGCAGGCCCTGAAGCTTGTCGAGCCACGAAGCCGGCTTCGTTTCCGGATCGACCGTGATGTTCGCGTTGAACTTGCCTTCGCCGAACTTCGCCGTCAGTGCGTCGACCAGCGTCTTCTTCTCGGCTTCGCTGCCGACCGTCGCGATGAGCGTCGGCACGCCAGCCTTGTCGACGGAGAACGTCAGCAACGCGTCTTTCGTCGGCACCGGGGCGGGCGCGGGTTCGGAAGCGGGCGCGGGCGCCGAAGCGGCGACGGCCATCGATGCCTCCGAAGCGGCGGCGGCCGGCTCGGCGACCGGTTGCTTCTCCACTACGCAGCCGCGGCCCAGCAGGATCGCGAGCAGCGCGAGCGCGGCCGCGACCGCGAGCCACCACCATTTCTTCTTGCTCGCCTTTTCCTGGACGACGACCTTGTCCATCGAGTGGTTCACCGCCGACACGCGTGCGGTCTGCGTCGACGGGTGCTCCAGATGCGACGACACCGCCTTCATCTGCGCGGCCACGCCGGCGAGGAAGCTGCCCGCGCCGCCCAGGCCGAGCGCGCTGGCGATCGAGTCGGTCATGCTCGACTTGACGAACGGCAGTTGATGACCGAGCAGCGTCGGCAGGGAGCCGACGTTGCCGTTGTGCTGCATGAAGTAGTGCTTGAGGACACCGAACAGCGTGGCGCCGACGACGCCCGTCAGCGCATGCGTCGCGCTCGCGGCCACGCCGGTCTGTTCGGCGACCTTGCCGCTCAGCGCTTCAAGGCGTTCGGCCGGCGCCACGACGCCCGCGAGACGCGCGCCCATGCCGAGCAGCGACTGCAGGCCGTCGCCGTGCACGAGGCCCGGCAGTTGCTCGACGATGTTCGCGTTCGTGTCCGGCGACATGATCGATGCGAACAGGCCGCGAGCGCCTTCCGGCGAAGCCGCCTTGTTCATTAGCGAACCGACCAGCGCCGGCGCCACCAGGCCAACCACGCGCTTCGCGGCCTCCGGTGCCACGCCGAAGCGCGTCGCGAGCTGCTGCAACACGCTTTCGGTCAAAGCGCCCTGTACCAATTGAATAACATTAATGCTCATGAATTGCTTTCCTCGAAATGCGTGATTGCACAGCAGCCCCATTTGGGCGGCGCTGATTATAGGATCGGGTTTCCATAGTTCAGGTTGTCTAATTAAAAAATCGGATTTACCTCAACTTGGCCTTCACGCGCGGCCCGCAACGATCCAGCGCCGATGGGCAACACACATGAGAGCGCGTTTTTGCACGAGGATTTCCTCTAGGCGTCGAACCATCGCGCGACCTATGATTTGTAAATTCGAGATAATCGGATGCGGCTTTTCGATGCTTCGCCGGCGACGCCAAATTGGTTTCCAGCGCCGTCACGATTCGCGCGAAACCATCCGTCCGCGATGAGGGGAGACAGTCGATGAATGCACTTTCAGAGGCGCCGCGTTTTGGCGCGACACACGAAGTCGTCAACCAGGTGCCGCCGCTCGCGGACTACGACATGCTTGCGAGCGATCCAGCCTTGCGCGCCGCCGTCGAGCGCGAAGGGGCAGGCTGGCACGCGGAAGCGCTCGCGCGCGACGGCCTCGCGCTCACACGGCCCGAAGTGCTCGCGCTCGCCGATCTCGCCAATCGCCACGAGCCGGAACTGAGCACGCACGACGCGCGCGGCGAGCGCATCGACGCGATCGAATTTCATCCGGCGTGGCACTCGCTTCTTGCGCTCCTGCGACGCGAAGGGCTGCAGGCGCTGCCGTTCGAAGCGCCGAAACCGGGTGCGATGGCCGCGCGCTGTGCCGGCTACTTCCTGCACGGGCAGCTCGAATCGGGTTCGCTCTGCCCGATCACGATGACGTTCGCCAGCATTCCGGTGCTGCAAAAAGAACCGGCGCTCTACGCGACCGTGCGCGATGCGCTGCTGTCACGCGAACACGATCCGCGCGATATCCCGCTGAGTGCCGGCAAGCGCTCGATGATGATCGGCATGGGCATGACTGAGAAACAGGGCGGCTCGGACGTGCGCAGCAACCGGACCCGCGCTCATGCAACGGGCACGCCCGGGCGCGGCGGCGAGTACCGGCTGATCGGCCACAAGTGGTTCTTTTCGGCGCCCCAGTGCGATGCGCATCTGGTGCTCGCGCGCGCCGGCGAAAGCGACGCGCTCTCGTGCTTTTACGTGCCGCGCTTCACCCCTGAAGGCAGCAAGAACGCGGTGCAGGTGCAGCGTCTGAAGGACAAGCTCGGCAACCGGTCGAATGCGAGCAGCGAAGTCGAATTCCTCGATGCGTACGGCGTCATGATCGGCGACGAGGGGCGCGGCGTGCCGACCATCATCGAGATGGCGAACCACACCCGGCTCGACTGCGTGATCGGCAGCGCCGCGCTGATGCGCGCCGCGCTCGTGCAGGCGATCCATCACGCGCGGCATCGCAGCGCATTCGGCGCGAAGCTCGTCGACCAGCCGCTGATGCGCAACGTGCTCGCGGACCTCGCGCTCGAATCGGAAGCGGCGACGGTGCTCTTCATGCGTCTCGCGGGCGCGTTCGAAACCAGCGCCGCCGCTGATGCTGCCCCGGAAGAGCGCGCGTGGCGGCGGCTCGTGACGCCGGCCGCAAAATTCTGGGTCTGCAAGCGGGCGCTCGAATTCACCGGCGAGGCGATGGAAGTCTGGGGCGGCAACGGTTACGTCGAGTCCGGGCCGATGGCGCGTTTCTATCGCGAGGCGCCGGTGAATTCGATCTGGGAAGGTTCGGGCAACGTGATGTGCCTCGACGTGCTCCGCGCGTTCGAGCGCGAGACCGACGCCGCGCATGCGCTCCTGGCGTCGTGGCACGAGACGGCGCGCGAGCATCCTTCGCTGGGTCCGGCGCTCGCGGCGCTCGACGAGGCGCTCAAAAGCGATCCCGCCACGCGCGAGGCATCCGCGCGGCGCATCGTGCAGCAATTGGTGCTGACCGCGCAGGGGGTGTTGCTCGCGAAGCACGCACCGGCCGAAGTCGCCGATGCGTTCATCGAAACGCGTCTCGGGGATGCGCGTGGCGAGACTGGCCGCGTATATGGGACGCTGCCGGCGCGCTTCGATCACGCGGGGTTGATTGCGCGGGCTTTTGCGTTGTAGTTGTCGTGACGAGCGGCAAGCCGAGGGGCACCGCGCCGGTCGCTCATCGCAGCAAACGGCGCCGCTCCGCACCCTCTCCCGCCGCCTCGCCATTTTCCAGCCGATACAGCCAGGCCAGCATTTCCGCCACAGCCTGATAAAGCGCGGGCGGAATGCGCGCATCGAGATCGACCTGCATCAGCAGCGACACCATCTCCGGCGACTCATGCACATACAGCCCCGCTTCCTTCGCGCGCTGCACGATCATTTCCGCGACGATTCCGTAGCCCTTCGCCACCACGCGCGGCGCGGTGTCGCGGTTCGGGTTGTCGTAGGCGAGCGCGGTCGCCTGCTTGCGCACGTCAGATGGATGGTTCCAATCCCGTTCGCTCACGATCCCGCCCCTTTCGCCGCGGGCGGCGCGCGAAACAGATGTTCGAGCGGCGACGGCACCGGCTTGCGCGCCGCACGCCCGTTACCGCCCGCCGCGAGCGAATCGGCGTCTCCATCGAGCGAGCCGTCGACCGCGCGAATCGACAGCCCCGCCAGCCCGATACCCGCCGCCGCGAGTTGCTGGCGAAAGCCGTCGCCATCGGCGGCGAGGCGCGCCGCGCCGTGCGCGCTCGCATTGATCCGCGCGACGAGCTTCTGCCCAGTCAGGACGAGATCGGCATCGACAGTGCCGAGCGTCGGCAGCGACAGCGTCACGCGCGTGCGCCACGGCCGCTCGGCCTCGGGATCGCCGTCCGGCACGCGGGCATCGCGCTCCTGCTGCGCGATTTCCCACTCCAGGCGCGCGCCCGGCCAGGCTTCGCCGGACCAGCGGAACTGGTCGGTGGCAAGCACGTCGAGTTGCTGGCGCACGAGCGGAATCGTCGACGGATGGACGCCCGCGAGCAGCGCCGCCCGCATCGCGGACGCCTGCGGCACGTCGGGTGGCGCTGCTGCTGCGGCGGGCGGCGTCACGGAAAACACCGACACGGGCGCGTCGCGCACCGACTCCGCGAGCGCCGCTGCCTGCTGCGGATTGCGCGGCAACGCGACGGTGTGAACGGGCGCCTGCAAGTCGGGCGAATCGGCCATGTTGCGTAGCGGACGCGGCGCGGCCGGGTCGTCGAGCCACGCATCGGTGGCGGCGGGCTGATCGGGGACATCCAGGGCGAGCGCCAGCGCGTCTGGATCGACGCGCGCCTGCGGCTCGTCCGCGAGCGACGCGGCCGGGCGCTGGCCTGCCAGCCACTCGACCAGATGGGATTCGTAGAACAGACCGCTGTCGCCGACGGTTTTCGCGAGCGCGACCGCCAGCGCGCTGGCCGGCAATGGCGGCGCAGGCTGGCTGAGGGCGCGCGCGGCCGATGCCTGCGCGGCTGCCGCCAGGGGATTCGACGCAAACGCGGTATCGAAGAGGCCGCCCGACAGCGTGGCGAACGCGCTTGCCGGTCGCGGCGCGGTCGGCCAGAGCGGCGCATCGCCCGTGAGCGGCGGCGTGCCGCCTCCGCCGAAGCGCGAGATGGCGTCGAGCGTGCGCGCGACGCTGCTGAGCGCCGTCTGTGCCGACGGCCCAGCGCCAGCGGACGCGTTGTTCGGCGCACTGGCGGCAGTGCCCGACTGGATGTCGACGAAGAGGCGGGACGTGCCGGCCTGCATCGCCGTCTGGCCGGCGGTCGCGCCGGCCGCCGGACGGATCGCGGACAGCAGGAGCTCGAACCGGCTGGCGAGCAGCGTGGCGATCGCGGGGTCGAGTCCAGTCATGCCTGTCTCCTTTGTCGATCAGAGTTGGCGCTTTAGCGCCTTACTCTGATCCCATGCAGAGCGGTCGATCAGAGTTGGCGCTGTCGGCCAGAGTTGGCGCTTTAGCGCTTACTCTGGTCCCATGCGCCTTACTCCGATCCCATGCAACGCGGTCGATCAGAGTTGGCGTTTTGGCGCCTTACTCTGATCCCATGCAGAGCGGTCGATCAGAGTTAGCGCTTTAGCGCCTTACTCCGGTCCCATGCAGAGCGGTCGGCCAGAGCTAGCGCTCCAGCGCTTACTCTGGTCCCATGCGCCAGCCCTGATCCCATGCAACATAGTTGCCATGAGACTGCGGGACGCGCGCCGAACAAAACCTCCACTACGCCTACCGCAGTCCCATCATCTTCTTCAGCACGCGCGCCGGACGATTCGTCGTGAACAACGCCGACAGCCGCGCCAGCGACGGCGATGTGAGATCGCGAATAGCGGCGTCGTCGGCGAGGATCTTCCTGACGAGGTCGAGCTTGCGCGCCTTCGCGCTCTCGTCGAGATCAGAGCCGCCGTCCACTTCCTTCAGCCGGTCGACGAGTTCGCGGTACGCGGCCTGCATCGCTTTCAGCTCGCTCCACTCGCCGCCGCGCGCCGCCACGAGCATCTGGCTGGACAGGGCGGCAATGGCCTCGTAGTGCTCGAAATATTCTTGAGTTGTCTTCATTCTTGTCAGGCATGTGCTGCCGCATGCGCCGCCGCGTTCACTTGCGCATTCGCGGCCGCCGTTTGCGCCGCTTCCGGTCCGATTCCCACCCAGGCTTCCTCGAGCGTCGCGAGCAGGCCGTCGACCTCCATCAGCATCTGCTCGTCCTCCTGCAGGTTCGCCGCCAGGAGCCGCCGGGTCATGTAGGTGTAGAGCGTGTCCAGCCGCTCGGCGATCTCGCCGCCCGCTTCCTTGTTCAGCGCGACCTGCAAGCCGCTCTCGATGATGCCGATCGCCTTGCTGACCGCCGTCCCGCGCGCGCCCACATCGCCTTGCTGCAGATGCATCCGCGCCTGCGCGATCGCCTGACGCGCGCCCTGATAGAGCATCACGATCAGCCGGTGCGGGCTTGCGCCCGTTACGCCCGTCTGAACGCCCACGCGCGCATAGGCGCTGGCTCCTGCGTGTCCTGGGGAATACATCCGTGGTTCTCCTTGTGCGTGCCGATACACGGTCGTGTCCGGCGGTCTCCGGCACGAACGAACGTGCCTTCTCGGGCGCCAGCCGGGCGGTCACCGGTATGAATCGATGCCGCCGACGAAACCGCGCCGCGCGTCCCGCCATGCGCCGCCCTTCGTCGTGCCATTACCGGGGTTATCGGAAAAACGCGGAAAAGCTTTAGGGCACAAGGCAAAACCCGCCGCCGGCGCGACGCCGCAAGCCGCGGCGTTCGTGCGGTTCGTCAGACGGCGATCTGCATGATGTCGTTGTAGGCCGAGACGAGCTTGTTGCGCACCTGCAGCCCGAACTGCAGGCCGACGTTCGCCTTCTGCATGTCGACCATCACGTCGTTGAGCGACACGTTCGGCGCGCCGACTTCGAACGCGTGCGCTTCGCCGAGTGCCTTGGTCTGGTTGTCGCTGATCTTGTCGATCGACGACTTGAGCGCGTCGGCGAAGCTGGTCGCGCTGACCGCGCCCGATGAGGTGCCCGACGAGCCGCCCGTGACGCTGCCTGTCGCGACCGTTGCGCCGGCGCCGCCGGCGGCCTGCGTCGCCATCGATTGCAATGCGGCGAGCGCGGAACCCAGCGGGTTGATGGAAAGATTCATGTCTGCTCCGAGTGACCAGGGAAAACCGGCTGCTGCACGTATCGAGGGGTGCTGCGGGACGTTCGAACCGGGGCTGTCCCAGAGCCACAGACAAAAGGTGCACATCCTGTCTGGGCGGTTCGTCGATGTGGTGTGGCCGATTACGAAAAAGGATAGCAGCGGGCCTTTTCTCAAAGCCTTTAAAGAGCGGGTAAAACCCGGCTCTGTTCACCGAATCAACTTGCTTTCATCTGCGGATAATCCAGTCGTGAAAAGTCTTCATTGGGCGCCTCAAACAGAGCGCGACCGGAAGATAACCAGTTTCGGAGAGCTTCGACGCAATGGAAACGCCCAACAATTCCCTGATCACGCCCGACGCCAGAATGGGCCTGGCCGGCGCGCAGCCCGGTGGCGCCGGGGCTGGCTCCGGCCTCGGCGGCGGCTCGGACTTCGGCGGCTTCGCGCAGCGCATGCCGATGCTGTCGCAATTCCGCTCGAACCCGCGCATGCCGCTGATCGTCGCCGTCGCGTTCCTGGCGATGGTCGTGGCCGGCCTCGTCATGTGGTCGCGCCAGCCGGATTACCGCGTGCTGTTCTCCAACCTGTCCGACCGCGACGGCGGCGCAATCGTTGCCGCGCTCCAGCAGGGCAACATTCCGTACAAGATCGCCGATGCGGGCGGCGCGATCCTGGTGCCGTCGGAACAGGTCCACGAAACGCGTCTGCGGCTCGCGAGCCAGGGCTTGCCGAAAAACGGCTCGGTCGGCTTCGAATTGATGGACAACCAGAAGTTCGGCATCAGCCAGTTCGCCGAACAGGTCAACTACCAGCGCGCGCTGGAAGGCGAACTCGAAAAGACGATCGGCTCGATTTCGTCGGTGAAGACGGCGCGCGTGCATCTCGCCATTCCGAAGCCGACCGTGTTCGTGCGTGAAAAGGAACTCCCGACCGCCTCGGTCATGGTCAATCTCTACCCGGGACGCGTGCTCGACGAAGGCCAGGTGCTGGCGATCGCGCACATGGTGTCGGCGGGCGTGCCGGACATGCCGGTCAAGAACGTCAATATCGTCGACCAGGACGGCAACCTGCTCACGCAGCAAAGCGCCGTCAACGGGCTCGACGCGTCGCAGCTCAAGTATGTCCAGCAGATCGAGCACAACACGCAAAAGCGCATCGACGCGATCCTCGCGCCGCTGTTCGGCGCCGGCAACGCGCGCTCGCAGGTGAGCGCCGACATCGATTTCTCGAAGATGGAGCAGACCGCCGAGAGCTACGGCCCGAACGCGAATCCCCAGCAGACGGCGATCCGCAGCCAGCAGTCGAGCGAATCGAACGAAAGCTCGGGCGCGGGCGCGTCGGGCGTGCCGGGCGCGCTGTCGAACCAGCCGCCGCAGGCGGCGTCGGCGCCGATCGTCGCGGCGGCCTCCGATGCAACGGGCGCGCCTGTCAAAACGACGCCCGTCAACCAGCGCAAGGACACGACCACGAACTTCGAAGTCGACCGCACGGTGCGCCATTTCGAGCAGGCGACGGGCGGCATCAAGCGGCTGTCGGTGGCGGTGGTGGTGAACTACGAGAAGCAGGTCGACGCGAAGGGCCACGTCACGATGACCCCGCTTTCCGCCGACAAGCTCGCGCAGGTCCAGCAATTGGTCAAGGACGCAATGGGCTACGACGAAAAGCGCGGCGACTCGGTGAACGTCGTCAACAGCACGTTCTCGGGCGAGCTCGTCACGACGCCCGATGTGCCGTGGTGGCGCACGCCGGAGATGATCGCGTGGGGCATCCAGCTCGCGAAATATGTGGGCATCGGCGTGGTGGCGCTCTTCCTCTACTTCAGCATGGTCAAGCCGGCGATGCGCCGCGCGTTCCCGCCGCCCCCGCCGCCCTCGGCGCTTGGGGCCCCGGATGAGCTGTCGCTCCTCGACGGTCCGTCGATGCAGGAAACGAAGAACGAAGAAGCAAAGGATGCCGAGGTGAGTCTCCTTGGCAATGAGAGCAGCAAGGCGAAATTCGACCGCAACCTCGACTACGCGCGCATGGTCGCGCGGCAGGACCCGAGAATCGTTGCCACGGTCGTCAAGAACTGGGTGTCCGATGAACGCTGAAGGCCTGAATAAAGCCGCCCTCCTGCTGATGTCGATCGGCGAGGAAGAAGCCGCCGAAGTCTTCAAGTACCTCGCCCCGCGCGAGGTGCAGAAGATCGGCGCGACGATGGCGTCGCTCAAGAACGTGACGCGCGAGCAACTCGACCACGTGATGACCGAATTCGTGCACGAGGCCGAGCAGCACACGGCGCTCTCGCTCGATTCGAGCGACTACATCCGCTCGGTGCTGACGAAGGCGCTCGGCGAGACCAAGGCCGGCGCGCTGATCGACCGCATCCTGCAGGGCAGCGATACGAGCGGTATCGAGGGCCTGAAGTGGATGGACTCGGGCGCTGTCGCGGAGTTGATCAAGAACGAGCATCCGCAGATCATCGCGACGATTCTGGTTCACCTCGACCGGGACCAGGCATCGGAAATCGTCGCGCTGCTCTCCGACCGGCTGAGGAACGACGTGCTGCTGCGGATCGCGACGCTCGACGGCATCCAGCCGGCGGCCTTGCGCGAACTCGACGACGTGCTGACGACGCTCCTCTCCGGCAGCGACAACCTGAAGCGCGCGCCGATGGGCGGCATCCGCACAGCGGCGGAAATTCTCAACTTCATGTCGAGCAACCAGGAAGAATCGGTGCTGGAAACCGTCAAGGAATACGACGCGGAACTGGCGCAGAAGATCATCGACCAGATGTTCGTCTTCGAAAACCTGCTCGATCTGGAAGACCGCGCGATCCAGTTGCTGCTGAAGGAGGTGGAATCGGAGGCGCTGATCGTGTCGCTCAAGGGCGCGCAGCCGGCGCTGCGCCAGAAGTTCCTCGCGAACATGTCGCAGCGCGCCGCCGAACTGCTCGCGGAAGACCTCGATTCGCGCGGTCCGGTGCGGGTATCGGAAGTCGAGCAGCAGCAGCGCAAGATCCTGCAGATCGTGCGCAATCTCGCCGAGAACGGCCAGATCCAGCTAGGCGGCAAGGCGGAGGACGCGTATGTCTGACGCCGCCCGCACCCACAAGCCGCAACTCTCGGCGTATCAGCGCTGGGAGATGGCATCGTTCGATCCGGTCACGGTCGACACCCGCGCCGCCGACCAGGCCGCGCTCGAAGCACACCTGCGCCGCGTGAAGGACGATGCGCACGCGCAAGGGCTGGCGTCCGGGCACGTCGCGGGTCAGGCGATGGGCTATCAGGCCGGCTACGAACAAGGTCTCGCAAAAGGTTTCGAGGACGGTCGCAAGCAGGCGCTCGCCGAAGCCGCGCGCCTCGCCGATCTCGCCGACGCGTTCAAGACCGCGCTGCAAGCCGCCGACGCGGTGGTCGCGGAATCGCTGACGGCGCTCGCGCTCGACATCGCGCAACAGGTCGTGCAGCAGCACATCGCACTCGATCCGACGGCGCTGCTTGCCGTCGCCCGTGAAGTGATCGCCGCCGAGCCGGCGCTGTCCGGCGCGCCGCATCTGACGGTGAATCCGGCGGACCTGCCGGTCGTCGAAGCGTATTTGCAGGAAGAATTGCAGGCCGCCGGCTGGAGCGTGCGCACCGATCCCGCGATCGAGCGCGGCGGCTGCCGCGCGCAATCCGCGACCGGCGAAATCGACGCGACCAACGTGACGCGCTGGGAGCGCGTCGCGCTCGCGCTCGGAAGGACACAACCGTGGTGAACATGAACACGCCAATTCCGACTCACGCACACGCACACCCGCCCGCCGCCCGCCGCATCACGCAGGACGGCTTGAGCGAACTGGAACAGGAGATCGCGCGGGCGTCGTTCGGGCCGCTTCTCGGTGAGCTGGAAGATGTCGCGCCGAACTTCGAGGAACGCGCGGCGCAGACCATCGTCCAGCTTGCCAATCTCGCCGCGAATCCGCATCTCGACGGCTGGCGCGCCCAACTCGACGCGCTTCGGGCGCGCACCGCGATCGCCCGTCCGATGCGACCGTGCGGGCGCCTGACGCGCGCCGCCGGCCTCGTGCTGGAGGCGGTCGGCTTGCGGCTCGGCGTCGGTTCCGAATGCATGATCGAGCTGCCCGCCGGCAGTTCGATTCCGATGGCCGAAGCCGAAGTGGTCGGCTTCTCGGCCGACAAGCTGTTCCTGATGCCGACCACCGAAGTGTCCGGGCTCTTGCCGGGCGCACGCGTCTATCCGCTGGAAAGCGCGCCGATCGACGATCCGATGGCGGGCGCCAAGCGCTTGCCGGTGGGCTGGGAAATGCTCGGACGCGTCGTCGACGCGTCGGGGCGGCCGCTCGACGGACTCGGCCCGCTCGGAGCCAGGGTCGATGCGCCGCTCACTGCGCCGACCATCAACCCGCTGAACCGCGAGCCGATTCACAAGGTGCTCGACGTCGGCGTGCGCGCGATCAACTCGCTGCTGACGGTCGGACGCGGCCAGCGCATGGGCCTGTTCGCCGGCTCGGGCGTCGGCAAATCGGTGCTGCTCGGCACGATGGCGCGCTACACGAGCGCCGAAGTGATCGTGATCGGCCTGATCGGCGAACGCGGCCGCGAAGTGAAGGAATTCATCGAACAGATTCTCGGCGAGGATGGCCTCGCGCGCTCGGTGGTCGTGGCCGCGCCGGCCGACGTCTCGCCGATCCTGAGGATGCAGGGCGCGACCTACGCGACCTCGCTCGCCGAATATTTCCGCGACCAGGGCAAGCACGTTCTCCTGCTGATGGATTCGCTCACCCGCTATGCGATGGCGCAGCGCGAGATCGCGCTCGCGATCGGCGAGCCGCCCGCGACCAAGGGTTATCCGCCGTCCGTGTTCGCCAAGTTGCCGGCGCTCGTCGAGCGCACGGGCAACGGGCCGGAGGGCGGCGGATCGATCACTGCGTTCTATACCGTATTGACGGAAGGCGACGATCAGCAGGACCCTATCGCCGATTCAGCGCGCGCGATTCTCGACGGCCACATCGTGCTGTCGCGAACGCTGGCGGAAGCCGGCCACTACCCCGCGATCGACATCGAAGCGTCGATCAGCCGGGCGATGACCGCGCTGATCGACGACAGGCATCTCGACCGGGTGCGTATGTTCAAGCAGATGCTGTCCCGCTATCAACGCAACAGGGATCTGATCAACGTGGGCGCGTATTCCAGCGGCCGCGACGCGCTGCTCGACCGCGCGATCGCGCTTTATCCGCGCATGGAAGCATTCCTGCAGCAGGGATTTCGCGAGCAGGCGGAATTCGAGCCGAGCCTCGCCCAACTCGACCAGCTATTCGACCAAGGAAGTTGAGGAATTTGAAGCCCATGTCCAAACACCTGCCGATCAAGACCTTGATCAACCTCGCGGAAGAAGAACTCGAAGCCGCCACCAAGAAACTCGGCAAGCTCCAGCAGGAGCGGAACGCGATCGAGGCGCAACTGGATGCGATCGTCAACTATCGCGACGAGTACCACGTGCGCTTCACGGCGTCCGCGCAAGCGGGCACGAACGCCCAGACCCTGCGCAACTTCCAGGCGTTCGTCGATACGCTCGATTCGGCGATCGACCAGCAGCGCGCGCTTTTCGCGGCGGCCGAGCAGCGGCTCGACGCCGGCAAGAACGAATGGCGTCTGCGCAAGCAGAAGCTCGGTTCGTATGAAGTGCTCGCGGCGCGCGGCGAAGCGGTCTTCGCGAAGAAGACCGCGCGCGTCGAGCAGCGCGACGCCGACGAACATGCCGCGAAGATGCTGCGCATGCGGGCCGAGAAGGCCTGACGCGCGGGCGCGGAAACTCATCATCAGGATCAAAGAGGTCAAGCATGTCGTTGTCGTCTGTATCGTTTGGCAGCGCGCCCGTCGGCGCGACGTCCCCGGTGTCGAAGGGGAAAGCGGCGTCGTCGTCGCGCGACGAAGGCGCACTCACCTCGTTCGGCATGACGCTGCAAGGCATGACCGACAAGGCGAACGCCCAGGCGCTGGCGGCGGCATCGGCGGCTGCATCGGCGGCTGCATCGGCGGCTGCATCGGCGGCGAATTCGGCGGTGCCGCGCACGAGCGTTCACGACGCGCCCAAGCCGGAGGATAAAAGCGCCTCGGACTCCAGCAGCGACGCGGACGAAACGCAGGCAGCCGGCGAGAGCGATCAGGCGGGCAAGAGCACAAACGCGAACTCGAACGCAGGCAAGACCGACAAGCCGGACGCATCCACGGATGCAGCGAACGCGAAGGGCCCAAGGCGGCAAGCGACTCATGCAGATGCGAACGCCGACGCCAAGGCCGCCGCGGATGCCGCGGCTGCGCTCGCGAAGGCCCGCGCGGACGCCGCCAATGCCGGCGACGCTTCTGCTCCGACGCTCGCCGATCTGGCGACAGCGGCTCAATCGACGGCAACCGCCGCAGCCGATGCGAGCGGCACGAGCGACACCGCTACGACGCCCGGCTCGACGCATAAATCCGCCGATTCGAAGTCGGCGCAGGATGCGTTGCAGGCGGCGCTCGCGGCAATGAACAATCCGACAGCGGCTGTGGTGCCGGCGCCGCAGGCTAATGCGTCTGCATCGGCGGCCAACGCCAACGCGGCCGGTAACGCGGGCAGTGGCTCTGCGAAGGCAGGCCAGACGACCGGTCTCGGCGCCGTGCTCGGCGACGGCAAGAACGCCGGCGCGCCGGGTTCACCGGCTTCACCGAACGACGCCGCATCGCTCGCGAATGCGCAGGCTGCGTCCCTCACGGTGCAGCCTGACGACAGCACGGCCGCCTACAAGCAAGCCGCCGACGCGTCCGCGCACGCGAGCGCGCTGCAGGCGGCATCGGCGGCATCGGCGAATTCGGCGGCAACGAACGTGCAGGGCACGCTGGCATCGGCGACGAGCGCTGCGATTACGCCGCACGTCGGCAGTTCAGGCTGGGACGATGCGTTCAGCCAGAAGGTGGTGTTCTTGTCGAATGCGCATACGCAGAGCGCCGAACTGACGTTGAATCCGAAGGACCTCGGGCCGCTCCAGGTCGTGTTGCAGGTTGCCGACAACCACGCTCACGCGCTTTTTGTGTCGCAGCATGCGCAGGTGCGCGAGGCCGTCGAGGCGGCGTTGCCGAAGCTGCGCGAGGCGATGGAAGCGAATGGCATCGGGCTTGGCAGTACGAGCGTGAGCGATGGGTTCGCGCGCCAGTCGGGGCAATCGGCGGGGCGGGATTCGGGGCGCGGTGGACGGGATGCGGGCAGCGGCGGGATCGGGGACGCGGGCGGCATCGGGGGGATGGCGGTGACGGCAAACGCGCCGTTGCGACGCACTGTGGGACTGGTTGATACATTCGCCTGAGATTGGCCGCTGGCGCTTGGGGTGGGGGTGGGGGTGGGGGTGGGTTTGGGTTACACCGTCTGATGCACTCAGGCTTCTATGGAACTTGTTTTGTTTTTAGTTTATTAGCTCTGCCCCTGTCCGGGGCGGGACTCACTTTCTTTGCTGCTGCAAAGAAAGTAAGCAAAGAAAGCAGCTTTCCAACGCAAATCCTTGCCATGCGCCGCTAGCCCGTTCCCTCGGAGTGGTCCAACCGGGGGAGTGTCGTCAGCGAGGTTTCCCCGTTGTTGGCATGTAGAAAAGGCGCGCACGTCGCACCGCTATACGGAGTGGATCAGCAGTCATTCATCCGTCCTGGCACTTCGTGCCCGACGACAGGTCTCCTAGGAGTCTGCGCGGCAGAAGCCGCGCTGTCATCCGATTGCCTGTTGTGAACGTTGTAGGCAGATGACGACGAGCT
>NZ_FCON02000022.1 GCF_001544535.1 Caballeronia choica | reverse complement strand
TTTCTTTGCAGCAGCAAAGAAAGTGAGTCCCGCCCCGGACAGGGGCAGAGCAAATAAACCAAAAACAAAACAAGTTCCATGGAAGCGCATCAACATCAAACGGCGTAAACACCCCCACCCCAAGCGCCAGCGACAACTTTGGTACATGATTTTCGAACCATACGTTCAGATTTTTCCGCGCATGCAACCGGGCGGTTGTTCTAGACTTCGGGAACGCAACGCTGGGCGGCCAGCCCTCAGGTCTACCGTTGGTTCTTCCTACCCTCTGCGTCCGGAAACTTTCGCAATGATTTGCATTGGCCCGCTTCAAGTGGACCTCGCCCGGCGAGAAATAGCCCTCGACGGCCAACCCGTGCGGCTAGGCAGCCGCGCATTCGACATCCTCGCCGTCCTGATCGCCGCCGATGGCGCACTGGTTTCGAAGAACGATATACTCAGGCTGGTCTGGCCGGACACGATCGTCGAAGAGAACAATCTTCAGGTCCACATGTCCGCGCTGCGCAAGGTGCTGGGCGAAAGCCGGGCGCTGATCCAGACCGTATCCGGACGAGGCTACCGGCTCGTACTGCCGGGATCGCCCGCAGCGGCTTCCGAAGACACCAATCGGGATGAAAAAAACGCCCGGATCGCCACCGTCCCCAACAACTTGCCGTCCAATGCGTCCGAACTGATCGGACGCGACACGGCGCTCGTCGACATCACGCTCGCGCTTGACTCCACTCCTATCGTGACGCTCGTCGGCGCGGGCGGCATCGGCAAGACACGTCTCGCGATCGAAGTCGCGCGCGGCCTGCTCGAACGCTTTCCCGACGGCGTCTATCTGGTCCCGCTCGCGTCGGCATCCGATGCAGGCAGCGTGCTCGCCACGTTCGCCGCGACCCTCGGCGTGAACCCTGCAACCGGCCCGCTCACGCTCGCGCGCGTCAGCAAGGAGCTGAGCGGGCGCCGCGCGCTCTTCGTCCTGGACAATTGCGAGCACGTCCTTTGCCCGGCCGCCGAACTCACCGAGTCGCTACTGAACGTGAGTTCGGACCTGCGCGTGCTGGCGACCAGCCGGGAAGCGCTGCGCGTCATGGCCGAACGCCTGTACTGGGTCGAATCGCTGGAAGTGCCCGCGCAGGACGAAGAGGGCGTCGACATCCTGGCGCGCAGCGCCGTGAAGCTGTTCCTGTCGCGCGCGCGAGCCATCGACCCGCGCTTTTCATCCGACGATCGACGCATCCATCTGACCGGCATGGTGTGCCGCCGGCTCGACGGCATTCCGCTCGCGATCGAACTGGCGGCGGCACGGGCGGCGATCCTCGGCATCGAGACGCTGGCGGACCATCTCGACGACCGCTTCGGCATGCTCAACGGCGGCAACCGGACGGCGCTGCCGCGGCATCAGACGCTCAAGGCGACGCTCGACTGGAGCCACGCACTGCTCGACGACGCCGAGCGCACGACGCTGCGCCGGCTCGGCATCTTCGTCAACAGCTTCACGATCGACGCGGCCATCGCCGTGGCGGGAGACGGTGCGTTGCGCGAGTCCGACGTGATCGCGGCGGTCTCCGGACTCGTGGAAAAGTCGCTGGTCGTGACCCGTGCCGAGCGGTGCACGACGAGCTATCGCCTGCTGGAAACCACGCGTGCCTACGCACTGCAGAAGCTGGAGGACAACGGCGAGCGGCGCCTCGTCACGCAGAACCACGCGCGTTACTTCGCGAGCCTGCTCGAATGGCATCGCTCGGACGGTGCAAATGCCGCGGGCGTCCTGGCCGATGGCTCGCATTGCAGGATGCGCGAAGTGCTGGACGACCTGCGGGCGGCGCTCGGTTGGGCTTTGTCCCCAAAGGGCGACGAGGCGCTCGGCGAAACGCTGGCCGTCAAGGTCGTGGCGCTGCTCTATGAACTGTCGATGGTCGACGAGTGCTGCGCGTGGGCACGGCGGGCGCTCGATACGATGGCAACCCGGCACGAGGGCTCCCGCTCGACCCGGTATCTGCGATTGCGCATGCAACTGCTGGCGGCGCTCGGCGCGGCGCTCGTCTACGTGAACGGACCGAACAAGGAAATCCGCGACATCTGGGCCGAAGTGCTCGCCACGGCGCTCGCGCTCGGCGACCGGGCGTTCGAAGCCCGCGCGCTCTGGGGCCTGTGGAATGCGTGCCAGTCGTCCGGTGCGGTGCAGAGCGCGTTGGCGTTCGCGAAGCGCTTCGCGCAACTCGCCGCGGAGACGAACGACGCCGGCAATGTGATGCTAGGACACCGCTTGCTGGGCATCGCTTCGCACTACGCGGGCGACCAGAAAGCGGCGCGTCTGTCGCTGGAGCGATTACTGCAGCACAGCGACGGCTTGCGGCACCGGCTGCCGCTCGGACAATCCGTCGATCAGCGCGTGGTCGGCCAGGCGACGCTTGCGCGCGTGCTGTGGTTGCAGGGTTGCCGGGATCAGGCGCTCGCGCTCGCTCACGGCTGCGTGGCCGGCGCGTGCGATCAGGAACAGGCGATCGTCACGTGCTACGTATTAGTGGAAGCGCTGGTGCCGCTCGCCTTGCTCGCGGGCAAGCGCGAGCAGGCGGCCGAGGCGATCGCGCTGTTGCGGGACGTGTCGGAGCGCGCCGGGTTGAGTGTGTCGCAGGCGTGCTGCCGCGCTTTCGATGCCTACCTGCGAACGCTGGAACCCACCGCGCCGCAAGCCCTGCAAGTCTGCCTGGAGGATTTCCACGCGGCGCTGGACGATCTCGAAGCGCTCGAGTACGGTGCGCCGCGCGCGATGCTGGCCGCGCAATACGGCATGGCGCTCGGCCGCGCGGGACGGCAGGAAGACGGCATCGCCGCCGTCGCACGGGCGTTCGCGCAGTGCGACGAAGCCGGCGACCTCTGGTATGCCGGAGAACTGAGGCGCAGCCACGGCGAGCTGCTTTTGATGGACCCGACCGGCGAGCCGCCCTGCGGCGACAACGCGACCGACGCCGAAGTGTGCTTCACCATGGCGCTGGAGGAATCGCTGGCGCAAGGCTGCCGCTCGCTGCAACTGCGGGCCGCGACGAGCCTCGGCCGCCTCTGGCTCGCACAGGGGAAGAGCGCCGAGGCCGTGCAGTTGCTGAAGTCGGCATGCGTGCGACTCACGGAGGGCCTCGATTGCGACGATTTCAAAGCCGCGACCCGTCTGCTGCGGACGGCGAGCGCGGCAAGCGCGCAGGACGACGCTCACGCCGTCGACGTTTCATTCGACCGCCCGCCGCCCTGAACGACGAAGGAACGCGGCTCCCGATAAATCATCCGTGCAGCATCCGCCGTCGCGCGACGTCGTCGATCAGGTCGGGCCGGTCGAGCTGGTCCACCCACCAGCACAGGGCCTTGCCCGCCTGATCCTCGCGCCAGGCGAGATAAAACTGCGTGACGTCCCGCATGCCGCGGACTTCCTTCTTGACCAGCGTGCCGCGGCTCAGGTGCGCGAGCGCAAGGCATTCGGGAATCGTCCCCGCCGCCAGGCCCTTGAGTTGAGCGGCGAGCTTGGCGTCGAGCGTCGGCACGGTCAGGACTTCCTGGTTGGCGACCAGCGCGATCGTGCGTGGCGCGAGCTTGCGGGACGTGTCGCCGATCGCGACCGCGCGATGGCGCGCGACGATATCCAGCGTGAGCGGTTCCGGCATCGATGCGAGCGGGTGCTCCGGCGCGACCACGAACACGTGCCGCAACGTACCGATCGGCTTCGCCACCAGACCGGGGATCGGCGGCGGTTCGCCCGCGGCGCCGACGATCAGGTCCGCGCGGCGCGTGAGGAGCGCGTCCCATGAGCCGCCCAGCACTTCCTTCGTCAGATGCAGGTGCGTGTTCAGCTTCAGCTTGTAGAACTCGCCGACGTGCTCCCACAGCATCTCGAACGGAATGATCTCGTCGATGGCGACGTGCAGCTCGGATTCCCAGCCGTGCTGGACACGCTTCGCCTTGCGTTCCAGATCTTCGGCAGCCGCCAGGAGCCGGCGTCCTTCCTCGACGACCAGGCGTCCCGCTTGCGTCAGCGTCGCGCGGCGGCCGCTCCGGTCGAAGAGCTTCACGCCGAGATCGACTTCCAGCTTCTGGACCAGATACGTCAGCGACGACGGCACCTTGTGGAGCGACTCGGCCGCGCTCGCAAAGGTGCCGGTCCGATCGATTGCATCGAGCGCCTGCAGGACTTCAAATGACAGGTTCATCGCGAACGGCCGAATCCGGTGCGGGCTTTCAGGATACTGGATTTCGGAAGGTCCGCAATCGATGCATTGCGTCGGCGCACCCCGCTTTTAAGTTCGTTTTAGAGCGGTTCAAGACAATTACACGGCGCCGGCATAACGTTGCGGGGTGGCGGCTGGCAACGGTCGCTTTTGATCAGGTCGGACGCATTCTCGCTTCGCCAGCGCCCGGTCGATCCTCGTCTTTTGAAAAAAGGAGCAGAGCATGACCAGGAACACCATTGCCGGATATCTCGCAGGTTCGCTGGCCGCGGCTGGCGTCGAACGGATCTGGGGCGTGACGGGCGACAGCCTGAACGGCCTCGCGTACAGCCTCCAGCAACTCGGGTCGATTCGCTGGATGCACACGCGCCACGAGGAAGCAGCCGCGTTCGCGGCCGGCGCCGACGCGGCCTCGACAGGGCGCCTCGCCGTGTGCGCGGGCAGTTGCGGGCCCGGCAACCTCCATCTGATCAATGGCCTGTTCGACTGCCATCGCAATCACCAGCCCGTGCTCGCGATTGCCGCGCATATTCCGTCGACGGAAATCGGGCTCGGCTACTTCCAGGAAACGCATCCGCAGGAACTGTTCAGGGAGTGCAGTCACTATGTGGAACTCGTCTCGTCGGCGGCGCAGTTTCCGCGCGTGCTGGCGCGCGCGATGCGCACCGCGATCGAGGAACGCGGCGTCGCGGTGATCGTGCTGCCGGGCGATGTGGCGCTGAGCGACGGACCCGCCGAGCATCCGTCGTGGACCGGATGCGCGCCGCCCACGATCCTGCCGGCACAGGCCGACCTCGATCGCCTCGCGGACCTGCTGAACGCTTCGGAAGCGGTGACGATCATGTGCGGCAGCGGCGTGCAGGGCGCGCATGATGAAGTGGTGGCGCTCGCCGATATCCTGGGCGCGCCCGTGGTCCATGCGCTGCGCGGCAAGCAATTCATCGAGTACGACAACCCGTACGACGTCGGCATGACCGGATTGATCGGCTTCAGCTCGGGCTACCACGCGATGATGTCGTGCGACACGCTGCTCCTGCTCGGCTGCGACTTTCCGTATCGCCCGTTCTATCCGGCGGACGCGAAGATCGTCCAGATCGACTGGAAAGGCTCGCAGCTCGGCCATCGCGCGCCGCTTGCGCTGGGGCTCGTCGGCACGGTCAGGGAGACCGTCGCCGCGACGCTGCCCCGGCTGCAGCGCAAGACGGATCGCGCTTTCATCGACAACGCGCGCAAGCACTACGCATCGGCCCGCAAGGGACTCGACGATCTCGCGACGCCGTCGGGGCCGGGGCGCCCGATCCACCCGCAATATCTGGCGAAGCTGATCGACGAGGCCGCGAGCGACGATGCGATCTTCACAGCCGACGTCGGCACGCCGACCATCTGGGCCGCGCGCTACCTGACGATGAACGGCAAGCGGCAACTGCACGGGTCGTTCAATCATGGGTCGATGGCGAACGCGATGCCGCAGGCACTCGGCGCGCAAGGGGCGCATCCGGGGCGGCAGGTCGTGTCGCTATCGGGCGACGGCGGTCTGTCGATGCTGCTCGGCGACTTGCTCACCGCGCGCCAGCTCGACTTGCCGATCAAGGTGGTGGTGTTCAACAACAGCCTGCTCGGTTTCGTGTCGATGGAATTGAAGGCGGGCGGCTACCTCGATACCAACGTCGATCTCGCTAAGACCGATTTCGCGGCGATCGCGAAGGGCGCGGGGATTTTCGGCATCCGCGTTGAGGCGTCGGAGGACGTGGCCGGCGCGCTGCAGCAGGCGTTCGCTCATGATGGCCCGGCGCTGGTCGATGTCGTGACGTCCAAACACGAACTCGCGATGCCCCCGAACCTCGAAGCCGCGCAGGTCAAGGGCTTCAGCCTCTACATGATGCGGGCGATCCTCAGCGGCCGGGGCGACGAAATCGTCGAACTGGCCCGGACCAATCTGCGCTAGTCGTTCATGACGGCGAATGGCATGCGAACCGGCGACGAGCCGGTTCGCTTTCGCTGCGGGTCGCCGTATCCGACATGCCGGTCAGGTTGCGGCCATTCAATCGGCCGCTCCTTGTCGCATCGCCGCTTCGACCAGGGCGCGGATGGCCCAGCGCTTCACCTTGCGGGCTCGCGCGTCGTCGAGTTGCAGGACGTCCTTGAAGACGACCATCGCTTCCGTCCCGATGACAAGCGCGAGCGCCTGGGTCAATGTTTCGAGCGCCGCGGGCTTGAACTGATCCTGCGCGGGTTCCAGCGCAGCCTCGATCAGCGGCGTGCGACGATTCTGGCGCAGCGGAACGTCGTTGTCGGGATCACCTTTGGCCGCGCGCTCAAGCGAATGCGCGAGCATCATCCGCAGCGGCGCTTCATTGGCAAGGATCATCTCGTGAAGGGCTGCATCGACGCGAGTCAACCGCGCGACCGGATCGCCCGAACTGCGCGTGCCGAAGAGTTTGCCGGCGTCCGGCGTGGCGACATCGAGCGACGCCTCCATCAGCAGCGCATCCATGTTCGGAAAATGACGATACGCCGTGGCGCGCGAAACCATCGCTTCCCCGGCAATCTCTTCGAGGGTCGGCTTATGGCCCTGCTTCAGAAGACGCGAAGCGGCCTGCAGCAGGTCCTTGCGCGTGCGCTGCTTCTGGTTTCGGCGACCGGTAGTGTCGGCTTCGGCCATGTCAGTTCTGCGGCAACTGTTTGATGATCGCCGCGAGATCGACCCATACGTTCTCTCGCCTGATTTGCCCATTCCCGGCAAATTCAACGACATGCAGCATCCGGAATTCCAGCGTACGCCCACGCCCTTCGAGTCCGAACGGCTTGCCCGGCGCCTTGCCGCGCCAGAACGATTCGTCGATGACGAACCCATCGCCGTGAAGACGGCGCAGGCACTCGACCCGGCTCTCCGACAAGTCCGCGAACAGCGCTTCGTAAAACGGCCGCACCGCGGCGCGGCCATGCGCCGGACCCGAGGGCCAGCCGACCACATCGTGCTCTACGTCCGGCGCGAGCGTCGCAAGCACCCCGTCGACGTCGTCACGTCTCTCGAAGCCGAAATGTTCATCGATGGTCCGATCCATCTGCACAGGGGTCAGCGTCATGATTGGCTCCTCGTCGCGTTGCGTTTGCAGCCACTGCCAGTTCATTTTAGTGAGACTTCCATCTCATTACAAGATTGTAATTTCCGATGCCTCGACAGGTTTTGAAAGCGGACCGGCAGCCGTGTTCCAGGAATCCAGGGCTGAACGACCGTGCGCACCAGTGATGCGTGTCGCCTATGCCTTTGCTTGCAATACCGCCCGGGAATGCCCGTTCCTGAAACGTCGCCGTTACTCGCTGCAATGCGGGAATCCGCAGGTCAAGGTATAAGGAGCGGCACTAGCTATAATGTGACAGCGACTCGTTACGATGTCCCGAATAGCCTGCGAAAAGCGGTACTGGGAGGTGATACTTCATGGCGACGCCAACGCACAACCCCGGCGTGCAGTCAACCGTGGCGCAGACATTCGCCCGCTTCTGCACCGGCCTCGACTATGAGGCGCTGCCACCCCTCGTGGTCGAGCGCGCCAAGCATTTCTTTATCGACTACATCGCCATCGCGCTACGCGGTTCCATGTTGGATTCCAGCCGGCCAATGCGCATGTTGGCTGCCGCACGGCCGATCCCGGGTGGGGCAACGCTGTTCGGCCGCCCCGACACGGTGCACGCTGCGTGGGCCGCGCTGGCAAACGGAATGGCCGCGCACAGCATGGAACTGGATGACACGTTCCTTCCCGGCTCAATTCATAACGAGTCTTTCGTCTTTTCCCCCGCACTCGCGTTGGCGGAAGAGCGGGGCGCCAGCGGCAAACGCTTCATCGTTGCGGTCGTCGCTGGGTTCGAGGTTGCCTGCCGTGTCGCCGCCGCGCTTAAGCCGGCAGTGACTAACGCGCGCGGCTTCCATCCTACCGGCACCACCGGGGCGCTGGGCGCCGCCGCCACCTCTGCCACGCTCCTCGGGCTGGATGCAGCGCAGGTTACAAATGCACTCGGGGTGGCATGTAGCCAAGCGGCGGGATTGCTCGAATTCGTCACCGACGGGGCCTGGACCAAGCGCTTTCATGGCGGCTGGGCCTCGCATGCCGGCATGATCGCCGCGGAACTGGCGCAGCACGGGATCACGGCGCCGCCTACTTCCATCGAAGGCAAGTTTGGTTACCTGCATGCTTATTCCGGCGATCCGTTGCCGCAGGCGCTGTCGGCGGGCGAAGGCGAGACGCTTGCCATCGCGCAGACGGCGCTGAAGTACTATCCCTGCAACTACTATATCCAGTCGATCAACGATTCCGTGCTGCAGCTTGCAGCGCGCGCGGACCTTCCTCTTGAAGCAATCGAAAGCATCGTCGTTTATACAGTGCAGGCGGCAATGCCGCTGGTATGCGAGCCAATCGAGCAGAAGCGTCGCCCGAGGCTGATGATCGACGCGCAGTTCAGCGTGCCGTTCAACGTCGCCCTCGGCCTTGTCAAGAGACGCGTCTCTTTCGTGGATTTCACGCCGGCAGAATTCATCAGCCCGGAGATCGAGCGCCTGATGGATCGGGTAACGTGCCACGTCGATCCGGCGCTCGACGCACAATATCCGCAGGCGTGGCCTGCACGTGTCGAGATCACCCTTGCCGACGGTCGCACGCTCGTCGCCGCCACCCAGTATGCCAAGGGCGATCCGCGAAATCCGTTGAGCCTGGACGAGGTGATTGCCAAGCACCGCAGCATCGTCGCGGGTGTTGTAGACGAGAGTACCGACGACGCGATCCTCGACTTCATTCTACGTCTTGAGACAAGATCGGATTTCAGCGAACTGACCCGCATCTTAAAGAGGTTTGTGCTACCAGGTTAAAGGGTTCTCGCAGAGAAGCATCCGGGACATCGTGAGCCACGGGAGTCCTTTCGTCGAATGCCGGAAACGGCGGGGCCGCAACCTGCATGTTGATCGCCGGGGTCGCAACGAGCAAGTTGTAACAAACGGAGCCCCGTGAATAAAGGGTTTGCGGCCGACGCGACGCGAAAACAACGACCCGTATCCCTTCCGAGGTGGCAACGACCGTATGCGTTGGGTGGTACGAAGGGTAGTGCAGGACGAAGCGCAGGGGAGATGCCGCAGTTCTGCATGACACGAAGCTCTCACTTCGCAACAGTCGGTTCGCAGTAAAGGTCGTCACGCCAGGCGACTAAAACCGCGACTGGCGATCGACGGAATGCTGAGGGGCGGCGCCTGCTGCCGTGACAGGCGCTTGGGAATCGGTTCCAGGGCTGCGTCGAGATTGACCCCGGTGCGCCGAGCACTGTGACGATGTTATGTCATTCAAGCTAGCGAAAATGCCGATTGAGAAAACGGACGCTGACGTGCTAAAACATTGCTGCGCTGACGCCGTTGCGGCGTCGTGCAAATTCATTCAGCGTGTTTCGTTATTCGCAGAGGTGCAGCAAAAATGGCGACAGGTACTGTGAAGTGGTTCAACGATGCAAAGGGATATGGCTTCATCACGCCGGATGGCGGCGGAGAAGATCTGTTCGCACATTTCTCGGAGATTCAAGGCAACGGCTTCAAGTCGCTGCAGGAAAATCAGAAAGTGAGCTTCGAGATCAAGCAAGGGCCCAAGGGAAAGCAGGCTTCGACGATTCAGCCGATGTAATCGATCGAGGTACGTAGCCCATCGAAGCGGCCCCGTGTGGGCCGCTTCTCGTTTCTGGCAATGAAGGGCGCGTTTGATCCGTTTGATTCCGTCTGGAACGCAGCGACGCGTTCGGGTCGAGCGGTGGCTTTCCGGTCATGATCCCGAGGCGCTCGAAACGAATGTTCTATTGGGCTGCCAGCATGATGCCGAAGCACTCCGCGTGCTTCTTTCGGATGGAATCCACCGCGTGTCGGCAGGCGTTAGCCAAATGGATGTCGCGCGAGGCGGCCGATGACCCCCGCTTTCTGCTGGACTATAAGACGCTCGCCTCCACGCTCGGCTTGCCGCCGCTAACTGCGGGCGGTGCATCATCAATCGCGATGGCTTGATGGCTGACTGGCTTATGTTGGCGGCCGGTCCGCACAGACCCGACCGCGCTTTGTCCGCGATCGCTTCAGCAGAAATTCCGGCTGATCGTCGTTAAGCCACCCAGCAGGTGCGACAGATCCACGAGACGTTGTGCAACGAGGTGTCGCACTTCGCCTTCGCATTGCCAGGTGCCGTAGACCGCGAGCAACGAGGCGCCGAGCGCTTCTTTGCGCTGCTTTTCGAGCAGGGACGGCCAGACGATCACGTTCACATTGCCGGTCTCGTCCTCAAGCGTCATGAATATCACCCCCTTGGCGGTGCCGGGTCGCTGTCTGACCGTCACGAGACCGCAGCCGCGGGCGAGCCGGCCGTTGCGATAGGTTCGCAGCGTCGACGCCGGTAACAGCCGCTGCTCAAGCAGGATCGGGCGAAGGAGTTCCAGCGGATGACGACCGAGCGTGAGTCCCGTCGACTTATAGTCGCCGACGATACCTTCTGCCTCAGACGGGGCGCCGAGCATCGGGGTCTCGTCATCGAGGCAAGCGTCGGCCAGGATGTCCTTGTCGGGGACCGCGGCGACGGACTGCCACAACGCCTCGCGACGGTTTCCGGCAAGCGTCGCCAGCGCATTGGCGCTGGCAAGCACCTGCAGATCATGACGGTCGAGTTGCGCGCGCCGCGCCAGATCGCTGACGCTCGAAAACGGCCTGACTGCACGAGCGGTCTCGATACGCTCGGCCGCACCGTCACGCATTCCTTTGAGCAACGACAACCCGAGCCGAACGACGGGATCCGCGTGTCCTTGATGACGTTCGAGAACGGAATCCCAACCGCTCACCGTGACGTCGACCGGCGCCACCCGCACGCCGTGCCGCTTCGCGTCCTGGACGAGTTGCGACGGCGAATAAAACCCCATCGGCTGCGAATTGAGCATCGCGGCGAGAAAGGCCGCCGGCTCGTGACACTTCAGCCAACTACTCGCATAGACGAGCAGCGCAAAGCTGGCCGCATGGCTTTCCGGAAAGCCATATTCACCAAAACCCTTGATCTGCTCGAAGATGGCTTCCGCGAATTCCTGCGCATAGCCGCGCTCGCGCATGCCGTTCACGATGCGGTCGTAGTACTTTTGCAGGCCGCCTTTGCGCTTCCAGGCGGCCATGGCACGCCTGAGCTGGTCCGCTTCACCCGGAGTGAAACCCGCCGCGAGGATCGCGACCTGCATCACCTGCTCCTGGAAAATCGGGACACCCAGCGTGCGTCCGAGCGCGACTTTGAGCGCGTCGCTCGGGTAGGTGACAGGCTCGAACCCCTGGCGACGGCGAAGATACGGATGAACCGCGCCACCCTGAATCGGCCCGGGTCGCACGATCGCGACTTCGATCACCAGATCGTAGAAGGTCCTCGGCTGAAGGCGCGGCAACATCGACATCTGCGCGCGGGATTCGATCTGGAAAACGCCGACCGTATCCGCCTGCGAAATCATTTCGTAGGTGGCCGGATCCTCGGCGGGAATGTCCTGCATCTCGAAGCGCTCACCGCGCTGCTCGGAAACGATGTCGAGCGTGCGGCGGATCGCCGACAGCATGCCGAGCGCGAGCACGTCGATTTTAAGCAAGCCGAGCGCTTCGAGGTCGTCCTTGTCCCACTGGATGGCGCTGCGCTCGGCCATCGCGGCGTTTTCGACGGGAACGAGCCGGGTCAGCTTGCCCCGGCTGATCACGAATCCGCCGGAATGCTGAGACAGGTGCCGGGGGAAATTCAGGATCTGGCCGGCAAGCGAGGCCCACGCGGCGATGACGGGATTGTCCGGGTCGAGTCCGGACTCGGCGAAACGTCGAAGCAGGTCGCGCGAATCGTCGAACCACTGGTGGCTCTTCGCGACCCGATCGACAATTTGCGGGTCGATGCCGAGCGCCTTGCCGGTTTCCCGAAGCGCGCCCCGGGGACGATAGGTCGAGACTGCCGCGGCAATCGCCGCGCGGTCGCGCCCGTACTTTTGATAAATGTACTGGATGACCTCTTCGCGCCGCTGGTGCTCGAAATCAACGTCGATATCAGGCGGCTCGCCGCGTTCCTTGCTGATGAAACGCTCGAACAGCATATTGCTGCGAGAGGGGTCGACTTCAGTGACGCCCAGGCAATAGCACACCGCGGAGTTGGCAGCGGAGCCGCGTCCCTGACACAGAATGTGCTGGCTGCGGGCGAAGCGCACGATGTCATAGACCGTCAGAAAATACGCTTCGTATTTGAGTTCACGGATCAACTGCAGTTCGTGCTCGATTTGTTCCTGCGCCGCGAGCGGGATGCCGTTCGGATATCGCCGATGTGCGCCGATATACGTTTCCTGCCGCAGATAGGCCTCGTGTGTAAAGCCTGGCGGAACGAGTTCGTCGGGGTATTCATATCTGAGCTCGTCCAGCGAGAAATTGCAGCGCTCCAGAACGCTCAGGGTTTCCGTCAGCGCGTGCTCGGGATAGAGGTTGGCCAGGCGCAGCCGCGAGCGCAGATGTTGTTCGGCATTGGGCGCCAGATCGTAACCGCATTGCGCGACCGGTTTGCCGATGCGAATGGCCGTCATCGTGTCTTGCAGCGGTTTTCGCGAGCGTACATGCATGACGACGTTGCCGGTGGCCACCACCGGCACCAGGTAGCGCGAGGCAAGGTATTCGACCGTGCCCCGATGGATGTCGTCCATCGCGCGCTGGTGTAACGTCAATCCAACCCACGCGCGAGCCGGGAACGTCGCATTCATCCATTCGAGTTGCGCCGCCAGCGCTTCTTCCTTCGCAGGAAAGTCGGGAATGAGAATGGCCAGACAATCGGGCACGCCGCGCAAGTGCGCATGCTCCTTCTCGGGGCGTGCGATGTCCTGCGGCGTCAGCAGATAACTGCCCTTGGGCGCGCGCATGCGGCCGAGCGTAATGAGTTCCGACAGGTTGCCGTAGCCTTCGCGGTTCTGAGCCAGCAGGATCAGTCCAAAGGCGGGACGCTTGTCGGCGTGAACGAGCTTGAAATACGATCCGATGACGAGTGGCAGCTTCTGTTCCTTCGCTTGCACGTGAGCGCGGACCACGCCCGCGAGCGAACACTCATCCGTGATGGCGAGACCCGAGTAGCCAAGTTCAGACGCGCGGATGACGAGTTCTTCCCCACGCGACGCCCCATGCAGGAAGGTGAAGTTGGAGAAGGCGAAGAGCTCCGCATACGCGGGCAAGAGGGAAAACGGCGAATCCACGGCAATTGCTCATCGTTATCCGAAGAGGCCGTGGAGGAACCAGCGCACTTCGTCCGAGGTTGCGCTCGGCCGCTCCCGGTAAATCCAGTAGCAACTTTTGTCGGCGGCCTCTGCGACAAAATAGTCGCGCGCGGTCAAGCCGCCGTCGAACCAGCCGGCCTCGATGCGCTCGCCGGTCGACACGAGTTTCAATGACGAGCCGTAGAACGGCCGATGGTTTTTGACCATGAGACGAACGGGCGTCTCGAGGAGCCACGTCGGACGGGGGAGTTCGGAAGGGGCCGCGTCCGGCTTCGCATCGTCCTGAACCGAGACCCAGCGATTCGCGTATTCCGGCCGGTGATCGGAAGTCGGCGCGGGACGCAACACGTTTTCAGGTCCCAGACGCGCGACGAGCAATTCTAGTAGCCGATTATGGTCTTCGGCCGAGCCGCCCGGGTCCGGAAAGAGGGTGTCGGTCGGGGGTTCGGCAGCCTGGACTTTGGTCGCGCTCAGACGCACCGCGATGACGGCCGCCTGAAGTTCGACGCGCCCCAAGCGCTCTTTCAAGAGTCGCACGAGATGCTCCTCGTGCCAGGTGGGCTCGGCGAGCGCCAGGTCGATGGTGGTCGGCTCGATCGCCTCACGTCCGCGTTCGTGTTCGAGTGTCACGCTCGCGTGCGTGAGCGCGAGTTGCTGCGCACTCAGCCAGCCGCAAAGCTGGACCACGAGACGACGAGCCGAGAAAAGAATCGCTTCGGCATGTTCGACCCGGTCCGGCAGTTCGACCCGGGCGCTGAATGTGGGCGGCACATCGAGCCACTCGTACAACTCCGGCGATAGCCCGTAGGCTCGATCCAGCGAATCCAGCAAGTCCACTGAGCACCTCTTCTTCAAACCCGCCCGCGGCAGTCGACGGATATCTTCAAGCACCCGGCACCCGAGCCCGGCGAACCAGTCGGCGAATGGGCGGACTTCCGGTACGGCAAGGTACGAAAGCGCGTCGAGCGCGCGCTCAAGCGAGCGCATCTTGAGCACGCGGCGCCGGCCGTCTTTGATCAGCACCTTGGCCAGCATCCACGCGCCTTGACCGGTCGGGGCGACGCTCATGCGCACGGTCACGCCCACCGCGTCGACGACCTGCCGCATCTGATGGCAGATGCGCAGGATCCCGCCAAAGAGACGCAGGCTCGCCGATACATCGATCACGACGGTCTCTTCTTCACAGACGGCGACCATCGGCGAAAAACGCATCAGTGCCAGCGCGACCTCGCGCAACACGTCCTGCTCACGAGCGGGTTCCCGGTCGTAGACCAGCGCGTTCGGCGCCAACGTGAGCACGCCTGCGCGCTTCATGCCGATTACTACGCCAGCTTCCCGGGCCACCGCGTCGGCGATGGCGACCTTGTCCTGGTCCAGTACGACGCAGCCGTTCTCCGTCCTAGGCGACCACCTCGGACGGAAGACCTCCAGCGAAAGCCGGGGTAGGTGAATGGCGACGAATACGGCCATGGGGACTCAGCAAAATCGGGGAAGGTTGCAGGGCGACGGAGAGCGTCTCGTTTCGTATCGGTCCTCGCCGTTTGATGACGTCGACGACAATGCCGCCATCGGCTGAGCGCACGCCGAGCCGCAGCGTCGCGGGCGAGGCATCGGTGGCGCTCGCGAGCGGACGGACGAGCAGGAAGAGTGTCTCGGTCGCCTGCGCGGCCAGGTGCAGTCGTCGCAGCGCCTCGGCACGGACGTGCTGCTGCCAGAAGACGAGCGCGCCGCAACTTCGCGCTCGGAGCACCTGCTCGGCGCACCAGAGCGCGTCGGCCGTGCGGGGTGCGCGCAGTTGCATCAGCTTCTCAAGCGGCAGTCCGAGATAGGAAAACGCGAGTGAATTGGGCACATGCGGCGCCTGCAGCAACGCGATCGGCCGGTGGCTCACCTCGGCCAACGCCGGGCGCAACAGGCGGAATTCTCCGACGCCCGGCTGTTGCACCAGCAGTTCGACGAGCGCGCCGAGCGGCCAGCCGCCGCCGGGCAGTTCCGCCGACAGCGCGGCGTAGCCGGTATCGATCGTCTTTCCGTACGCACGGGCGAGCTGAGACCCGCGCCACAGCGCGGGGTGTATCGACTCGACGTGTTTGGGGAGAGCGGGCATGGCACAAAGCACTGTATGGATGTACAGTATCTTATCTCGAAAATACGCAGCAGTGAATTGCCCCTTTTTTGCCCCTTTTAAGTCGCCAACGGAGAGTCGAATGGATATGCTCGTACGGAAGCATCCGATGCCGGAAATCGCGGCATTTATCGCTGATCTGCGGGACGCCTTTGGCGAAGCGGTCGACGAAGCCATTGCGCGCGGGAAAGCCGGCCAGCCGGGGTTTTATGCCGTGGAGAATGGCAGAGCAGTCGGAACGAAGCCGGTGGACGACTTCAACCGTTGGGTGGCCGATGACAGCGTAGTCGACCGGCACTATTGCAAGGGATGCGACGGTCAGTGTGTCGGGACGGAGGCGCGTTGTAGCCAGCGGCGTTGAATCCTGTTCTTCTGCCCGCAGATGACAGCGATGACATCGTCATTAGCAGGAGAAAGCCTGTCGAAACATGATCTCGACGAACTGCCGGGCGCTCGCGCAGAATTGCTGTGCTTCCTCGTGGCGCTGGCAGCGGCACAAATCGTTGGCGAACGCATTGTTGAGGGCGATCTCGCCCACCCGGAGTTGTAGGGCAGAAGCCTACGGCAGTCGAAATCGAGACCAACCGAGGAGCGATGCATGTGTTATTCGGCTCAAATTGAGGCGGACTACCGCAAATACGTCAAGATGTTTGGCGCTCAGATGGATATGCGGGAATTCGCTCGCCTGTACTGGGAGCGCGCCGAGGGCAGCAAGGCGAAAATTCCGAAGGCCATGGACGATGCCTTTGCCGAGCCGCGCTCCGACGAAGAACGCCAAATCAAGGCGTGGATCGACCGCTATAACGCAGAGCAGGCGACCCAGCTCGAGCAGGACCTGTTCAAACAGCGAAGCCGCCTCGCCGATGCCGAGCGCTCGCTGCAGACCAAGGTCACCAAGGCAGCAACCGAGAGCCGACGCATCGCGTCCGACAAGATCGACTGGACTCTTGGCCGGCTCGACGACTTGCGTCGCACCATGCCCGAAGCGCGTGACTCGCGGATTTTTCCCGGGCACTACGCGCCCGTGCTGGTGGTGGAGAACGGTCAACGCGTGATCAAGCCGATGCGCTACCAGTGCCGGATTGCCGGCAAACCGGCGTCCTATGACGCGAAGTATCCGGGCACCTACAACGCTCGACGCGACAATCTCGAAGGGTTCTGGAAGCCGCTCTTTGGTTACTCGCATGGGCTGATGCTCGTGAGCGCGTTCTACGAGAACGTCAGCCGAGCCCGGATGGAAGGCCGCGAGTTGGCAGAAGGGGAGAAGGACGAAAACGTCATTCTCGAATTCAAGCCCAACACGCAAGGCGACATGCTGGTTGCGTGCCTGTGGTCCCGCTGGTCGGTTCAGGGGCAGCCCGACCTGCTGTCGTTCGCCGCCATCACGGAGGAGCCACCTGCCGAAGTGGCCGCAGCAGGTCACGACCGTTGCATCGTGCCGATCAAACCCGAGCACATCGACGCGTGGTTGAACCCGAATGCTGCCGATCTGCGCGCGCAACACGCGATTCTCGACGATCGCGACCGGCCTTATTATGATCACAGGCTGGCGGCGTAGTTGATTAACGTCAGGACCGACGAGTTCTGGCACAGCAAAGACAAACCTTGAATCGCTCGCTGTTGCGAGGCGGCGAGTTTTTTTTGTGCGAGCCATGCGGACATGGGCAGGCTCGCACAAACCTCAAGAGATTCCGACTTTCAGACTCAGCACGGGTTCCACCGCGCCCACGGCTCGAAACCTCAAGCGGATACCCTCTCAGACCCGCCGATCCGCTGATGAATGGCCTCGCAATGGCGCACGAGCGCCGGGCGTGAGAGCACGTACTGCTTTAACGGCGTGTCGATCTCGTAGAAGTAAATATTGGCGACGAAGCCATAGATCGCGGCATCAACGGCGGCAGGAGCGGGGCCAAAAACATAACCGGTGTCGCCGAGCAGGTCCGCCACGACGCGCAGATCGTCGATACCCCTCGCATAGATCTGTTCCGGCTCATAGCGGCCGATGCCCTGATAGTGATACCGCAACCGGTTGTATTCGCGCGCGGCTTCAAGATCGCTTGCGCATACGTCGGAGTGCGCAGCGAGAACGGCGTCGCGAAAGGACGGCCAGAAGCGCTCGTCGCGCCAGCGTGAAAAGCTCATCGTCCAGTACAGGTCGTCGAGCGTTCGCCGGACCATGAAGTCGAGATTCAATTGTCCCGGCGAAAGCGCGCGGTCGATGCGCAGATCGTACCGACGCGTCAAATGCGCGATGATGCTGTCGCTGTCGCCGATCGTATCGTCGCCATCGACGAGGTACGGCAACTGCCCACGCGGCGCGAGGCTCGTGTCGAGGACGTGACGATGCTCGAAGTCGAGCCCCGACAACCGCATGAACGCGAACACCTTCAAACCGAACGGATTGTTATCGGCGACGCCGAAGAGGTCCGGATAGGAATAAAGCTTCAGCATGAAGCACTCCTTTTGCGACACGGGAACAAGCACAAACGCTGAAGCAGAAAATATCCGAAATTGGTTGAGGACGCTATGCGCTGTCTGCCTACCGGAGACAGAGTCTGACGCGCGATGCCGGGCAAGCCTCGGTCGGCCGCACTTCTTTCCCAACCTCAGCGCGGTAAATTGTCAGCGATGTGGCCGACTGCTTCCCGACACGGCCGGCCATAGCCATCGACCCAATCCGGCCGCTTGACGCACGGAGCAGACGCCAAAAATGCCTCTTGCCGTTCCCGCGTAGAACCCAAAGCCAGTGCGCTTCAAGGGCTGCCGTCAAGATTCGGACGCCAGCCAGCCCGCGTGGTTGCAACACGGCTGGCTGCGGCGACAGGGCTATCGACCTGACGCTGCGTCCTGCGCCCGTCTTCCGCACATCGCGGCGAATGCGTCTTCCAGATTGCGCGCGAATTGGCGCGCATCGCACAGCGGTGAAGCGAGCAGACGGTCACGCAGCCCGCCGCGAAGCGCCACGAGGCGCGCCGTATCGGTGGCGAGCGCCACCGCTTGGGCCACGTAGGATGCGTCGTCATCCGCGACCCACTCGAGAAGATCGAGCGGCCCCAGAATGCTTTCGCCAATACGCGACAGGAAGCGATCCCCGCGACGACACACGACGGGTACGCCCATCCACACGCTCTCCGCCGTCGTGGTGCCGCCCGGATACGGGAACGGGCTCAGCATGACATCCACCCGCCGGTACGTGGCGAGATAGGCCGCGCGCGCGGATCGGCCTTCGAGTATCAAGCGGTCCAGCCCGATGCCATGCGCGCGAAAGCGCTCGGCGATGCGCGCGCGGACAGACTCGACGTCCAACTGGGCGGATTTCAACAGCAGGCGCGCCGACGGAAGCGCGCGCAGCACCTCCGACCACACCGCGACGACATGATCAGTGATCTTGGTCAATTTGCCGAAGTAGCCGAAGGTGACGGGCTGTCCGTCGGCTGACGGAGGCGCGCCCGGCGCGACGTCGTCCGCCGGCGGCGTGAAGCACAGGTAACTGTCCGGCAAGCGCCATGCGCCTTCGACAAAGTGCGCCGCCTCTTCCTCGGACAAGACGATATCGTCGCCGAGCACATAGTCGATCGCCCGCACGCCGGTGCTCGCGAAATAGCCGGGCCAGCTGACCTGCACGGGCGCCGGCTTCCACGCGAAGAGCGGCAAGCGGTTGTATCGCGTGTGCCCCGACGCATCGACCAGCACATCGATGCGGTCGTTCCGGATCCGGCTCGCTGCGTCGCGATCCGCGACGCCCGCGATCGAATGCCACGCGTGGAACAGGGGCTTGATTCGCTGCGTCAGCTCGTCTTCGAGCATGTTGCGCGTGACATAGGCGATTAGCTCGATACGCTGCGGATCGGCGTGCCTGACCACGTTTTCGAGAAAGTAACCGACCGGGTGCATCTTGAGATCGCCGGACACGATGCCGATCCGTAACGGCCGCCGATGGTCGGCCGGCTCGTCGACGAGCCAGCTCGACCACGGTTTCGCAAGCCGTGTGACCAATTCGCCGTAGGCCATCGCCTCGGCGAGATACGCTTGCGGCGACGTCGAATCCGCATAGTTGAGCGCGAACAGCAGATTGCTCCGCGGCTCGGGGAGATCAGGCGCCAGGGCGATCGCGTTCCGATAGGCCTCGATCGCCGCATCGATCTCGTCGAGTTCCAGGAGCACATTGGCGAGATTGTTGTATGCCTGCGCGTGATCGGGCTGCTTGTCGATCACCGTGCAGAAGACGTCGAGTGCCTCGTGGAACTCCTTGAGCGAGCGCAGTGCATTGCCCAGATTGTTGTACGCATCCACGTAATCGGGCTGCAACACGACAGCCTGGCGAAAGCACTCCGCAGCCGCCGCGTGACGGTTGTGCGCCGTCATCACATTGCCGAGATTGAAGTAGTAGAGCGCCTGCGGGCTGCGCTCGAGCGCGGCCATGATGAAATCGACGGCGTTGTCGAAATTTCCGGAGTGATGCGCAACGAGTCCGAGCAAGTGCAACGCGTCGGCGTGGCCGGGAGTGACAGCGAGGATTTGCTTGTACATCAATTCGGCTTCGGTCAAACGCCCGGCAACGTGGTGCGAAAGCGCGATGCGAATCGTATCGTCACACCCATGCGCATGCGCGACCAACGCGACCGCGTGAGACTGCGGCGACCCAGGCTGATGCGGCATGTCGATGTCAGCGGCCCGAGGCCGCGCGGAGTATTCGGGATGGGAGCCAATCATGAGGCACTCCGCTCTGCTGATGGAATGAATGGGTTGCGCGAGTGCGCGGCGGTCGCGCACCTGCCTGTTATCGTGGCAAGGAAAATGGATACGCCGAATGCGGGGGGGCGGCACGTGCCACGTCCACTGCCAGACGGCATTGTCGAACGGCCGCGGCAGATTTGATCGGCGGATCAGGCACTGGAAATCCGGTCAATTCGATGCTCTCAGGGCGCTGGAGAACGTCATGGAGCGAATCGAGTCGATGGGCCCCCACCAGGTCCATGAATACGAGATCGGCGGCGTTGTGGATGCCGCGCCAAGCACAAAGAGAACGTGAGGCGCACTCATAAAGCAGGTCGCTCGGAAGTTCCCAATCGATATCAGTGAAACGCGCTGGGCCGTGAGCGACCCCCCGGATCGACTGACGAAGCGGTCGCTTCGGAGAGAAGTTCGTTGGGCGAGACACCGATGAGCGGCAAGGCCTCCTGGTTTGCCGCCTAGGTCAGCGCCAATCGTTTTCTACGAATTCGCTTGCCGAGCCTGACGGCAGGAGAGCCAGCGCCGCAGCGTCCCAGGCACTTGCGCGACCTCGGCCGCCTCGCGCCACCACCGCTCACCGTGGTGCGGTGCGCCCAGATCCAGCCGCTCTCCCATGCGCGGCGTCGCGAGCGGAATACCGCGCTCGGTGGTGAGTCCCGTCACGCGCTCGAACGGCTCCTGCCAGCGATGCATTGCGAGGTCGAACGTGCCATTGTGAACCGGCGCCAGCCAGCGACCGCGAAGATCGACGTGCGCCTGTACGGTCTCGTCGGGCTGCATGTGTACGTATGGCCATTGGGCGTCGTACGCGCCCGTTTCGAGCAGCGTCACGTCGAATGGACCGAACCGCTCGCCGATGGTCCTGAAACCGTCGAAGTAGCCTGTGTCGCCGCTGAAGAACACACGCAGGTCGCCATCGACGATGACCCATGAGGCCCACAAGGTGCTGTTGCCGTCGAAAAGACTGCGGCCGGAGAAATGCTGGGCTGGTGTCGCCGTGAACGCCACACCGTCGATCTCGATACCCTGCCACCAGTCGAACTGACGTACCTTCGACGAATCGACACCCCACTCGATCAACCGGTCCCCGACGCCCAGCGGCGTCAGAAACACGCTCGTGGTACGGGCGAGTGCGAGCACTGTCTCGCGGTCCAGATGGTCGTAGTGGTCGTGCGACAGAATCACGCCGCGCAGCGGCGGCAAGTCGGCGAGCGCAATGGGTGGGGCATGAAAACGCTTTGGTCCCAACCGCCGGAAGGGCGATGCGCGTTCGGCGAAGACCGGGTCGGTTAGCCAGAACTGACCGCGCAGCTTGAGCAACATGGTCGAATGCCCGAGGCGATACAGGCTGCGATCAGGCGCCGCGTCAAGCTGTGCACGCGTGAGCGCATCGACGGGCAGGGCGCTTGCCGGCGCGGTGCCGTCCGGTTTGTTGAGCAGCACATTCCACACGATGCTCAAGGTTTTGCGGACTCCTTCGACGGGACGCGGCTTGACGTTACGAAAGCGCTCACCGTCGTGCTGAGCCGACGAGTCGAACGATTCACGCCCGCGTCGCGCTGCTGTCAAGCCCAAAACGCGTCGGATAGAACCGGTGAACGATGTCATGTGAGGCGTCCCGATACAGAAAGTAGACTGCCTAGTGTAATTTATTTTTGAGAAAAGTAAACCGTCCGGTGTAAAATTAAGCGATGGATGCCAGTGATACCCGCCAACGCCTGACCGATCGCAAGCGCGCCGCCGTGATCGGTGCAGCCATCGAAGAATTTCTTGCCGCCGGCTTCGACGCAACCAGCATGGACCGCATCGCGGCCCGGGCGAGCGTCTCAAAGCGTACGGTCTACAACCATTTTCCAAGCAAGGAAGTGCTGTTCGCAGCAATCCTGCGGCAGTTGTGGGACTCGAGTGACACGGGAGAGACGCCCGCCTATTCCGCCAGTCAGCCGTTGCGCGAGCAGTTACTTCAGCTTCTGTCGAAAAAGCTGAGTCTTTTGAATGACGAGGCTTTCCTGTCGCTTGCGCGCGTTGCGATCGCGGCAGGGATTCATTCGCCGGAGCGCGCGCGCGACATGGTGGCCCGTATGGGCGAGCGCGAGGAAGACCTGACGGTGTGGATACGTGCAGCTGCTGCCGATGGCCGCCTCAAGACATCGGACCCGGCGTTCGCTTCACAGCAGATGCAGGGCCTCGTAAAAGCGTTCGCTTTCTGGCCGCAGGTGACGATGGGCCAGCCACCTCTCAGCAAAGATGAACAAAGGCGCGTGGCGGAATCCGCCGCCGATATGTTCCTTGCACGCTATGCATGATGGGTGCGTGACGAGTAACGCCCGTGGTTCTCGAGGCGGCTTTAAGATTGCGCTTCGGCGGCTGTGCATGAAGATCCGGAATCGGCCACGAGGGGGCATTCGCCCAACGCGTCGAAAGTCCAGCAGTCGATGAACGCTCCTGCAAGCTATGTAGCGGTTGCGTCCCGGCTCTCGCGTCGTCCCACGATGTGCTTCTCGCACCGCGACAACACGAAGTAGAACGCTCCGCCCGTCACCATTCCAGCGACCGCCTCGGAGAACGACGGCGCCAGGTAGTGGACAAGGCTCGCGACAACTGCGGCAACGAACCAGGCCAGAAAAGCGCTGCCACGGAAGTCCGGTACCGCCTGCGTATCCGAGTAATGCCGGATCAAGAACTGATCGACGATGATGATCGCTCCGATCGGCGGCACGAAGATGCCGAGCAGATTCAGCCAGTCGAGGAACAGGCTCCACACGCCTGCCACGGCCAACACCCCGCCGAACAGTCCCAGCAGAATCGTCATTGATCGCATCTTCTTTCGGGAAATGCGTCCCCAGCCTACGGCCCCGTTGTACAGGCAATGCGTGCACACCGATCCAAGATTGACGAAGACAAACACGAGCGCGATCACGGAGAGCACTCCGCCATGTCCGGTCAGGACAGGCATGAAGTCGCCGCCGCTCGAAGCGGGAGCGATGGCGGCGCCGGCACACACGATCAGAATGCCGAAGAGCTGAGCCGTGACGTTCGCAACAGGAAACGCAGTGAGAATCGCCCAGACCGCACTTTTTCCGTCCTTCGACCAGCGTGTGAAGTCGGCCGTCATCGTGCCCGAGTCGGCGAAGGTCGCCACGACCAGCGTCACCGCACTTCCGACCGACATCAGGCTATTCGCTCCCAGACCGTTGTAGTGGAATGCCGCGGATAGCGAATGCTCGGAGCCGATCAGGAAGAGCGCCACGATCCCCAGGATCACATAGAGCGGTGCGGCGATCATGCCGACAATCGACAGGGCGCGGATCCCGATGAAGGTCACACCGGTATAGAGCAAGGTCGCGGCGATGATCGTCGCGGTTTCGTTCCAGCCATAGGATGCGTGGACCGTCGTTCCGGTGAGGCCAGTCTGGAAGGCGTACCAGCCCACGACGACACTCGCCAGGAAGCCGGACGTGATCGCGTAGCCTTTCTTGCCGAAGGTGCGCTCGGCCTGGAGGGCAAAGTTGCGGCCGGTGCTCCCGGCAATGTAGCTCAATGCGCCGACATACGCGAGGAGGATGGCGTTGCCGATCATGATCGCGAGGAGCGCCCGCGAGAAGCCGAGGTTGAAGGCGATGACTCCGCCAAACACCGCATTCGTGATGATCATCGGAAAGCCGAACCATACGGCGGCCACCGACGACAGCGAGTGACGATGCGACAGAGGGACGGGCAGGTGCTCGAACTCTTCGTTGAGCAAGTGTTGTTCGGTTGACGTGGTCATGATGGTCCCCTTCTCTGGATTCATTGCGAGAGACCCGCGTGCTTGAGCAGCGGGGGCCACTTGTTCCGCCACGGACGGGCAAGCTCGAAGGCGGCCGAGGCGCGCAACACCAACGGATCGTCGAGATGACGTCCGACGATCTGCAGGCCGATCGGCAATCCATCCTTCGTGAAGCCCGCCGGAACCGATGCCGCGGGCTGGCCGGTCAGGTTGATTGGATAGGTGAACGAGAGCCACTGGGTCGGAGCGACCATGCGTCCGTCGGTTTTTTCGGGGCCCTGGCAATGGATGGGAAAGGGCGGGACGGTCAGGGTTGGCGTGAGAAGAAGATCGTAGTTGTTCATGAACCGCCACATCTTGTTGACGATGGCCTTGCGCGTCAGCATGGCGTTCGTGAAGTCCTCGGCGGTCCACGGGTGATTGAGAAACGCTACGAGATGCGGCGACATTTCATGGCCGTGATCCGCAACCATCGCGCGCATGCCCTTGAGGTCGGTGTCCATTGCGACAATGGCCCAGAACGCATCGAAGGGATCGCTCCATCCGGGATGCGCGACCTCCACGACACACCCGAGATCGCGCTCAAAAACCTTCACCGCCTCATCGACGACCGAGCGGACCCGGGGGTCGACGGCGGCATAACCCCAATCGGGACTGTAGGCGACCCGCAGTCCCTTGAGACTGCCGGCCGCCGACTTCATCCAGTCGAAGTCGGCGGACGGCAGGGAATGACGGTCGCGATGATCGGGGCCGGCTATCACCGACAACATGAGGGCACTGTCGGCAACCGTTCGACTCATTGGGCCGATGTGCTCGAGACTCTCCCAGCTCGAAACGCCGGGATAGCGCTCATCCCGGCATCCGGGATAAAGCGGGACGCGCCCCATCGACGGCTTGATTCCGTAGATGCCGCAATGCGCAGCGGGAATCCGGATCGACCCGCCGCCGTCGCTTCCGATGGCGAAGGGCACCTCGCCGGACGCCACAGCCGCACCTGATCCGGCGCTGGAGCCACCCGGCGTCAGTTCGAGGTTCCAGGGGTTGCGGGTGGTTTCGAAAATCGGATTGTGTCCGACTCCGCTGTAGCCGAACTCGGGCACATTGGTCTTGCCGACGATGATGGCGTCGGCCTTCTTCAAGCGCTCCACGACGACATCGTCTTCATCGGGAACGAAGTCCTTGTAGGCGGCCGATCCGGACGTCGTCCTGATTCCGGCCGTGGAGACGAGATCCTTGATGCCGACGGGGACGCCCGCCACCGCGCCGACCTTCTCTCCGCGCAAGATTCGCGCTTCGAGCGCGCGGGCTTGTTCGAGTGCTGCATCGGCTGTCACCGTGCAGAATGCGTGGATCGAAGGCTCCATCAATTCCATCCGCACCAGATGCGCCTCGACCACCTCCACCGGCGATATCTCCTTGGTGCGGATGGCCGCCGCGAGGGCGATTGCATCCATCGTGCAGAGCTGCTGTGAGTTTGCCACGTTCGTCTCCTTGTCCAGTCCGAGTGAGGACGACTATCCCCATATCTTGTGAACGAGTCCGCCCCATTGATTGAACGGCGCATGTCATTTTGTTAAAATTTGTGAATGCGAAGCCGCGTGTAGCAGAGGAGCGCCGGGCAGGTTGTGTGATTGCCGCGAAACCGAGTGGACAAGGTGCCAACGTGCAGCAAAACAAGGCTGGTCAGCGGTTGGGCGTGGTAGACGACGACCCGTCCATCCGGGAAACGCTCGAAGGGTTTTTGGAGGCCGAGGGCTACGAGGTGTTCTGCGCGGCCGATGCCGACGGGCTCGACCGGATCATGCGCGTCAATCCGATCGAACTCGTGTTGCTGGATATCCGGCTGCCGGGACGGGATGGGCTTTCCCTGACACGCGATCTACGCGCGAAATCGGAGATCGGCATCATCCTGATCACGGGAAGAAACGATAAAGTCGATCGTATTCTCGGCCTGGAGTACGGCGCAGACGACTACATCGCGAAGCCGATCGACGAGCGCGAGTTACTACCGCGAGTTCGCAACCTGCTGCGCCGAGTGGGGCACAGTCATTCGGTGACCGTGACCGAGACGATCTCGTTCGGACGGTTTGTGCTGGACACCGGACGCCGAAGTCTCACGGACGAAGCCGGCAAGATCGTTTCCCTCACGACCGCCGAGTTCGACCTGCTCTACACGTTGGCGAGGAACGCCGGCCGGGTCATGTCCCGGGAGCGGTTGATCGGGGCGACGAGTCGGCGGCGGTTTGACACGATGGACAGGACAATCGATACGCTCGTGCGCCGTCTGCGGCGCAAGATCGAGTCCGATCCGGACAATCCGCTCCTGATTACGACCGTTCACGGCACCGGGTATTTGTTTTCGGGTCCGGCCATCAGCGATGGAAAGTAAGTGTGAACGCAACGTTCTGCGTCCCGATATATCGTAATCGTATTCAGCGCGACCTCCGAAACACTGAACACGTTTCCGGTTCGGGCCAGCCGCTCCAGTTCCGCCGCGGTGTCGGCGAGCTGCGCAAAGCCCACGTTGGACGCGGCACCGGACAGCCGGTGCGCGTTTTCCGCGACGTCCTCCAGATTCGCGCGCGCGCAACCGTTCGCGATCGCCTCGACCGATTCGTTGGCCACCTGCATGAACGATCGGACGATGCGAGAAGTGCGGTCCTGTCCCAACGACTCGCGAAGCCGGCCGATGCGCTCGGGTTCAGCAGTGAGAATCGGAGTGGATGCGGACGGCGTTGTCTGCGTCTGTTTCAACGCGATACGCAGCTTTTCCACCTCCACCGGCTTCTCGATGATCCCGTCGATGCCGCGTAGCCGATACAGCGGTCTATCAGTCGGCAGAGGATTCGCGGTGAGTCCGATGATTGGCCCCGTATGCCGGTTGGGCTCTCGACTCGCGCGGATTGCCGCCGTGGCGGTGAGGCCATCCATGCCGGGCATGCGGATATCCATGAGAATGAGGTCGAAGGTCCTGGTCTTGAGAACCTCGAGCGCTTCCTGACCGGACGAGGCGGCAGTCGCTTCGCAACCCTCGGCGCGGATCAACTCGGTCACGATATCGCGATTGAGCGCGACATCGTCGACGACGAGCACGCGCGACATCGAGAGTCCGGCAGGGCAGATCTCTTCGATCTCCGCCAGTTCGAACGGCAACCTGACGAGAAAAGTTGAACCGCGCCCGACCTCGCTTCGCACGGAGATCGTGCCGCCCATGGTCTCAGCGAGTCCTTTGCTGATGGCGAGACCGAGGCCGGTTCCTTCGAAGCGCCTTTCATGTCCGGTCTCGGCTTGCGAGAAGGGCTGAAATAGCCGGGGAAGCACGTCGGGGGCTATCCCGATTCCTGTATCCGTGACCTCGATGGCGATTTCAATCGATCGCTCGTGGCGGGCTGCAATGTCAGTCGTCACCTCGATCTGGCCGACTTGCGTGAACTTGATGCTGTTGCCAACCAGGTTGACGATGATCTGCTGCACGCGTGCCGCGTCTCCGAGCACGGCGGCCGGAAGCGGAGTGACGGTGCTGACTCGAACCCTCAAACCCTTTTCGGCGGCCGCGGCGCTCGCCAGACTGGCGGCGCCGGTAATCACTTCCTGCGGATCGAACGGGCGACGGTCCAGACGGATTTGCCGAACTTCGAGCAGAGCGAGGTCGACAACGTCATTGATGATAACTGCCAGAGTCTTGCCGGCCTGGATCAACCTGCGCACGATCGACGCGGCCGCATCGGGAAGTTCGTACCGCACGAGCAACTGTGCCAAGCCGAGCACGCCGTTGACCGGCGTCCTGAGCTCATGGCTGATCATCGCGAGCGACTCCGATTTCATCCGCTCCAGCGCCTCGGCTGCGTTCTTCGCCTTGATCAGTGCGGTTTCGGCTTCGTGTCTCACGGTGATGTCGGCGATACTCGCAATGATCATCCTCCTGGAGCGCACCAGCAGCGACTGCCGCGAGACGAGTAAATGACGGACGGTGCCGGAATGATGCTCGATCTCGAACTCGCCGCTTTGGATCTGCCCGGTCGCGTCCTGCCCTCCGACCAACCAGGAGAACAGGTGCTCATGACGCCGGAGGCTCTCCTGAAGCCCTTCGAGCGATCGCGAGCGATCATCGGCCAGGAGGTCGAGTGCGGTTCGATTGGCGAACTCCAGGCGTCCATCCGCGTCGATCAGAGCGAGAGGAATCGGCGACGCGTCGAGGAGACGATGAACCGAGTAGTCGCTCAACCGGCTTTCCCGCACGAGCAGAAGCAGGCATCCCAGGAAAAACACGGCGGCAATATCCAGAGCGATACGGCTCAACATCCCGGCCGTCAGCGCCGACAGCGGAGCGGAGGAAAGGATGACGACTTTCCCGTCGTGCATGGCGGCGAAGAGCTTTCCGTTCCGGATGACAAACTTTCCCTTCGTGTCCTCCCCCAGCGTCGCCGGCAGGTTTCGACACACAGCGTCGTTGGCACAAGCCGACGCAAGGGGCATCGCAATCGTCGTCTGACCCGGCCACTCGGCAATGCCCGGGAATTTGGCAAACGAATGACCGGCACCGCTGTCGAGAATCGTGGGCGTGCTTGCTACATCGGGACGCGCTTCAACAAGAGCGAACTGAATTGCGAGCTGTGCTTCATGGAGTGCGAGGCTCGCGAGCACGTCCTTTCTCGCCTGGAAGAGCAGGAACGCAAGCGACGAGATGAGGATGATCGCGACCATTGCCGTCCTCGACTCGACAGGAAGACGAACAGTGACAGGTCTTGTCTTTGGGTCGCGCATGGGCGTCAGTCGAGCGCTTCGGCTCCGTCGGTGGCGGCAGGGTCCGCTCCTGGACGGCTCGGTGCTAGCCTTGCCAGGACGAGATACAGGCCGCCGGCCAGAGGGGCGCCGATCAAAGGTGTGATCGCGCCGGGAGCAGCTTCACGAGCAAGAAACGCCACGGCGATACCCGCTGCCATCGCAACCAGGCCGGCGACGTTGACGGGAGCCGCCGTGAAGCGCGAGAAGCCAATGCGCACTCGCAGCACATAGTAGTCGGCGACAATCACACCGCCGATGGGCGGGACGATCGCCGAAAGGAACAGGGCCCAGCCAAATACGTCGCCGACCGCGTTTGCCACCGCCAGAAGCAGCCCCAATAGTGCGGCAGCGGCCGAAGCAATGATCCAGGACAGCCTTGGAAACGCGCTCTTGAGCGTAACGCTCGCGTTGCTTATGCAGGCATCGCAGGTTGTCCAGTTGGAGATAACGACGAGCGCCAATAGCACGAATGAGAGCGCATCATTGCCCGTGAAGAGATCGGCTACCCTGATGCCGGCCGCCGCGATCAGCACGCCCAGAATCAGGAACGGCAGATTGGACAGGAGAAAGGCGAACGCGGTGGCGAGAACCGCCTCGTTGCCGGTACGGCAATAGCGAACGATGTCACCGGTCATGGTGCCGCTCACGACGAAGATGCCAAACGCGATGCAGACGCCAGTTCCGAAAGGCAGCGTTCCGCCGATCGGACCGTCCAGCAACACGGTCCATGTCGGCATCAGGTAGTGAGCGATGACGGTTCCACCAAACAGGATCATCGCGGGAAATGCGATGGCCGTCATGTTGAAACCTTGACTCAGCCGGGCAATGACGGGCGCTGCGAATACAACACCGATAACGCACATGACGATTGCCGGGTCACCGGCAAAATGCAGAGCCTGGAGCAGGATCCTCGCAGTGAGGACGACGTGAAAGGCGAACCAGCCCGTTACCAGCGATCCCAGGATGATTCCGGGAACAAGGGCTCCCCATCGACCGAATACCGCTGCCAGCGTCAGCTGAGAGCTCAATCCCCACCGGCCGGCGGCGAAGCCTATTGCCGCTGAATAGACGAAAAGGATCCAGTTGCCAAGAATCGCAGCGGCCAGCGCGTCGAGCGTTCCCAGTTTCGATTGCAGGAGACTTCCGATAACGACGGAAGCGAAGGCAGAAGTGAATCCCAGCCAGGCAAACGCGGGAAAGACGAGGCCCCGTCGTTGCGAAAGCGGTAGGGGCTGGACGCCTGCGCTGTCCTTCAGGTTACGTCGGAAGTTCATGGTAGCGCGACCCGGACGTTTTGGATCCAATGATAGTCTGGTCAGACCGGCAGTGGTGTGTTCGCTGCCGGATGATTAGTCGCTCTGCCTGACCATCGACGACAGCCGGTGCGAGCGGCCGACAGGCGATCGACTTCGGAATCGAGTCGGCGATTCCCACTGCGAAGACGGTGCCGCGTGGCTTGCACGCGATACCCGCAGCGCGTCTTCCATCTGCAAGCCTGGCGCAAAGATCTGATCGGCATAGCCAGCCGCGATGCGACCCGCATCGGTATGCGTTAACCCTTAAACCCCCGTCGTTCGGCAGGCAACCCTCCTGTCTTGATAGGAAACCAGCCAATCTCCGCTACAAGCAACTGGTCGACCGTCTCGCGGTCGATATGCGTGCGCGGCGGCTGCGGCCACGATCAACTACAACCATCGTGGGCTTAGAAGAGATGTCGGACGCCTACCCCAGCGCCGAACTGATTCCCGCCCGGAACACCCGCCGGCGTGGAATTCTGCAAGCCGAGCGTTGCAAGCCGGTTGTTCTTCACGTAGCCGACGAACGAATACAAGGACGTCGCACGCGACAGCAAGTAGCTGGCGCCAAGCTTGTACAGGCTGGCATCCCGGTCGTTCGTGACGCGGTCATCCTGGCGGATGTACGAGGCCGTCAGGACCCAGACCGGCGTGGGTGTATAGGCGAATTCAGCCGTGTAAAAGTTGTCGCTGGTGCCGCGTGCCGGATTCTTGAAGTTGGCGAAGTCGAGCAGGAACTTGAATGCGTTCCAGGCGTAGTTGGCGCCTACCGTGTAGGCGCGCGCGGTTGTCGAATCGGTTGCGCCGGTGATGTCGCGTCCGCTGAAGTAGGCCGCGCCACCGGTGAAGCCACCGATCTTGTAGCTTGCCCCCAATGAAATCACGCTCTTCTTCTGGAAGTCACCGGCCGCGCCGCCAAACGAATACATGGCCATGCCCTGAAATCCGGCGATTTCGGGGCTGATGTATTCGACTGAGTTGTCGACCCAGGAATACTGATAGCCTGTGTAGCCGGACAGGTTCTGATAGAGCAGGTTGTTCAGGGAGCCGAAGTTCGAATAGCCTTCGATGTCGAGGCGGCTCTGGATCCGCAGTATCGGCGAACGGTTCTTACCCACGAGGACGCTGCCGAGCGCATCGCTGTCGATGCCCACTGTCGCGCCACGATCGAACAGCACGGTGCCGGCGCTTGCGGGTTGGCCGCCATTGATGAACTGTCCGGTATTGAGGCGAAAGCCGCTTTCGAGTTCGAACAGCGCATGCAGTCCGCCGCCGAGATCCTCGCGCCCGAGGAGACCCCAGCGACTCGTTGCATCGATACCGCTCGCGACCGACCAAGCCGAGCCACCTCCGGCAGCCGCGTGCGTTTTGTAGAGGATGCCGCCGTCGACAATTCCATAAAGCGTCACGGAACTCTGCGCATGCGCGACGGACGATGCGCCCGCCGCCAGAGCCAGGGTTGCGAAGCAAAGGCTTTTCATTGGTGTCTCCAAGAACCGCTGTAGTTGTGGTTTGTCTCCGCTCGCGGATGCGACGAGCAGGCGTGGGAGCGGCGTCTTCGCTCCGTTCGAGAAATCAAAGGGTCGATCTGATAAACTAAGGAATACGAATAGATCGAGATGAAACCGTAACCTCACTGAACCCGATGCCTCTGGGACGGCCATCGAGCTTGATGTCCGTCCCCTGAAAGCGGCGACCTTTCGCCCTTACTGTCGAGCGGCGCGCGGGCTCCAGTAAAGCAGGCCGAGACCGGTTGCGAGCAGCACGGCCGCGCAGATCCACGCCGCCGGGCTGCGCGGGTCCGCCGCGTGAACGCCAGGCACGAAGACGAGCCGCACTGGCGCGCCCATGTTCGCGCCGAGCGACAGGATCATTTCGATCAGCAAGACGAATCCCGCACAAGCAGCGAGCGCGCCGAGCACGGCGGGCAGCGCACACCGGACGACGTAAGACGCGCCGCGTTGCCGATACGCTTTCAGCGCGCCGCGCAACAGATCGGCGAGGCCGACTGTCAGCCCGTAGCGCCAGGAGAGCGTCACCGCGACGAAGAATACGCCGAGGTACAGCGGCCAGGCATCGGTGAGCGTGGACAGGTGCGCGGTCGCGAGCGTGATGAGGACGGCGCCGATCGCCGGCCCGAAGAAGGTCGTGAATCCGCCTACGTAAGCGTGCAACATTCCTGCGGTGCTTTGAGCGAGGCTCAGGGTGTCGATCGTGACGACCTGAAAGCCCAACGCGTAGAGAGCGCCCGCGATGCCGGCGAATCCGGCCGACAACGCCAGTGCAAGTCCGCGAATCATGACCGGGTTGAAGCCGACGAACTCCATGCGCTCTGGATTGTCGCGCGTCGCATTCATCAGACGTCCGAGCGGCGTGAAGGTCAATGCATACATCGCGAGCGCGGCGCACCATGTCCACACGGCGATGAGCAGATACACGTTCACCGGCGATCCGAAGTCGATGCCCCAGCCGGCCGCGCGTGTCGGGTCGAGCCGGATACCTTCGTCGCCGCCCGAGAAGCCGGTCATGATCGTCGCAGCAGAAAAGCCAAGCTGGCCGACCGCGAGCGAGATCATCGCGAAGATCACCTTGCCACTGCGTACCGTGAAGAGCGCGACAAACGCGCCGACGGCGAGCGCCGCGATTCCGCCGACTATGGGCACAAGTACAAGCGGCGCGGCTTCGCCAAAATGGTTCAGGAAGTGTGCGGTCGTGTAAGCGCCGATTCCGAAGTAGAGCGCGTGTCCGAACGACAGCAGGCCAGTGCCGCCGAGCAGCATGTTGTAGGCGAGCGCGAACGTGAGCGCGATGCATATCTGCGTGAGCACCGAAACGCCGAACGTGCCCGGGAAGAGGAAGGGCAGCACGCACGCCACGGCGAGCGCGATGCCCCAGCACAGCGCGCGGCCTCTACGATTCGCGCGCGGAGGAAGATACGCGTCCCAGCTCGACCGTTCGGCTGATGAGGCCTCGCGCTGGGCAGAATTCAGGCGACGCGCGCCCCTGATGGTCGGCATGTCGAAGTCCATATGGATCCTGTCTGGAACCGGTTAATGACGTTGTCCCATCAAGCCGCGTGGCCGGATGGCCAGCACGACGATGACGATGGCAAAAGGAACGAGCGGTGCAAAGCGGCTCAGCGGTTGCGTGAGTGCGTCGCTGCTCGCGATGCCGTGCATCACGGACTCCAACGGGGCGAGGAGGTTGGCCCACGAGATTTGCGTCGATACCGCGAGCGTCTGCAGCACGCCGATCAGGAGCGACGACACGAAAGCGCCCGCCAGCGAGCCGAGCCCGCCGACCACGATGACGATCATCAGGATCGTCCCCAACTGATTGGCCATGCCGGGGTCCGTGCCGATCAGATTGCCCGACAGCGCGCCTGCGAGGCCGGCGAGTGCGGCACCCAGGGCAAAGACCGTCGTGCGCATCCGGGGCAGGTTGTGGCCGAGCGCGTTGACGATCTCGGGATGCGACAGCGAGGCTCGCACGGTCGTTCCGATGCGCGTGCGCCTGAGCAGCAGATACAAGCCGCCAAGCACGACGAGCGTCATCGCGAGCGTGAAAGCGCGGTAGGCGGAGTAGTCGATGCCATACAGCGAGAAGAGTGGAAAGTCGAGTGATCGCGGTACAGCGTACGCCACCGGTTGCTTGCCCCACAGCAGCGTGACGGCTTCGACGAGCACGATCTCGAGACCAAAGGTCAGCACGAGCGGCCCGAGAAGGCCGAAGCGGATCACACGGCGCACGAGCCAGCGCTCAACTATCCCTCCCAGCAACGCACAGCAGAGCGGCGCGGCGACGAGTCCCGACCAGTATCCGAGCCCGAGCAGTTGGGCGAAGGTGTACGCGAAATACGCGCCCAGCATGTAGAACGCGGGGTGGGCAAAGTTCAGGATGCCGAGCATGCTGAAGACGAGCGTCAGTCCGGCTGCCATCAGAAACAGCAGCATTCCGTAGCTGACGCCGTTGAATAAACCCAGGGCCAGAGATTGCATGGCGATCCGTCCTTTCGTTCGTTCTTTCGTGAAGTCCGCTGCGCGCTCAGGCGCCCGGCGGCCGTTTCATGTTGCAGCCGTCGACCGGCTCGCTCACCTGCGTCGCGGGCAAGGTCTTGACGAGCCTGAATCCCCACGGTGTGCCGTCCTGCTTGTATTTCGCGTCGGCGGTGAGCACGGACAGCGTCAGGGGCAACTGGGCCTGATGGTCGGCCGCGCGCATCGTCGCCTGGTAGTCGCCTATCGACACGGTGGTTCTCTCGATCGCCTTGGCGACCGCGAGCGGCTGGGTCGTCTTGGCGTCGCGAATACCGTCGGTCAGGAACAGGTAGCCGCGGTAGATGCGCATGCCTTCGAAGTCGCCGTAGCCGCCTGCGCGTGACTGATCCATCAACCGGTCGATCACCGGATTGTTCATGCTCATGATCGAATCCGAGGCCTGATACACCTTGCCGACGCTTTTTTCGCCGATGCTCGTCACCTGACCGTGTTGCGACGCGTAGGCCGTGTACCACGGCGCATTCAGGCCGATGTCGTTGCCCGCACGAATCAGCCGGCTCAGGTCCGTGCCGATGTTCGCCGTGATGATGGCGTCGGGATTGGTCGCCTTGATCTTTGCGACATACGGCGTGAAGTCCTGCACCCGGTTGGGCGGATGCAGCTCGCTGCCGACGATCTGGATATCGGGTCGGTACTGCTTGAGCTGGCGACGGATCGCAGCGTCCGCGCTTTGGCCCATCGAATAGTCCATGTTGATCAGGTACACGCGCTTGACTTTCGGGTCGAGCGACAGCACGGCCGCTTTCATCTTCATGCCGATGTGGCCGTCGGTGCGGAATTGCCAGAACGAGCAGTACTTGCCGGTCATCGCTTCGTCGAGCCCGGCCCAGTTGATCAGGATGATCTCCTTGCCCGGATTGCGCGCGTTGTACTTTTCGATCGCGTCGAGCAGCGTCATCGTCACGTTGGTGCCGATGCCTTGCATCACGAAATGCACGTCATTGCCCATTGCGCGATCGAGGCAGTTCTTGCCATCCTTCGGGCTGAACTTGTCGTCGCAGAATTCGAGCTCGACCTTCGAGCCGAGGATGCCGCCCGCGTCGTTGTCGCGCTTCACGATGAACTGCAGGTTCTTCGCCGACGATTCCATCGTGGGCGATTGCGGGCCCGACATCGGCTCGATCACCATGATCTTGATCGGTGCCGCCGCGTGCGCCACGCCGATCAATGCGGCCCCGGCGATGGCTAAAAGGCCGGCGCGCAAGCCGTTGCGCGCGGCTGCGCTCAGGTGCTTCATCATCTTCTGCTCCTCACTCACTGATATACAGCGTGCTGGTTGTCGCGATGGCGGGAGTCCGTCTAGACTTCGAGCCACTCCGCCCGTACTGCCTGGTTGTTTTCGAACTCGTCCACGGTGCCGTCGAACACGATCCGGCCATGCCCCATCACGTTGATCCGGTCGCACAGCCCAAGCGCGATAGTCAGCTTCTGCTCGACGAGCAGCACCGCCACGCCGCGCCGCGCGACTTCCTTCAACAACTGCGCAACCTGGTCGACCATCGAGAGGCTCAAGCCTTCCGTGGGTTCGTCGACGAGCAGCAATTCGGGCTGGCCCATCAACGCGCGGCAGATCGTCAGCATCTGCTGTTCGCCGCCGGACAACGCGCCGCCCGCGACGTTCGCGCGCCGCTTCAGGTTCGGAAACAGGTCGAAGAATTCGTCTTCCGTCCATGGTCTCGCGCGGGCGGGCGAGGTTGATGGCGTCTTCCGGCCGCTGGACTGCGGCAAGCCGACGGACAGGTTTTCGCGCACGGTCAGGTCGGGAAAGATCGCGCGATCCTCCGGCACGTAGCCGATTCCGGCGCGGGAGATCTCGTGCGTTTTCGCGCGCTCGAGCGGCACGCCGTTGAGGCTGACGATGCCCTTCGATGGCAGCAGCTTCATCACGGCCTTCAGGAATGTCGAGCGGCCCGAGCCGTTGCGCCCAAGCAGCCCGACGGTTTCGCCTGCATCGACGCGGATGCTCGCGCCTTGCAACACCTCGCTTTGCCCGTAGCCCGCGACGATTCCGGATGCGATGAAAAAGGGCATGCACTGTGTGCACGGCCTGGCATTGGCCTGGTGGATCGGCTGTGTGTTCATCTGTTCAGTGCCTCAGTGACGGCCCGGCGGCTTGAGCGGCGCCCGCAGGCGCGCCGAGATACGCTTCCTGCACTGCGCGGTTCGCGCGTACTTGCGCGGGCGTATCGCACGCGATGATTTCGCCGTACACGAGCACCGAGATCCGGTCGGCCAACTCGAACACCACGTCCATGTCGTGTTCGATGATGACCATCGTGCGCGAGCTGTCGGCCGCGCGCAGCCGCTGGAGCAACTCGATCACCTTGTGCGTTTCGTGCTTGTTCATGCCAGCGGTCGGTTCGTCGAAGAGCAGCACCTTCTGGCCGCCGGCGAGCGCGAGGGCGATCTCGAGCGCACGCTGGTCCGCATAGGAAAGCAGCGCGGCGGGCTCGCTGCGCTTGTCGAGCAGGCCGACCTCGTCGAGCACTTCGAGCGCGCGGATGTCGGCGGGACCGCCGCGGCGCAGAACGCGCAGGAACGACGGACCGTGGCCCGCCGCGCGCAATGCGCCGATCCGCGCGTTCTCGAACACGGTCATGCGGCCGAACAGGTTGGCCGTCTGGAAACTCCTGCCAAGTCCGCTGCGGCTGATGCGGTTCGCGCCGAAACGGGTCACATCCGTATCGTTCAGGTGGATGGTGCCGCTCGACACGAGGTAGCGGCCGCTCATCAGATGAAACAGCGTCGATTTGCCCGCGCCATTGGGGCCGATCAGCACGTGGCACTCGCCTCGGCGGATCGACCAGTCCACGCCCCGTATGACCTCCGTGGCGCCGAACGCCTTCTTCACTCCCTCCAGTCTGAGCGCCGACATCGGCTCACGGAAGGTTCCCGCATGCGTCTCTGTCATTTGGAAATCCTGGATACCTGGTCAACCGCCGAACATAAAGAGAGCCGCGCCATCGCAGCAACCGGTTGTCGCGATCTGATTTGCGTTTTCAATGTAACAGTGTCAAGTTTCACGAATGATAGGAGCCGGACCATGCGCTGGCAATCGGTTTCGAGTTGGGGATTTCCCTTGGTCGCCCGGAAGGCGCGACAGGGGGTCGACAAGCGGGATCTGCCTGTGGAAAGGCGGCTTTCTGAAGGGCAGGCCGACGGAGTAGAATAGTGCGAACGGATGCACGCGCCCGACTGCGAGAGTTCGCGCCGGCGTGACGTGCAGTGTCAGGTTCACTGTAAATTTTTCAATGAAAAGATTATGTCCAGTACAGCACTGACTGACATCGAGCCGAGCAAGAAAGTATCGTGGCACCACGGCAACCTGCGCGAGGAAATGCTGCAGCGCGGCCTCACGCTGCTGGAGTTGCGCGGTGCCGCTGATCTGTCGCTGCGTGAAGTCGCGCGTCTTGCGGGCGTTTCGCAAACGGCGCCGACGCACCATTTCGGGGACAAGGACGGCTTGCTCGCGGCGCTCGCCACTGAAGGCTTCCATGCGCTGATGAGCGACCGGCTGGGGGCGCTGAAGGACGGCATGACGAAAGAGCGGCGCCTGCGCGTGATCATGCGGGTCTACGTCGAGTTCGCGTTGAAGCGGCCGGAGTTGTTTCATCTGATGTTCGGCCCGCGCATCGCCGACAAATGCAAGCATCCGGCGTTGATGGAGGCGAGTTCCGGCTCGTTCCAGTTCCTGAGCAACACCATTGCCGAGTTCATGGCCGATCATTCGGACGGCAAACGCCCGCCGCGTTTCTCGGCGATCGCCGTGTGGTCCGGCATGCATGGGCTCGCAACGCTCCTGGCGGACCGCGACAGCGGCCTGTGCCAGGTGCCGGACAACATGATCGACGACGTCTGCACCGGCGTGATCAACTTGCTGCTGGGCGGCCTGAAGTCTCCGCACGTCGAGGCTGAAGCGCCTGCCACACGCGGTGGTTCGCGCAGGAAGTAACGCCTTCCTGCTTCCTCTCCAGCGCGGCGCGCGGCGGTCAAGATCGTCTCGCGCGCCGCGCTCGCGCCATCCTGCTTTCCGTTCTTTCCTCCTTTCTTCCGCTTCATCCAGGTGCGCGTGAGCTAACGCGCACGCACTGCGTCTTTCCACTGTTGACACTCAAACTTGACGCTGTCACAATCAAATCCAGCTTAACCCGGAATCACGCCGCGCCACGCCGCACGTGCGACGGCGCAATCGATTCGAACCAGGAGACGCGATGGTCATGGAGTCCGCATACGTGGTCAAAGACGGCATTGCCGTCGTGAGTTTCGACAATCCTCCCGTGAACAGCCTGTCCGCCGCACAACGCAAGGCACTCCACGAGCAGGTGCTGCACGCGGCGCAGCGGGACGACGTGCAGGCGATCGTCGTCACGGGCGGCGGGGGGCCGTTTTGCGGCGGCGCCGAGATTCGCGAGTTCAATACACCGGCGCAGAAGGCTTCGCCGACGATGCCCGAGCTGATCGAAGGATTGGACAAGGTCGACACACTGCTGATTGCCGCGATCGGCGGCTTTGCGTTCGGCGCCGGACTCGAACTCGCGATGGCGCTTCATTATCGTGTATTAGGTGCATATGCACAATTAGGGTTGCCCGAAGTCAAATTCGGTTTCCTGCCGGGCGCTGGCGGCACGCAGCGTCTGCCGCGGCTGATTCCGATGGAGCATGCGGCCCCGCTGATGCTGAGCGGCGCGCCACTCGGTGCGCAGTCGGCGTTCGACCATGGGCTCGTGGATATTCTTTCGCACGGCGACCTGCTCGAAGACACGCTTGACTTCGCACGCAAGCTGATCGCAGCCAAGGCGCCGCTGCGCCGCACGAGCGCGCTTAGCCCCCGGATGGAAAGCGCACCGGCCGACCTGTTCGCAACACTGCGCGCGGACATCGAGAAGCGTACGCCCGGTCACAAGGGCAAGCTGTCCATCGTCGACTGCTGCGAGGCCGCGGTCACGCTCCCGTTCGAAGCGGGTCGCGAATTCGAGCGCGCGCGCTTCCTCGAATTGCTGGCGACGCCGGAATCGAAGGCGTTGCGCTACAACTTCTTCGCCGAGCGCCAGGCGGCGAAGATCGCCGGCGTATCGAAGGATGCGCGGCCGCACGACATTCGCCGGGCGGCGGTGATCGGCGCGGGCACGATGGGCGCGGGCATCGCCATCTGCTTCATGAATGCGGGCATCCCCGTATCCCTCGTCGATACACAGCGCGAAGGGCTCGAGCGCGGCATGGCGACGATTCGGGGCGTCTATGACACGCAGGTCGAGAAAGGCCGTCTCACGCAAGAGGCGCGCGAGCGTGCGCTGCAACGGGTCACGCCTTCGCTCGATCTCGCGGCGGCGGTGTCCGATGCCGACATCGTGGTCGAAGCGGTGTTCGAACGGCTCGATTTGAAGCAGCAGATTTTTCGCGACCTGGAACGGCTTGCGCCCAAGGGCGCCATTCTCGCGACCAACACGTCGATGCTCGACATCGACCAGATCGCCGCGGTCACCGCTCGCGAGGCCGATGTGATCGGCATGCATTTCTTCTCGCCCGCGCACGTGATGCGCCTCGTCGAAGTGGTGCGCTGCGCGAAGACATCCGACGATGTGCTCGTCACGGTCATGCAGCTTGCCCGCAAGCTGCAGAAGACCGCGGTCCTCTCGCGTGTGTGCGATGGCTTCATCGGCAACCGGATGTTGCAGCGCTACCTTCAGCAGGCGCTCTTCCTGCTCGACGAAGGCTGCGGCATCGCGCAGATCGATACCGCGATGGAGAAATTCGGCATGGCGATGGGGCCTTTCGCGGTCGGCGACCTGAGCGGTCTCGACATCGGCTGGTCGATCCGCAAGCGCCGCTATGTCGAGCAGCCGGAGATGATCTATTCGCGCATCGCGGACCGCATCTGCGAAGCGGGGCGCCTCGGCCAGAAGACCGGCGAGGGGTGGTACCGCTATGAGCCCGGCAGCCGCAAGCGTCTTCAGGACCCGGAAGTCGACCGGATTCTGCATGCCCATCGCGAGGCAACGGGTGTCGCGCAGCGCGCAGTCAGCGACGAGGAGATCGTCGACCGGCTGATGCTCGCGCTCGCCAACGAAGGCGCGCGGATTCTCGACGAGTTGGTCGCGCAGCGCGCGTCTGACATCGACGTCGTCTATGCGACGGGCTACGGCTTTCCGGTCACGAAGGGCGGCCCGATGCACTACGCGAACACGCTCGGCCTCGACGAGGTGCTCGCGCGCATCCGCAAGTATCAGCAAGGCTACCAGGGCGGCCAGTGGCAGCCAAGCCCGTTCATCGTGAAGCTCGCCGGGCAGGGCGCGAGTTTCGAATAGCACGGCCTGCATCGACGCAAGGAGAGCGGCATGGCATGGCGATATCTGGAAGACCTGACAGTCGGCGAGACGTGGACGAGCGAGCCGGTGACGATCGAGGCCGCCGACGTGATCGGCTTCGGCAGCGAGTTCGACCCGCAGCCGTTTCACACGGACCCGGACGCGGCCCGAGCCGGCCCGTTCGGCGGTTTGATCGCGAGCGGCTGGCACCTGGCCTCGCTCGCGATGAGGTTGTGCGTGCACGCGCGCCTGTTCGGCGAGACGCCGATCGTGGGCGTCGGCGCGGACGAATTGCGCTGGTTGCAGCCCGTGAGGGCCGGCGACACGGTCCACGTGAAGCGCGAGCTCGTCGAGATTCAGACGTTTCCCGACAAGCCGAAGCGCGGCGTGGCGAAAGCGCGCATCGAGCTCGTCAACCAGCGCGGCGAAGTAGCGATGCGGCTCTATGGGCTGACCAGCATTCCGCGTCGCCCGGCCGACGGCGCCGGTTGAGATTTTCCTCGCATGAATCATGGATGAAAGGCGTGCGCACGCCGCGCACGCCTCTATCGAACCAAGGAGAAAAGCATGAATGAAGTCGTAGTGGCCGGGTTTGCGCGCTCGCCATTTCATCCGTCGCGCAAGGGTGCGCTGATCGACATCCGTCCCGACGATCTCGCGGCGCAGGTCGTCGCCGGTCTGCTCGAAAGAACGAAAGTCGATCCGAAGCTGATCGAAGACATCGTGCTCGGTTGCTCGTATCCGGAAGCGGAGCAGGGGCAGAACCTCGCGCGCATCGTCAGCTTTCGCGCGGGCATCGGCGAGCATGTGCCGGGCGTGACGATCAACCGCTTCTGCGGCTCGTCGATGTCGGCGATTCATTACGCGGCCGGCCAGATCGCGCTCGGCATGGGCGATGCGTTCATCTGCGGCGGCGTCGAATCGATGACGCGCGTGCCGCAGGGCGGCTTCAACAAGTTGCCGAATCCGACGCTCATGGAAGGCCATGCCGAGGTCTACACGCCGATGGGCATCACCGCGGAAAACGTTGCGCAACGATTCGGCGTGAGCCGCGCGGCACAGGAGGCGCTTGCGGTGGTGTCGCATGCGAAGGCGGCCGCCGCCCGCGCCGAAGGCCGGCTCGCCGCCGAAATCGTGCCGATCCGCACGAGCACGGGCGTCGTCGATGAAGACGGCTGCATCCGGCCTGGCACCAGCGCGGAAGCGCTTGGCGGGTTGAAGCCGTCGTTTCGCGAGGACGGCAGCGTGACGGCGGGCACGTCGTCGCCGCTGACCGATGGCGCGTCCGCGACGCTCATCTGCAGCGCCGCGTTTGCGCGCGAGCACGGGCTCGTGCCGCTTGCGCGAATCGTGTCGGCCGCGGTCGCGCCCGTCGCGCCGGAACTCATGGGCATCGGGCCGATTCCGGCGTCGAGGAAGGCGCTCGCGCGCGCGGGCATTGGCACAGGCGCCCTCGACGTGATCGAAATCAACGAGGCGTTCGCGAGCCAGGCAATTGCGTGCATCCGCGAGCTTGGGCTGGACGAGGCGCGCGTGAACCTCGACGGCGGCGGTCTTGCGATCGGCCATCCGCTGGGCGCAACCGGTGCTCGGCTGGTCGGCAAGGCGGCGGCGCTACTCCAGCGCACGGGCGGGCGTTATGCGCTCGCCACGCAGTGCATCGGCGGCGGCCAGGGTATTGCGACCGTGCTCGAAGCGATCTGATGCGCATCGGCGCAAACCGAACCATCATTTATTCGCGTACCGCAACGTAGCAGAGGGAACAATGACGTCACACGTAATGGAGACAATCGAACGGCCATTTCGCGAAGTCGGATTCCGCGAGCCGTCGCTGGAAATCGAGCGCCGCGGCGACGGGACGCTGATCCTGAAGTCGGGCACGCCGCTGCCGCCCACGCGTGCGTGCACGACCGACTGGCTCGAGCATTGGGCGGCCATCCGCCCTGCGAGCCCGATGCTCGTGCAGCGCAACGGCGAGGGCGCATGGGAGTCGGTGAGCGTCGGCGAGGTCTGGCGCACGGTGCGCGCGCTGGCGAGCGCTTTGCTTTCGCACGGTGCGAGCCAGAGCGCGCCGCTCGTGATCCTTTCCGAGAATTCGACTGCGCAGGCGCTGCTGACGTGGGGCGCGTTGTATGCGGGCGTGCCGGTCGCGCCTGTGTCGCCTGCCTATTCGCTCCTTGGCGGCAACTACGCGCGGCTCACCGATGCGGTGTCGCTCGTCAAGCCGCATCTGGTGTTCGTCGAGGATGCACAGCGTTTTGCGGGCGCGCTCGACGCGCTCGGCATTCCGCCCGAGCGGGTCATCGCGGCCAGGCACGCGGCGCCGGGCTCGTTGTCGTTCGAGGCGCTGGCGAGCACCGTGATCGACCCCGAGGTCGAAGCGCGCCATCGGCAACTGCCGGGCAGCTTGCCGGCCAAGTACATGTTCACCTCCGGTTCGACCGGCATGCCGAAGGCGGTCGTGCAGTCGCGCAGCAATCTCGTCGCGGCGCAGGAAATGGCCGCGCGCGTGTTCGCGAAAGACCCGGAGGACCAGCCCGTTTATCTCGAATGGCTGCCCTGGCATCATGTGATGGGCGGCAACATCGTGCTCAACCGGATTCTGCGCTTCGGGGCGACGCTCCATATCGATGAGGGCAAGCCGCTGCCGGGCCCTTTCGACCAAACCCTCAAGAACCTGAGCGAAGTCGCGCCGTCGCTCTATTTCAACGTGCCCGCCGGGCTCGCGATGCTGGTTGCCGCGCTCGAGCGCGACGAGCGTTTCGCGCAGCACTTTTTCTCGCGCCTGAAGTATGTGTACTACGGCGGCGCGGTGCTGTCGCGCGACCTTTACGACCGCTTTCAGCGGATCGCCGTGCGTACGACCGGCGAGCGTGTCGTGCTCACGTCGGTATTCGGCGCGACCGAAAGCTCCGGACCGGCGGTGACGCAATACTGGGCCGTCGACGACGTCGGCTGCATCGGACTGCCGGTTTCCGATGTCGAGCTGAAGCTGCTCGAAGACCCCGACCTCCCGGGCCGCTACGAAATGCGCATCAGGGGGCCGAACATCATCGAGCGCTATCTCGATGCCCCCGAAAAAACGGCCACAGCGTTCGATGAAGAGGGCTTTTACCTGCTCGGCGACGCGGTGCGCTTCGTCGACCCCGAGCGCCCGATCGCGGGGTTGCGCTCCGCAGGGCGGTTCGCCGAGGATTTCAAGCTCGCGAACGGCACGTGGGTACGCACGGCTGCGCTGCGCACTCGCCTGATCGACGCGTGCAGTCCGCTCGTCAAGGAAGCCGTGATCGCGTACGACGGCACGGATACGCTCGGCACGCTCGCATGGCCCGATGCCGGCGCATGCGCGAAGGCGTTGCCCGAGCTTGGCGCGTTGAGGCCCGCTGAGCTGGTGCGGCATCCCGCGCTGTTGGGGGAACTCGCGCGGCGCCTCGCGGCGGCGAACGCGGGGCAAAGGGGCGCGTCGATGCGTATCGAACGGCTGATGCTGCTCGAAGATCCGCCTTCGATGCAGCACTATGAGGTCACCGACAAGGGCAGCATCAATCAGCGCGCGGTGATCGAGCGGCGCCGCGCGGCCGTCGTCGATCTGTTTGCGGCGCCTTGCGTGCCGCATGTGGTGGTTTCATCGTCCTGACGCGCGGCAGCCGCGAAGAGAAAAGCCCACGTTTGAACGACGTGGGCTTTTTTTTAGGTCAGAGTGCGAAGCGAAAGCCCCGCACTCAGGGCACTCGACGCTCATACCGTACGCGCGAGCCGGTCCTTCTCATTCAGCTCGCGAATCGAATTGCGCGCGAGATCCCAGTCGCCGTCGGTCCAGTCCTTGAAGTGATAGAAGTTGCCGCCGGTGGCGAGCGAGTTCGCGCCGTCGATCGTCAGCGTCTGGCCCGTCAGCCACTCGCAGCCATCTGCCATCAGGAAGGTCGCGAGGTTCTGCAACTCTTCCATGCGTCCCGCGCGGCCCATCGGGCTGCTGCCCTCGGCGCGGCCCGCGTCGTCCCGGCCCGGGTAGAGGCGCTTGCTCATGCCCTCGGTCGGGAAGACGCCCGGCGCAATCGCGTTCAGGCGGATCTGGTGGCGGCCCCACTCGACGGCGAGCGATTTCGTCATCACGTTCACGCCTGCCTTGGACATCGCGGAAGGCACGACGAACGGCCCGCCGTTCATCACCCATGTCACGAGAATCGACACCACGCTGCCCGGCAGATTGCCCGCGATCCAGCGCTTGCCCACCGCCTGGGTGACGTAGAACGTGCCGTGCAGCACGATATTCGCGATCGCATCGAAACCGCGTGACGACAGGTCTTCCGTGCGGCTCACGAAGTTGCCCGCCGCGTTGTTGACGAGACCCGTGAGCGGACCTTCCTGCCAGATGTCGGCGATCATCTGGTCGACCGACTCGGCGTTGCGAATGTCGACCGAGACGCCCTTGACCGAACCGCCGAAACGGCCGGTCAGTTCGTCGGCGCATTCGCGCAGCACGCCTTCGCGGCGTCCGCAAATGTAGAGGTCCGCGCCGAGCTCCAGATAGCGCGCGGCGATTTCCTTGCCGAGCCCTGAGCCGCCGCCCGTGATCAGAATGCGCTTGCCCTTCAGCAGGTCGTTTTTGAACATGGTGAGTCCCTTCGTCTGGTAAATGGATGAGTGGTGCTGTTTCATGCGCCGGCTGTTGCGGCGGTCGTTGCGGAACCTGGGTGACGCGGCGCGCAGGCCGCGCCCTCGTCGAGCAGTCGCTTTACTTCGTCACGCGAATAGCCGGCCGAGAGCAACACCTCGACGCTGTGCTCGCCAAGGCGGGGCGCGGGCGATAGCGCTGGCAGCGGCGTGCCGGACCACGTGGTGGGATTGCCCAGCGTGCGCACGTGCCCCTCGGTCGGATGGATCTCCTCGCCGATAAAGCCCGTTGCGTTCAGATGCGGATCGTTCAGCAGGTCCTCGATCGAGTTGACCACCTGATACGGAATATCGGCTTCGTCAAGCAACGCTTGCCATTGCGCGGAACTCCGCGTGCGCATCACGCCGGCCACCCAGGCGTAGATCTCGCGAATGCGCCGCGAACGGTTGCGCTGGCTTGAAAAAAGCGGATCTTCGGTGAAAAGTTCGGGCTGGCCGATCGCGTTCAGGAACGTACGCCAGTGCTTGTCGTTGTAGATCAGCACGCACAAGTAGCCGTCGGCGGTCCGGTACGGCCGGCGATCCACAGACAGCAAGCGGTCGTATCCCGCTTCACCCACGCCCGCCTCGCCCGTGCTCGCGCGCTCGCCTGCTGCGCCTGCCGCGAACGTGCGGCCCGCCATGTGGTCGGCCAGCACGAAGTGCGCGACGCTTTCGAACATCGGCACCTCGACGTGCTGACCGCTGCCGCTGCGCTCGCGCGCAAAGAGCGCGGCACTGATCGAATAGGCGACATGCAGGCCCGTCACGCGGTCCGCGATCGAAACGGGTGCGTACATCGGGTCCTGGGTGCCAGCCTGCTGCATGAGCCACGGAAGGCCGACCGCGCCCTGGATCAGGTCGTCGTAGGCGGGACGCTCCGCATAGGGGCCGCGCGCGCTGTAGCCGCACGCGGTCACATACACGAGGCGCGGGTTGACGGCCGCGAGTGCTTCGTAGCCCAGTCCGAGCCGGTCCATCGCGGCGGGACGGATGTTCGAGAGCAGCACGTCGGCGTCCTTCGCGAGCATCAGCAGCGCCTCTCGCGCCGACGCCTTCTTCAGGTCGAGCACGACGCTCTTCTTGCCGCGGTTGTTGTGCATGAACACGTGGCCCATTTTCTCGTGCTCGACCCCGTGCGCGTCGACCCGCATCGAGCCTGCTTCGCGCACGTTGTCGCCTTCGGGCGCCTCGATCTTGATCACTTCGGCGCCGAGTCCCGCGAGCGTCAAGGTTGCGAGCGGCCCGAGCACGATGCTCGACAGATCCAGAATGCGCACGCCGGCAAGCGGACCGCGCGGGTTTTCAGCGGACATAGAGAGGTTCCTCCGGTAGGTGTGGCTGACGACCATGTGTATGTGTCAGAACTCTTCGGCACGCAGGGTCATCAGCGCCTGGGCGCCGCTCATCGCCGCCTCGAAGTGCGTTTCGGACGCGGGCAACAGGCGCTGGAAAAAGAACTCGGCCGCGCCGAGCTTGCCGTTGTAGAACGGGGCAAGCTGAGGGTGCTGCGCGCGGCCCGCGTGCGCGGCTTGAGCCATGCGCAGCCACAACTCGCCAAGCGCCACGAGGCCGAACAGGTTCAGGTAGTCGGTCGCCGCGCCGGCGACATCCAGCTCGTTGCCGTCGCGCCAGGCGCGCAATTGCGCCGTCGCGTCGCGCAGCCTCGCCGATGCCCGGCGTTGGGCGGCGGCCATCGACGCGAGACTCGCGACGCAAGCGGCACGCTCGGCGGTGTCCTCGACGGATGCGAGCCACGACTCGAACACGCGACCATCGTCCAGTCCGATCTTGCGCAGCACGAGATCCAGTGCCTGAATGCCGTTCGTGCCTTCGTAGAGCGGCACGATGCGTGCGTCGCGATAGAACTGCTCCATGCCGTTCTCGTGCACGTAGCCGTGGCCGCCGTGAAGCTGAATCCCGAGGTCGGTCACCTTCAATGCGCAGTCGCTGAGAAAGCTCTTCAGCACGGGCGTGAGCAAGGCGAGACGACTTTCCGCGTCTTCACCTTCGGGACTGCCCGCACGCGCCGCGCGTACGTCGAGCAGAAGCGCCGCGTCGAGATAGAACGCGCGCATGCCTTCGACCAGCGCTTTCATGGTAAGGAGCGAGCGGCGCACGTCCGGATGGTCGATGATCGGGTTGCGCCCGTCGGTGCCTGGCTGCGATGCAGCGCCGGGCGCATTGGGCGCGACGCCCTGGCGGCGCTCCTTCGCATAGGCGAGCGCATTCTGATAGCTGATTTCGGCGACGCCGACGCTCTGCACTGCAACCCCGACACGCGATGAATTCATCATCGTGAACATCGCGCGCAGCCCGCCGTGCGGCTTGCCGACAAGCCAGCCGCGCGCGCCGTCGAAATTGAGCACGGCTGTTGCCTGCGCGCGGATGCCCATCTTGTGTTCGATCGAGCCCGTGTTCACGTTGTTCTGCGTGCCGGCCGACGCACCGGGCAGATCCTCGGCGATGCGCTTCGGCACGACGAAGAGGCTCAGGCCGCGCGTGCCCGCCGGCGCATCGGGCAGCCGTGCCAGCACGAGATGCACGATGTTGTCAGTGAGATCGTGATCGCCGCTCGATATGAAGATTTTCGTGCCGGTGAGCCGATAGCTGCCGTCGTCTTCGGGCTCGGCGCGCGTGCGCAGCCGCGACAGGTCGGAACCGCTGTCGGGTTCGGTCAGGCACATGGTCCCCGTCCATGAGCCGTCGACGAGCTTGGGCAAATAGATGCGCTTGAGTTCTTCGCTGCCGTGCGCGAGGATCGCGCGATACGCGCCTTGCGACAGGCCCGGATACATGCCGAAGGACATCGAGCCGGATGCGACGAACTCGCGCACCATCAATGCGAGCGACGGCGGCAGACCCTGGCCGCCCCATTCGGGCGCGGAAGCGAGTGCAGGCCAGCCGCCCTCCCGATAAAGCGCATACGCTTGCCCGTACCCCTTGGGCGTGTGCATCGTGCCATCGGCCAAGCGGCAGCCTTCGGCGTCGCCCGGCAGGTTGATCGGCAACAGCACGTCCTGCACGAACGTGGCGGCGCCGTCGAGCACCGCCATCACGACGTCGAGCGTGGCCTCTTCGAAGCCGGGCAGGGCCGGCGTGTGCTGATCGTAGCCAAAGACATCTTCAAGCAGGAAGCGGAGTTCGCGGATGGGAGCATCGTAGCCGGGCATGTGTTTGACTCGCTGAAAAGAGGCTTTCCGTTCCGGCTCCACGGCGTGCGGTGAAGTTTCGAGCCGGGCGCACTTTAAACTTGACAGTGTTATGTTATCTGCGGATACTTGGCTACGCAAGAGGAGATGATCCTGCGACAAACCCGAATGCCCGGGCCAGGAAGGCGGGTCGATCAACCGAATGAGGAGAGACACTATGCGAAACCGGGGAACTCATCTTTTCCCGATGATGGATCGGGTTGTGTTTGGCCGGCCCGCAGCGGCCACGTTGGCGGCGGAGGCTGAAAGGCTGGGCGCGAAGCGTGTTTTTCTGATCGTCAGTCACACGCTGAATACGACCACGCCGGAGATCGGCAAGATCGCCGAAGCATTGGGCGAGCGCTATGCGGGCGTGTTCGACGGCGTCGCGCAGCACACCACGCGCGAAGGCGCGATGCACACCACGCGCGCTGCGCGCGAGGCGGGCGCGGACCTGATCGTCGCTATCGGCGGCGGTTCCGTAGTTGACATTGCTAAGATTACGACGCTTTGCCTGGAGCACGACATCACGGAGGAAGACGGCCTGGACGGCTTCGAGGTGCAGCTCGACGACAAAGGCCGGCGCAAGATCGCGAATTTCCGCGGTCCGTCGGTGCGAATGATTGCGGTGCCTTCGAGCCTGTCCGGCGGCGAGTACAACGCCGGATGCCTCGTCACCGATTCACGCCGCAAGCTCAAGCAGACCTTCTATCACGCGAAGATGATGCCGCTCGCGATCATCCTCGATCCGCACCTGCTGCGCCATGCGCCGGAGTCGCTGTTGCTGGGCTCGGGCACGCGCGCGATGGACCATGCCATCGAGGCGCTCTGTTCCACGCAGGGCAACCCGCTCGTGGATGCGGCCGTGCTGCGCGGCATCGGGCTGATGCGCGAATGGTTGCCGCGCGCACAGCGCGAGCGCGACAATGTCGAAGCGGCTACGCAGTGCCAGGTCGCTTCCTGGCTCTGCTCGTTCGGCCTGCAGGCGCGCGTGCCGATGGGCGCGAGCCATGCGATCGGCCACGTGCTGGGCGGCACCTGCGACGTGCCGCACTTCCTGTGCACGCCCGTGATGATGCCGGGCATTCTCGCGTACAACGAGCCGTTCACCGCCGACGCGCAAAAGGCGCTCGCCGCTGCGCTGGGTCAGCCCGGCATGCCCGCCTCCGAGGCGTTCCGGGCGTTTTGCAAATCGCTCGGCCTGCCGACCAGCCTGCGTGAGGTGGACGTCGGCGAGGACCAGTTCGACCTGATCGCGCGCAACACGATGACCGAGTTCTTCATCTTCAGCAATCCGCGCCCGGTTCATGAGCCGTCCGGCGTGCTGGAGATTCTGAAGCTGGCGGCGTAGGGCGCGAAAGCCGGTCATGGGCCGGCTGGTGTATTCGTCGGTGTATCCATTCAGAAGGAGTTACCCAAAATGGCTGAGCAAAGTCCCATTCTGGTCACCGGCGCCGCGGGCCGCGTAGGCGCGGTAGGGCGCACGGTGACGGAACTGCTGTTGAACGAGGGCAAGGCGGTGCGCGCCATGGTGCGCACGGAAGACGAACGCGCACAGGCGTTGCGTGACATGGGCGCGGAGGTCGTGGTCGGCAATCTGCTGGATCTCGATTCGATGCACAGGGCAATCGATGGCTGCGAGACGATGTACTTCGCGATGTCGGTGTCCGATGCCTATCTCGCCGCGACGATCAACGCGGCCGCAGTGGCGAAGCATCACGGCGTCAAGGCCTTCGTCAACATGTCGCAGATGACGCTCTCGCAGATGAGCATCACTGAAACCACCGCGAGCCCGCAGCACAAGCTGCACTGGCTCGCCGAACAGGCGTTGAACTGGTCGGGCCTGCCGGTCGTGCACGTGCGACCGACTGTGTTTCTCGAAGGCTTCTTCCTGATGTTCTCGTCGCCTTCGGTCAGGAAGGCGGATCAGATCAGGCTGCCGTTCGGCGACGGCAAGACTTCGCCGGTTGCGGCGCAGGACGTCGCGCGCGCCGTTGCCGCGCTGCTCGCCGATCCCGTGCCGCACATCGGCAAGATCTATCACCTTACCGGTCCGCAGTCCGAGAACATGCACTTCTACGCAGAGGAGTATTCGAAAGCGCTCGGCCGCGCGATCACCTATCAGGACATTCCCGTCGAACCGTGGCGGGAGAGCCTGATCGAACTCCGCTTGCCGATTCATCTGGTCAACCACCTTGCAACCATGGCCGATCTGCACCGCGCGGGGCGCTACGACCGGATGTCCGACGACGTGCTCACGCTGACGGGCCAGGCGCCGATCTCCGTCCAGGACTTCGTCAGGAAGAACGCGGCGGCATTCACCGCACCGGCCAAATAAGCCTGACTGCTTCGCCGGCGCCGTCGCGCAGGGGGAGTTGCCTGCGCGAAGGCGCCATTCGAGGGGCGCGCCAGCGGCCTGGTTCAACCACGCATCACGCCATTACGCCAGCATGAACATCGGAATACCGACTGAAACGAGCGCGCACGAGACACGCGTTGTCGCGACGCCGGAAACGGTCATGAAGTACGTGTCGCAGGGCCATGGAGTGAACGTGCAGCGCGGCGCCGGGGCGCTCGCGAGCTATCCGGACGATGCCTATGAAGCTGGTCTTCGGCGATGCAAAGAAGGTGATCGAAGAGATGGTGAAGGCGGCTGCATAGGCGCGCGCTTTTTCAATGCTCATTCTCACAGGCGGACCAGCATGACCTACATCGATTCAGCCGGCGCGGCCGCGCGGGCGACCACCGCATCGATCGAAACCGCGCTGCGCGAGCGCGTCGCAGCGGAGGTGCCGTTCGACCTTCATGAACATCTGGCGCGCACGCTGGCCGTGGTCGGCATCGACCCCGCGAGCGCCGGCGGCGCGATCACCTTCGAAGGCGCTGATCCGATCGTGCCAAGCGTGTTTCGTCTGGGCGCTGCGGCTGGCCTCGCGCTGATGACGAAGTCTGTCGCGATCGCCGCGTTATGGGCGAAGCGCACGGGAGAAGGGCAGGACCTTCACCTCGACATCAGACAGGCACCGCGCAGGCTCTGCCCGTTCTGGGAGCGCAAGTGGGAACTGCTGAACGGCCATGCGCCGCGCAATACGGCGGACCCGACCAATCCGTTCATGCGAGCGTTCTTCGAAACGCGCGACGGCCGCTGGATGATGCCGTTCAACCTTTATCCACGGCTCAGGTCATCCGCGCTGCGGCTCCTGCAGAGCACCGATGAGCCTGAAGCGGTCGCGGCGGCATTTCGCAAATGGGATGCGCGGGAACTCGAGGAAACAGGGTCCGCCGCCGGCGTGGTCATGCCTATGGTGCGCAGCGCGGAAGAGTTCATGCAGGAGAAGCAGTATGTCGATCACTTGTCGTCGATGCCGCTGGTCCAGGTCGAGAAAATCGGCGAGTCGGATCCGGAGCCATTCACCCCTGATCCCGTTGCGCCGCTCGACGGCGTGCGCGTGCTGGGGATGGCGCGGGTCATTGCCGGGGCCGCGATCGGACGCGCGCTTGCGTATCACGGCGCCGACGTGCTGAACGTCTGGCGGCCAGACGATTTCGAGGTGGACACGATGTACACGACGGCGAACGTCGGTGTGCGCTCGACGCTCATCGACGTCGGCGCGAGCGAGGGGAATGCGCAAATGAAGGCGCTATTGCGCGGTGCCGACATCTTCTATGCGAACCGGCGCCACGGCTTCCTCGACAAAGTCGGACTCACGGCCGAGGAAGCCGCGCAAGTGCGTCCCGGCATCATCCACGTGACGGTCAGCCTGCACGGCGAGACGGGCCCATGGGCGACGCGCGCCGGCTTCGACCAGACCGCGGGCGCGGTGACCGGCGTCACGACGCTGGAAGGCTCGCCCGACGCGCCCCAGTTGCCGCCCGTCATGGTGGTGAACGACAACATGGTCGCGTGGCTCGCGACGACGGGCGCACTCGCTGCCCTCATGCGGCGAGTTGACGAAGGCGGGAGTTATCGCGTGCATGTGTCGCTCTCGCGTGCGTCGTTGTGGCTGTATTCACTCGGGCTGTTCGACAAGACCTTCGCGCACGAGACGGCGGGTTCGAGCATCGCTCATGAAAACGCCAAACCCAGTCTGTTCGCTGCCGACACGCCCGCCGGACGGTATCAGGGCGTCACCGATCAGGTGCGCATGTCGCGCACGCCGGGCCACTACGCGACGGTGCTCGTGCCGCGCGGCTCGTCGCTGCCCGTCTGGATGCCGAGGCGCTAGTGCGGACGCCGTGGCGACGCGCCACGGCGCCTTGCGCGACGCGTCGAAGAAGTTGCCGGCTTGGTCGAGCCTATCCGGACCTTGTTTGACAGCCAGCCCTCGCGCTCAGGTTAGATACCGGTGAGGCTGCGGATGCCGGCAAATACCAGATCGATTGCCTGGTTGGTGAGTTGCTCGCGACTCACACAGAACCTCGATTCGCTACTGGCCGAGGTGCGGGCGTGGATTCTGACGTTCGACGATCTGGACGAATTGGCAGAGCATGACGCGAAGAATTCGGATCGTCTCGCCGGTGGTCGACTCTCCTGCGCGCGATCCTTGAATGCGGTACCGCGGCAGGGCGGTTTTGCCAAGGCATCGATCCGTTGGACTTCCATGTCAAGCATCGAAAATGCGCTCGTAACTGCCAAGAACCGTGCCAAGGCCGATGCCCGGAAAAAAGCGACGTCCTTGCGACTGCACGAACCGAGAGAACCTTAGCGATTGCCACAAGCAGACGTGCGGCGATTGTCTTTGCGTCCATGTCACACGCCCGGAAGGGTCGGAGGGTAATGAACAGGTGCCACCATCAGACACATTCTCTCTGGCAGCACCTGATTGTTGCCTCGATTAAGCCGCCTGCGCATTCTCGATCGCAAATTCTCCAGATCCCGCGATAAGGACCCAGCACCGTGCCGCATTGTTGGAGAGTTGCGCCGCTTTAATCTCTTCAGCTATGACATTAAGGTCAAACGCGACTTGCCCCTCCCTCCACGGAAGTGTGGACATCTGGATTGTACCGACGCCGTCCTTGATTTTTCCCAACGACGACTCGTAGTCGAGAAACGCCTCGAGTTCCTGACGTCCCGCGCATTCAGTTTGAATCTTTCGTCGAATACGCACGGCTGGCGATGTGCACATGGAACGGTTGCGCGAGTAGATGAAGTAGTCGCCGGCGACGCACAGGAATGATCTCCGTTGCTCGCCGTGTAGATCATCGCGCTGCAAGGCAAAGCTCCGCCCAATGCTATCTGGGAGCTTGTGCCACAGCTCGTAATAGTCCGTCTCGATTCCGATTTCTTCGACGTCGTTGCCGTTGAACATCATCTGACCGAAATCGTCGGTGTCCCGCAGGCGATAGTCGATTTGTCTAGACCATCTGCATACATCGTCTTCGACCGTCGTCGTACCGCAGAATGCCTCCTGCATCAATAGTGCATTTAGTTGCTTCTGACTGCACTCAGCCAGGCTCCTAACGCCCGAGAAATCGGGTCGATCAGCCGGAATCCGAATGTCGGCATGCCAAAAAGGCGTTTGCAGCCAGAAGACCCGCGTGGTGAAATCCCACGGCCCATTTCCTCTTCGAAGCTTCGATCGACTCCATACTCCAACATAGTTGGATGGCACTGAATGGGTCGTCACACGGCCTCCACGAACTCTTCTCGGATTGCGTTTGCGATGCGGTCAACGTACTCGTTGAAAAGCGCTTTTCCCTTCTCGACGCTTGCCCCTCGGGCAGGCGAAAGGACACCCGACTGCGGCACCCATGATTGCCTGGCGGGGTGGACATCGTACGGAGGAAATACCGCAGCTGGATCATCGACAAGCTCATCCATACGTACAAGCTCGGGAAAGACGTGAAGTCCCATCGATGTCTCAAGCACTGCCGCATGTTCGAGGGCGAATCCTGGGAAGCCGTTCGGGAAGCATTGGTCGAGCGTTGCTTGTGTGGTGAAATCCCAGTAGTCGAAGCGCATGATCTTCAAATCAGTGATCCCTTCGTAGCGAAGATCGCGCAGTGCCAGATCGATGCCTTCGATTGCAAAAAAAAGGTTCTCACAGTGTCCATTCATCAGCGCCAGTTGCTTCACGCCGTGGCGGCCGAGTTCCTTGATGATGTCCCGAACGACTAGGGTCAAGGTACCGCCGTCCAGACTCGTTGTTCCCGGAAAGTGATTTCCGCCACCCATTCGAGGTTGTGATTTATATCCGTATGCGATTGGGGCGGCGACGATGGCCGGAATTCGATCGGCGATCGCCTTGCAGATTGCAGTTGGCAACAGGTGATCGGTTCCCATCGGCAGATGATGTCCGTGTTGCTCTAACGCACCAACGGGGAGCAGAACCGTCGTGCCTCCCGCTTTGAGGCGGGACCGGTACTCGACCCACGTCATCTCCGCCATCATGTTCGTCTTCATGTCAGTTTGCCTCCAATACCTAGAGCTCAAGCCAGATCAGTACGCGTGGTTGCGAAGCCACTCGATGTAGTCAGCGATGCCTTCCTTGAGTTCACGGGACGCTTGATAGTCAAGTTCACGTGCAGCCGCATCGATGTTCCATGGCCCTTGCTTATCGAGGTGCCAGAAGCCTGGACCGATTTCAATGTCGGCCTCCGGAATAGAAATTTTCACGATGTCTGCCATTTGATTAAGCGACACGCGTGATCCGCCCGTAATGTTGAACACCGAGCCTTTGACCGCTTTCGCTTTGGAGGCAAGGATGGCAGCCCGCGCTACATCCTCGATGTGGATCAACTGGAATTGATGGTCGCCGCCTGTCGTCATTCGGAAGGGTTGGCCGCCGAGGACCGCTTTAATCATGTCACGAGTCACTTGCGGCATTTTGTTGCCTGGCCCGTAGACCTCCGATACACGGATCGAAACGACTTCCATCTGGTAAAGGTCGTTGTACACCTTGCCGAACATCTCGGTAGCGACTTTTGTGACGCCATACGGTGTCGTTGGCGAGAGCTTTGACTCCTCCGTGACCTCGCCGTCGATATGACCGTAGACAGTTTCCGATGAGAAGTTCACAAGCCGTTTGACGCCGGCGAGGCGCATCGCCTCCAAAAGATGCACTGTGCCATCGATGTTCGCAGCAACGGTGGTCAGCGGCAATTCAATCGAGAGGTCGGGGTGAGACATTGCAGCAGTATGAATAACCGACGTGACACCGAATTGCTGGATTGTTCTGACAATGCGGGGGATGTCATATAGCTCTCCCTGCACCGCCGTGACCAAGTCGTCGTCGAGTTCCACGTAATCGCGGTTGAAGGATACGACCCGTTGACCCGCTTGGGCCAGCTGTTTGACGATGTTACGACCCACATAACCCAGACCACCTGTGACAAGTGTGGTGCTCATTGTTGTCTCCTGTTGTTAAAGCTTTCCTGTTTCCGCGTCATTGCGATTCCAATACTTCTCTGCGGACTACCGTTTTTCCTGACACGGTGGGAACCAGCTGTCGGAATCCTAGCGCTGCGGACACTTGTTGGGCGTGATGCATGACCAATAAGCCGAGCCGCTCAGGCGTAGGATGAAGAACCCGTGCCGTTGGACCCGGCACGCTGATTGCCGCAATTGACACTCCGTTGCGGCTCCGGATCGGAGCTGCAATGCAGCTAGACCCTTCCGCAAGCTCGTCGTGCTCCACCGCATAGCCACATGTCACCACTTGGCGGACCGCCGCTTCGAACTCACATTTCTCGATGAGAGTGTGCTTCGCATGCTTAGTGAGCGGCTCAGCCGAGAAGAGGACGCCAAGCGGCGCGTTGTCGACTTGGTAAGCAAGGATCGCTTTAGCGGATGCGGACGTGTACGCTGGAAAGGTCGAGCCTAACCCGGGTATCATCCGCAGCGCTTTGGTTCCCTCAACCTGGTCGACATATACGACGTTCTTTCCTTCAAAAACAACAAGGTTGCTGGTCTCTCCGCTTTCGGCCGTAATCGACTCCAGATGCGGTCGAACGATCTGTCTGAGGCGCATGGAGCGTTGAGTCGCGCTGCATGAGAAGTGGATCATTCGATGGCCAATAACATACTGCTTCGTTCCGACTCCTCGGGCTACATATCCTCTCTCAACGAGCGTAGCCAGGAGTCGGTGCGTCGTGCTTGGCGAGAGGCCCGTCATCCGTGAGATCTCCCCCAAGCACGCCACGCCATCGGGCGCCTCTGCAAGGACATCCAGGATTGTCAGACCCCGAAGCAACGAATTAACATTTGAAGTCACATGAAATCCCAATTGGCCATTGGTCTTAGATCGCTGTCCCGCCATTGGGGCTGATCACTTGGCCGACCATGAAGCTTCCGTCGGGGCCCGCCAGGAACTCGATCGCGGCTGCAATTTCGTCGGGCTGCCCAAAGCGCTTGAGAGGGATCTGTTCTCGCGTCTCATCATTGAATTCGACGGTGTCGTGGATGAGCATGTGTGTCTCGACAGGACCGGGTGCGACACAGTTCACCAGGACGTTCGAGGATGCAACCTCCTTTGCCACGGCTTTTGTCAGCGCGATAACGGCACCCTTGGACGCGCAATACGACGCGTAAGTCGCGAAGCCGATCAGGCCGAGCTCCGATGCGACGTTGACGATACGGCCGCTTCGGCGCTTGAGCATGCCAGGCAGAACCGCGCGGATCGTGGCAAAGGTACCGCCCAGATTGACCGCCATCATTCGCTCGAATCGCTCCCACGTTTCAGCAACGGTGGGAACCGAGTGCAAGATGCCTGCGTTATTGACGAGTACATCAACCTGACCGTACTTGTGCTCGGCCTCTGCAACAAACGCCTCCATCTTCAGGTGGTCCGAAACGTCTGCTTGAAAGAGCAGCGTGTCACCGCCATTCGCCTTTGCGAGCGCAGTGATCTCTGTCAAGGATTCGCAGGTTTCATGGTAGTTAAGCGCCAGGAGTGCACCTTTCCTGGCGAAACGCTTGGCAGTCGCAAACCCGATCCCACGTGCGGCTCCCGTGATTACTACGACGCTCTTGCTCATGTTTTCCCCCTCACCATTTCTTCGACAGTTGCCAGCAGAGCAGCCCGACCACAATCACGACCAGCTCGCCGGCCAAATACTGCATGCCCTGCGAATAGAGTGCAAAACCTGTGAAGCCGATAACCACCAAGGGAGGAAGCGGCCACAGCGCCATCTTGAAGGGTCGATCGACGTTTGGCTGGGAAATGCGCGCCCAGAACGCTGCGAGCCCGATGCAGAAATAGACAGCTGCGATCATCGTGCCGCCGAAGTTGACGAGCCAGTCGAGATAGCTAAAGAACGAAAGTACGCAAGCCGGGACGGCAAGAGCAAGCGTCGCCCAAGCGGGTACAGAGTGCTTGTTAAGGCTGGCCAGTCGTCGGTTGATGGCCTGCGGCCATGCGCCATCCCGGCCCGTCGCGTATAGACCGCGTCCGAAATACATCATCAGCGACAATGCCGCATTAAACAACGCAACCGTCACGCCAATGTCCACGACATATTTGGCCCACGGTCCCATCGCGCTTTCAACCGCATACAACACGGGAGAAGGTGCCTTCAGGAATGCGACAAGATCGGGTGCAGCGACCATCGCGGCAACGAGCGGGACGATGATGGTGATCGACGCGATGATTGCCGACCATACGACGGCCTTTCCAATGTTCTTCCTGCCGCCGTGCAGCTCCTCTGCAAAACCGAGTGCCGCGTCGTAACCGTTGATGATATTGAATGCCGGAGCGAGTGACGCAAAGATCGCCACCATGCCTACTGCGACAGTTCCGTTGCTTGCGGCGTTGAGCATCACGGGGTGCAAAATTAACTCCCCTATCGGTTGATGCGCGTGGGTAAAGCCCGCAACCGTCACGATCCCCAATACCGTAAGCTCGACGAAGACCATAATGCCTGTCAACCATGCGCCAACTTCCACTGCCGTCATCGCGATGAACGCGGCCAGCGCAATGGACATGCATGCGATCGCTGCATCCGGAATTGGAAGCGTCGGATAAAGGTCACGCAGGAATTGCGCGATTCCAATCCCGATCGATGCCGGGATGATCACGCCTTGCAGCAAGTAATTGAACTTCGTCACCCATGAGAAAGGCGCGGGTAGCGTTTCCCGAACCAACGTGTACATTCCGCCCGCGGACGGGTACATCGACGCCAATTCGCCGAGACACATGGCAATGAGGACGACCACCCCCATCATCAGGATGTTGACGCCTGCGGCGAGCGTGCCGCCAGAGACAAACACGGCTCCTGAAAGCAGGAATACAGCCATGGTCGGAGAGACATCGGCCATGGCGAGTCCTACCACGTGTCCCGTGGATAGTCGCTCCCTGAACGATTTTTCTTCCGACGAAGAGTCCACTAGTACCGCCCTCATGTCGGACGCACCGACATCATCTGAAAGTTGCTGCTCCATGACTGTCTCCAAGAAATCGCCGGCGGTGTTTGTGTCCGGTCATGGCTAGTCTCGGCGTTGTCAAAATTGTCCACAAGACAGAAATTCCACTGCGCGGAAATCCCGCGATGTTTTTCCGGGCGTGGTTGCGGCTAAACTTCCATGTCGTAGAAGTCCGGATGAGGATCCCGACTATCGCCGCAAATGTCAGGCTGGCAAACCGTTTGGAGGCGGCACTTAATGAATACCAGTAACGTACAGTCCCTGGTGCGCGGTCTTGCCATTCTTGACATCCTCGCCGACGCGACTGACGGATGTGCAAGCCTGTCGGAGATCACGCGCCGCACCGGGCTTTCACCGAGTACTGCCCACCGACTGCTGGCGACTTTATCCGATCAAGGGTACGTCGATCGCGAGGGCTCCTCGAAGTCTTACGTTCTAGGCAACCGTCTGTTGCGCTTTTCAACTGTCATTTCCAAGCGCACCTCAGCTTTACGAGAGATCGCGCGTCCTCGGCTGGAGGCCATCACCCGGCAAACCGGAGAAACAAGTAATCTCGTCGTGCTTGACCGTACTGACACCGTCTACGTTGATCAGGTGGAGGGGACCCATAGGTTGCGAATGGTTCCGGGCATCGGGGCGACGTTCCCTGCATACACGTCCGCTTCGGCCAAGGCGATTCTGGCGTGGCAGCGGGATACGCGGGCAGTGAGCGCGATTTTTCAGAAAGGTCCTCTCCCGAAGATTGCTAGTCAGACGATCGTTGACGAGGCTTCATTTTTGTCGGAGTTGAGCGCCGTTTCTCAACGCGGTTACGCCGTCGAAAAGGACGAGCTGGAAGACGGAGTCAGTTGCCTCGCTGCGCCCGTTCGAGGAAGGGACGGCGTTGCTATTGCAGCCATCAGCGTCCCCGGACCGACGTCTCGGATACTAATCCCCGACCCAGACCGCATCGGCTGCCTTCTAATGGAACAAGCGCTTCTGGTCTCGAAAGCGTTGGGCTACCGTGCGCGGTAGGGAATGAAATGCGGACTGAACCGACCAGACCCGAGGCAGAAAATCATTTTGAATAATTCCACTCTGTGGAATTTCGGTATTGAAGCCGCCGTTCTGGCGAAGGACACTTCGCGGGTAAGCTAACCCGAAAACATAGTATTGAAGCCGGTGGAGAAGATGATTAAGAACCCGATAACCTGGCCTGGCAACGCCAAATGCGCTGCTTGTCTGACTTTCGACATGGACGCAGACAGCCTGATCCATCTAGCCCATCCGGAAGACGGACATCGACGAGTGTCTGGTCTCTCCATGCTCCAATATGGGCCTACCGTCGCGGTGCCTCGGATTGTAGAGACTTATAGGAATCTTGGAATCCAGCAAACGTTCTTTATCCCGGCCTGGTGCATCGAGCGTTATCCAGATGCCGTAGATTTGATTTCGCGATATGGTCACGAGATAGGACACCATGGATATCTTCATGAGAACCCGGTCTCCCAGTCGCGAGAAGAACAAGCCTACTGGTTAGGATTGGGCGTGGAGATCATAAAAAAGGCGACCGGCGTTGCTCCTCGCGGCTGGCGGGCGCCGCTATCAAATTTCTCGGATCATTCGCTGGATCTTCTTTTGTCGCATGGGTTTAAATACGACACGTCGCTCATGGGTGACGACATTCCTTACCTCATCGAAAGTCGCACAACGGGACAGCGACTTGTCGAAATACCTGTGCATTGGGGAATTGACGATTGGCCTCAGTATGTTCAGTCGTTCGATCTGGACTACATGATGCCCATTCGTTCACCAAAAAGCGGCTTTGAAACATTTGCTCAAGAGTTCGACGTAGCATACAAATATGGGGGCATCTGGACGCCGGTTCTTCATCCATTTGTCGTCGGGCGGCTTTCGCGCTGGGAGGTGTTTGCTCAGTTCCTGGAGGGCTTGATTGAACGAGGCGACGTTTGGTTCGCGCCGATGGAGCGTATCGCCGAATATGTCGAGACAGCGCACAGGGAACAACGTTACAACGCGCGAATCGATGTGATTCCGCAGTACACGGAGCCGATCCCGCGAGCCACGTTTGCGTCAAAGAACGGGCAGAGTTCCAAACATTAAACCCTCTGTTGCGCTTCACCTTGAAACCGCCCTATCGCAACGGTCCGGGATGCCGATACCTGCTCGTGATTTCGCTGCCAATCGTTTCACACGCGACTTGACTCGCAAGACAGACGACCCCGCACCGTCTCCGGCGTGAAAGGAGGCTCGTAGAAGCGCACTCCGGTGGCATCGAAGAGTGCGTTCGCGATCGCCGCCGGGCCCGGCACCGATGCCGACTCGCCCGACCCCATCGGTGGCTCGCCCTGGCGAGGCATGAGCACGACATCGACGGCGGGCAGTTCATCGAAAGTAATCAGCGGGTAGCTACCCCATTCACGCGATGCCACCATCCCGTCCGCCATCCGGACGCGCTCCTTGAGCACGCGGCTGAGCGTTTGCACCACGTTGCCGTGAATCTGGTGACGAACGCCATCGGGATTGACGATCGTTCCGGTATCCTGGCCGACCGTGATCCGTTCGATGCGTATCGCGCCGCTGAACCGGTCGACTTCGAGATCGACTACCCACGCCGACCACGCCGCGCCGAAGCCCGGAAAACGGCTGTGTACGTAGCGCGCATAAGCGATGCCACGGCCGCGAACAAAGCGCGCATGCGTCTGGTCCGCGTGACGCGGCGTCGTACGCGGCTGCCATCCGGCGCGTGCAGCCGTCGCCTGCAACAGTTCACGCGCCCTCTCGTCGGGAAGATGATGCAGCCGGTAGGCGAGCGGGTCCGCGCCCGCATGGGCCGCGAGTTCATCGAGGAACGCGTCGTGGGCGAACGAGTTCGGCATGGCCGACACGCCGCGCAGCCACGACGAACGCACGAGCGGCGCGAGGTCTTCGCAGGCGAACCGCGTGTGAGGGAACGCGTAGGGCGAGACAGCGGTGCGATCGCCCATCTCGAAGACGCGCGGCCCGGCGCTCATCGTGCCGGTCAGCAGCAGCGCGAGCAGCGGCGCATCGTTGGACGGATAACGCGTCGTGAACGCGTAGGAGAGCGGCTCGCCGCGCGCCGACACGCTGCCGGTCACCTCCATCACCTGCGCTGTGCCTTTCGGCTCCCACAGGTGTTCGTCCGCGCGCGAAAGCTGCACGCGCACCGGCGCCTTCATCGCACGCGAGAGCAGCAGCGCGTCGCCTGCGACGTCGTCCGCACAATTGCGGCCGTAGCAGCCGGCCGCTTCCATGCGCACGATCGCTATGTCCGCTTCGTCACGGCCCGCGAGGCGCGCGAGGTCATAGCGCAGGGTCTGCGGATTCTGCGTGCCGGCCCAGACGGTCACGCCATCGTCACGATAGTCGGCCAGCGCGCACGACGGCCCGATCGATCCGTGCATCTGGTACGGCCACGCATAACGCCTGGTGAACGTGGTTGCGCCTGGTTCGCGCGCGGCGGTGTCCACGTCGCCGCTTTCCTGCAGCAGGCGCCGCTTCGCGGGCAAGTCGGCGATCACGCGGGAAGGGTCGGTCAGGTCCGGCAAGCGCGGCAACTCACGCCAGCGCACGCGCAACGCCTTCGCTGCGCGGATCGCCTGTTCCTCCCGTTCGGCGACCACGCCGACAAAGTCGCCGATCACGACCACGCCGCGCACACCCGGCATGCGCTCGGCCGATGCGCGGTCGACGTCGATCAACGATCTCCCGACAAACGCACCGCAGTCGTGGCCAGCATACGGCGGCCGCACGACGCGCCCATGCAGCATCCCCGGCACGCGCATGTCGTGAACGAACGTGAGCATGCCGGTGGCCTTCGCCGGCAGATCGACGCGCGGTGCCGGGCGGCCCACGACACGATAGCGCGCAGGGTCCTTCACGATCACCCTATCGTCGAGCGGCAGTGACAGACGCCGCCCCGCGAGCAGTGTTCCGAATGCAAGCCGCGTACCGTCGGGCGCGATGACAGCGCCTTCGTCGGTTGAAAGCAGTGCAGCGTCGACGTCCATCCGCGCGGCCGCCAGTGCGACCAGCGCGTGCCGCGCCTGGGCCGCGGCGCAGCGCAATGGCACGGCTGATATCTGGATCGATGCGCTCGCGATGGTGGGTCCCTGGTTGGGCACCTCGCTCGTGTCGCCGAGGATCATCTGCACGCGCGCGGCGTCCACGTCGAGTTCCTCGGCGACGATCTGCGCAAGCGACGTGCGAATGCCCGTGCCGAGATCGACGTGCCCATTGAACGCGAGGATGCGCCCGTCGTCGAGCACCGCGACGAACACCTCCGGCGAGTCCTGTACATACGACGAGTCGCTCCCCGGCTGACCGGGAGCAGGCTTGGCCGGCGCAAGCGGCTGCCGGACGATCGTCAGGCAGCCATGGCGGGCCAGCAGTTCGCGTCGTGTGGGTGCCGGGCTCGACATGGCGGATTGCGCGAACACTCAGCGGTTCACGATGCGCTTGGGCATCGCGAGTACCAGGAGGCAACCGAAGAGCATGCACACGCCGAACGTGACGAGCCCCGCGGTCATGCTGTGCGTCCATTCCTTCATCCAGCCGATCAGGTACGTACTGGCGAATCCGCCAAGGTTCGCGATCGAGCAGGCGAACGCGATGCCCGCGGCGGCGGCCGTACCGCGCAGGAACGTGGAGGGCAAGGCCCACACCACGGGCATCGCGGCAGCGACGCCCGCGTTCGCGATCGACAACAGGATCACGGTTGCAGCCGTGTTGCCGCTAAAGAACGTACTCGCGATCAGGCCGAACGCGGTGCATGCGAACGGCACGACGATATGCCAGCGGCGCTCGCGAAGTCTGTCCGAGCTTGCGCCGTTGACGAGCATCATGACCACGGCGAGCGCGTTCGGAATGGCGGTAAGCAGGCCGATGGTCAGTGCGCTTTTCACGCCGGAGTCGTGGATGATGGTCGGCATCCAGAAGCTGATGGCATAGGTGCCGAGCAGCACGCACAGGTCGATCAGGCCAAGCGCCCATACTTTCGGGTCAGTGAACGCGTCGCGCAGGCGGTGGCTCTTGCCCCCATGCGATTCTCCCGCGAGATCGAGCTTCAGCCGCGCGCGTTCATCGTTGTCGAGGAACTTCGCGGTGTCGGCCGAATTCGGCAAGTAGAAGAACACCAGCACGCCGAGCACGATGGACGGCAACGCTTCGAGCCCGAACAGCCATTGCCAGCCCTGCAGACCGTGCATGCCGTCGAAGACGGTCACGATCCAGCCCGACAGCGGCCCGCCGACCAGGCTCGACAGCGGCAGCCCCATCATGAAGAGCGCGATGATCCGGCCGCGGCGGGCATCGGGAAACCAGTTCGTCAGGTACAGCAGCACGCCGGGCAGGAAGCCTGCTTCAGCGATTCCGAGCAGGAAGCGCAGCACATAGAATTGCCCTGGTGTCTTGACGAACATCGTGAGGCCGGAGAGCACGCCCCATGTCAGCATGATGCGGGCGATCCAGAACTTCGCGCCGACCTTTTGCAGGATCAGGTTGCTCGGCACCTCGAAGAGGATATAGCCGACAAAGAAAAGTCCCGCGCCGAGTCCATAGACCGCATCGCTGAACTTGAGCGCGTCGAGCATCTGTAGCTTCGCGATGCCGACGTTCACGCGGTCGAGATAGGCGGAGAAATAGCAAAGGCAGAAAAAGGGAATCAGCCGCCAGGTGAGTTTCCGGTAGAGGCTTCTTTCGGCTTCTGCGTCGGTTGGCAACGCGTGTCGCGTGCTGTTCAGTGATGGGGTCGACATGTCGTGTTCCTTCGGGAATCGGTGCGCGATAAGCGCCAAAGCGAGTGGGACGAACCTGTATTGCGACGTTGCCAAGGTATGAAGCCAAAATCGGAAATGCAATGCTTTTCAAATAAAAAAGCTTGTAAAATCAATCGCTTATAGTTTTTCTTATAGTCGTGATGAAGCGCCCCGCGACGGGCGTCCGAGGCTTTCGAGTCACGCTGACAGACGGATTCCAGGCGTTCAGGCGTGGCGCGCGCGAATGGTTTGCAACGCTTCTTCGAGCGTCATGACCGCCGCGTATTTCTGTTGCATGTCGAACAGGTTCGCATCATGCGGCGCGATCGCCCGGTCGCCGACGCAGTCCGAGACGACGAGCGGACGAAAACCGTGCGACATGGCATCGACCACGCTCGCGCGCACGCATCCGCTCGTGACCGCGCCGGCGACCAGAAGCGTCTGCACCGCGCGTTGCGAAAGCCACGGCGCGAGCTGCGTGCCGAAGAACGCAGAGGGCACCGTCTTGCGGACGACCAGCTCGCCGCGCTCGGGCGCGAGTTCGGGCACGATCGCGCTGTTCGGGTGGTCCTCGGTCAGCGTTGCCATGCCGGGCACCTTGATCGAGAACACGTTGTCGTCGCTGCCGTCGGCGGCGTAGACGATGCGACTGTGCGCGACCGGCCAGCCATTTCGGCGCGCCGCCGCGAGGAGGTGAACGGTGCGCGCGATGGCAGGCGCGATATTGCCGCCGCCGAAGGTGGACGGATCGGCGAAGCCGACCACGAAGTCGACGATCAACAGGCCGATGTTGCCCGCCACGGGCAGCGGCGTGCCGAAGCCCTGCGTCTTGTACACGCCAGACTCGGCGTGGTTATGAATAGCGCTCATTGAAATGTCTCCGGATTTATCGGTCCATGACCACGCCGTCGCGCACGACCGCGTCGCCATCGAGCATCACGTCGCAGTGGCGCAATGGAATGTCGATGTGGCAGGTCGTCGTTCGGCTGCCGCCTGCCTCGTTGTTCGGGCCGAGCGAAAACAGGAAATTACCTTCGAAGGCACGCGCGTCCATCCCGATGGTCGCTTCGCGGTCGTAGAGACCCAGGGTCGACCAGCGCGCGCGCGGCTGCAGGCCCCAGCCGATGTGCGAGATCGCATAGCCTTCGGGGTCGTTGAACGACGCCATGTAGTCGCGCAAGAGCGCAGCATCCACGCCGCCTTCGATGTGCGTCGCGTAGCCGTCTTCAACGGTCAGCGTGATCGGATCGGCGACGTACCGTTTCTGCGGCAGCAGGATGTCGCCCCGATCGATCACGATCTGGCCGCGTGCCTTGCCTTCGTTCGGGAACGTCAGCACGAAGCCGCTCGGCCAGTGGTCCCAGCGGCCGGGCTCATCGACAAAGCCGTACTCCGAAATCGCCGGAAACTCGCCAAGCGGACAGACGAGTTCGGTCCCGGCTTTCGACACTACCCGCATCTCCCGCGCGCTTTCGATGCGCTTCGCCGCCGCGCGCACCCGCGTGCGGTCCGCTTCGGTCGGCACGAGCCGCGCGAGCACCTCGGGCGGCTCGACCGCCAGCAGGATCTTCGTGCCGGTCTTGAGAATGTCGTGCTGCTCCGGCGAGAAGAGCAGCGTCATCAGGTCAAGCACCAGGTCGCTCGCCTTGAGCGCAGCAATGGCGGCCTGATTGCCGGTGAGCGGCGTGGTGCCGAGGTAGGCGAGCGAATCACGGCTCAGGGCTTTCTCGCCGTTGACGGGCAAGAGGTCGAGACGGTTGACGATCGCCTCCATCGACTGCGCGGCGATGAGCGCGGTCGAGAGCGTCTGGGGATGCGTCGACGCGCTCGTGAGGATGGTGACGGTCTGGCCTGCCTGCAGCTTCGACAACGTCAGCACCTGCTTCCACGCGGCGATCATTTCGTAATCGCTGATTGACATGTTGACTCCTGATGGGCGGTTGGGACGGGCGGCTCAGACGAGCTTCGCGCCCAGAAAATCGCCGAACGCCTCGTAGAACCCGGCTTCGTTGTCCCAAGGGATCATGTGGCCCGCACTCCGCACGCGCACATGCAGAAGTGCTGGTGCGAGTGCCTGCATCTCGCGGACGTCCGCATCGAGCACCACGTCACCGCGCTCGGCCGTGATCAGAAGCGATGGCACCGAAAGGCGCGGCAGGTCGGCGTGGATGTCGTCGGTGTGAAAGCCTTCGAACGACGCGCGCATCGCGCGTTCGTCGCAGGTGTGCAGCCATTGCGCGCGCAGCCGAAGTTGCTCCTCCGTCCACGTCGGGCAGAAAGCGCGCATGCCTTCCGCGTCGGTGCCGCGAGTCGCAAGGCGGATCGAATCGACGTACCACGGCAGCTTCGCGGGATATGCGCGGCGCCCAGGACCGGAGACCGGCGGATCGACGAGTACCGTGCTCACGAGGCCTCGCGGTGCATGGCGCGCGGCGCGGATCGCAATGCGCGCACCCATCGAGTGACCCACCAGCGCATAACGTTCGAGACCGAGCGTTTGCGCAAGCGCGATGACATCGGCGGCCTGGGCGTCGAGGCTGTAGTCGAGCGTCGCCGATGCTTCCGACAGTCCGCGCCCGCGCACATCCAGCACGTAGGTATCGAACTGGCGGCCAAACGTCTCGCCGACGAAGCCCCACGTCGCAGCGGGGCTCGTGATGCCGGGAATCACCACGACAGCCGGGCGTGTCGCGCGCGCACCGTTGTCCCCGCCGTAGCGCAGGTAATGCTGGCGAATGCCGTTGGCGTGGACGTTGGCGCCATAAAGAAACGTGGAGTTCATGGTGCAATCCTCGGGCGAGTCGGCCGACATCAGTACGCCCCCGAGAGAAGCGCGCCCGCGCCCGGCACGATGCGCTCGAGGTCGAGTTCGCGAAGCATCGCGTAGGTCGTCGCGATCGCGGCGGTGATGACAGGCTTGCCGGTCATCGCCTCGACCTGCGGGACGACCGCAAGGGAAGGCATCTGCACGCAAGCGGACAGCACGATCGCATCGACGTCCTGATACGGCAACGTCCTGACGATGGCGGGAAGACGGCGCGGATCGTGGCGTCCGACCTCGAGGTTGTCCGGGATCTCCAGCGCCTTATAGTCAACGACTTCGAAGCCTTCGCTGCGGATGTAGTCGACCACGAGTTCGGTCAACGGAAGCATGTAGGGGGCCACGACCACGACCCGCTTTGCCTTGATGACCTTCAGCGCATCGACGAGCGCGCCTGCGCTCGTGAGAACCGGCGCCGCGCCGCCGTTTTCGGCAGTGCGTTTCTGCAGGCGTTCCTGTGATACGCGGTGATAGCCGTGTCCCATCGCCATGATCGCGACCAGGCACGCGTAGCCCAGCACGTCCACGCGAGCATCGCTCAATTCGAGCGCGCAGCGGTCCGATTCCGCGTCCATTGCGGCGAGTTCCTCCTTCACCACTTTCTTCATGCGCATACGGCTCGAATGGAACGTGAAGCGCTCAGGGCGGATCGACTGCCGCGCCAGCAGCATGGCCGGGATTTCCGTTTCCATTGTCGTGTTCGAACTGGGCACGATCTGACCGATGCGAAAGCTCTTGTTCATCTCTTCGACTCCGTATGGTTTGGGCCGCCAGAGGCAGCTCGTTGCGTTCATTGAAGTCTAGTGTACACACTTTAAATTCACAAGTAATCGACAAAATAAATTGATGGTGCAGGACCGCATTTCATTGGTGAAAACCCTACATTACCGCACCATATATGGGTTCGCCGGCCGTTGTCGGTCGCGCCCAAGAATTTTCTTTACCGTTCAAATTCGAATGTGTACACTCAATTCAAGTTTTTCAAACCGGCTCGCCGGCCAGATCTCGGCGAGCGTTCGACACATGGAGAAGAGATCATGAGCAAACCCCGTATCGCGATCGTTGGAGCGGGACTCGGCGGAACAGCAGCGGCCGCATTGATGCAGCGCGCCGGCTATTCCGTCCGCGTGTATGAGCAGGCGCCCGCGTTTTCCCGTCTCGGTGCGGGGATACACCTCGGCCCGAATGTGATGAAGATCATGCTTCGCATCGGCTGCGAGAGCGCATTGAACACGATGGGATCGCATCCTGACTTCTGGTACAGCCGCGACTGGAAGAGCGGGGACGCCATCGCGCAGATTCCGCTTGGCGACTTCGCACTCAGGGAATACGGAGCGTCGTATCTGACCGTGCATCGCGGCGACTTCCATGCACTGATGACTTCGGCGCTCGAGCCCGATACGATCGCATTCAACAAGCACCTGAAGAGCGTCGAGGACACCGGCAGCGAGGTACGCCTCACCTTCACCGACGGCACCGTCGAGACGGCCGATATCGCGATCGGCGCGGATGGCGTGAATTCCAGGATTCGCGAACACCTGCTCGGAGCCGAGCCGCCGCGCTACACCGGCTACGTCGCGCATCGCGCCGTGTTTCCCGCTTCTCTGCTCGGCACCGATCCGTTCGATCTTTGCGTGAAGTGGTGGTCGGAAGACCGCCACATGATGGTGTATTACGTCACCGGCAAGCGCGACGAAATCTATTACGTGACGGGTGTGCCGCAGGCCGAGTGGCCGGCTGGTCAGTCGGTTGCGCCGAGTAGCCGGGACGAGATGCGCGAGGTGTTCGCGGGCTACCATCCGTCCGTCCAGAAACTGATCGACGCAACACCCGAAGTCACCAAGTGGCCGCTGCTCGAGCGCGATCCGCTGCCTTTGTGGAGCCGCGGGCGGCTCGTCCTGCTCGGCGACGCGTGTCACCCGATGAAGCCGCACATGGCGCAGGGTGCGGCCATGGCAATCGAGGACGCGGCGATGCTCACGCGCTGTCTCGGCGAAACCGGTGCCACCGATTACGCGAGTGCGTTCGCGCTGTATGAGGCAAACCGTGCGGAGCGGGCGTCCAAGGTCCAGTTGGTGTCGCATAACAATACGTGGCTGCGCTCGAACGAAGACCCGGCATGGGTATTCGCCTACGACGTGTTCAGCGAGCCGCTGAAGGCACCGAAGGCAAGGGAAGCGGTCGCTGTCGCCGCCTGAACATGATCGTGTGTCGGGCACGATGGCAAACATCGTGTCCGCTCTGACGGAGCATCGGGCATGAGCTTGCACGCAGCGTCTTCGGGATCGGCGTCGGATGTCGAGCCTCTGGTAATTACCGTGAACGGACGCACACTGGCCGTCGAAGCGACAAGGGACACGCCCTTGCTCTATGTGCTGCGCAACGACTTCGAACTGAACGGGCCGAAGTACGGTTGCGGGCTGGGCCAATGCGGCGCCTGTACGGTGCTGATGGACGGCGGCCCGACACGCTCTTGCGTCGTGCCGGTCGCCGCCGCGCTCGGGCGCGACACGCTGACGCTCGAAGGGCTCGGCACGCTCGACGCGCTGCATCCGGTCCAGCGCGCCTTCATCGACGAACAGGCCGCGCAGTGCGGGTACTGCTTGAACGGCATGATCATGAGCGCGAAGGCGCTGCTCGACCGCAATCCGGAACCGGATGACGCGGCGATCCGGCAAGCGTTGCGTTTCAATTTCTGCCGTTGCGGCACGCATCTGGAAATCGTCAATGCGGTTAAGCGCGCAGCGCACTACCTGAAAACAGAACCACCCCGCTAATGCAATGAACAACATGCGCGAAGCAGACTCGTGCGGGACCATGACCGTCGCTTCCGAAGACGGCATGCTGTACGCCTGCGTGCTCGCCGATTTCGATTCCGTGTGGCAGATTCACGCCTTGCGCGTGGCGGCCGAGCACGGCGTTCAGTGGATCGAGGTTGGGAAGACCGCAGCGTTTGTTGCGGACAGTGGGGCGCGCGCCCGCGATGCCGCGCTGCATGCATGTCGAACGATGCAAGATGACCCGGCGGGTAGCGAGCAGGGTGAGTTGTCCGCGCCCGTGCCGCACTCTGGATTGCAACATCGGGCGCATTACACATGGCCGCTGGTCGACGGCGCCTTCGTGTCGTGCGCGGCGCTCGCGCGTGACAATGGCGAGCGGATCGAGGTCTTCAGCGCCGCGTCCGACAAGGCGCGGCTGCTCGGCGCGCTCACGGACGCCACCGGGTTGCCGGTGACACGTTTTGCGCTTCATGGTCTCGAATCCGGTCCACGCGGCGCTCCGGGCGCCACGAGTGCGGCGCTGGCGGCAGTGGCGTTGATGCGGCAAGCCGGCCGCGCGGTTCGCGTGGACGGATTTCTAAGCCTCCGTGCCGGCGGCTCAGCGATGCTTTCGGTTGGCGCATCGCTCGACGTCGAAGGGCGTTTGCTGGATTGGCGCTATATTGCGGCCGCTGCCGATCCGTCTCACGCCAAGCCTTCCCGAGAAGGTCAAATCCCGTACGTGTCGCGACACACGGCATCGCTGATCGATGACGAAGGCGAGGCGATTCCGCGCGCCGCTCATGCATTCGCACGGGAGTCCTTCGTCGATGAAATCGCACGCGATAACCGTATCGACCCGATCGATTTCCGGCTCGATCATCTCGACCTGGTGGAAGACGCCGGAGCGCGGGAACTGATCGGCTCGCTCGTGCAGCGCGCCGGTTGGAACAGGGAGGCGCGCAAGACACCGGGGCACGGGGAACTTGCGCACGGCAGAGGTTTCGCTTTCGACAAGCGCGAAGAGGCAGCCGACGGAACCCGGACGCCCGAATATTCCGCGTGGATCGTCGATCTCGATGTGAATCGCCTGACGGGCGACGTGAACCTCCGGCGCGTGATCGCGGGTCGTGCGCAGGGGCGTCGCAGTCTCAATGCGATCATGGGCGTCCCGGCGCGGCAAATCGCGGCCGCCGCGTCGCGGCTGCTCGGTTTGCCCTTCGCCGCGGAGCCGACGCACGACGAAACGCCGGACTCTCGGGCGGTTTCGCATCGGCTTACTCCGGTTCCCGCACGTGCGGCCGCGAGCGCATCGCTTGAGCAAGCCGATGACCGGATGCATGATGCGCGAATCGACGCGTCGCCCGCTGCGGCGGCGATTGCCAACGCGTTGTATGACGCGACCGGTGTTCGTTTTCGCGCGCCGCCGTTTACGCCCGAGCGCGTGCGCGCGGCGCTCGGCGACTCAAAGGCACCCCGTCATGCCTTGCCGCAGCGGGTGCGCCGCTCGCTGCGCGCGGCCTTCGCGGCTGGCGGCCTTGGCAGTCTCATCGCGCTTGCCTGCACGGCGTGGCCGGTGCGTGCGCCGATTGCACCCATTGCGCCGATCGATCGGCCCGCGTCGTCCACGTGGTCGGAAGCGACCATTGCGCGTGGCCGCGAAGTCGCCGCGTTCGGCGATTGCGCCGTCTGCCACACTGCGCCCGGCGGCGCAACCAATGCAGGCGGACTCGCCCTGGAGACGCCGTTCGGTATCGTCTTTTCGACCAATCTGACACCTGACCCGAAGACCGGTATAGGCAACTGGTCGTTCGGCGCCTTCGACCGCGCGATGCGGCAAGGCATCTCGCGCGACGGTCATCACCTTTATCCGGCGTTCCCGTACACCGCGTTCACGAAACTGAGCGAGCCCGACATGACCGCGCTCTATGCGTACCTGATGTCGCAACCGGCCATCGAGTCCGCGCCACCGCAGACGCGCCTGCCGTTTCCGCTTGATCAGCGCGGGCTTGTGGCCGGCTGGAATGCGCTGTATCTGAAGCAGGGCGCGTTCGTCCCTGAACCGTCCCGTTCGGCACAATGGAATCGCGGAGCCTATCTCGTCGACGGAGCGGGGCATTGCAGTGCCTGCCATTCGCCGCGCAACGTACTCGGGGCGGAAAAGGGCGCAAGTTTCTATCTCACGGGCGGCAGCGCGGAAGGCTGGGTCGCACCGTCGCTCGTCGCGAATTCAAAGTCGCCGGTGCGCTGGACCGAAGACGCGCTCTTCGACTACCTGCGCACGGGTTTCTCGCGCGAACACGGCGTCGCTGCCGGACCGATGGCGCCGGTCGTCGCGGGCTTGTCTACGCTGCCCGAAGCGGATGTGCGCGCGATGGCGCATTACGTGGCGTCGCTCTCGCCGGTTACCGCGAAGACAGCGCCAACTGCCGTGCCGAAAACCGATGCAATCAGACTGCAGGGGCTCGAAAGCGGACGACGCATCTTCGAAGGCGCGTGCGCCGTGTGCCATACAGAAGCGGGGGGCGTCGGCAATTTCGGTGTGCGTCCGCTGCTCGCGATCAATACGAGCGTAAGCGAGGCGTCTCCGGAGAACCTGCTGCACGTGATCCTGCATGGCATCGATGCTCCGGCGACCAGTGAGCTGGGCTACATGCCGGGCTTCAGGGACTCATTGGACGATCGCCAGGTCGCGGACCTCGTCGCTTATATACGTGGGCGCTTTGCGCCGGGCGAAGCTTCGTGGAACGACCTCGCGCGAGCATCCGTGCAAATCCGCAATCAGGTGCACTGACGGGACCGTTCAACCTCACCCGCGAGGCGGCACGGATCATGACGCCATGCTGCCCACCCAACCCACAGACGTGACATGGATCATTCAAACACCTCGGCGGCTTTCCAGGAAGCCGGGCATGCCGCAACGGACTATGACGTCTCGGCGCAGGTCGGCCATCTTCTTCGCAAGGCATATCAGCGGCATCTTGCGATTTTCGGGCAGACGATTGGCGACCCGAAACTGACCTCCGTGCAGTTCGCCGTGCTGAGCGCGAGCCTGCGTCTCGGGCCTTCATCGATGAGCGACCTTGGCAAAGCGACCGCCATCGATGCCGCTACGGTACGCGGGATCATCGAACGGTTGAAGGCGCGCGAGTTGATTGAATTGAAGGCGAATCCGGACGACCGGAGGAAGAGTGCCGTCGTACTGACGGATCAGGGGCGGCGGCTTGTCGAGGACACGACCCCCGCCGCAGAGCGCGTGAGCGATCTGACGATGAGCGACCTGAACGACGTGGAACGCGTAGCGGTGCTGTTTCTCCTGCGGAAGCTGTGCGCCGCAGAGTCATCGTAAGGTTTGAACGGGGGCTGGAAGTTGAGCCCCATGCGCTGCTCAATCGCTCGGGGCGTCGATCATCTTGCGCAGCAGATAGACCATCGCGACCCGCTCCGCGGCGTTCAGCGGACCGTACGTCGCTTCGGTGATCTGATGCGCGAACGGCACGGTCCTCTCGACCAGCGCGTTACCCTCGGCGGTCGTCGTGACGGTCACCTTGCGACCATCATTCGCATCCCGGGCTACGGCGATCAGCTTGCGGGCCTGCAGTCTTTCGACGACGCCGCGTATGGTCGCCTGGTCAATCGCGGTGGCTTTGGCTATATCGTTCAGCGACGATGCCTGTTGCGCCTGAATCGCACACAGCGTGACGAACTGAGCAGCCGTGAGTTGGGAATCGGGAATGGCCTGCTGGAAGATGGAGACGTGACGTTGATACGCTCGCCGCAGCAAGTGGCCGACCTGATCGGTGAAATCATAGTCTGCAGGGCGTGTGGGGCGATCCGAAGTTCGGGCCATGTGGCGGTCTGAAGAGATTTCGACACGCGATTATAACGATGCGGCAGTCCGTGGAGGGGGCCCTTTGCCGCTGCCGGTCAAACCGACCCCTATCGAGCTGGCTGCATTCACGGCGCTTTTGCAAACCTATGGGCCGGCGGTGTTTAACCATTGTTGATTGATTCGGTGGTTCTGGAGTTTCATGGGCTACGATTTGCATCTTGAGCCGGCTAGCGACGACACGGCGTTACGTGTGCTTCAACACGCGTCCGTAGATGTCGTTGTTCAACCGGGAGCAAAGTTCCGCAGCCGCCGACTGCACGGCCTTGAGCAGCGCGGCCCCGGGCGGCGAGGGCACGTCGCGACTCGGACCGATCACGCCGATCGACCCGACCAGCACATCGTTCTCGCGGAAAATCGGCGCGGCCAGCACGTTCACGCCGTCGATCAGTTCGCCATCGGCGTCTTCGTACAGGCGCTCGCGAATCGCGGCGAGCCGCGCAAGAATCTGCGCGGGCTCGACGACCGACCGGTCCGTGAATCGCGGCAGCTTGCGCCGTAGCACGCGCTGCTGCGCGGCGTCATCCAGGTACGCAAGCACGAGCCTGCCCTGCGCCGAGCAATGCGTGGCGGGGCGGTTCCCCGGCTTGACGGAGATCACCACGCTGCGCGTGGATTCCACCGCCGACACCACCAGCGCCGAGTCGTGCGTCGCCACCGACAGCAACGCGGTCTGCCCGGTCGAGTCGCGCAGCCGCGTCAGATACGGATCGGCCATGGCTCGCAGGTCGAACTGCTCGGCGCTCGCGGTGCCATAGACCACCAGCTTGCTGCCGAGCCGGTATTTCTCGCTGACCGGGTCCTGCTCGACCACGCCGATCTGCTTCATCGACGCGAGATGCCGATACACGCGCGGTTTCGGCTCTTCGACGACCTGCGAGAGTTCGGTGACGCCAAGCGGCCGCCGCGCGAGCGCAAGTTCGTCGAGCAGCCGGAACACGATGCCGACGGATTCGAGGATCGCAGGGCCGGTGGATTCGGCTGCTGTGCCGATATCGGGATCGCGCCTTGTTGCCAATGTTCGTTTCCTCCTGGTGAGATGCGGGGCGACAGCTCGGCGCCCCGGTGCGGACGGCTGCCGATGTCAGATGCCCATCAACGTGGCGGCGTTGGTGGACGTCATTTTACGGACATCCGCCTCGCTATAGCCGAGTTCGAGCGCCGTTTCGATCACGTGACGAAAGCCGTTGGTGAAAGTCGGGTTGCCCTTCTGGCCGAGATCGGAGCCGAGGATCGTCAGATCGACGGTGCCCGCCTCGATCACGTCGTTCAGGAACTGCGGATCATAGAAGCGGAACTTCGAGCCGGGCACCCACATGCACATCGAATGCTCCATATACACGCCTTCACTTGCCAACTGTCGCATGTCGTCGAGGCTCGCATCCACGACATACGTCGGGTGATTGACGAGCAGCCGCTTCACGCCACGCTTGCGGGCCTCCTCGAAGAGTGGCCAGATTTCGCTGATGTGGAGATGGCCCGCGGACAGCACGATATCGGCATCGGCGATCAGATCGAGAATGGCCTTGACCTCCTCCTTCAGCTTACCATCGCCGTCGAGAACGGAGAGCGGGATCGGCGCGAGCATCTTCTGCGTGGTTTGCGGAAACTTCTCGTTGAAGTGCTCATCATGCTTGTGATGCGCGATGTGATTCGCGGACGAAAACGTTGGCATCCAGACGAGCCGAGCGCCGAGCTTGATGCCGTGCTCGACCGCATGCACATTGATGCCACCGACGGAGTTGTTGAGCGGCACGCCCGAGAGCATCAGCACGCCGAGATCGGAGAAATGCTTGTTCAGCAGTTCCGTCACGGGCGTGGCGGAATAGTAGTGATCCTTCAGCAGCACGGCGCGCAAGCCGGCATCCGATGCCTCGCGCATCGCCTCGATATGGTCGCAATAGCGTGCCATCACGGACGGGCCGCTATGGCAGTGCAGGTCAATCGAACCGCGCACGAGATGATCGACGCGGCTGGTTTCATGGGTAGCGGTGTCTTGCAGGACGGATGCCATGGATGTCTCCGGAAGGTTATGAATGTGGGTCGCGTGAACTCATCGCGCGGCGAAGGCGCCGGCGAACTCGCGCAGACCCGAGCGCAGGATCGACTGGTCCGATCCCACGATGAAGAAGCTGATGCCGCGGCGGGCGTAATGTGCGACCTGAGCGGCGTCGGCGAGGAAGATGCCGACCGGCACGCCGTGCGTACGTCCGGCCGCGACGGTCCGCTCGATGGCGTGATCGATGCGGGGATCGTCGAGGGACGCGGCCTGATACGAAACGGCGAGATCGGCCCGGCCGATGAAAAGACAATCGACACCTTCCACCGCGGCAATCTCGCCGACGCGCTCGACCGCCGCGCGGTCCTCGATCTGGCAGAGCACCGCGACGCCCGCATCGCTCGCCTCGATATGTCCATCCATCGACGAGCGTCCGTAGCCGCCCGCGCGCGGCGAATTGCTGAAGCCGCGCGTACCGTTGCGATAGCGGCTCGCCGCGACGATCGCCTGCGCGCCTTCAGGCGAGACGACATGCGGCGCCAGGATGCCGCTCGCGCCCAGATCGAGCGCGCTCAGCACGGTGGCCGGCGCCGTGTCCTGAAGTCGCACGATGCCCGGCACGCTGGCCGCGGCGCAGGCGAGCAGGCATCGGTCGAGAGCGTCAACTGAAAACGGCGCGTGCTCGGCGTCGAGCACGACGAAGTCGAGGCCGCTCGCGCCGGCGATCTCGATGATGTGATGCGCGGGCGTCTTGATGAAGGTGCCCGCGAGCGCATCGCCGCGGCGCAGGCGCAAGCGAAATTCGTGGTTCATGCCGTGCTCCCCGTCAGGCTCGCGCGTCTTCGAATTCGTCGCGCTGATAGTCGACCAGGTGCCGGTAGTCGTCGCGCAAGGGCGCGAATACGTCGAGGTTCAGCACGATTTCGTCGCCCACCGGCTCCGCGTAATGCACGACGTGCGGGGGAATCCGGATCATGCTGCCGGGGCCGCCTTCCACCACTTCATCGTTCAGATGAAAGCGCACGCGGCCCTGCACGATGATCACCAACTGCTCGAACGTATGGCGGTGCGGGTTGACCTGCATCCCGGGCGTAAGCCAGTTCATCACGCACATCACGTCGTCGCCGCGAAAGCCGACGCGCTCGACACCCCTCCGCACGGTTTCGCGGGTGAGTTCGTTCCAGTTGTGCAACTTGGCGAGAGTACTCATGAATTCCTCCATCGGATTGATAGGCCGCTTAGCCAGGGTGATGAAAATTGTTCTTTTCAACGATACGTCGTTTCTGTGTAAAGAACATCGTAGGAGCGCAATCGGCCGCTGTCAACTCCATTTTTTCCGTGGGAGCAAGAAATCGAGCGGGCCGGCCCGGTCTCCGAGAAAACCCCTAGTCGAGTTCATTTGACCAACAAACTTGCGGCGAATATATTTCGATCAACGACATCAGGTATCGATGAGCGATACAACATAAAACGCTCGATACCGTGATCACACGTTCCTGCAAACCAGCAAAATGGCCCCGGCGGCCCAAGGAGACACCATGCGATTTCTCGCTCGATCGAGCTTCGACGACCCTCGCGAAGACCGTATGTACAACCGGATCGCGATGCGGCTGCTGCCGTTCCTGCTGGTCGCCTACGTCGTTTCCTTCCTCGACAAGGTGAACGTCGGCTTTGCCAAGCTGCAGATGGCCACCGACATCGGTCTCACCGACCAGGCGTTCGGCTTCGCCGCGGGCATCTTCTTCATCGGCTACTGCATCTGCGAGATCCCAAGCAATCTGATGCTGCAGAAGGTCGGCGCGAAGTTTTGGATCGCGCGGATCATGGTCGTGTGGGGCGCGCTGTCGGTCGGCATGATGTTCGTGCGCACCGACACGGCGTTCTTCGTGATGCGGTTTCTGCTCGGCGTCGCGGAAGCGGGCTTTTATCCGGGCATCGTGCTGTACCTGACGTACTGGTTTCCCACGCGCCTGCGCTCGCAAGTGAACGCGATCTTCTTTCTCGGCATTGCGTTATCCGGCGTGATCGGCGGACCGTTGTCGGGGCTGATCATGTCGTCGCTCAGCGGCGCCGCCGGACTCGCCGGCTGGCAGTGGCTCTTTCTGATCGAAGGCGCGCCAGCGGTGGCGCTCGGCGTTGTCACCTACTTCTATCTGAGCAACGGCCCGCGCGATGCGAAGTGGCTGAGCGCGCAAGACCGCGCGGTGGTCGCGAAGCAGCTCGAAAGCGAGCATGCGAGCCAACTCGCGGCCGGGACTGGCCATTCATTCGGCGCGGCATTTCGCGACCCCAACATCTGGCTGCTCGCCTTCGCGAACTTCGCGCTGCTCGGCAGCACCTACGGCGTGTCCTTTTGGCTGCCGCAGATCGTGCGCAATCTCGGCGTGAAGAGCTATCTCGACACGGGCCTGATCGCGAGCATTCCGTTCGTGGCGGCGGCGATCGGGATGGTGCTCATCGGACGGCATTCGGATCGGCACGATGAGCGCCGCTGGCACGCCGCCGGCAGCGCGCTGATGTCCGCGTTCGGCCTCGTCGTAGCCGGCGTGTTCTCGGCGAGCCCGGTGATCTCGCTCGCCGGATTGTCGATCGCGATGACAGGCGCGCTTGCGGGCCTGGCGGTGATGTGGTCGCTACCTGGTGTGCTGCTGACGGGCACGGCGGCGGCAGCCGGCATCGCGCTAATGGCGACCGTCGGCAATCTCGGCGGATATGTGACGCCGTTCGTGATCGGCTGGCTCAAGCAGCACACGCAGCGACTCGAGTACGGTCTCTACGCGCTCGCGGCGGTGACCCTCGCGGGTGCATTCGCCATGCTGTGCCTGCCGAAACTGCGCTGCGCCGTGACCTCGGCGGCGCGTCCGCAGGCCGGCGTCGACATCATCGACGCCGCGCCCAATGGCCACGGCGCCTGAGCGCACTGGTCCTCGCGTTTCACAAGATTCAACCGGAATCCATCAGGAGACGAAGTGAAGAACTGCGTCAGACAAGTCGCGTCCATCGCCCTCGGGCTTGGCGCCTGCGCGGCAGGCAGCGCGCAGGCACAAAGTTCGGTGACGCTTTACGGCGTGATTGACACGTTTATCGAATCGACCAACGCCGGCAACGGCCTGACGACCCGAATGGGTTCGAGCGGCTTCTATGCGTCGCGCTTCGGCATGAAGGGCAGCGAGGATATTGGCGGTGGAAACCGCATCAACTTCACGCTGGAAAGCGGCATCAACACGAACAACGGCACGGCGGCCGATCCGACCGCGATTTTCAATCGGCAGGCGTGGGTCGGCCTGTCGGGCAACTGGGGCGAGTTCCGGATGGGACGCCAGAACACGCCGCAGTTTCTGCTGATCAGCCGCTTCGACGCGTTCGGCGGCGCGACGATGGCGTCCGGGCTCGACAACTTCGCGAGCTATACGTTTCGGGTGAGCAACGCGTTCAGCTACCAGACCCCGGTGATAGCGGGCCTCAAGGCGCAGGTTCTGTATGGTCTGAGCCAGAGCGCCGTGCCGCAAAATGGTCACGACAACATTCACGCCGGCGTGGAATACGCGAACGGACCGGTATTTCTCGCGGCCAACTACGAGAAGATGACGAATGCGGCCGCGACCGATGTTCAGCGCGACATGTTCGCCGGAGGCTCATACGACTTCGGATCGCTCAAGCTTTTCGCGGCCTATCATCATGCACAGGATTCGGCGAAGGTCTACGACAAGGATGTCTATTCGGTGTCGGCGCAGTATCGGTTCACGCCGGCCGATTTCGTTTCGGCGGGGTACGCGTATGCGAACGACCGCCTTCCGGCCGGCAATAATGCGGCCGAGATCAGCCTGATGGCACAGCACTTGTTGTCCAAGCGCACGCTGATCTATGCGACGCTCTCGCACATCAGCAATCACAACCAGGCTGCCTACACGATGCTCGGCGCGGCGACGCAAGGTGTTCAGCTTTCTCACCCGGGGTTCGATCCGACCGGCGCGCAAGTCGGCATACTGCACTTCTTTTAGCTCTCGACAGGAACTGTCATCGCTGGCCGTGATGGCTCGATGAGTTTAGGCGCTCATCGGGCCGAACTTGAACCGTAGGCGTCGCGAGCGTGTCTCCGCCGAGCCCGGGGATCAACCAGCGCTCGGTCGTGATGAGCGTGCGGCATTTCATCTGAGCTTGCCGCAACTCGTCCCACCGTATTCGATCTGTCCGCGCCAATGACGAGCGCGTTCTGACGACGCAGGTCGTGCCGACGATCCTGTGTTTGCTCGCCCCAGACTGCGGTCTCGATCGCAACGCGTCCGATGAAAGGCTATGTCGCGCTCGTAGTCGACGTGGCTCTTACTGCTTGTATGGCCGGCTGGACTATTGCAAGCCCGGGGTGGGCAAGATTGCGGAAGGCCATCGTCTTGTCATCCCTAATGCTTGTGTCCTCCGTAATCTACGTTGTCCCGTCGATGCCCCAATTCACGCGGCTCCGTCCCGAGAACCGCTCTTGCGGGCCGGGCCGGTTCGAGAGGAAGGCCAGGGTGCAGGTGATTACAGTTTTATGTAATAGGCGTTCGTCAAAGCGCGGACTATGCTCAGAAGAGCTATAGCAACGCGGGCCGTATGCCACGCCGTACGGCATGCAAGTAACACCACAGTTCACCGAATCCAGGCGCCGCAGCGTATGCGCGAGACGCGTGATGCCAGACCGTTCCGCGTCATGTGATGCATGGCGTTCGGAAGAAGCGCAAGAATTCCCTGTACAGCGATTTTGGGTAGCTCCAACTCAGGAAGAAACGAAATGCTTAAAGCCTTTTCAGTTCCTATTACTCCGCAAGGAAAGTCGGCGCTGGTGTCGCTGCCGCCGTGGCACTATTCCAGCGATTGTCTTGCCATCGAATATTGGGCCGAGCAGGGGGCGATCGCGGCGCTCCTCCCGCCCGGCCTGACGGTGGACGAGAAGTCAGGAGGGCGCGCGTTCTTCTGGTTCCTGGACTGGCAGTTTACTGGTTCCAATGACGAGTTGACCGACCCCGCGAGATATCAATATCGCGAGGCTTTCGTTTTGGTCGAGGCCGTCTTTGACGGTACTCCTGTCAACTACTGCCCCTACATCTTCGTCGACAACGACGCTGCCATCGCCCGCGGATGGGCGCAGGGATTTCCGAAAAAACTTGCCAGTGTCTATCAGACTCGCAGTTTCTCTGCTCCTGGCGCGGCGGCTGCACCGCTTGCCAAAGGAAGTCGCTTCGGTGCCAGCGTGTCCGCTCACGGGGAGCGGCTCGCGACCGCTCGTATCCAGATCGAAGAACCAATCGCTGATCCGACGACAGTTTTCAACCGACCGACAACGATGCGGCGCTACTTTCCCCAGCTTGCGGCCGACCGTCAGGACAAGCCCCCCGTCGACGAACTGACGATGTCGCTCACCGACAATCTCGCGATCGTGGATGTCTGGGCCGGATCGGCGGAGCTGAAGCTGCCCGAAGTTGACGGCGAGGACATGCACCTGATTGCTCCGCTGCGCGTTGGCCGGGGCTATCGGCTTGGTATGGCGTACTCGGTAACCGACTTACGCATTCTGAAGAACTACGTCGGATCATCGTCCTGATGGCCCGTGAGTCAGGAAGAGACCACGTCATATGAACTGCCGTCTTGCCGTCAATGAAAACGACCGCGAAACGTCAAGATGGGATTCATCGTGCAAAGACCCTGTTCCAGTTCACGGCGTGGATTCGGAGGGACACGTCGTCGTACGCAAGCATTACGCTGCGCCCGCAGTTTGGAATGCCGTCCAGTCCGCACGATGAAGTGTCCGACATATCGGAGACGTCTCGACCGGGTCACCTACTTGCACCGGAGCCGTTTCGAACAGCCAGCCCTGACATCCGCCCGTCGATAAAGCGAAAACGTGCGCCTTCTGGTACAACTGCCTGAGTTCCTCCCGCAGAAGTCTGGACCGCACGCCCACGCCTAAAGCGCATTGAGGCTTGCGAACTGTAAGCCTCCTGGCAAGGTTCGCGAAGCGGATAAAAGAACAACCCCACAACCGGAGTTGCACATGACAACAACGCTCAACGTCAACGGTGAAACCCACAACCTCGACGCGCCTCCGGACATGCCCTTGCTGTGGGTGCTCCGCGACCTGATCGGCTTGACGGGAACGAAGTTCGGCTGCGGAATCGCTCAGTGCGGCGCGTGCACGGTGCATCTCGACGGTGCCGCGGTCCGCTCGTGCGTGCTGCCAATCGCAGCAGTCGGCGATCGCAAGGTGACGACCATCGAAGCAGTCGGCAATACGGCCGCCGGGAAGAAAGTCCAGGACGCGTGGAAAGCGCTTGACGTCGTGCAGTGCGGCTATTGCCAGTCGGGCCAGGTGATGTCGGCGGCGTCGCTGATCTCAAGCAACCCAAACCCGAGCGACGCCGACATCAATGCGGCGATGGATGGCAACATCTGCCGCTGCGGCACTTACAACCGGATTCGCGCAGCGATCAAGCACGCTGTAAAGGGAGCGTGACATGTCGCGGGGATTACTCGACGCGCAAAAAGGCCACGCGTCCAAAGGGGGCTTGAGCCGCCGCACGTTTCTCAAGTTCGGCGTTACGGTCGGGGCAGCGGCAGGCGGCGGCTTGGTGCTCGGCTTCAGCATCTCGGCCGCTGGCCAAGGTCAAGGCGCCCAAAACGCCAAATCGGTGATCGGCGGCGATGCCAACGAAATGCCGCAGGGCGGCGTCTTCCAACCGAATGCATTCGTCCAGATCGACACGGCCGGCAAGGTCACGCTCGTGATCCCGAAGGTCGAGATGGGGCAGGGCGTGTATACGTCGATCCCCATGCTGATTGCGGAAGAACTCGAAGTACCGCTCGACAGCGTCGTGATCGATCATGCGCCGCCCAACGAGAAGCTCTTCATGGACCCGCTGCTCGGCGGCCAGTTGACCGGTGGCTCGACCTCGATCCGCTACGCATGGGAACCGATGCGCAAGGCCGGTGCGACCGCGCGCGTGCTGCTGATATCGGCGGCCGCGCAGCAGTGGCAAGTCGATCCGGCAAGCTGCCATGCCGAGCGCGGGCAGGTTGTGCACGCCGCCAGCAATCGCGCGATCGGCTACGGCAAGCTTGTCGATGCAGCCGCCCGGTTGCCCGTGCCGCAAGACGTGCGGCTCAAGGACCCAAAGGATTTCAAGCTGATCGGCACGACGGCGAAGCGCCTCGACTCGCCGGAGAAAGTCGACGGCACGGCGATGTTCGGTCTTGACGTGCGCCTTCCCGATATGAAGTACGCGGCGATCGTGAACTGCCCGGTGTTTGGTGGCACGCTCGCGAGCGTGGACGATATCAACGCGAAGAAGATCCCTGGCGTGCGCCAGATCGTCAAGGTCGATAACGCGGTGGCGGTCATAGGCGATCACACGTGGGCCGCGAAACGGGGCGCGGCTGCGCTTGTCATCAAGTGGAACGAAGGCAGGAGCGCGGGCGTGCAGATGCAGCACGTGATCGATGACCTCGCGAGCGCGTCGAAGCGCGAGGGCGCGGTCGCGCGCAAGGACGGCGATATCGGCAAGGGCTTCACCGACGCGAAGACGCGCGTCGACGCCGTCTACCAGCAGCCATTCCTCGCCCACGCGACAATGGAGCCGGTCAACTGCACGGTGCACGTGCGCGCCGATGGCTGCGACATCTGGGTGGGCACGCAGGTGCCTACGCGCGCCGTCGATACCGCCGTGAAAATCACGGGCCTTCCCGCGGACAAGATCACGGTCCATAACCATTTGCTCGGAGGCGGATTCGGCCGCCGTCTGGAGACGGATTTCATCGCGCAGGCGCTAAAGATCGGAAAACAGGTCGATGCGCCGGTCAAGGTCACCTTCACGCGCGAAGAAGACATTCAGCACGACATGTATCGCCCGTATTACTACGACGTCATCGCGGCCGGCCTCGATGCGAACGGCAAGCCGATTGCGTGGCAGCACCGGATTGTCGGCTCGTCCATCCTGGCGCGGTTCGCGCCGCCCGCGTTCAAGAACGGAGTCGACCCGGACGCCGTGGAAGTCGCGGCCCAACTTCCCTACGACTTGCCGAACCAGTTGGTCGACTACGTGCGGCAGGAACCGCGCGATATTCCGACTGCGTTCTGGCGCGGCGTCGGTCCGACACGTGGGACGTTCGTGGTGGAAAGCTTTATCGACGAACTCGCGGCGCAGGCCAAGGTCGACCCGGCCAAGTACCGCCGCGACCTGCTTGCCGGGACGCCCCGCGCGCGCAATGTGCTCGACGTCGCCATGCAGGCCGCCGGCTGGGGCAACGCGCTGCCGAAGGGACAGGGGCGCGGCGTATCGGTCATGCATGCGTTCGGCAGCTTCTTCTCGATCATCGCGGACGTTACCGTCGACAACGGCGAGGTCGCGGTGAACCGCGTAGTGTGCGCGGTCGATTGCGGCATGGTCGTCAATCCGAACACGATCGAGGCGCAGATACAAGGTGGCATCATCTTCGGCATCACGGCGGCACTCTATGGCGAAGTCACCATCAAGGACGGCCGCGTCGAACAAAGCAACTTCACCGATTACCGCATGCTGCGGCTGAGCCAGACACCGCCGATCGAGGTGCATATCGTCAAGAGCGCCGAAGCGCCGGGCGGGATCGGAGAGCCGGGCACGGCCGCGCTCGCGCCTGCGCTCACCAACGCGATCTATGCCGCGACGGGCAAGCGTCTCCGGCAACTGCCGGTAGGCCGTCAACTGCAAACCGCGTGAGGGGAACGATGATGACTGGAAGACTCGTTGCGGCAATCGGACTGACCTTGCCCCTTGCCTTGCCGATCAGCGCGCGCGCGGCGGCCGCCGACGATGCGCTCGTCGCACGCGGCGCATATCTCGCGAAGGTTGGCGATTGCGTCGCGTGCCATTCGGCGCCGAAGGGCAAGCCGTTCGCCGGCGGGCTGCCGATGACCACGCCGATGGGCAGGATCTACACCACCAACATTACGCCGGACCCGGATACGGGCATCGGAAAATGGAGCGAGGAGGACTTCGAGAAGGCGTTGCGTCAGGGCGTGGTGAAGGACGGGCACAACCTGTATCCGGCGATGCCGTATCCGTCCTACGCCAAGGTTCACGACGACGACGTCAAGGCGCTCTACGCGTACTTCATGAAAGGCGTCGCGCCGGTCAACCAGGCCAATCGCGAGTCCGACATTCCATTTCCGCTGAACATGCGCTGGCCGCTTAAGATCTGGAACGCCGTGTTCCTCGACAAAGGCGTGTATCAGGACAAGAGCGGCAGGGATGTCGCGTGGAATCGCGGCGCGTACATCGTCCAGGGTCTCGGCCATTGCGGCTCGTGCCACACCGCGCGCGGTATCGCCTTCCAGGAGAAAGCGCTCGACGAAACGGGCAGTGCCTATCTGACGGGTGGCGTGCTCGACGGCTGGTTCGCATCGAACCTGACCGGCGAGCATAACGTCGGACTCGGCCGATGGTCGGAAACGGATGTCACGCAATTCCTGAAGACGGGGGCGAACACGCATGCATCGGCGTTCGGTTCGATGACGGACGTGATCAACAACAGCACGCAGGCAATGAATGACGAGGACGTCGCTGCGATGTCACGCTACCTGAAGTCGCTGCCTGCCGCCGGCGGCACGAATGGGCCGCGATATGCCTACGATCCGAAGGCGACGAAGGTGTCTCTCACGCACCCCGCCAACGATGCCGGCGCGAAGGTCTATACGGCGTACTGCATGCATTGCCACGGCGTGGACGGCATGGGTTACGCGCCGTTGCTCGCGCCGCTCGCGGGCAATCCAAACGTGATGGAGAAGGACGCGTCGTCGCTGATCAACGTGACGCTGAATGGCACGCACGACCTCGTGGTCCAGGGCATTCCCGCTGCGTACCCGATGCCAAAGTATTCGCCGGTATTGAACGACCAGCAGATCGCCGACGTGCTCACGTTCATTCGTGCAGGATGGAACAACGGTGCGCCGGCGGTGATGGCATTGGATGTTGCGAAGTTGCGTAAGACGACTCAGGCCGCGAAGTAGTCGGTTGCTGCCAAAGTTCGATGGGGGCGTGCCGGTAGCCCCTGCCGATACCAAAGACAAACAACTCCGATACGGCGTCCTTTCGCACGGGGGCGCCTCTAAACGATACGTCAGTCATTTCGCTCGTTGCCACACTACTTTTGCTGCCCCATATCGCTGTCTCCTCGGGTCATCCACTCTTAGGAGCACGCCGGCACAATGAACCTTGCGGCGAGATTGGCGAGGCTTGATCCGGTAGTTCCTTCTCGCCATCGAGTTCGTCGCGCTCAATGGCTCAGCGAGGGCTTGCGTATGGGCGTGGCCACGGGCTCAGTCCAGCAGGTCCGGTTGTTCCTTGACGATGCGGGAGTAAAGGAGTTGGAACTGGAACCAGCCCGCCTGCGCGGAGCCGACAATCGAATGCGACTGGCGCGCGGCGACATCGGAAATCGCCTTCAGCGGTGCACCGGTACGGGCCGCTGCGGCTTCCGCCATCAATTGCACCTGGCATGAACGCTCCAATGTGATGAACCACCATGCGGCCTCGTCCACGGTCTTGCCCACTGTCAGCAAACCGTGGTTCTGCAGAATGGCCGCCTTGTTCGAACCCAGCGCATTGGCTATGCGTTGGCCTTCGTCTACCTCCACTGCCACGCCGCCGAATTCATCGTAGACGGCATGGTCGTTGTAGAAGGCGCAGACATCCTGGGTGATAGGGTCAAGCGGGCGGCCCAGTGTCGACCACGCCCTGCCGTAGGTACTGTGCGAATGCGCGGCTGCCATCGCGTCGGGACGGGCGTGGTGCACGCGCGAATGGATCGCAAAGGCCGCTGCGTTGACCGGGAGGTCTCCCTCCACGACGTTGCCATGATGGTCGCAACGAATCAGGTTGGACACGTTCACCTGACTGAAATGCACGCCGAACGGATTGACCCAGAAAGTGTCACTGAACTCCGGGTCGCGCATCGTGATGTGGCCCGCCGCACCTTCGTCGAAGCCGAACTTCGAGAACAGCCGGAACGCGGCCGCGAGGCGCTGCTTGCCGTGCAAACGCGCCTGCGCCGGGGAATCGAACACAGGTGGGCGAGAGACATGCTGGTATCGCGCCTTGAGTCCTTCGGGGAGACCCGTAGCCATATCAAAGTCGGGCGCAGCTTGCGTTTGCGGGGATGTCATGTTGATTTTCGCCTGTGTGGATATGCGAGTGAATGAATGGATATGCGAAGTCACTGTGCTGTACTTTCAGTCAGTGAAACCTCCATCCATTCGGCTTGATCGAATCCTACGATGGCGCATGATCGTCGATCTGTTAGATTTCTGACGATTCAGGGTTTTCCCATGCAGTTTCTGATTCGCCCGGTTCTGTTACCGATAGTCTCCTGACTAACCGTAACCGGTCGCTGGTGAAGCACCTCCGAGCGACCGGATCTGGACGACTGCACGCGTTCGGTCAGCTCGCCGATATCCGCCGCTCAAAGACACACGCGCTGCTCCAGCGGCAGCTTTGTGCATCATGGCTCAGTGGTGCAGCCGGCGGTTTTGTCGCAGTAAGCGTCGGTATCATGTGCTGTGACAATACGAACGATCGGACGCTTGATGAAGACTTTGAATCCAGCTGTGGCGCGGGTGCTCAAGCGTTTGCATTATCCGCTCGATGTGATCCTGACTTGCGTGCGCTGGTATGTGGCCTACCCGCTGAGCCTTCGACACCTTGAAGAGATGATGGCGGAGCGCGGTATCTCGGTTGACCATTCAACCGTGCACCGCTGGGCCATCAAGGTGTTGCCGGTTCTGGAGAAGGTGTTCCGCCGCCACAAGCGTGGCGTGGGCCGGAGTTGGCGAATGGACGAAACGTATATCAAGGTCCGAGGCCCGTGGAAGTATTTGTATCGCGCAGTCGACAAGGAGGGCAATACGGTCGATTTTCTACTGCGTGCCCACCGTGACAAGGCCGCGGCGCGGCGCTACTTCGAAAAGTCAATTCGATTGCCGAACCCTTGCGCCAGAGCTTCACCTATGACCAGGGCAAGGAACTCGCGCGCCATCAAGACCTCGCCGCCGCCACCGGCGTGAGCGTGTACTTCTGCGACCCGCACAGCCCGTGGCAACGCGGCACTTGCGAAAATACCAACGGATTGTTGCGCCAGTACCTGCCTAAAGGCACCGACCTTTCGGTCTACAGTCAGGACGAACTCGATGCTATCGCCGACAGTTTGAACAGCCGGCCGCGCGCCACTTACGCGTTCCATTCGCCATTCGAGGTCTTCGCTGCGACACTTGCCTCAGCGAGCCAACCTCAAGGCGCTAAACATTAAACCCCGTGTTGCACTTCAGTTTGAAACCGCCTGATAATAAACTTTGCAGACAAGGCCGTGCTGGGCATCGTGGCAGTGCCAATGATGAAGGACCTTAACTTGAGTCCG
>NZ_FCON02000021.1 GCF_001544535.1 Caballeronia choica | reverse complement strand
AACCAGACGATCATCTATGGCACCCCCGTCGCACCGGGCAAGAACACCACGGCTGCGATGGTCGGCATCCGCCATACTTTCTGATTCTGCAATCCACACAACAAACGACCGGAGCATTCTATGAAAACATTCAGGCTGGCTGTCGGAGCCGCACTCGTTGCAACTTCCTTGACCGCGTGGTCCCAGACCAGCGAACCGGCCAGTGCGCCGGGCGCATCCGCGATGACGGCGTCCGGTTCAGCGGCCCCGGCCACGGGACGCAAGGCGAATCGCGCGCTGCGCCGGCAGGTTTATAACGCCATCGTGAAGCACAAGGAGATCAGCGCCGGCAATATCAGCGTCGTCGCAAAGGACGGCGCGGTGACGCTCAATGGCACGGTCACCGACGCTTCCCAGGTGGGCACGGTCGCGGAAATCGCGAAGGGCGTTCCCGGAGTGACTTCGGTCACCAACAAGCTGACCGTGGAAAAGCCATTTGGCGGCATGTAAGCTGCCGCTGTCGGCGTGGGAGTGCGGCGGGGGCCGATCAATGGATCAATGAGCCGGTCCCGCCGACCTCGACCGGCAGTGTCGACTTTGCCAAGTGGGATCACAATTGCGTAGAAGCGCTTCGTGCGTCTTCATCGCGCCCGCGCAGCGAGGCGCGCAATCATCCGATCAGCCATCGCCCGGTCGATGACTTCGAATGAACGGCTCGTGCGCTCATAGGCATACATGTCGCCAGTCGCGATGTCGAACCACCAGCCGCTCAACACCAGTGCGCCCGCAGTGACTTGCTGATGGACGATCGGATAGGTCATCAGATGCTCAAGCTGCACAAGTACGTTGAGTTGCGACAATTGATCGTGCGGTTTCAGCGTGCCATTGAGCGGACCTTCGTGTTCCAGACGAAATGCTGCGTTGTTCGCGTGGTACAGCCATTTATCGAGGTTCGGCGCTTTCAGCCTGGCGTTGCGTGTATACACGGCCTTCATCGCGCCGCACTCGGAATGCCCGCACACGACAATATTCGCGACCTTCAGCACCAGCACGGCGTACTCGATCGCGCTTGCCTCGGAAAGGTCGCCGGTAGAGACCCCTTCCGCCGTCGCCGGTGGAATCAGGTTACCGACGTTGCGCATCGTGAACAGATCGCCCGGATGGGTCGAAGCAAGCAGGTCCGGCACGACCCGGCTGTCCGAGCACGTGATGAAGAGCGCATCAGGCGTCTGCGCGAGCGCGAGTTTGCTGAACTGCTGCGCGTATTGCGGCAGCATTTTCTCGCGGAATTCAACAATACCCATGATGAGTTTGCGCATGGCTTGCCTCCGTAAGGGCTAGTCGTTTGCGGTCGAGCCTGCCGAACCTCCAAGCCCTTGCGAGTCGGGGATACGGGCCAACGCCAGGTCCTCCGGAAACGGATGCTTCGCGACGATCGCGCGATCGAGCAGTGCCAACTCGACCCGCAATGCGTCATGACGATGTTCCGGCAGTGTCTGGACGAGATTCTCTATTGCCGCCCGCATCCGCCGCGCGATTTGAATGCTGCTCGCGCCGTACTGGCGTATCTCGCGAAAGCTGATATGCACGAAATCTGCCCAATTGGGCGTTCGCAAGATCACGCGCACGCGCCCCGAGCTATCCACAATCTCCTCGATATGCAGAGACCGTTTGCCCACCACCCGCAATAGCCGGTGCACCTGGTCGATCGCAAGCACGGCCGTGGTCGGATCGTTGATCGCCGCCGACAGCGCTTTCAGCGCGATATCGACCAGGATGCGAAACGCGAACATCGGGTCCTGCTCCATCGTGCGTTCCGAGCCGAAAGCGACCAGCGAGCGGAGCCTGCGCTCATCGATTGCGCCAGCGTTTCCGTACAAATAGAACAAGGGCTCGTCCACCGCGACGAAATCACCGACCTGCGGCACGAATTCGATAACAGTGTCAGTGCGCCGCGCCTTGGCCACCAGCCTTTCCAGATTCACGGCCAGAACGATGCCCGATCTGCCGCTGTGACGCACGATGCGATCAGGTACGCCTCGCTCATTGCCACGTTCCGGTGAGGTATACGCACCTCGGGTCGGAGCGGGATAAACGCTCTGTATGACCGCCATCCCGTGCTTCCCGACGCGTGCGACGAGGCTTACGGGACGCAGAGATTTCGCGGCGTAGTCAATCAGGAAGAGAAACGCGACGACGGAGGCGAAGCCGAATAGCGCTGCAAGGAACACTTGAAGCTGGTGTACTTCATTCTCACCCATCCAGCTCAGCGTTCTATTGGCGAACAGCATGGTGAAGACGAACAATCCCGAGACGCCACGGATGATGTTATCGCGCAGCAGTGTCGTCGCGATGATCCGCGGGGTGTACTGCCCGCCAGCGACCTGGATTGCGACGAGCAGCGAACCGAACGTGAACACCAGAAACGCCAGGTCCGCGGAAATGATGTCACCGAGCAACGACCGCGCCCCCGCCATGGGCAGCCCAAGAAAACCGGTTTTCGGATCAAGGATGCCTTGCCTGATCATCCACCTTCCCAGCATTTCCGTCAGAGGTTTTACCACGGCATAGATCGCGACTGCGATGAGCGGCACAGCCCACAGCGAAGATTTCAGGTAGCTCTTCAAGCTGTACCAGCGATTCCAGTCCATGTCTGCTCTCTCCCTACGATTCATATTGCAGTGGAGACCAAGGTCTTAGCGGTCCGCCCGGCGGCATGCAGAGGGGACATCCCGGCCGGGCGCGCGCACGCACGGCCGCGCTTGCCTCATGATCGCTTTGTGCCGCCGTCGGCTCGATGTTTCGTCGATGTTCCGGCCCGCGCTCATCGTTGACACCGGAAACGCCGCGCCATCGTCACGACGCTTACTATCGTTGTAGGCGTTGGGCCGCCGGAACGAAAGCATCCTGTGATCGTCCTGACCATCGTTGCCGTAGTGGGACGCGTGTTCTGGGCAGGAACAACGGGACGATCCTGCATCATGAAGTCCTCAGGCAGCAGTCGAACCCGACTAATCCGATCTTCAATGCATGGATGAGCGCCTGTCACTCCGTTTTCGGCGTGGGCAGGGATGCATCGTATGCGCTGTTCGATCATACGGTGCGGACGCGGGCGGCCATGTTGGGATTGAACGAGGTGTTCCATGGAGCCGCGATCGTCATGATCCTCATCATTCCGCTGGTCTGGATCACGAAGGCAAGCAAGGCCGGCGGCGCGAGCGATGCGGCCGCGTGCGCGCACTGGGGGTCATGGCGGTTTGGTTTCGGTTTGGTTTCTTTTACGCAAGCGACAGCGCTTCTTATCCCGTCGGCGGTCGCGTGGGGAGTCTGAGGTGATTGGTTGCCGTGGGCGTTGTCGGCGAAGAGGTTTGCATTGTCATACGTTGCCAACGCACGATGGCTTGCTGAGGTTACGGTATCACTGACGGCGGCATGTCGAGGCTCGGTTTGAGCCCGCAGCTTAGCCGATGCATCAAGCAGTTTTCAGCGATGACCCGCCGAAGTGATACCGAGTTCCTTCAGGTCGTCCGCAGTGAGATTGCGCGGTACGTCGGCATGGCGTTTTCGCGAAACACGAGTTTCGCCCCATGCGATTGAACCGCGCGTATTCGCTTCGCGCCTGGTAGTTATCTTTAACCGCTGTTATTGGCCGGCGGCCGGCGACACTACGCTCGGGGTCGCCAGCGTGTTGTTGCTCTTCGGAGCGCTGTTGCCAGAGGTCGAGTTGCTGTTCGTGCTATTCGGCAGGCCCGAGTTCGGCGACCGGGCGCCCATGCCGCTGTCCGAGTTGGTGGCGCTTGGCGAGCCGTAGCCGCCCGTTGCACCGTTCACCTGGTTCGCCGGGCTAGCCGTGCTGCCTGACGAACTGCCGCCGTTTGAACCTCCGGCCGCCTGTGCATAAACGCCGCTCGACAGGGTGAGTGCGGCGAAGGCCGCGATTAATGTGCTGGTTGCCTTGCGCATGATCCGTCCCTCCTTGATTGGACTGGAAATTTGGAACGCAGACGGTCGCCGTCTGCTTGACCATAGGTGCAGCAATCACCGTGCCGCGGGTTCTTGTCCGTGCCGAAACGATGTGCATCGCAGCGCCAGTACATCTACGCAAGGGAACTCTTTGCGCCGAAGACGAAGATTCTCCCTTTCAGCGGGGCGCAAAGATACAGACAGCCACGACGCTTCAGCCTCGGGCAGTCGCCTCAAGCAATTTTTGGAAGCGTTCGGGCCCGGTCGCGCCGTCGATTTCCGACACCGGTCTGTCACATTCAGATCTTCCGGAGACATGCGGGAGCACTCGGTCGCTGCTGACGTCAGCAGCGACCCGGCCGCGACTGCGGTCCCACGCTCCAGTTGCTATGCTAGTCACCATCGATCAGCACGGGAGCGAGCTTGGTCAACCCGGATGTTCTCGATAGCGACCCAGAGTCCGCGCATATCGTCGCTGCGCAAGCGAGCCCGTGCGACGAGCTCATCATCCGCACGCAGCCCACCGCAGTCGACCGCCCGTGCCGGCGCAAGCGCCTTGCGCTCGCCGCGACGATCCTCGGCTCGAGCATGGCGTTTATTGACGGCTCTGTCGTCAATGTCGCGCTGCCCGCCATTCAGAGCGAACTCCGCGCGAGCGTCGCGGCGATGCAGTGGATCGTCAACGGCTATCTGCTCTTTCTCGGGTCCCTCGTGCTGGTGGGCGGATCGATGGGCGACAAGCTCGGCCGCCGCACGGTGTTCATCGCGGGGATCGGGGTCTTCACGCTGGCGTCGGCCGCTTGCGGGCTTGCGCCGAACGCGGGTTCACTGATCGCCGGGCGCGCGGTGCAGGGCATTGGCGGCGCGCTCTTCGTACCCAGCAGTCTCGCGATCATCGGCGCCGTATTCGACGGGGAAGAGCGCGGACGGGCAATCGGCACCTGGGCGGGCGTCGGTGCGATCACGTCGGCGCTGGGGCCGGTGGCGGGCGGCTTGCTCGTCGACGCGTGGTCCTGGCGCGCGATCTTCTTCCTCAACGTCCCGCTTGCAGCGGTGACGATTGCGCTCGCGATTTCGTCGGTGCCGAACAGCCACAAGCTCGACGCGCCTCAACAGTTGGACTGGCCCGGCGCGCTGAGTGCGGCAGCGGGGCTCGCCGCCCTTACCTATGGCCTGACCCAGGCGTCGGCGCGTGGCTTCGCGCATCCGCTCGTACTGTGCGCGATCGGCGCCGGCGTGCTCGTGCTGGCCGCATTCGTGATGATCGAAGCGAACAGCCGTGACCCGATGATGCCGCTCGACATGTTCCGCTCGCGCGATTTCACCGGCGCCAACCTCGTCACGCTGCTGCTCTACTTCGGTCTGGGCGGCGTATTCTTTTTCCTGCCGTTCACGCTGATCCGCGCACTTGGCTACACCGCAACCGAAGCGGGCGCGGCGCTGCTGCCGGTGCCGGTCATCATCGGCTTGTTGTCGCGCTTCACCGGCGGCCTGACGAGCCGCTTCGGTTCGCGGGTCCTGTTGAGCGCTGGCCCGGGCGTCGCCGGCATCGGGTTCGTGATGCTCGCGCTGCCGTTCGTGCGCGGCAGCTATTGGGCCGGATTCCTCCCCGCGCTCGCCGTGCTCGGGCTCGGCATGACCATCACGGTCGCGCCACTCACGACGACCGTGATGGGCTCGGTGCCGGTCGAGCGCACAGGTGTCGCTTCCGGCATCAACAACGCGGTTGCTCGCGTGGCGAGCCTGCTGGCGATTGCGGTTCTCGGTATCGTGTTCGTGTGGTCGCACCAGGCGGCGCTGTCGGCGCGGCTCGACGAACTGCACGTTCCACAGGGCGCGCGCCCGAGCGGGCAGTTGCTGGAGCCGGACGCGCAAGCCGGCGCGGCAGCCGGCGATGCCCATACGCCGCCCCGGACGCCCGTGGCGCTGGCGGAAGCCGAGGCCATCGCTGACGCGCTGCGCGCCGTCGCACTGGTGTCGGCCGCGTGCGCGTTCGCAGGAGCGGGTCTCGCCGCGGCGACCATCCAGCCCCGCAAGTGATGTGCATCGCGTCGCCGGATGCGTCTGCTTGCGGCGTCCATACTTCTTCGATCTTCGCTGAAACGTGTCGCCTTCAGGCAGGCAGCGTTTATGCGCGGCGCACTCGGCAGTCGGCCGGCGTGCCCAGTGCTTACGCACGTTCTATCAGCGGCATGCGCTGCGAAGTGAAAACGGCAAGGAAGCGTCGTTCGACCGTATCCGCGCCCGGACATTCGCGCGTCTGCTCCGCCTGAGCACGCAGCCGTTCGGCAGGCCGGCGATACGCCGCGAATCGGGGCAATGAGAGCCGACGCCATCGCGGGAGCTGCGGTCGTATCGACGACCGGCGCACTTTTCTCGCTCGCTCACACGCTGCGTGTCGCGGCAACCGCCTTGATTTCGACGAAGAGGGTCGGCCGGGCCAACGCCGCCACCCCGAGAATAGTCCATGCAGGAGCGTTCTCCTTGATGTAGCGGTCCTTGATTTCTCGAAACGCTGCAAGCTGCTTATCAATATCGACGTGATAGCTGACGAGTTCGACGAGATCATCGAAGCCCAGCCCGGCTGCTTGCAGGATCGCGCCAAGCCGCTGAAACGCGAAATCGATCTGTTCTTCGACGCTTGCGGGAACGGTCCCGTCTGCCCGAATCCCGATCTGGCCCGCGACGAACAGCAGACCACCTGCCGCAACCGCGGGTGCGTAATTGAACGTCTTGAACACGTCGGTGTTGCCGAGAAGGGGATGCGGATTCGAAAGGGCAATGGTGGTCTTGGAAGGTCGCATGATGAGTTCCTTGGATACGAACAGGAATATGGGTTGACCTGCGAGGCGTCGAGCGATTCGCGACGAGCCTGGTCCCGCTCCCGGGAATCGAAGAGCGCCCTGAAATTGCCCTCGCCGAAGCCGTTCTCGCCGCGTCGCTCGATAATCTCGAAGAAGATTGGACCGATCGGGTGTCGCGTGAACCGCCGCAGCAAGATCGATCGGGATTCTCCCCGCAGCATTGAGATACTGCCTGATCGCGGCGATGCCAGCTATGCGGTCAGCGATGGCGGGTTGGTCCGGCTGCATGCGCCTGACGTACATCTCGGTGATCCCGACCGGAAGATAAAGCCGAACGTAACGCTTAAAACCGAAATTTGCTGCGCGCGGAACGGCATTCGCTCCTTCGCGCGAAGCAGTTCAACTCGGTCAAGCGCCACGGGCGTCAGCAACCGTGAACGAGACAGGCCGCAGTATTTCACCGGCGGAAACAGTGCCTGAAGGGCTGGATGCGCGCGCTGCGCGGCCACGAAAAAAGTGCAGTCTTGCCGTTTGATCTTACGAAATTGCCTTCCTATACTTTTAGCGGTTCCTTCAGGGGCGATCGAAGCCTGAGGGCGTCCTGGAGACCTTGAAGGGGTGCAGCCATGCCAAAGCCAGACTACTGGCCGAAGGACAAAGCCTTCCGGCCAATCCAGATGTTTCTCTCCCACCGGATCTCAGCGACGCTCAAGACCGAGGATGCCGCCCGCTACAACTCGCTCATGGAGCTGGAGGGCGTCAAGCAGACCATGGACGCCTCCATCGAGAAGCTGGCGAGCGCGACCCAAAAGACCGCCACCGTGGTCGCCGATGAACTCGAAAAGCAGCAGATCACGGGAGGCGACGTCGACTACACCGTCGCCGAACTGCCAAGCTCCAGCACGCAGTTTGCGCTCATCGCAGCGGAGGTGCGCGGAGGTCCCGGCCATGTCGCGGGCTACAAGCAGGACAAGGCGGTGCCGGCCCGTTGGCTGAAGGGCACACCCCGTGCCGAGGGCGCCACGGGTACGAAGCAGTTCTGGGAACTGATGGGCAAGAACCGCCTCGAGGTCAGGCCGGGGGAATGGGACATTCTCACCGTGCTCGTGTGCAAGAACGACGCGCGCTGGCAGAAGTTCGAGGATTGCCGCGCCAACTTCCGCAACATCACGCATCTCGGCGCCCAGGAATCCGTCGACAGCTTCAAGAACAAGTGGGCCATCTCCAACGCGAACGCGGGCGTCTTCCCGGTCATCGACCCGGCCATCGGCGAATGCTGGCTCTGGAGCGGCCAGGCCATGGACATCCAGCACGGCATCATGTCCCGCGGATTTCAGCGCGTGCATTGTGAAAGCAACAACACGACCGGCTACGGCGCGCTCGGGCGCGGCAACTACTTCACCGACAAGTTCTCGAAGGCCCTGCTCTATGCGATGAACCTGCGGAACCTGTATTACGGAGTGGCCAAAGGAGACGACATCCGGGTACTGATGCTTTCACGGGTATTGCTCGGCCGCTGGCGCTCGCTGGAAGGCGCCGGCAAGGCCGAACTCAAGGCGCAGCGGTACGCTCACAACGTCGAGCTCACCGGCTCGGCGCAGCAGCACAAGCGCGATACGAGCAAGGGCTACGCGAAGAGCGTCGAGGACTATCGCGACGCCAAGCTCGCCCGTGCGCCGATGGCAAAAGGCTTCAAGACCGCTTACCAGATCACGGGCGGCGACGTCGACGCCAACATCGGCTACGAGTCGGTGCAGATGGCGCACAAGGGCAGCAACGAATTTCTGGTGGCGATGGGCAAGCAGATGTATCCGGAGTTCATGGTCTTCGTGAAGAAAGGCTGAAGTCCGCGGCCTGGATGATTCAGCGTTCGTGATAGATCGCAAGCCAGACGGTTGGCTCGTTGGCATGCGTCCACGCGACGCGATGCCGGCAATGCGGCTCGATCAGCACATGGTCGCCGGGACGCATCTCGTGCAGCGTCGAGTCCTCTTCGAATTCGAGCGCGGCTGCGCCCGACAGCAGTACAACCCATTCGGCGCGCGAGTCGTCGTACCAGAACCCTTCGGGACTCGCGTGTCCCATCGACACGATCCGCTCCACGTTCAGGCGCTGCCCGGTGATGAGCATATCGACCCGCTCTTCGCCGCCGCGCTTCGCTTCGAAGCTGAACAGATTACCCGTTTGAAGTTGCATGGCTCGACCTCGCGTCAACTTTCAAGTTCCTCGTCGGGAAGCATCGCGCGGCTCAGTGGCTGCGTCAAGCTAAACGCGGGTGGTCTACGCATACGGGCTTTCCGTGCTGCATCAATGAACGTCGCGGAACACGGAAGCTCATCTACCCACAAAAACCGTATTGACAATCGGACGCCTGAACTTAATATTGTCGGGAAACTTTGTTTATGGAAGGGAATCCCGCAAAGTCGTCCTGAAATACGGTATCCGCCTGCTTGCCTGACTTGTCCAAACTGCCGGCATCGTCCGGCACGATCGAGGAGATTGTCGAGATGGAACACGCAATGCGAAGACGCATCGAAGCAATGTTCGTCCGGGACCGCCGCATGGCGCGCATCGCCCTGCTGCTGCTCTGGGTCACGCTGGGTTACGTGTATATCGCGGTCACGGCCTACACCTCCGATCCGGCGGTGCGTATCGCGCTTTCGATCGGTGTCGGGGCGGTGCTCGTTTTCAATACCGCGTCGATCTTCGCGATGGTGCGGCACTACAAGGACGACAAGGATCACATCTACGGCCTGGACATTCGCCATCTCGACGAGAACCGCGCGCGCAAGGCCGAACCTGCCGACATGAAGGACGAGGCGCTCGCACGGCCCTGAAACATCCTGAATCATCCCCGAAGCATCCCCGCGGCATCAACTGAAGCGCCAACTGAAGAGGAAACTCGACATGGCAGCCGAATATGTTCCCCCTGTGCAGAAAGGCTTCGGCCAGTTGGTCGACAGTATCTTCCTGCTCGTGCTGGTGTACTGCAGCCTGCTCGCGCCGCTTCTCCTGAAGGCGCCGGAGAAGCCGGTCCAGGCCGATGCGGCGAGGACGCAGGTTTCCTGGCGCGAGCTCGGCCAGAATCCAGCGATGGAAGCGCAATGGCGCAAGCTCGGCTACGACAGCGAGCAGGCCAGGCCCATTGTCACCAGCAAGTTCAACTATGAGATCGAGCCGGTTTCACTGACCGTGACCGCACTCGTCATCGTGGGCTATTTCGTCTTTGTCCTCCGCGTGTCCGACCGGCAATACCGCCAGGTGATCGCCGAGAAATTCAAGGAGTAGATCGATGAACTTCTGGCAATTGCTGAGTCATGCCGCCTGGGCCGTGTCGATCATGCTCTTCCTGTGGATCCTGATCGACGCGCTCAAGGTTCGCCGTCAATACGACGACGACTTTCTGATGAGTTCGACGGAAGGGAAGGAATAGCCGCGTCCGCCAGTTCAACCCATTCAGGAGCAGTTCATGAGTGATGCAGCGGTGGCAGGACAGAAAGGCGAGCGAATCGCGTTGTTGAAGGTGCTGGGGCCGATTCACGTATGGGCGCTCGGCGTCGGCATCGTCCTCGTCGGCGAATTCATGGGGTGGAATTTCTCTGTTGCGAAAGGCGGCGCGTATGGTTCGCTGATCGCCTGCTGGATCATCGGCCTGCTGTACACGTGCGTGGCCATGATCGACTCCGAAGTGACCTCGACGGTCGCCGCAGCAGGTGGCCAGTACACGCAGGCGAAGCACATCATCGGGCCGCTGATGGCGTTCAACGTGGGCCTGTATCTCGTCATGGCGTACACGATGCTCGAGGCGGCGGATGCACTCGTGGTGGGCGACCTGATCAAGGCCGTCGCCGCCGATTCGGGATACCCGGGGCTCGACTCGCGGCCGTTTGCGCTCGTCACCATCGCGTTTCTGGCGTGGCTCAACTATCGCGGCGTCTTTGTCACGCTGACGGTCAATTTCGTGATTACGTCGATCGCATTCGTCGCGATCGTCGTGCTGTTTCTGGGCGTGCAGCCTTGGCACCCGGGGCAGACGCTCCTGCATCGCGAGTTGCTGACCTCGCTGCCGTATGGATGGCTCGGCGTGGTGGCGGCACTGCAGTTCGGCATGTGGTACTACCTGGGCATCGAAGGCACTTGCCAGGCAGCGGAAGAAGTCCGCTCGGCGGGACGCTCGATTCCGCTTGGCACGATGTGCGGCATGATCACGCTGCTGATCGCGGCGGCGATGACCTGGTACATCGCCACCGGCCTGATGCCGTGGGAGTATCTGGGCCAGGCAGTGACGCCGCTCTACGATGCCGCGCGCCTGACCGGAAGCAAGGGCTTGCAGACGCTGCTCTTCGTCGGCACGCTGTTCTCGGCGGTCGCATCGGCCAACGGCTGTATCAACGACGCCTCCCGCGCCTGGTTTTCGATGTCGCGCGACCGCTACATGCCGATGTGGTTCGGCGCCGTGCATCCGCGATACCGCACGCCGTATCGCTCCATCATCTTCCTCGTGCCGATCGCGATCTCATTCGCCTTCACCGGGTTGCTGGACCAGGTGATCACGTTCTCCATCCTGTCCGGCCTGCTCGGCTACACGTTCATGTCGATCAACATCGTCAAGTTCCGCCGGAAATGGCCGCTCGGCAGCATCAACCGCGGCTACATCCATCCGTTTCATCCGATCCCGGCGCTGGTGCTGCTGACGTTATGCATCGCGACTTACTTTGCGACCTATCTTGGCTACGGCACGTCGCTGCTGTCGATCATGGCGTTCTACATCATCGCCTCCATCTGGTTCACGCTGCACCGGTACAAGTATGTCAAGCGAGGCGATCAGTTCACGATGGACTGGCCGCGCCCGAAAAACTACTGACATCGTGCGGCGCCCCTCTCGAAAGGTGGCAGGGGTTATCCATAGCGAGCGTCGCGGCAACGGAGCGTCACACCATGCATCTCGCTGGCATCGCATTGGCGGCGCTGTTCGCCGTGACGCTCGGTCTCGTGTATCGCCACGACCGGAGCGTGATGAAGGCGCAGCGCCTGAAGCTGTTCGAAGCCTGTCTCGCACTGTTCGACCACCATCGGCTGACACAGGATGCCGTGGATTTTCCCGTGCTCACGGGTTGCTACGGCGGCTATGACGTGCGTGTCGAACCGGTTGTCGATCAGGTTGTCTTTCGCAAGATTCCTTCGCTGTGGCTGCTTGTCACGGTCAGGCGCGAACTGCCGATGGACGGCACGTTCGATCTGCTCGCGCGGACTCAGAATGTCGAGTTCTATTCGCCGGCGAGCAGCCTGCCCATGCGTGTCGCTATCCCGGACGCGTGGCCCCGGCATACGTCGATCAAGGCCGACCGGCCCGCCGCCGAACTTCCGCTCGGGCTACTCGATCCTCATGTCCGCACGATCTTCGACGATCCGCGCTCGAAGGAACTGCTGGTCACGCGGCACGGCGTGAGAATCGTCTATCAGGCGCATAGCGCGGATCGCAGCGAGTATCTGGTGCTGCGCTCCGCCGCGTTTCGCGAAGCGCATGTGCCAGCCGCGCTGCTCAAGTCGATACTCGATCAGGCCGTGGCGGTGTGCGCCGATCTCGCGAGCGGAGGCACTCATGCGCAGGCGTAAATCGATGCCGCCCTCCGCGCGCGACAAGCGACCGAGCACGCCCACGCCGCGCGCTCGACGGCCGCTGCATCCCTATCTCGTGCTGGCGGCCGCCGTGCTCCTGCCGGGCGCGGGACAAGTGCTCAACGGGACGCCCGCTCGTGCACTGACGATGGTGTTCTTCATGCTCTCGCTCGGGTTCGTGACGATGGAGCTCGCCGCTCCGGGACGCTCGTTCGTTGGCCGGCACGCGGGCGGCATCTTCATCTATGCGATAGCCGCGCTCGACGCCTACATGATCGCGCGCTATCGCTGGGCGTCGTTCAGACATCGCCTGCAGGCGCAAGCGGCCTAGCCGACTCGCGCCGCTCGCCACCGTTCCCGACACACACACAGTACGCCCTGGCCGTGCCGCATCGGCACCGGCCTGGGCGCGGCTTTCTCCAGCGACACGAAGTCTTGCCCGACGCGGTTCCTTGCCGCGTCCCTGTCCAGCCCAACTCAACCGTCGCGGGTCCCGCAGCTTCCCCCATGTGAGCGCTTTTTCCGATGCCATACCCATGAATGGGTACTCACAAGGTGTTTCCTGACAGGAAAAAGAGTTTATCCACATTGACAGTCGATTTTCGCGTAGTTACCTTGCATCAACACCTCACCAAAGAGAAAGCCGAGAGCCCCATGTCCGCAACTCGCCGCTTTACGTTGACCCTGTCGTGCCCGGACCGCATTGGCATCGTGGCCACTGTAAGCACGTTCCTTGCCGAGCATCACGGCTGGATCATCGAAGCCTCACACCATGCCGACGAAATCGAAAAGCGCTTCTTCATGCGCCACGAGATCGCGACCGATTCGCTGTCGATCAGCATCGACCAGTTCCGCGATCGCTTCGAGCGCATCGCCCGTGACTTCCAGATGTCGTGGAAGGTCGCCGATCACTCGGTGAAAAAGCGCGTCGTGATCCTGGTGTCGAAGCTCGAACACTGTCTTTACGATTTGCTGGCGCGCTGGAAGGCCGGCGAACTCGACATCGACATTCCGTGCGTGATCTCGAACCACGACACGTGGCGCAGTTTCGTGGAATGGCACGGCATCCCGTTTCATCACGTGCCGGTCACGCCGGATAACAAGGAAGCGGCCTACGACGAAGTGCAGCGGCTCTTCGAAGACGCGCGCGCCGACACGATGGTGCTTGCGCGCTACATGCAGGTGCTGTCGCCGAAATTGTGCCGCGCGTACCCGGGCCGCATCATCAATATCCACCATTCGTTCCTGCCGAGCTTCGTCGGTGCGAAGCCGTATCACCAGGCCTATACGCGCGGCGTGAAGCTGACGGGCGCGACCTGCCATTACGTGACGGAAGACCTCGACGAAGGTCCGATCATCGAACAGGACACGATCCGGGTGCGCCATTCCGATCGTCCGGACGATCTCGTGCGCCTCGGCCGCGACATCGAGAAGGCCGTATTGGCACGGGGGTTGCGCTATCACCTCGAAGACCGCGTGTTGATACACGGCAACAAGACAGTGGTACTGCGTTAGCCCAGCGAATCGTCCCCCCAGTCGGAATCCACAAAAGCCCCACGCCGCAGGGGCTGCACAAGGAGAGAGTTATGCCATGGCGTCTTGCGCGTTTCGCGATGTCGAAGAAGCATCCCGAGCCGAGGATGTTCACGCAGCATGACAGTCTGCGTCGTTCCTATGACGTTGTGATTATCGGGGCTGGCGGTCATGGACTCGCATCCGCCTACTATCTCGCCCGCGAGCACGGCATCACCAACGTCGCGGTTCTGGAGAAGGGCTATATCGGCGGCGGCAACACGGGACGCAACACGACCATCATCCGCTCGAACTATCTGACGCCCGAAGGCGTGCAGTTCTACGATGCGTCGGTGAAGCTGTGGCAGGACCTGTCGGAAGACTTCGACCTGAACCTCTTCTACTCGACGCGCGGCCACTACACGCTCGCCCACACCGACTCCGCGATGCGCACGATGCGCTGGCGCGCCGAGGTGAACAAGCACTACGGGGTGGATTCGGAAGTGGTCGGCCCGAAGGAAGTGAAGGCCTCCGCGCCGATGATGGATCTCTCGTGCGGTGGTGTCGCGCCGATCCTCGGCGCGCTGTATCACGCACCCGGCTCGGTTGCCCGCCACGACGCGGTGGCGTGGGGCTACGGACGTGGCGCGGATCAGCGTGGCGTCGAGATACACCAGCAGACGGAAGTGCTCGGCATCGACGTGGCCGGGGGCAAGGTCAGGGGCGTGAACACGTCGCGAGGCTATATCTCGACCAACAAGGTGCTGTGCGCGGTCGCCGGTTCGACTCCGCGCATCACGGACATGGTGGACGTGCGCACGCCGATCTACATCCATCCGCTGCAGGCGATGGTGAGCGAGCCGCTCAAGCCGTGGCTCGACCCGATTCTCGTCTCCGGCAGCCTGCACGTGTACATCAGCCAGTCGGCTCGGGGCGAGCTGGTGATGGGCGCCTCGCTCGATCCGTACGAACTGCATTCGACGCGCTCGACGCTCGATTTCGTCGAGGGACTGACGGCGCACATGCTCGAGATGTTCCCGTTCCTCTCGCAAGTGAAGGTGATGCGTCAATGGGCCGGCATGGCCGACATGACGCCCGACTTCGCCCCGATCATGGGCAAGACGCAGGTCGAAGGCTTCTATCTGGATTCCGGCTGGGGAACCTGGGGCTTCAAGGCCACGCCGATTTGCGGCAAGACGATGTCGCACACGGTCGTGAACGACACGAACCATCCGCTCATCACGGGCTTCACGCTCGATCGCTTCCGTGAGTTCTCGCTGACCGGCGAGAAGGGCGCGGCGTCGGTCGGCCACTGATCGAGGAGACAGGCAATGAAGATCATGACTTGCCCGGTGAACGGCGCGCGGCCCGTATCGGAATTCGCGTACTGGGGCGAATTGCGCCCGATGCCCGAACCGTCCACGGCGACCGACGACGAATGGGCCGACTACGTGTTCTGCCGCAACGGGGCGCCGGGCGTGAAGAAGGAATGGTGGTGCCACACGCCGAGCAACACCTGGTTCATCGCCGAGCGCGACACCCTGCTGGATCGCGTGATCCGCACTTACTTGAATGGCGAGGAGGCGTAAATGCGTTTGGCTCCCCACGCAGGCGAATGGATCGCGCGCGACAAGCAACTCGACTTCTCCTACGAAGGCCGGCGCTACAAGGGTTTCGCCGGCGACACCATCACGAGCGCGCTGTGGGCTTCGGACGTGACGGTGCTTGGCCGCAGTTTCAAGTATCACAGGCCGCGCGGCGTGCTGTCGCTGGCGAATCACGACGTGAACGCGATGGTGCAGGACGGCGCGCGCATCAATGTGCGCGCCGATGTCACGGAACTCACGAGCGGTGGCAACTGGACCTCGGTCAATACGTTCGGCGGCGTGGCTGCCGACCGTGGCCGCTGGATCGGCAAGCTCGCGCCGTTCCTGCCGGTCGGCTTCTACTACAAGGCGTTCTATAGCAAGCGCTGGTTCCCGCGCTGGGAGCGCATGTTCCGCAACATGTCGGGACTGGGCAAGGTCGATTTCAGCGCGCCGCATGTCCGCACGCCGAAGCGCTACGGGTTTTGCGACGTGCTCGTGATCGGCGCGGGTCCGTCCGGTTTGTCGGCGGCACTGGCGGCGGCGGAACAGGGCGCGGATGTCGTGATCGTCGATGAAAACGCGCGCTCCGGCGGCAGCGGCACCTACCAGATCGGCGGAGACGAATCGCGCTATCAGGCGGTGCGTCAACTCGATGTGAAAGCGCACAACCATCCTCGCATTCGCATGATGACGGGCACGCTTGCAGCGGCGTATTACGCGGACCACTGGGTGCCGCTCGTCGATGGCACGCGCATCACGAAGATGCGCGCCCGGGCGGTGATCATGGCGACCGGCTCCTTCGAACAACCGGCCGTGTTCCGCAACAACGACCTGCCGGGTGTGATGCTCGCCTCGGCGGCGCAACGCCTCGCCTACCGATATGCGGTGCGTCCCGGCGAGCGTGCCGTCGTGCTGACCGCGAACGCGGATGGATATCGCGCCGCGCTCGACATGCTGGCGCGTGGCGTGACCGTTGCGGCCGTCATCGATCTGCGCGCGTCGCACCGCTTCGGCGACCTGGCGCGCGAACTGGAAGCACGCGGCGTCGAAGTGCTGGGTTCGAGTTGCGTGGTCGAAGGAATCGCGAATTCGGCGGGCACGCGTCTCGCCGGCGTGCGCGTGGGTCCGTTCGCGGCCGACGGCGGCCCGGTGCCCACGCAACGCACGAAGGAAATTCCCTGCGACACGCTGTTGATGAGCGTCGGTTGGGCGCCCGCTGCGAACCTGCTCTATCAGGCCGGCACCCGGATGCGCTATGACAAGCCGATCGAGCAGTTCGTGCCGGACCAGTTGCCCCCGGGCGTGTTTGCCTGTGGACGCGTGAACGGCGTCTTCACCTTCGACAGCAAGCTGCAGGATGGCCGCCGCGCCGGCGTGCTGGCCGCGCTCCACTGCGGGGCGGGTGCCGAAGCGAGCCGTGCCACTGCGATCGCGCCTGCGGCGGAGCCGGAATCGCCATCGCATGCGTGGCCGATCGTGGCGCATGCGCAGGGCAAGAATTTCGTCGACTTCGATGAAGACCTGCAATTGAAGGACTTCGCGAACGCGGTGCAGGAGGGCTTCGACAACATCGAACTGCTCAAGCGTTTCTCGACCAATGGCATGGGGCCGAGCCAGGGCAAGCATTCGAACATGAACGGCCTGCGCATTCTCGCGCGGCTCACGGGGAAGGAGCCGCAACAGGTCGGCACGACCACGGCGCGTCCGTTCTTTCATCCGGTGCCGATGGCGCTGCTCGCCGGACGCGGCTTCAACCCCGAGCGCCGGACACCGCTGCACGCGCAGCACGCGAAGCTCGCTGCGGTATGGATGCCGGCAGGCGTCTGGCAACGCCCCGAGTACTACGCGGCGGCGGGCAAGGACCGGCTGACCTGTATCCATGAGGAAGTGCATGCGGTGCGCAATGGCGTCGGCATCATCGATGTCGGCACCCTCGGCAAGCTCGAAGTGCGCGGACCGCAGGCCGCGGAGTTTCTCGAACGCGTGTACGTGTCGAAGTACGCGGGCCTCAAGCCCGGCATGACGCGCTATGCGCTGATGTGCGACGAATCGGGCGTCGTGATCGACGACGGCGTGATCGCCCGGCTCGCCGACGACCACTTCTACTTCACGACGACCACGTCGGGCGCGGCTGCGATCTATCGCGAGTTGTCGCGGCTGAACACGATCTGGGGCCTCGATTGCGGCATCGTCAACGTGACGGGCGCCTATGCGGCGGTGAACCTCGCGGGGCGCGACTCGCGCGCCGTGCTCCAGAAGCTCGTCGATCTGGACTTGTCCTCGGAAGCGTTCCCGTATCTCGGCATTCGCGTGACGGGCGTCGCGCTCGGCGAGCACCGCGTCCCGGCGCGACTGATGCGCGTGGGCTTCGTCGGCGAATGGGGCTATGAGATTCACATTCCGGCCGAGTATGGTGCGGCGCTGTGGGAGACCTTGCTGGCCGCGGGCGCGGAGTATGACGTCCGGCCGTTCGGGGTCGAAGCGCAGCGGCTCCTGCGCCTCGAAAAGGGCCACGCGATCGTGAGTCAGGATACCGACGGCCTCACCACGCCACGCGATGCCGGCATGGAATGGGCCGTGAAGCTGGACAAGCCGTTCTTTGTCGGCAAGCGCAGCTTGCAGGTCATCGAGAAGCAACCGGCCCAGCAGCGCAGCGTCGGCTTCACGCTCGATGACGGCGCGAAGGACTCGGGGCTGCGCGAATGCCACCTCGTGATCGATGGCGGCGAGATCGCGGGCCGCGCGACGAGCGTGTCGTTCAGCCCGACGCTGAACAAGACGATCGGTCTCGCGTTCGTGAAGCCGTCGCTCGCGGCGCCCGGCACACGAATCGGGTTTCGGCTCACCGACGGCCGGCTGGTCGCGGCCACCGTCGTCCCGATTCCGTTCTACGACCCCGAGAACCTGCGCCAGAAAGACGCCGCGCTTTCGAAAGCGGCTGCACCGAAGAAGGAGACCGCATGACCGCCCATCTTTCCGCGCTGCGCCGCAGTCCCGCGCACGACGCACAGCAGGCCGCGAACGCAGCGTGGCGCGTGACCGACAGCATGCAGGTCGCCGAGCGCTTCGGCGGCGACGAAAGGATGCGTGCGGAGATTCTCGGCATCGCCGATGTCTCGCATCTGCATCGCGTGGGATTCAAGGGGCAGGGCGCAGCGGCGTGGCTCGGCGAACAGGGCCTGCCGGTTCCCGACGCGCCGAACTCATGGAACCCGCTCGCGGGCGGCGGCTTCATCGCGCGCCTTGGCCTGACCGAATATCTGATCGAGGATGGCCTGAACAGCCGGACCTCGGCGAAGCTGGCCCATCGAGAGCCGGCGCTGCGTGTCTACCCGGTGCTGCGCCAGGATCTGGCACTGGCGCTCGCCGGGGAAGCGCTGCACGAGTTGCTGCTGCAGACCTGCAACGTCAACTTCCGTGCACTCGATCTGGAAGCAAGACCGGTCGTGCTCACGTCGATGGCGGGTGTTGCCGTCACGGTGTTGCCGGGTGAGCGGATGGGCCGGCCTTACCTGCGGCTGTGGGCCGACGGCACCTACGGTCACTACTTGTGGGAAACCCTTGCCGGCATCGCTGCCGAGCTGGGCGGCGGGCCGGTCGGTCTCGCCACGATCACCGATATCGACCAGGCAGCATCCCGGTAGGCCAGTGACAGTCGGCCAGGCGCATGCCCGCGCGGCGCCCCGGCCTTCCCCGACATCGCACCCATGACGCATGAGGACATTTGACATGACCCCCGCAGAAGCCAAGAAATTTCTCGCAGACAACGACATCAAGTACATCCTCGCGCAGTTCGTCGACATCCACGGTGTCGCGAAGACCAAGTCCGTTCCGGCCGCGCATCTGGACATGATCCTGAAGAACGGCGCGGGATTCGCGGGCTTCGCGGTGTGGGGTCTCGGCATCGATCCGCAAGGCGCGGACTTCATGGCCGTCGGCGACATCGACACGCTGCAACTGGTGCCGTGGCAGCCGGGCTACGCCCGCATCGTCTGCGACGGTCACGTGGAAAAGAAGCCGTGGGATTTCGAAAGCCGCGTCACGCTGAAGAAGCAGGTGAAGAAACTGGCGGAGCATGGCTGGATTCTGAACACCGGCCTCGAGCCCGAGTTCTCGCTGTTGCGCAAGCAGGCCGACGGCAGCATCGTGCCATGCGACGCCACCGATGCGCTGCCCAAGCCGTGTTACGACTACAAGGGCCTTTCGCGTTCGCGTGAATTCCTCGAACGGCTGACCGAGTCGCTGATCAAGGCGGGTATCGACGTCTACCAGATCGATCACGAAGACGCGAACGGCCAGTTCGAAATCAACTACACGTTCACCGAGTGCCTGAAGTCCGCCGACAACTACGTGTTCTTCAAGATGGCCGCATCGGAGATCGCGAACGACCTGGGCCTCGTCTGCTCGTTCATGCCGAAGCCGTTCGCGAACCGCCCGGGCAACGGCATGCACATGCACATGTCGCTCTCCGATGGCGAGCGCAATCTCTTCGCCGACGATCACGACGACTACGGCCTCGGACTTTCGAAGCTGGCGTATCACTGGACGGCGGGCCTGCTGAAGCATGCGGCCGCGCTTACCGCGATCTGCGCGCCCACCGTCAATTCGTACAAGCGGCTCGTGGTGGGACGCTCGCTGACGGGTGCGACGTGGGCCCCGGCGTACATCAGCTACGGCAACAACAACCGTTCGTCGATGGTCCGCATTCCGGGTGGACGCATCGAACTGCGCCTGCCCGACGCCGCCTGCAATGCGTATCTCGCAACCGCAGCGGTGATCGCGGCGGGCCTCGACGGCGTACGCAACAGCCTGCATCCGGGCGAGCCATGCAACCTGAACCTGTACGAGCAGACGCCGCAGCAGTTGCGCGACCACGGCATCAGCATCCTGCCGCAGAACCTGCAGGCGGCGCTCCATGCGTTCGAGCAGGATGACCTGATGCGCGAGGCGCTCGGCCCGGCCGGCGGTGAATTCCTGCGTCTTAAGCACATGGAGTGGATCGAGTACATGCGCCACGTGTCGGACTGGGAACAGAAGTCATACCTCGAATTTTTCTAAGCAACGGACCAGTCCCCTTGAATCATTGAACGCGGGAAACGCGTGCAGGAGAAAAACCATGTGTGGAATTGTCGGATTACTCGTCAAGAAGCCGGAACTGCGCGAGCGGCTCGGCGAATTGATGGTCCCCATGCTGATCGGGATGACCGAACGCGGCCCGGACTCGGCCGGCCTCGCGGTGTTCACCGAACCGGTCGAGGAGAGCGTGCGCAAGATCAGCCTGTATTCGGGCCTCGCCGATGACGGCGAGGACTTCAACTGGCAGGGTCTCGTTCACGAACTGAACCTGCATCTCGGCGCGAAGGCGACGCTTCATGCGAAGGGCAACCACGCCGTGCTGAGCGTCGGCCTCGCGCCGGAGACGGTGAAGCGCTGGATCAGGGAGCACCATCCGAAGCTGCACATTCTGTCGACCGGGCGGGCCATCGATCTCTACAAGGACGTCGGCACGCCGGGGGAAGTGTCGGACCGCTACGCGTTCAGCGGCCTGAGCGGCACGCACCTCGTCGGCCATACGCGGATGGCGACGGAATCGGCGGTCACGCCGGATCGCGCGCACCCGTTCACGGCGGGCGAAGACTTCTGCCTCGTGCATAACGGCTCGCTGTCGAATCCGAATGGCGTGCGCCGCATGCTGGAGCCGCACGGCATCCGCTTCGACACGGACAACGACACCGAAGCCGCGTGCCGCTACCTCGAATACCGCCTGCGTGAAGGCGACGATCTCGAAGTGGCGCTGCAAAAGGGCTTCGAGCAGCTCGATGGCTTCTACACGTTTCTCATGGGAACGCCCGACAAGCTCGCGCTGATCCGCGACCCGTTCGCCTGCAAGCCCGCCGTCGTCGCGGAGAACGACGACTTCGTCGCGATCGCCTCCGAGTTCCGCTCGCTGGCGCACCTGCCCGACATCAAGCATGCACGCGTGTTCGAACCGGCCCCTGAGGAGATGTACGTATGGAAAGTATGAACTTTGACCTGGCGAAGACGCCAGTGACCGAGCTCAACCGCTTCCTTCACAAGGACGCCGCTGACCGTGGCACCCGCGTGGTGCGTATCAGCAACCCGGATGGAGCACACAACATCGCGGTCGGCCTGAACCTGCCGATCGAGATCGAGATCGATGGTCACGCGGGCTACTACGCGGCCGGCATGAACAAGGAAGCGAAGGTGACCATCGCGGGCAGCGCGAGCACGGGCGTCGCCGAGAACATGATGAGCGGGCGCGTGCACGTGAAGGGCTTCGCGTCGAATGCGGCGGGCGCGTCGGCGCATGGCGGGCTGCTCGTCATCGAAGGCGACGCGGGGCTGCGCTGCGCGATCTCGCTCAAAGGCGCGGATGTCGTGGTGAAGGGTTCGGTCGGCAGCTTCTCAGCCTTCATGGCGCAGGCGGGACGGCTCGTGGTCTGCGGCGACGCGGGCGATGCGCTCGGCGATTCGCTCTACGAGGCGGTGCTCTACGTGCGCGGCAGCATCAAGTCGCTCGGCGCGGATGCGCGCGAGGAGCCGATGACGGGCGCCGATGTCGAAGCCGTTGCGCAGTTGTTGCGCGCGGCCGGGCCGGCCTTCGCGGAGTTCGATCCGAAGGACTTCAAGCGCATCGCCTCCGCCCGTTCGCTGTATCACTGGAACGCGGACGCGAACCAGGAATATTGACCCAAGGATCCTCGCCATGGAAATCAAGCCGGTACACATGAAGCACATTGCCACCGAAGAATCCTGGGGCTTCGACCGCAAGACGATCGACTACATCCAGAACGCAGCGGCGCACGGCCTCTACGAGATCCGTGGCCTCGGCGCGAAGCGCCGCGTGCCGCACTTCGACGACCTGCTGTTCCTCGGCGCGTCGCTCTCGCGCTATCCGCTGGAAGGCTATCGCGAGAAGTGCACGACGAAGACGGTGCTCGGCACGCGCTTCGCGAAGAAGCCGATCGAACTCGCGATCCCGATCACCGTCGCGGGCATGAGCTTCGGCGCGCTGTCGGCGAACGTGAAGGAAGCGCTCGGACGCGCGGCGACGGAGATGGGCACGTCCACCACCACGGGCGACGGCGGTATGACGCAGGAGGAGCGCCTGTCGTCGAAGACGCTCGTCTATCAATGCCTGCCGTCGCGCTACGGCTTCAACCCGGATGACGTGAGGAAGGCCAACGCGATCGAAGTCGTGATCGGTCAGGGCGCGAAGCCGGGCGGCGGCGGCATGCTGCTCGGCCAGAAGATTTCGCCGCGCGTGGCGAAGATGCGCACGCTGCCGGAAGGGATCGACCAGCGTTCGGCTTCGCGTCACCCGGACTGGACGGGTCCCGACGATCTGCTGATCAAGATCCAGGAACTGCGTGAAATCACCGACTGGGAAACGCCGATCTACGTGAAGGTGGGAGCGACGCGCACGTTCAACGACGTGAAGCTCGCGGTCCATGCGGGCGCCGACGTGATCGTCGTCGACGGCATGCAGGGCGGCACGGCGGCGACGCAGACGTGCTTCATCGAGAACGTGGGCATTCCGACGCTCGCGGCACTGCGTCAGGCGGTCGACGCACTCGAAGACCTGAACATGAAGGGCACGGTGCAGTTGATCGTCTCGGGCGGCATTCGCAGCGGCGCCGACATCGCGAAGGCGCTGGCGATGGGGGCGGACGCGGTGGCGATCGGGCAGGGCGTGCTCGTGTCGCTCGGCTGCAATAGCTCGACGTATGTGCAGGGCGGCCAGCACGTCTCGGCACTCGATGAGTACGCGAACCTCGGCACCGCGCCCGGCTATTGCCACCACTGTCACACCGGCAAGTGCCCGGTCGGTATCACGACGCAGGATGCGAAGCTGCAGGAACGTCTGCAGCCGGAGGTGGGCGCGAAGCGGCTGAAGAACTACCTGAAGACGCTGAACATGGAGTTGACCACCATCGCGCGCGCTTGCGGCAAGCAGAATGTGCATCATCTGGAGCCTGAGGACCTGGTTGCGTTGACGGTCGAAGCAGCGGCGATGGCGCGTGTTCCGCTCGCGGGCACGAACTGGATCCCCGGCTTCAACGGCTCGCGATGAGCGCACGGATCATCGATGGAAAGCATCTCGCGCGGCGCCTGCGCGGGCGGTTTCGCGAGCGTGTGATGGCGCTCGCAACGCGTGGCGTCGTGCCGGGATTGGCGGTGATCCTCGTCGGCGACAGTCCTGCTTCGCAGGTCTACGTCGCGAACAAGGTGAAGGCGTGCGAGGAGAGCGGCGTGCGTTCGTTCATGCATCGGTTTCCGGCGGACGTCGCGGAGACCGAGTTGCTCGACCGCATCGCCGCGTTCAATCTCGACGCGGCGATGCACGGCATTCTCGTGCAGTTGCCGCTGCCGCCGCAAGTCGATGTGCGGCGCGTGCTGGAGAGCATCGTCGTCGACAAGGACGTCGACGGGTTTCATCTGTACAACGTGGGCGCGCTCGTCGTCGGCAATTCGATCTTTCCGCCGTGCACGCCTTATGGCGTGCAACTGCTGCTGGAAACCACCGGCATCGACGTGGCGGGCAAGAACGTCGTGGTGGTCGGGGCGAGCAACATTGTCGGCAAGCCGATGGCACTGATGCTGTTGCAAAAGGAGGCCACCGTGACGATCTGCCATGCGAAGACGCGCGACCTCGCGCGCCACACGATCGATGCGGACATTCTTGTCGTCGCCGCGGGCAAGCCCGGGCTCATCAAGGAGGAGATGGTGAAGGAGGGCGCGATCGTGATCGATGTCGGGATCAACCGGCTGCCTGACGGGCGCATTGTCGGCGATGTCGACTTCGATGTCGTGCGCGAGCGTGCGTCGTGGATCACGCCGGTGCCTGGCGGCGTGGGTCCGATGACGGTGACGATGCTGATCGAGAACACGCTGCGTTCCGCCGAGCGCTTTGCCAACGGCGAGGCGTTTCATCCGCCGCAGCCGTTCTGGCAAGTGCCGGCGCGTTAGGCACGTAGCCACGGCCCATGTCCCGCGACCCACGCGATTCACTGGAAAAGACCGATGCCCGCGCGGCGCTGGAGGCCGCATATCGCCACGCGCTCGCGTTCGACGACGCACGCACGACGCGCGAGCCGAACGCAGCCGCGAATTTCGATGCGTTGATGCGCGCGTTCGGCGGCCCGACGCCCGAGGCCGGATCGCCCGCCGATGACGTCATCGAACGTCTGGTCGCGGCGGCCGAACCGGGCCTGATGGGAACGGCCGGGCCGCGCTTCTTCGGGTGGGTCGTGGGCGGCTCGCATCCCGTGGGCGTGGCGGCCGACTGGCTCACGAGCATGTGGGGGCAAAACGCCGGCAGCTATCACGGTGCGCCGGCGAGCGCCGTGGCCGAGCAGGTTGCCGCGCAATGGCTCGCCGATATCCTGCGGCTGCCGGGCGAATGTTCCGTCGGCATCACGAGCGGCGCGACGATGAGCAACTTCGTGTGCCTCGCGGCCGCGCGCGGCGCGTTGCTGCGGCGCGTGGGCTGGGATGTCGAGGCCGACGGGATGTTCGGCGCGCCGCCCATCACCGTGTATCTCGGCGACGACGCGCACGCGAGCGTCTTTGCCGCATTGCGCTACCTGGGCTTCGGCGAGCGCCGCGTCGTGAGGATTCCCGCCGATGCCGCGGGCCGCATGGATGTCGGCGCACTGGGCGCCGCGCTTGCCGGTGCCAATGGGCCGCTGATCGTGATTGCGCAGGCCGGCCACATCGTGACGGGCGCCTTCGACGCGTTCAGCGAGATCGCCGCGCTCACGCATGCGCGCGGCGGATGGCTGCATGTCGATGGCGCGTTCGGCTTGTGGGCGCGGGCATGTCCGTCGAAAGCGTGGCTTTCCGAAGGCGTCGAAGACGCGGACTCATGGGCGACCGACGCGCACAAGTGGCTCCAGGCGCCCTATGAATGCGGCTGCGCGTTCGTGCGCGATAGAAGCGCGCACCGGCGCGCCATGTCGATCGGCGCGAGCTACCTGCCGACTGCCGCCGACGCGATCCGCGACCCGTTGCATTACGCCCCCGAACTGTCGCGGCGTGCGCGCGGGTTTGCGCTCTGGGCGCTGTTGCGCGCGTTCGGAAGACAAGGCATCGCGCAGATGATAGAACGGCATTGCGCGCTCGCCCGGCGCATGGCGGCGCGGCTCGCCGCCGAGCCGGGCATCGAGGTGTTGAACGAGGTTGAACTGAATCAGTTCGCGGTGCGCTTCGGCGCGGGCGACGACGCCGATGACGACGCTTCGGCCCGTCGCGACGCGCTCACGCGGGCGACCGTCGAACGGATTCAGGCGGCCGGCGTTTGCTATGCCAGCGGCACGCGCTGGCGCGAGCGCGAGGTGATGCGCGTGTCCATCATTGCGTGGCCGACGACGGAAGAAGACATCGATCGCTCCGCCGACTCGATGATCGCGGCGTGGCGCGAGACGAACCCGCACGCTGGCCGCCGCGCTGCGGCGGCCAGCGCCTGAACTACCGCTTCGATCCTGCAATCGCGCTCGCCGTCGCCAGTAACGCCTCGGCCATGCGGATGCTTGCCGCATCGATCAGGCGGCCATCGAGCGACACGGCGCCCTTGCCGTCCCGCGCCGCCTGCGCCATTGCTTCCATGATGCGGCGCGCCTTCGTGACTTCCGCGTCCGACGGCGTGAACACCTTGTTCGCCAGCTCGATCTGCGACGGATGAATCGCCCACTTGCCCTCGTAGCCGAGCACCGCCGCGCGCTTCGCCGCAGCGTCGTAGCCGTCCGGGTCGCTGAAGTCGCCGAACGGGCCGTCGATGGGACGCAGCCCGTAGGCGCGGCACGCCACCATCATGCGCGTTTGAGCCGCATGCCACTGATCGGTCCAGAAGTAGTCGCGCTCGCCGCGCTCGTCCTTGTCGGTGAGCACGCCGGAATCGCGATTGACGCCGCCGATCACCGTCGTGCGAGCGCGGGTCGAGGCCGCATAGTCGGCGACGCCGAACGACATCGCTTCGAGCCGCTTGCTCGCTTGCGCGATCGCTTCGACGTTGGCCATGCCGAGCGCCGTCTCGATGAGCACTTCGAAGCCGATGCGGCGCGTGCGGCGCTTCGCGGTTTCGATCTGCGTCACGAGCATGTCGAGTGCGTAGACATCCGCGGCGACGCCTACCTTCGGAATCAGGATCATGTCGAGTCGCGGGCAGGCTTCCACGATATCGACCACGTCGCGATACATGTAGTGCGTGTCGAGTCCGTTGATGCGGACCATCATCGTCTTGCCGCCCCAGTCGATGTCGTTCAGGCCCTCGACGATATTCTTGCGCGCCTGTTCCTTGTCGTCGGGCGCGACGGCATCCTCGCAGTCGAGAAAGATGATGTCGGCAGCCGATTTCGCGGCCTTCTCGAACATCGCCGGATTGGAGCCGGGAACCGCAAGCTCCGAACGGTGCAGGCGTGGCGTGGCCTGCTCGATTACGGTAAAGCTCATGCTTGACCTCCTGTGGTGTATTCCGAAAGGGTGACTCAGCCGGTAGCGCCGAAGCCTGAAGCGATGCAGTTGATCGAGAGCAGGAGCGGCACCAGGTAGCCGCGCCGCTCGCCATCCGTCGCGGCCTGCCGATAGAGCCGCAGCAGTTCGATCTGCTGGCGGCCGACCTGGTTGATGGCCGGCAGCCTGCGCGCGAGCCGCTCGCGAAACTGTGGAAAGCGCTCCGCGATCTCGCCGCCGCCGCTCACGCGCAGGACCATCTGCGTGGTGAGGCGCAGTTCGTGCTCGATCTGGCCGAAAACGGTCTCGCGCAACTGCCGGTCGGCGACGAGTTCCGCATAGCCGCGTGCGATGTCGAGATCGACCTGGGCGAGCGTCTTTTCCACCTCGTCGATGATCAGGCGGAACAGGCGCGACTCCTCGTACATGCGCCTGAGCAGTTCGAGGCCGCGTTCCTTGCGCACCGCGAGAAACGCGGCTATCGCACTGCCGACGCCATACCAGCCCGTCAGCGCATGCCGGTTCTGCGCCCACGCGAACACCCACGGAATCGCGCGCAGGTCCTGCATGGTGCGCGCGCCGAACCGCCGCGCCGGACGCGAACCCATGTTGAGCGCCGAGAGTTCTTCGAGCGGGCTTGCTGCCTGAAAGTACGCGATCAGATCGGGCTGCTCGATGAACTTCGCATACGCCGCGCGCGATGCGCCGGACAGCGCTTCCATCGCTTCGTCGAACTCGCCTTTTGGCACGAGCGCTTCTTCACGCTCCGACTTGAAGGTGTGTTCGAGCACGCTCGATGCGAGCAACTCGACGTGATACTGCGCGGTTCCGCGATTCGCGTACTTGAACGAGACCACTTCGCCCTGCTCGGTGACGCGAAAGCGCGCGTTCACCGAATTCGCGGGCAGCGCCGCGATCGCGCGTCCGGCGGGCAGGCCGCCACGGCTCACCGACCCGCCGCGCCCGTGGAAGAATGCCATCGGCACGCCCAGTTCCTTGCCGAGCCGCGTGATCTTTGTCTGCGCCTTCGACAATTCCCAGTTGCTCGCGAAGAAGCCGCCGTCCTTGTTCGAGTCCGAATAGCCGATCATGATTTCGAGCACGCCGCCCTGTGCGCGAATGCTGCGCCGGACCATCGGCACGGCAAGCAGTTCGCGCAGGATCTCGGGAGCGCGGCGCAGGTCGTCGATGGTTTCCAGAAGCGGCACGACAGGCAGCGTGCAGCTTTCGACCCCGGCCGCATCGGAGAACAAGCCGGCTTCCTTCGCGAGCAGATAGACACCCAGGATGTCGGTCGCGTGATGCGTCATGCTGAGGATGAAAGCGCCGAACGCATTGCGATCCACCACGCGGCGCATCTCCCGAACCGTCCCGAAGATCTGCAGCGTCTCGGCTTCTAGCGGCGGCAACGTGTCGAGCAAGGCGGCGCGGCTTGCGTCGCTCGTTTCGGCGTCGAGCGGACGCGCGAGTTCCGCAAGCAGCCACGCCTTCCACTGCGGCGACTGCGGCGCGGGCAGTTCCGCGCCGTCTTGAGCGCGCGAGCGCCAGAGCGCCACGAGCGTCTTCTCGATCACCGTCGAGTTTTCTCTCAGGTCAAGCTGCACGGTCGAGAAGCGGAACGTCTCCACTTCATGCCGCAGCGGCCGCACGTAGGTGCGGGCCAGCGCGATGCTGTCGGTGGCGAGGAAGGCTTGCTCGATCACGCGCAGATCGGCCGCCAGTTCGTCCGCCGTCGCATAGCCGCCTTCGATCCGCGCACCGGCGCCGCGGCGTTGCGCAGACCCCAGCGTGGCATCGACCCGCCGCAGGATGCACGTCAGATACTGGCGCGCAAGCTCGCCAGGATTGCGCGCGGCAATCGCCTCACCGTCGCCGCTTTGCAGGAGGGCGCGCGAAAGCTGCTGGTTGAACGACTCGGACATCGGCAGCGCTTCGGCGGTGATGCTGAGCGTCTGCGTCAGTTCGACGAGGCGCTGCCGATACCGCTTCAGGCACGCAAGCCGGTTTTCATGCAGCGTCGCGCGTGTGACTTCGTTGTTGACGAACGGATTGCCGTCCCGGTCGCCGCCTATCCACGAACCGAACTGAAAGAAGCGCGGCGTTTCGAAGCGTTCGCCGGGGTAGTAGTGATGGAGCGCGTCTTCGAGCTTTTCGAGCAGCAGCGGCACGGCCTCGAACAGCGTTTCGCTGAAAAAGTGCAGGCCCCAGGCCACTTCCTGCGCCACCGTCGGCTTCTCACGGCGCAACTCGCCACTCATCCAGAGCAGCTCGATTTCATTGCCGAGCGCGCCGACGAGCGCGCGCCTCTCGCGCGGCGTCCACCGGGGCGACTCCAGATCCATGAGCTTCCGATAGATGCGCCGATGAATCTCCAGCACGGTCACGCGCTTGGCTTCTGTCGGATGCGCGGTGATGACGGGGCGCACCTTCAGGTTCTGCAGCACCGAGCGCACCTCTTCGGCGGGCACGCCCGCCGCCGCCGCTTCGGCAACGACGCGCGCGAACGACGCGGGCAAGTGGTCGTAACCGCTTTCGATCTCGATCTCGCGGCGACGACGCATTGCCGTGCTCTGCTCCGCGATGCTCAGCAGTTGAAACCAGATGCCCTGCGCCTGCAGGCTTCGGCGCCACACGGCGCGCGGCACGGTTTCAGGCAGCGACTGGCCGCGCAGCGCGAGTTCGACTTCGGGCTGGCGCCGCCGGGCCACGTCGCAGAGCAGGCCGAACAGCAAATCGACGACGCCCGGTTCATAGGCCTTCGAAGCGAGCTTCGGCAGCGCGGCCGAGGCGGTGGCAAGGCGCGCCACCTCCGCTTCCCCGGAAGGCTGCCGATGCGTCGGGTGCGTGAGCGTAGGGGCGAGGGCGGCAGCGGCGCCGCCTTCGCGCTCAAGCGACGCGGCGCGTGACATTTTGAGCAAGCGCCGCAGCCACCGTCGACCCGAGTTCGGACGCGCTCGGCGCGACGAACAGTCCGTAGGACTTCATGATCTCGGCCTTCTCGGCGGCGCTGTCGCCTGTCGCCGAGATGATCGCGCCCGCGTGTCCCATGCGCCGGCCTTTCGGAGCGGTAAGCCCCGCCACGTAGCCGACCACCGGCTTTGTCATATGATCCCTGACCCAGCGCGCGGCCTCGGCTTCCTGCGGCCCGCCGATCTCGCCGATCATGATCACGACCTCCGTCTCCGGGTCCTGCTCGAAGCGGCGCAGGTGATCGAGGAACGAACTGCCGTTGATGGGGTCGCCCCCGATGCCCACGCTGGTCGTCACGCCGAGACCCAGTGCATCGAGTTGCGCCGCGGCTTCATAGCCGAGCGTGCCGGACCGCGACACGATGCCGACCGAGCCGCGCCGGTAGATGTGTCCCGGCATGATGCCGAGCATCGCGCGGCCCGCGCTGATGATGCCCGCGCAATTCGGCCCGACGAGCGTCGTGCGCTGTTCCTTCGGATAGCGCAGCAGATAGCGCTTCACGCGCATCATGTCCTGCGCCGGAATGCCGTCGGTGATCGCGCAGACGAGTTCGAGACCGGCGTCGGCGGCTTCCATGATCGAGTCGCCGCAGTAGGGCGGCGGCACGAACACGAGGCTCGCTGTGGCGCCCGTCGCGCGCACCGCTTCCTTCACGGTGTTGAAGACCGGCAGGTCGAGATGGCGCTGTCCGCCCTTGCCAGGCGTGACGCCGCCCACCACGTTGGTGCCGTAGGCGATCATCTCCTTCGCATGAAAGGAGGCCTTGTCGCCGGTGAAGCCCTGCACGATCACGCGCGTCGTTTCGTCGATGAGAATGCTCATGTTCCTTCTCCCTATTTGCTCTTGCCGGCGCGATGCGCCTTGGAGGCTTCGACCGCCTTTTGCGCCGCGTCGAGCAGCGTGTCGGCGGCGATGATCGGCAACCCGCTTTCGCTCACGATCCTGCGCCCCTGTTCGACGTTGGTGCCCGCAAGGCGGACGACGAGCGGCACGCGCAGGTTCTTCGCGGCCTGCACGACGCCTTCGGCCACCCAGTCGCAGCGATTGATGCCCGCGAAGATGTTGACCAGGATCGCGGATACGTTCGGGTCCGACAGCACGAGGCGAAACGCAGCGGCCACGCGCTCGGGCGATGCGCCACCGCCGACGTCGAGGAAGTTCGCGGGTTCGCCGCCCGCGTACTTGATGGTGTCCATCGTGGCCATCGCGAGGCCCGCGCCGTTGATGATGCAGCCGATGTCGCCTTCCAGGCCGACGTAGTTCAGGCCGAACTGCGCGGCCTCGGCCTCGCGCGGATCTTCCTGGGCGGCATCGCGCATCTCGGAGACATGCGGATGCCGGAACAGACCGTTGTCGTCGAAGGAGACCTTGGCGTCGAGCGCGATCACGCGATCGTCCTTCGTCACGACGAGCGGGTTGATCTCCACCATGGTCGCGTCGAGATCGCGAAACGCTCGGTAGGCGCCCATGATCGCGGCAACCGCGCGGCTCACCTGCTTGCTGTTCAGGCCCAGCCCGAACGCGAGTTCGCGCGCCTGGAACTGCTGCAGCCCGACAGCCGGCTCGACGACGGTTTGCAGCACGGCGTCCGGCGACGTATGGACGATTTCCTCGATGTCCATCCCGCCTTGCGCCGTGGCGATCACGCGGACACGCTCGGCCTTGCGGTCCAGCACGATGCCGAGATACAGCTCGCGCTCGAACGATTCGGCGACTTCCACATAGACTCGCTCGACGACCTTTCCTTCCGGACCCGTCTGCTTCGTGACGAGATGCTTGCCGAAGAGGCCCGTCGCGGCTTCGTGCACGTCGTGATAGGTCTCGCACAGTTTGATGCCGCCTGCCTTGCCGCGCGCACCGGAGTGAATCTGTGCCTTCACGGCCCAGTGCCAGCCGCCGAGTTCGGTGGCGCAGTAGACGGCCTGGTCGGGCGTGTAGGCCACCGCGCCGCGCTGGATTGGCACGCCGAACCCGGACAGCAGTTCCTTCGCCTGATATTCGTGGATGTCCATGTTGGTTCCCTGGATGAATGCGGGGTTACTGGAATGTGTGTGACGGACTGGCTGCTTTAGTCGGCTCAGGTGACGAGATGCTGCGGCTTGCCGCGCACGAACGCCTCGATGTTGTCGATCAGCTGGTCCGCGAGGAACTGCATGGCGTCAAGCGAGGCCCACGCGACATGCGGCGTCAGGATCAAGTTCGGCAGGTCGGGATCGAGCAGCGGATTGCCGTCCCTCGGCGGTTCGGTCGTCAGCACGTCGAAGCCCGCGCCCGCGATCAGCCCTTCCTTGAGCGCGGTGACGAGCGAGTCCTCGCAGACGAGCCCGCCGCGCGCCGTGTTGATCAGCAGAGCAGTGCGCTTCATCATGCGGAACTGGTCGAGCGCGATCATGTTGCGCGTCGCGGGCTTGAGCGGCGTATGCAGCGAGATGACGTCCGATTCGCGAAGCACCTGATCGAAAGGCGCGTAGGCGGTGCCATCCAGCAGTTCCTTCCTCGACGAGCCGTGCTCGGCAAACAGCACGCGCATGCCGAAGCCGCGCGCAATGGCCGCCGTGCCGCGCCCGAGCGACCCTTCCCCGACGATGCCGAGGGTCCCGCCATGCAGGTCGCGAATCGGATGATCGAAGAAGCAGAACTGGTCGCTCGCCTGCCAGCGGCCCCGCCGCACGTCTTCGCGATACGCGCTCAGGTTGCGGCGCAGCGCGAGAATCAACGCGAATGCATGCTCGGGCACGGTATGGGTCGCATAGTTGCGGATGTTCGCGACCGCGATGCCGTGGTCCCTGCAATACGCGGTGTCGATCACGTCGTAGCCGGTGGCGGCCACCGCGATCAGCTTGAGACGGGGCAGCCTCGCGAGCGTGTCGGCACGCAGCGGCACCTTGTTGGTGATCGCGATGGTCGCGCCTTCGAGCCGGTGCGCCACGTCGCGAGGGGCGCTCACGTCGTACTCTTCCCAGCGATGCTCGAACGAAGGACGCCGCACATCGGCTTTCAAGGTGGAACGGTCGAGAAATACGATGTCTTGTCGCATGCTGTCGGCGTCCTGGGTGGTGGGTCGGTTCGGTTCGGTCAGGCCACGGCCGCGGCGCGCGTTTCGTCCCGCTTCTCCTGACGCTGCGCGGGCTTCTTCTGCGTGCGCTCGTGGGTGCGCCAGTATTGAGCGGCCGCGCCCACGCCGCTGCCCGGCCGCACGTCGATTCCGACGTCGAGCATCGCCATCTCCGCACCCGCGATCGCGCCCATCAGCATCAGTTCGTTGAGGTCGCCGAGGTGGCCGATGCGAAACACCTTGCCCGCCACTTTCGAGAGCCCGGCGCCGAGCGCCAGGTTGTAGCGCCGGTACGCACGGTCGATCACGTGGGCCGCGTTGAATTTCTCGGGAACGACAATCGCGCTCACCGTGTCGGAATGCCATTTCGGCGCCTTTGCGCAGACGTCGAGGTCCCAGCCTTCGGTGATCGCGGCGCGCACGCCCTGGGCGAGGTAGTAGTGGCGCGCGAACACGTTGTCGAGCCCTTCTTCGAAGAGCAGGTCGAGCGCGGTGCGCAGGCCGTAGAGGAGCGGCAACGCAGGCGTGTACGGAAAGTAGCCGGTCGCGTTCGCCTTGATCATGTCGGCGAGATCGAAGTAGCAACGGCGCGAGGTGGCCGTCTCGCTCGCCTTCAGTGCCTTCTGGCTCACGCACAGGATGCCGAGGCCCGCGGGCAGCATCAGGCCCTTCTGCGAGCCGGTGACGGCGAGGTCCACGCGCCAGTCGTCCATGCGAAAGTCGATGCAGCCGATCGAACTCACGCCGTCGACGAAGAGGAGCGCCGGGTGGCGCGCGCTGTCCATCGCGGCGCGCAATGCGCCGATATCGCTCGTGACGCCCGTCGCCGTCTCGTTGTGGCATGCGAGGATGCCCTTGATCGTGTGCTGCTTGTCGGCGCGAAGGATTTCTTCGATCCGCTCGACAGGCACGCCTTCACCCCATTCGACATCGACGATCTCCACTTCGAAGCCGAGGCGGTGCGCCATGTCGGCCCACAGATGGCTGAACTGTCCGAAGCGCGCGACGACCACCTTGTCGCCCGGCGAAAGCGTGTTCGTGAGCGCCGCTTCCCATGCACCCGTTCCCGATGAAGGGAAGATGAACGGCTGGCCCGTCGTGGTCTTGTAGAGCACCTTGAGATCGCTCAGCACGCCATTGGCGAGTTCGGGGAACCTGCTCGAACGATGGTCTTCCATCGACACGACCATGGAGCGCAGCACCTGATCGGGGATATTCGTGGGACCGGGCACGGCCAGGAAGTTGCGGCCCGGAATGCGCGTGCCTGAGGGATTCGACATGGTGTGCTCCTCAACGTGGTGGTGTGGTGATCGGACTGGATTCGCTGGATTCGCTGGACTCAGCTCGCGGCGCGGCCCGAACCGGTTTCGTGGCGCGCGAGGTCGTGATCGGGGGCATCGCCATAGACCGGAAAGCGGCGCGTCAGGGCCTTCACGGCGTCCGCGACCCGGCGGATGACGAGATCGTTCGCGGGCGCTTCCAGCACATCCGCGATCAGGTTGCCGAGCTGTTGCGCTTCGAGGTCGCGAAAGCCGCGCGTCGTCATGGCGGGGGAGCCGATGCGCACGCCGCTCGTGACGAAGGGCTTTTGAGGATCGTTGGGAATCGCGTTCTTGTTGACCGTGATCGAGGCGCGGCCGAGGGCGGCCTCCGCGTCCTTGCCCGTGATGTTTTTCGCGCGCAGATCCAGAAGGAAGAGGTGCGAGTCCGTGCGGCCCGACACGATGCGCAGCCCGCGTTCCTGAAGCGTCGTCGCCATGACGCGGGCATTGGTCAGCACCTGTTGCTGGTATTGCCTGAATTCGTCGCTCATCGCTTCGCGGAACGCGACCGCCTTCGCCGCGATCACGTGCATCAGCGGGCCGCCCTGAATGCCGGGAAAGATCGTGGAATTGAGGGCCTTCTCGTGTTCGGCGCAGGCGAGAATCAGGCCGCCGCGCGGTCCGCGCAAGGTCTTGTGGGTCGTCGACGTCACGAAGTCCGCGATGCCGACGGGGCTCGGATAAAGGCCGGCGGCGATGAGGCCCGCGTAGTGCGCCATGTCCACGAAGAGATAGGCGCCCACCTGGTCGGCGATCGCACGGAAGCGCTTCCAGTCGATCACGAGCGCATACGCCGACGCACCCGCCACGATCATGCGCGGCTTGTGTTCATGAGCGAGACGCTCGACTTCGTCGTAGTCGATCTCCTCGGTGTCGGGATCGAGGCCATAGGCGATAGCCTTGAAGAGCTTGCCGCTCATGTTCACCGACGCGCCGTGCGTGAGGTGTCCGCCGTGCGCGAGCGACATGCCGAGGATCGTGTCGCCGGGCTTGAGCACCGAAAGGTAGACGGCCTGGTTCGCCTGCGACCCCGAATGGGGCTGCACGTTGGCGTACTCGGCGTGAAAGAGTTGCTTCGCCCGGTCGATGGCGAGCTGCTCGGCCACATCGACATGCTCGCAGCCGCCGTAGTAGCGCTTGCCCGGATAGCCTTCCGCGTACTTGTTGGTCAGGAGCGACCCCTGGGCCTCCATCACGGCAGGCGACGCGTAGTTTTCCGAAGCGATCAGTTCGATGTGATCCTGCTGACGCAGCGATTCCGCGAGGATGGCCCGTCGCAATTCCGGATCGGTTGCCGCGATGGTCTGTTTGAAGCTGAACATGTGCGCGCCCCTGAGTGAGTGATCGGGTAGTGAGTTCGAGTGCGTTGCTGCGCTTGTCTCTGTTGAAACGATGGTAGTGGGGTGGCCGCGAAAAGACTCATTCGGGTTTGTTATTCAACCCATAACCGGCCCGCAAAGCCGTGCGCCGCGGGCTTCGCGCCTCAAGAGATACTCCGTTATGGGCATTGCCCGGCCCTCTGCGGCTGGTACAGTGAAGGCCAGATCAGCGAGTCCGGAAAGCTCGCGAGGGGAAGCGGATGTTGCACCTGACATTGCGTCAATTGCTGGTATTCGAATCGACTGCGCGCAACCTGAGCTTTTCCCGCGCGGCCGAGGAATTGCATCTCACGCAACCCGGCGTGTCGACGCAATTGAAGAATCTGGAAGAGCGCATCGGCATGCCGCTATTCGAGCAGATGGGCCGCCGCATCTTTCTGACCGAAGCCGGCCGCGAGGTTTTCAACCATGCGCGCGCGATCCAGCAGCAACTGACGTTTCTCGAACACTCGATCGACCAGTTGCGCGATACGAAGCAGGGGAAGATCAAGATCTCAGCGGTGACGGGTACCGCCAGTCATCTCGCGTTGCAGTTGATCGCGAAATACGCGCACGCGTTTCCGGGCGTGCGCGTGAACCTGAACGTGGCAAACCGCGAGTCGGTGTTGAACGAGCTTGCAAGCAACGAGACCGATCTCGCCATCATGGGGCAGCCGCCCGAAGGCCTCGGCCTCGCGGCGAAGCCGTTCATGAAGAATCCACTCGTGGTGATCGCGCCGCCCGATCATCCCTTGGCGCGGCAGCGCGGCATTCCGCTCTCCGCGCTCGAGGACGAGATATTCCTGATGCGCGAGCCGGGCTCCGGCACGCGCCTCGCGATGGAGCGCTTCTTCGCCGAGCATCGCGTGACGTTTCGGCCGGGCATGGAAGTGAGCAGCAATGAAGCCGTGAAATGCGGCGTGCATGCGGGCATGGGCTTGTCCGTCGTGCCGCTGCAGACGATCATGCCGGAGCTGGAAACGCTGCGCATCCGCGTGCTCGATGTCGAGCGTTTCCCGATCGTTCGCCACCTGTACGTCGTGCATCGCGAGAGCAAGCATCTCTCGGCCGCGGCCGGTGCGTTCAAGGACACCTTGCTTGCCGGATCGGCGCTTGCAAACGAAGGCGCAACCTGATGGGTCAGCTCCAGTCGTCCATGTCGTGCTTGATCTTGTGGCGGTTTTCGATCAGTGTCTCGACGCTCGGTTCGTTGTTCATCGCGCGCTGGATCGCGAGCTTGGTCGCTTCGTAGTTCGTGCGGTACATGTCGCGCCGGTCGATGTTCGGGTCCTGGACGCAACGCGGGTCGATCCACACAAGGCTGATGATGCACAGGTCATTGGCCTGATCCTTCGGGAGAATGCCTTCGATCAGGCAGTCGACCACCGCGTCGGCGGTTGCGGACTGCACGACGCCGCCGAACAGGTTCACGGTTTCCATGTCCTTCATCGTGACCTTCGGCACGATCATCGTGGCGGGACGCACCATCTGGTTGCAGGCGCGGATCGCGAACATCGCGGTATGGCCCTTGCTTTGCGCCATCATGTTGGCAAAGGCCTGACCGACAGGCCCATCGACGCGGCCGATCAGAATCTCGGGCATCGCATCGGTGGCCTGGCCGGGAGCGGCGAGCACGGTTGCCTCTCCTGCGCGGAAAATCAGGTTGTCACTCATCGGGAAAGACTCCGGAATAAAAGACGTTGAACGGAAGTGGCGCGGCCCATCACTCTTGCAACGCGACGTTAGCGAGCGAGCAGCACTTCGCCTTTGCCATCGACGGAGATATCGCCTGCGAAGCGGCGCATCGAAGCCTGCGTCAGTTCGTCGAAGGGGCCGCCCTCGCGGGCGAGGCTGCGCGACAGCAGACGCCAGAATACATCGACGTCGCCATGATTTTCAGCGAAGCGGTTATCGGGGACGGCTTGCGCGCCCAGCAGCAGGAGCGAGCCGCGCCGCATGCCGTAGGCGAGATGTTCGCCGACCCCGCCCACGATGCCGATCGTGCCCGCCACCATCCTCGACGCCGCGAACGCGCCGGCATTGCCGAATACGAGCGCCGTGCCGCGCCGCATGCGGTCGCCGAAGCGTGCGCCTGCGTCGCCGCGCACGATCAGCGTGCCGCCGCGCATGCCGTCGAGGTCGCCGGGCAGCGAGCCCGCCGCGAAGTCGCCCGTGTTGCCGCCAATTTCGACCCGTCCGCCGGCGAGCTGGCACGCGGCGAAGCTGCCGGCATTGCCATCGATGACGAGCGTGCCCGCCGTCATCTGCGCCCCCGTGAGATCGCCCGCATGACCTTCCACGACAAGCTGCCCGCCGTCCATCTGCCAGCCGATGCGGTCGAATCGCCGCATGTCGCCCGCGAACACGAGCGAAGGCGCATCAGCCTGATTCGAAGCGTCGCCCATGCGCACGTCGAACAGGTCTGCAAGCGCGATGCGTTCCGTTCCATGCCACAGTGGCCTTCGTTCGATTTCATCGGCGGTGAGTGCCGCAAGTGTCGAGGGGAGCAGCGTGCGCGCGTCGATGCGGAGCAGGGGCGCGTGCTTCACGCGCAGCGTAATGCGCTTCATGACGCCTCCCGTGCGCCGCACAGTTCGCGCAGATGAAAGTGAAACGGCCCGAGCTTGCCGCCGTAGTTGCCCGCTGAGATGCGCACGACGCCGCCGTCTGCGCCGCGCGCGGTCACGGCTTCGATTCCCGCGCGCATGGCCTGCGCGACATCGGCGTCGCTCAGGCCGTCGATGACGATTTCGAGCACGCTGCGGGTGTCGCCGGTCAGCACGGAGCGCGGTGAGCGCTCGGCGAGCGTGGGGCAGAACGCATCGTTGGTCGACGCGGGAAGCGCGGCATACTTCGAGCCGACCTTCGACCCCGAGCGCACGACCCCGCCCGGGAACGGCATGATCACGTTCGGCACGCGCCGCATCGCGTCAACGGCGGCCTGCGCCGCTGCGAGCGCCGCATCGGTGTCGCGCGCGAGAAAGAGGAGGTTGCCGCCGCCCACGCCCTTGATCACCGAGGTGGTTTCCTGCGCCACGAACTCGCCGTCCATGACAGGCACGCGCCAGTAACGCACGCCGTCGATCATCTTCGAGATCTGCCAGCCGTCGCCGAAGAAGCGCAGGTTCTTCGCGAGTGCGATCGCTTCGCCTGCTTCGATGCCCGCAAAGATCGCGGTCGTGGGACACGTCAGCACGCATTGGCCGACGCGGCGCTCGACCTGCTTCGCGAGCTCCTTGCCCGACATCGAGAAGATCAGGATCGCCATACCGGGCCGGCCGTCCGGCGTCTCGCCGGCGGGAATCTCGCGTTCGATGCCCGCTTCGCAGCCGCACGCGATCACGGAGGTCGCGAAGCCGGTCGCGGCCACCGCCGCATGACGGGCCCATACGGCGTCGCGGGCCGTGATGATGAGGCGCGTCGCCTTCATCGGAAACGCTTCGGCGAAGGTGTCGTCGATGCTCACGCCGTTGATGGCGAAGGGCGCGGACACGTCGCTCGCCGGGCCTGTGCTCACGGTTGCGCTCATGATGGCTCTCCCGCTGGCGCGTCGCCGTGCACGCCGCATGCGGCCGGCAAGAGCCGCCCTCCGTTGCAGCACGAGCAGAGTTCGTCGCGCCCGATGGCGGCATGTCGGAAATTGAAGGCGAGATGATGGTCGCTAAAGTCTTCGAGCGTGCGTTCGATCGACCGGTCGAATTCGGGCTCCACATAATGCGTGCCGCCCGCGGGCGTCGCCACGATGCGGCCATTGCGCGCGACGAGTTCGCCATCCTTGAACACATACTCGGGCGCGGTGAACATCGCTTCGCGGTCGGCGTTCTCGCGATACACGGCGATATCGGCGGCGGCCCCCGCGTTCAGGCGGCCGCGCTCGCGCAAGCCGAGCAGGCGTGCAGGTGCGGCGCGCGTGAGGATCGCGATTTCATCGAGCGTGAGTTCGCGGGCCATGCTTCCGAGCGGCGACTGTTGGGCGACGTCGGGATGGAGCCGGGCAAGCTGGTCGTCGCGGAATGACTTGTCCATGAGCAGGCGGATCAGGTGCGGATAGCTCGTGAACGGGCCACCGTTCGGGTGGTCGGTGGTCAGCGTGATCTGCCACGGGTTCTTCACCATCAGGAAAAGTTCGAGGCCGATCGTCCATTGCAGCGCGTTCACGTAGCTTTGCTCGCGATAGCGAAAGGGCACGACGCCGCAACCTGCATCGCACTCGATATCGCCCGCGATCCACTTGCGCGGCGACGCGAAGTCCGCCTGCCTGACCTGCTTCATGATGTCGCCGGAAGCGGTCACCGTCTGGCCGAACATGATCTGGCCGACGTCGATCGAGATGTTCGGATTCGCGTTGACCGCATCCGCGATACGCGTGGCCGCTGAAGAAAACTTGCGCGGCCCTTCGTTGCCGTAGCTGTGAAACTGGATGTGCGTGAGATGACCGGGCAGGCCTTCGAGCGCATCGATCGTGGCGAGCGTCGATTCGATGTTGCCCGGCACGCCCAGGTTGCTCGCATGAATATGCAGCGGATGCGGCACGCCGAGATCGGTGAGCGAGCGTGCGAGCACGTTGAGTACCTGGCGCGGCGTGATGTCGTAGTGAACGTGCGCTTCGTCGACATCGAGGCTGCGCTGGTTGAACTTGAACGCCGAGATGCCACCGGGATTCACGACCTTCACGCCGAGCGCCTTCGTCGCGTTGATCGTCCAGCCGACGTAGTCGCGAATGCGCTCGAAATCCGTGCCTTGCGCGAGCATGCGCAGGAACAGCTCGTCGTTGCCGAGCATCACATAGGCGCCGTGATCGATGACCGGCGTGTCGCCCATTTCCAGGTGCGTATGGCGCGCGTTCGACGCGATCATTGCGGGCTCGAAGGCGGCCGTGTAGCCCATTTCGGCATAGTGGTAGCCGGTGGCGAGCGTGCCCGGCGTGCACACGCCACAGGATGCGAGTTCGAGCGGGTTGCGGGCGGCTTCGCGGGTGCGCAGGCGGTGGTCCTCGGGCATCAGCATGCGCGCGAGATTGACCTTGCCGCCGCCGATGTGCGAATGCATGTCGATGCCGCCCGCCATCACGGCCATGCCGCTCACGTCGTATTCGTGACCGGCGCTTTCATCGGGTTTCAGCTCGACGATGCGGCCGTCGCGCACGCAGATGTCGGCAATCTGTCCGTCGATCCCGTTGGCCGGATCGAACACGCGGCCGCCGCGCAGACGAAAGGTGTTCATGCGATCGCCTCCGCGAGACGGTGGGCAAGGCTTGTTGCGACGCTCGCGACCGTTGGCAGCGTGTCCGCATACACCGGGGCGAGCGGCAACACCACGCCGCCGTCCGCGCGGAACAGATGGCCTGCCGAGCCAATGCCCGGCGTCGATACGGGAATGAACACCGTGGGTCCGGAACGATCCATACAGGCGGCCGCCAGCCCGGGATGACCGAGCACGATGACGGGCAAGGCGGTTTCCGGGGGCGGCAGGTCGGCGGTGAAACTCGCGACCCACAGCAGGGAATCGACGGCGTGATCGGCCAGCAGGCGCGCCGTGTCATAGCGATGCGGTTCGTGCGCGAGCCCGTCGGGATGCACGCCGGTTCGCAGCGGCAGCCCCGAGAGCCACGCGAGCGTCTGGTTCACGGCCGCGCCGCCGTCATCGCCGCCGAGCGCCAGACCACCGGCGCGTGTCGTGCGATTGAGGGTCTTCAACAAGCGGTCGATGCCTTCGACCAGCAACGTCGCATGCTCACCCGGCAGGTCCGCTGGGGTCCAGACGATGGCCGTGTAGCGTGCATCCAGCATTCGCCTGACGAGACCGGCAAGTTCCGGATGCGTGTCGCGCGGCGGTCTGGCGGTCAGGCTCGCGTTGAGCGCCGCGATCGTGTCATACAGGTCGCCCTGGAGCGGGATCGCGCGAGTCGAGACCCCGTCCGATGCCGTGCCGGTCAGTGCCGGATCGATCTCGCCGCCCACGAACACGATCTCGCGTTGCAGGGAGGTGCTGTCGCCGATACCGCAGCGCGCGAAGAACTCCGGATGGCGGCTGGAAGGCGCCGTTGAACCGATGCAGATGATCAGGTCCGCACGCGTGCGGATTTCGGCGAGCGTCGTCGTGAATGCGCCGCGGTCCTGAAGCGCCGTCAGTCCATGCATCAGGGCCCGGCCGTGCGCATGATCGATGATCGCGCCGCACGCGTTGGCCAGCCGATACAGCGAGCGTGCGCCCGCGACGTCGGTCGCCATGCCGCCGAAAAGCGGCTGGCGTGACTCGCGAAGCCACCGCGCCGCGGTGTCGAGCGCGGCATCGGCGGCTGCCGGCTGTCCGTTCACGAAAGACGTTGCCTGCGAAGGAACACTGCCGAATTGCTCCAGCGCACGGGTCGCGCGAGGACATGTCGTGCCGGTTGGCTTGAGCGTCTCGCCCGCATCGACGCCGAAGCGGTCGCATAGCAACGCGCAGAAAGGACAGGTCCAGGGCGGAGAGGAAAGTGTCGGGTTCATGCGCGCACTCTTGCAAGGCATATGCCATGCAAGCGGCGTCAACGGTCGCGTGCGGATCGATGCCGGATCGCGCGCTGTGGGCAACGCATAGTGCGCCGCTCGCCGCGCGGTTCGCTCTACACACTGTAACGCGAGGAAAGCGTGGCGAACGAAGCCGGTCGCACGCGTCCGGCATTGGCATGAAACGTGATAGTCAGCGTTGCAAGGGGTTTGACGCTTGCGTGGTCGCCGGAATGCGCCGGTCGTGAAGCGCGGAGGCGATGAGCCACGCGTCGGCGCCAGCGGCTTGGGCCGCGTGCAGGTCGTCGACATGACGGACGCCGCCCGCACCGACGATCGTTCGCTCGTTGCCCGCGCGTTGGCGGATCGTGGCGATGGCCGCGAGGTCGGGGCCGCTGAAGGAGCCGACGCGATCGAGCGACATGACGATGAGGCGCGAAGGCCAGTGCGACGTATCGGTCCAGAAGGCGGGCTCGCCCAGCGGCACGTCGTGGCGCTGGTCAAGCGACAGGATCGAGTTGCCGGGCACGTCGCAAACGGTATCGGCGCGCAGTGATTCACTGCCGAACACCGGCGTGACCGTCGCGCCCGTGCCGTGCAACTGCGCAATGACGGCGCGGGCGCAAGCGCTATCGGAAAAGCCGGCATCGAGCCACAGGTCGATGCCGGGAAGTTCGCGCATCAGGCGCGTGAGCGTCGCGAGTTGTGGCGCTCCTCGCATGATGCCGTCGAGGTCCGCCACATACAGCACCGACGCGGCGGAGTAGTCGAGCAGCGCCTGTGCGATGGCAACCGGATCGCAGCCGCTGCACAACTGCGATTCGAGCGGCTGGTAGCGGCTGCGTTCACCGCGCACGGCGCGTACGGCAATGCCGTCGAGCACATCGACAACCGGGATGATTTGCATGGGGAATGAGCGATGACGAATGGGCTGTTGTACGAATATATCAGCGGCGCTGGTTGGGTGGATGCCGACGTCGCGCGCGGGCTGTTTTCAATGGAACGCACGGTATCGGGTTCGCGCGCCGGTCGCGAGCGAAATCGATCCGTGCGTGACCTGCACGTGTCCCGCACGCGCGGCGGTGTGCATTCCCATGCGCACCGGACGCAACATGAAGAACGGAGCCGGCATGCCGCGTGATTTCGTGATCGGATGGGATATCGGCGGGGCGCATGTCAAGGCGGCCCGCATCGAAGACGGACGCGTGCGGGACATCGCGCAATGGCCGTGTCCGTTATGGCAGGGGCTCGAACATGTCGACAACGCGCTTGCGCAGGCCGCGCTGCGCTGGCCCGATCTGGCGCACGCCGACCACGCGGTGACGATGACCGGCGAAATGGCCGATCTTTTCGAGCATCGCGAGGCGGGCGTCGCGGCGATCGCGGCGCGCCTCGCGTCGCATTGCGGCGAGCGCATCGCGTTCTATGCCGGTGCCGCCGGCTGGGTCGCGTTCGATTCGGTCTCGGCTCACTGGGAGCGGATCGCCTCGGCCAACTGGTTCGCGACGGCTCAACTGGTCGCAAGCCGGATTCCGCATGCGGTGCTCGTCGATATCGGCAGCACCACCACGGACCTGATCCCGATTCAGGACGGCCGGATCGTCGCGCGCGGCACGGACGACGCGGGGCGTCTTAAATCAGGCGAACTGGTGTATCAGGGCGTGGTGCGCACGCCGCTCTGCGCGCTCGCGCATCGCATCAGGTTTTGCGGGGAGCACTACAACGTGATGAACGAATTCTTCGCGACCACCGCCGATGTGTACCGGCTGACCGGCGCGCTCGATCCATTGCACGACCAGCAGCCGGCAGCCGATGGCGGCGCGAAGGATCGCCACGGAACCTGCCAGCGTCTCGCCCGCATGATCGGCCGGGATGCACGCGATGCAGCCGGGCACGATTGGGTGGATCTCGCCCACCGGTGGCGCGATGCGCAACTCGCGCACCTGTCGCTGAATCTGACCCGCGTGCTTGGCCGCACCGGGCTTGCGCACAACGTCGTGCTGATTGCGGCGGGGTGTGGAGCTTTCCTCGTGGACGCGCTCGCTGAACCGCTCGGCCGCGACGTGGTGCGCTTCGATGCGCTGCCCGGCATCGGTATCGACGCGGGCGAGGCGGGCGACGCGGCCCGTGGATGGGCACGGGTATGCGCCCCATGCGTGGCAGTCGGCATGCTGCGCACCGATACCGATACCGATACGCGCGAGACAAGCGAAGCGCTGTTCGCCTGAACCGCGTGAAGCCACGAATGGAGCGCCTATGTGGGTGGTGAAGATTGGCGGCAGCCTGAGCCGCGACCCGTCGCTCAAACGCTGGCTGAACGAGCTGAGCGACTTCGGCGGCGGAAGAGTGCTGATCGTGCCGGGCGGCGGCGGATTCGCCGACCAGGTGCGCGAACACCAGGCCGTGTGGGATTTCGACGATGTCGCCGCGCATAACATGGCGGTGCTCGCCATGGCGCAGCACGCGTTGCTGATGCGCGGCGTATGCCGCAGCCTCGTCATCGCCGCGACTGAAGCGCAGATACTTCGCGCGATGCACGACGGCCGCGTGGTCGTCTGGGCGCCGCTCGACATGATGCGGCAGGAGGCGAGCATGCTGACGAGCTGGGATGTCACGTCCGACAGTCTTGCCGCGTGGCTTGCGAATCGCCTGAACGCCGAGCGCCTTCTGATCGTGAAGTCCTGCGCGATCGAACGCTCGCACGACATCGCGCGACATTCGGCGGACGGGCTGCTCGATCGCCGTTTCGCCGAACTCACGCGCGATGCGCCATACCCCGTCGATCTCTTCAGCAAGAACGAATGGCCGCGCATGCGCGACCTGTTGCTTCACGCTGCCGTGCCCTGAGCGACGCGCTCGCTTGCGCCGCTCAGCAACGCGCGCAATTCGCGCACTTTGGCGGGGTCGAGCCTGCCCGTGCGCGCGCCCGTGCAGACCGCCGTGCGGAACCCCGCGAAATCCGGTCCTAGCGCACGCAAGCGGGGCAGGTCCGGCAGGCGCAATGCACCCGCGAGCCCTGCCATGACCTCATGCGTGCGCGCGATCTGCACCATGCGATCGAGCACGCCAAGCGACACGCAATGGAACAGGTTGCCGCTCTTCTTGCGTGCGGTATCCGCCATGACGGCCGGGAAGCCCAATGCGCAAGCATATTCGACGAGTGAAAGATCGAGGCCGTCGTCTGCGAGCAGCACCGGAACCATGTTCCATTGCAACGCGCGCATGCGCCTGAGCGTCTCGCATGCGTGCGGCCCGGGCGGCACCCCTGCCTTCACGTAGTCCACGCCGCATCGACCGATCAGGCCCGCGTGATGCTCGACTGCCGCGTGATCGCCGGGCGCGAGGTCGCCGATGGTTGCGCTGACCGGCACGCCCGGATGCACCGCGCGCAGCATGCGCACGATCGAATCGACGCGCGCCGCGGGCAACGCGCCGAGCGCACCCGCACGCGGCTCCTTCAGATCGATGAACGCCGCGCCAGCCGCGGCGGCTTCGCGTGCCTCGTCGAGGTCACGCACACTGATGAGCAAGCGGATCATGCAGCCTCCTAAGCGCACGCGCGTTGGTGGTGGGTGGGTCATTCGGGCTTTAGCAGTTTGTGCAGCTTGCGATACGCAATGTGACCGTCCGTTGGCATCGCAACCGCGCTTTGCCTGGCGATGCGGATGCCGCAACGGCGCTGTCACGCGATGCGGCGGCCACTTGCGCGTTGCGATGCAGGCGCCGCCTTGGTCGCATGAAATATCCATTGCGACATTCGTGCCTAGCGCGGTTCTTGCATGACGACTGTCGCGCTGCGCGGAATCGCGCATGCGCCAAGGAAGGGACACTTCAAAACCAGGCCACAGGAGCATCGATGAATTCGATCGACAGCAGCATCTTCGAGCGGTTTCCGGATCGTTCGGCCCATGGCGCGCGGCGTGCGGGCGAGGACCCGTCGCAGGCGATGGACATCATCTTTATCGAAGGCTTCGAAAGCGAGACGGTGATCGGCATCGATCCCGAGGAACTGCATGAGAAGCAGCCGGTGCGCATCGACTTGTGGGCGGGGCTGCCGAAAAGCCGTGCGTGCGAGACCGACCATATTGCCGACACGATCGACTATGGCAAGGTGCATGCTGCACTGGAAGGCCTGCTGGCCGCACATGGAATGCAACTGCTGGAGGGATTGGCCGAAGCGATTGCGCAGACGCTGCTGGAGGATTTTGGCGCGCATTGGGTACGCGTCTCGCTCGTGAAGCCGCGCAAGTTTCCGAATGTGAGGGCAGTGGGCGTAACGATCGAGCGGCGCTGCGAGGCATCGGGCAGCGCTCGCGTGCCGCGGCGCGAACGAGTCAGCCTGGCACTGCTCGGGGCGGGCATGTTTCCGCCGTCGTCTTCGCTTTGACATTGACATTAACGCCCGGCCGAAGCCGGGTTCTCGAACGCGGGGAGGCGCGGCTTCGCTGCGCCTAGGCCTCATCGAGCCAGAGCGGATGGAGCAGATCGAAGCGCGTGGCCCCCGCGTGATACGTGCGCCCAGTTGTCAGGTTGCTCACCCACACTTCGGCCGGCGCGAACAACGCCGGGTCGATTCGATAGAAGTCGTAGTCGTACTCCTTGAAGATGTCGGCGAATGAACGCCCGAAATCGCGCGATTCCGACGATGGCAGCCGACGCGCGAGATCGCGCGCGGCATCGTCGGCGCCTGTCACCGTCAGGTGAACGCGGCCGCCATAGAGAATGGCGTCATTGGTGCGGCCCATTGCATCGATCGCCTCGCGCCCCGGCGGCGGCAACGGCGCGCTCGCCGTGCCTTCGACGATGTCGGCCAGTGGAAAGCCCAGTACGTGTGCCTTGTGCAGTGCCACTTCGAGCGCCCGTGCGACCACCTGCGTCGTGCCCGCGCGGCTCGCGGTGGGCGTGAGGATCAGCGTGAGACTGGCAGGACCGAGCCGGCAATCGCGCAGGATCTTTTCGATCACGACGGCGGGCGGCGCGCGGTCCACTTCGAGCACGAGGCAACCCGAACGCGCCTCGTCGCGATAGCGCAGTTCCTCGTAGAGCGGCTCCTTGCACGCGAGCGACCGCGCCGGACCCGAGCCGAGCGCAAAGAACTTCTTGCCGCCGGTTTCTTCCTTGCTCGCGGACAGGCTCCATCCCGCGTACTGACTGGCGAGGCACGCGAGCACGGGTTGCGCGCTGGAAATCTCGACGAAGGTCGGCCATTCGTCGCGCGCGCTGTTCGAAGCAGCCGCGCCCACGCGCACCTGGCCCAGCCCGCCCATGCAGATTTCGGCGATGGCGGCGCCCGCCGCCACGCTGCCCGGCGCCTTAATGCCCGCATCGACCATCAGCACGCCGGTTTCGTCGCGGCTCGCGTCGATTCCGATTTGCCGCATACGTTCGAGCAATCGCACAAGTAACGGCCGGGTCAGCGCGTTGACGCTCAACGGTACCTGCGACGCCGCTCTATCGGCAGGCAGCGAATGTTGGCTCATGGGATACCTTCAATATGAATTCGGCGGGGTTGCGATGGCGGACCCGATCGATGGTTCACGCGGCCGCTTGCGCGGGACGCTCGGCGAGCACCTCACGCGCCATGGCGAGCGCTTCTTCGAAGCCGAGATAAAGCGGCTTCTTCGTCGCGAGCATCTGTTCGAAGAGACGCCGCTGAACCTGATACTTGACATTGCCGATGGCAAGCGCGCCGATGCCCAGCGTCTTTCCATTTGCGATCGACTTGCCGTCGTCCATCACGCCGACGCCTTCGATGCCCGCTGGCGGCACGGCGTTCACATCGGCGGCAATCAGCAGGTGCGGTGCCGACTGCAGTTGGCTCGCGCTCAGCACCTGCACGCCGGCGGCGGCCGCGGCGAACACGACATCGGTTTCGGCGAGCGTCGAGGCAACGGCGGCCCCGGATCGCGCATCGGCGCCTGCCGTCTGCACGCTGAACCGTTCGTTGATCCGGCTGCTCGCGCTTTCTGCCGCTTCGAGGCCGCGACTGCTCGCGATCGATACGAGCGCACCCGCCTGGGCCGCAAGCACCGCGGCGATCACGCCGACCGGCCCGGTTCCGCCGAGTACCAGAACGCGTTTGCCGGAAAGATCCGTGTCGCGTGCGCGCAGCAAGTGCGACTCGACGCTCGCGACGAGGGCCGCAGCGGTCGTATACGAGCCGCTCGGATCGGCGAAGACCGACACCTCGAACGGTGGCACCATGGCCTTTCGAGCGATGCGCAGCATGTCGGCGGCCACGACGACATCGCGCCCGCCGATGAAAATGCCGGTGTGCGCGACGCCTTTCGGACCGCGCGAGAAGATCGCGTCTTGCGTGAAAGCGGCGATGTTATCGACGCCGACATCGGCGTAAGGCACGACGATCTGATAGCCGGCATCGACGGCCATGTTGACATCGAAAGGGCTCATCTGCCGCGTGGGCGTGAACATATGGAGAATGAACGGACGTTCCATCTTTCCTCGGCGAAGGGGTAAGTGAATCGATGGCCGGCGGGCGTTTGAACTAGCGTTGTGCCTGAGTTTCGGCCCCTGAAGACTTCGAGGTGCAGCGACGCGCTGGGCCTTGCGGACGCGATCATGAGCGGTTCTTCGGTCCATGACGGGACGGCTGGCAGGCCCCGACCAACGCAAGCGCCATGCCATGCGGATGGTGCTTGCGTCCATCGGAGGCGCGCATTCGCTCACGCGCGATTCGCGCATCCGCTAACGACAGGACCGGTTTGCCGCGCGCCGCCGACATGTGCTGTTACGAAGACATTCTGTAACGCTCCAGCGTCTGGCGAGACGTGCATCGCGCGAGCTTTTTTGCGGCTTCCGCGAATCCCTCGTTAGCGCGGGGTCCTGTATGTCCGATCAGAAAGCGGCGAAATGCATGGCAGGTTGGCGACAGGTGCCCGGCGCTAATACGGACGTTCAGCCACGTCCGAGCGATGGGCGTTCCGTTTACCTGGAGGGATCGCGATCTCGCGCGTACGCAGTTCCAGCCTTGGCGTATGCAGGGATACGAGGCTGATGCCCATGCTCGCCATCATCGCCTGCTTCCCCGATTCGTCGCTGTCGAGCGTGACGATTCCTGCCGGTGTGAAGAGGTGATTGCGCAGCATCAGATCGGCGACGGTGCGCGTTCCCGAGCCCGCTTCGCACGACAAGAACGTCTCATGGCGCAATTCCTGCAAGTCGAATTGCTGTGTCTGAAGCTGGCGCAGGGCGAGCGCACGAACCACGGTTCCATATCGGTGAGCAAGTTCGCGGGCGGCGACGAAGCCGGAAGATAAGCTCGGCCTTATAGGATGGCTAAGAATAACTGTCTTTGACTGAATCATGCGCTGGCGTACCCTCGAACCAACGCCGGGTCATTGTCCGGTCAACCTCTGAGATGTTCCATACGAAAGATGCCGGCCACGGCACACGAGCAACGAGACAACGTACGCGAAGGAGGAACGCATGGCCGTATCGCCTGGACTTTCCGCTGACGAACTGGCGCGGCTCCAAGCCGCCCCGCGGTACGTCGACCTTTCAACCATCCTGAAGTGAGGCGACCATGCACCAACGCCCTATGACCTTGCCCGAGTTTCTTGTCGGACAGTTGCGCGAAACCGTCGATGAAACGGACCGCCCGCGCCTTCAGGTCCTCCTTCAGGACATCGCCCGCGCCGTGCGCGCGGTGACGTCGATTGTCGCGCGCGGCGCACTCGACCACGCGGGCGGCGTGGAAGGCGGTGTCGACGCTCACGGCGACGAGCGCAAGCATCTGGAACTCGCGGCGAATGCGGAGTTCGTCGCGATGTGCGAGCGCAACGCGTGCGTGGCGGGGCTGGTGTCGGACGCGACGAATATCGCCCGCGAGACGAGCGCGGGCGGCGCGCGCGGCGAGTATCTCGTGGTGCTCGATCCGCTCGCCGGATCGTCGAACACGGGTCTGAACGTGGCGGTCGGCTCGATCTTTTCGGTGCTGCGCAGACGCGCGGGCCAGCCGGTTTCGGACGCGGCGTTTCTGTGCAACGGCCGCGAGCAGCTTGCCGCGGGTTATGCGATCTACGGTCCTGCGACGATGCTCGTGCTGACCGTCGGCCTCGGCACGCACGGCTTCACGCTGGATCGCGACGCGGGCGCATTCCTGCTCACGCATCCGTTCATTCGCATTCCCGCGCCGGCGACGGAGTTTTCGATCAACGCCGCGAACGAACGCTTCTGGGAGCCACCCGTGCTGCGCTATGTGCGCGAATGCCGGGCCGGCAGCGCAGGCGAGCGCCAGCAGGATTTCAGCGCGCGCTGGGTCGCGTCGATGGTCGCCGACGTGCATCGGTTGCTGATGCGCGGCGGCGTGTACCTTCACCCGCGCGATCGTCACAGGGCGAGCCATTCCGGCGGCCTGCGGCTCTTGCATGAAGCGAACCCGATGGCGTTCATCGTCGAGCAGGCGGGCGGGCTTGCGAGCACCGGGCGCGGGCGGATCGTGGATGCCGAGCCGGAGGCGCTGCATGACCATGTGCCCGTGATCCTCGGTTCGAAGGCGGAAGTGGAGCGGCTCGAACGCTATCACCGTGAATACGACAACGGCGTCGACAAGCCATTCGTCTCGCCGCTCTTCAATGAACGTTCGCTGTTCCGTCCGGAGGCACGCATCTGAATGCGCCCCGCGACGGACCCCGCGACCTGCGCGAAGCGCTTCGCCGCGTGGAGATGCCGCACGTCAACCAAGCCTTGTCCGATGAGAGTTTCACCATGTCGATCAGACACCCGATCGTGGCGGTCACCGGCTCGAGCGGAGCCGGCACCACCACCGTGATGAAGAGCTTCCAGCACATCTTCCGGCGCGAGAAGCTGAACGCGCAGGTGGTCGAAGGGGACGCGTTTCATCGCTACGACCGCACCGCGATGCGTGTCGCGATGAAGGAAGCCGAAGACAGCCGCAGGCAGTTCAGCCACTTCGGTCCGGAAGCGAACCTGCTCGAAGAACTCGAAGCGCTCTTTCGCGACTATGCGCAGACCGGCCGGGGCCGGGTGCGCAAGTACCTGCACGACGAGATCGAAGCGGCGCAGCATGGGCAGGACCCTGGCACGTTCACCCGGTGGTTCGGGATCGAGGACGAAACCGACTTGCTCTTCTACGAAGGGCTGCATGGCGGCTTCGCGGGTCACGGCATCGATGTCGCGCAGCACGCGGACCTGCTGGTCGGCGTCGTGCCGATCATCAATCTGGAATGGATCCAGAAGCTGCATCGCGACAAGAACCTGCGCGGCTATTCGCAGGAGGCGGTCATGGACACCATCCTGCGCCGCATGCCCGACTATGCCCATTACATCTGTCCGCAGTTCAGTCGCACGCATGTCAATTTTCAGCGCGTGCCGACGGTCGATACGTCGAATCCGTTTGCCGCTCGCGACATTCCCACCGCCGACGAAAGCTTTGTCGTGATCCGCTTTACCCATCCCAAGGGTATCGACTTCCCCTATCTGCTCACCATGTTGCGCGATTCGTTCATGAGCCGGCCAAACGTGATCGTCGTGCCCGGCGGGAAGATGGGGATCGCCATGCAGTTGATCTTCACGCCGATGATCCTTCAGATGATCGACCGCAAACGGCGTGCCGTCTGAAGCACGCCTCACTGAGAAATCACAGGAGACAAGCCATGCAAGTCATGCCGCGCAAACTGCCCGTCGACGCCGTGTTGTTCGACCTCGACGGCACCTTGCTGCATACGTCGCCGGATATCGGACGCGCGCTGAATCGCGCGCTCACCGAACGAGGCATGCCGCCGATCGCGCCGGATGCGGCGCAGGGGCTGATCGGTGGAGGATCGGCCGTGCTCGTGCAGCGGGCATTGAGTCTGCTCGGGCTCGACGACGAGGCGCATACCCATAGCCAGGTGCTGCGCCGCTACGAACTGGCCTACGAGAGCATTTGCCAGAGCGCGGACGGCCACCTGACGCAACGCTGCCCGGGGCTCGAAGCCGCGCTCGATCAATTGCGCGAGATGGGAGTCAAGCTGGGTGTGGTGACCAACAAGGAGATGCGCTTTCTTGAGCCGTTGCTGCTGCGCTTCGGCTTGTCAGGATGGTTCGACATCGTCGTGGACGGAACCACCTGCGCGAAGCGCAAGCCAGACCCGGCTCCGCTCCTGCACGCTTGCGAGGCCCTCGCGGTGGAGCCGGCGCATACGCTGTTCGTCGGCGATTCGATTTGCGATGTGCAGGCAGCGCAGGCCGCCGGCATGCCGGTCGTCTGTGTCAGCTACGGATACAGTGCGGATCATCCGGTGGCAGAGTTGCCGTGTCTGCACGTCATCGACGATCTCGGCGAGTTGCCTGAGCTGATCGGCGGCCAGCCGCAGTTGCGCAAGCTGCGGCGCCCGGCGCATGCTGCGCTCGCCGCGCAACGGCAGGACGATCAGCCCGGCTATCTGATCTGAGGCTTGCGGCGCGTCACGGCTTGATGTGAACGCGCCGCATCTTCCGATACAGCGTGTTGCGCGTGACGCCGAGCGTGATCGCCACCTTGCTCACATTCCAGTGGTGCCTTTCCAGCATCCCGAGCAGCGTTTCGCGCTCGCTTTGCAGGATCGCGTTGAGCGCGGGGGCCGTGGCCGGGCATGCGTCGTCTTCGTCGATCTCCACCTCGGCGGATGCTTGCCGCGTGCCGCGATCGGAAGGGGGAGGGCGCTCCGCGCGGCCGCGCACGATATCGGCGGGCAAGTGCTCGCAAGTGAGCACCGGCCCGTCGCACAGCGCGGCAGCCATGCGCAGGACGTTGCGCAACTGCCGGATGTTGCCGGGCCACGCGCAGTCGAGCAGCGCGTGCCGCGCGTCCGGGCTCAGCGACGGCGCGCCGTCATGGGCATCCTGTTCGAGCAGATGTCGGATCAAGGCGAGCTTGTCCTTGCGGTCGCGCAACGGCGGAATATGCAGCGCGGCGCCGTTCAGGCGGTAGTACAGGTCCTCGCGAAACTGGCCGGTGCGCACCAGCTCGGACAGGTCCCGATGGCTTGCGCTCACGAGCTGAAAGTCGACCTTGATGACCGTCTCGGAACCGAGCGGCGTGACCTCGCGCTCTTCGAGCACGCGCAACAGGCGGGCCTGCAGCGTGAGCGGCATGTCGCCGATCTCATCGAGGAACAGCGTGCCGCCATCGGCCTGAAGTATCTTGCCGCGCCTGCCTTCGCGCTGCGCGCCGGTGAACGCGCCGGCACGGTAACCGAAGAGCTCGCTTTCGATCAGATGCTCGGGCAGCGAAGCGCAATTCACCGCGATGAATGGTCCGCGATGCCGCGCGCTTGCCGCGTGCAGCGCGTTCGCGAACACTTCCTTGCCGCTGCCTGTCTCGCCGTGCACGAGGACGGCAATGCCGCGCTCGATCATGCGCTCGCCGAGACTGAACTGGCTGGCAAGACCGGCATCGCCGAATTCGACACGCGGCACGCCGGCGCGGCGTGCGCGTTCGGTGGCTGATCGTGCGCCGGCCCGTGCGGACATTGGCGGCGTTTCTTCTTCGACGGGTTCGACCACCTTGGCCGCGTGACTGCGCGGCTCCTGCGCGACCACGAAAAAGCGATTCGCGGCGTGCGCGCGGAAAATCGGAATCGGATGGAACGAACTGCGTGCGCTGCGTCCGACGATGTCGGAAAGCGATGCGTTGAAGATATCGGTGATGAGCTTGCCGGCCACGTCGGCGAGCGACGAAAAGCCCAGTTGAAACAGGGCGCTTCGATTTGCGCCGAGCACCGTGCCATTGTCTGCGATCGTGAGCTTGCCCGCATGCAGTGTATTGACGAACTCGGGCCTGCTGTGAAAATGCAGGACATGCGAGCGTGCGTGACGTGCATCGAGCAACTGGTTCTCGATCATCTGCCGCGACATGCCGACGAGCACCAGCGAGTGCTGCTGCAACAGTTGCGAGCGGCTCGTGACATCGAGCGCGCCGACCAGGGAACCGCGTTCGTCGAGGACGGGCGCGGCCGAGCAGGTCAACCCGGTGTAGCGCGAATAGAAATGTTCATGCTGGCGCACGGCGATCGCTTCGCCTTCCGCGAGGCAGGTGCCCATGCCGTTCGTGCCCGCTTCGCGCTCGCTCCACAGGGCCCCGACGCAGAAGCCCCAGTCCTCGACCTCTTCGGCGAATTCCGTCGAAGAGACGAGATGCAGGATCACGCCATCGGCATCGGTCAAGACGACTGCAAGCTCGGCATCGCCGAGTTGCTGATAGAGCGTCGCCATTTCGAGTTTCGCGCAGCCGATCAGGTCGGCGAGCGGCTCGCGCCGTGCGGCAAGTTCGGCGCTCGTGAGAACGGGCGGCGCTCGCCACGCGTCGGGACGAAGGCCGTGATCCTCGATACAGCGCGTCCACGACCGGATGATGGCTTCGCTGGGATCGAAGCGGCCAAAACGAGGCGCCCTCTGACGCATGATCTCGCTTAAGCGGCTGTCGTGTTCCTTCAGGGCCTGACATGATTCCATGACGCGTATCTCCGAATAATGGCCGGCGGGCGAGCGGCACCCTCTGGCGGATTATTCGTTGACGAATCGGGAGCGGCAATACACCTCGATGGCCTACTCCCCCGGAGGTAGGGGGAACACCCGATGGCAGAAGCGCACGCGTGCCGATGCTGCGCACAGCATCGGCTGGAAAGGATGGACCGTGCTGGCAGTCAGTGATTGCGCTGCTCGTGCTCGTGCCGCCACACGACGGCTTCGAGCCGCGAGTGCAGGTCGAGCTTGCGCAGCACGTGCTTGACGTGAACCTTCACGGTACCGACGCTGATATCGAGCTTGCGTGCGATCGCCTTGTTGCAGAGTCCGCCGACGAGGTAGTCGAAGACTTCCAGTTCGCGCGCCGTGAGATCGGTTTGCGTCGCGGGAATGCGCTGGCCGCCGGAGAGCGCATGAACGAGGCTGCCCGTGACGGCTTCGCTCAGCACCGCCGTGCCCTTCAAGGCCTTCTGCAAGCACACGCAGAGGTCCTCGGGGTCCATGTCCTTGAGGAGATACCCGTGGGCGCCCGCACGCAGTGCGGCCACCACGTCGCGTTCGTTATCGGACACCGTCAGCATGATGAAGCGTGAATCGACGCTTGCCTGGCGCATCAGATCGAGCGTCTCGATGCCGCTGATCTCGGGCATGTTCAGGTCGATCAGAATCACGTCGGGCTTGAGGCGCACTGCCATGTCTACGCCATCGCGTCCCGACGACGCTTCACCGACGACGGAAAACGCGGGATTCATCTGGATCAGTTGCGCGACGCCCTTGCGGAACAACGCGTGATCGTCGATGAGAAGAACCGTATTGGGGGACATTCTCTTATCTTCCTTGGGCTCATTGACCAGACTGCCTGTCTCTTACTGGAACGGCCTGTGTGCAGTCTCTTGCGGCATGCGTCGTGCATTTGGTGCGTGACGTCATGCCCGATTTCGAGCTGCGGCTTTTTTTCTGCCGGATAGTCTAACCGCGGACAGCATGCGAAGAAAAAACATCTCAAAAATATTTCGGGACCGGCCGCCATTCGACGAACCGGCCCGCGTGCTGGATGATTTCCTCAGAAGTGGTTGCGCAACTCTTCGCCGATCTCGAAGATGTCTCCGACGATGCCGTACTTCGCGATCGTGAAAATGGACGCTTCGGGGTCGGTGTTCACGGCGATGATGTTCTCGACGTGCTTCATGCCCGCCATGTGCTGCACCGAGCCCGAGATGCCCATCGCGATGTAGACCTTGCAGTTCGCGGCGGTCTTGCCCGACTGCCCGACCTGATGCGCTTTCGGCAGCCAGCCCGAGTCGGCGATCGGCCGCGAGCAGCCGAGCGTCGCGCCCACGGCATCGGCCAGTTCCTTGAACTGTTCGACGTGCGTCTCTTCCCCGATGCCCCGACCCACCGACAGGATGAAATCGGCGCCGGGAATATCGACGTCGCCGCTCGCGGCCGGCTCCTCGAATTCGATATGCGTGCTGCGCTCCGTGACCGGCGGCGCGGCGAACGAAGTGAGCGCAGCCGTGCCGCCCGCCTCGGGTGCCTTGAACGAGCCAGGGCGCAACGTCACGACGACCGTCGCGCGGCCCGGAAACTCGATCTCCATGTTGACCTTCTGGCCGTAACCGGAGCGCGTGGCGAGCCATGCGTCGCCGTCGCGCGAGAGGCCGAACGCGTCGGTCGTGAATCCGTGATTACCCTTGGCGGCGAGCGGCGCGGCATAGCCGAGCGTATCGATGGTGTGCGGCAGCAGCACGAGCGAGGGTGCGCGATCCTGAATCAGCGCGCGTGCAACGGCTTCGTACGTGTCGGGGTCGAAGGCGTCGCTCGCGGTCTGCACCGTCACGATTTCATCGACGCCCGCGAGTTGCAGCGCCTCCGTGAATGTACCGGGACTGGCGCCGAGCACGGCCGCCGTGAGGCGCTCGCCGCTTGCTTCCTTCGCCTGCACGGCCGCGCCGAGCACTTCGAGGCTCACGGGGCGCAGTTGCCCCTGACGATGTTCTACGAGAACCAGAATTCCTCTCATCACGCTTCTCCTCTGAATTCCTTGATCAGGCTCGCCAGGCGTGCGGCCTGTTCGGCGGGGGTGCCGTCGATCATTTGCGCGCGGCCCACTTCCGGCACGTACACGCGACGCACGCGCGAGAGCGAGCCGGCGGCGCCGGTTTCGTCGGCCGGCACGCCGAGGTCGGCGGGCGAGAACGTTTCGATCGGACGGGTCGCGGCCTGCTTGATGCCGCGCAGCGACGCGTAGCGCGGCGTGTTGATGCCCAGTTGCAGTGTCAGTACGGCAGGTGTCTGCACCTTGACGGTGGCGTAGGCGCCGCCTTCGAGTTCGCGGCGCGCGGTGGCGCACAGCGAACCGGGGCTGTAGTCGAGCCCGGCCACCACCGCGGCGTGCGGCCAGTCGAGCAGGCCGGCGAGCGCCATGCCGGTGGCGCCATACGCATGGTCGGACGCCTGCACGCCTGCGAAGATCATGTCAGGCGCCTCCTTGCGCGCGAGCGCGGCCAGCACGCGCGCAATGCCGACCGGGTCCGCGCCTTCGAGGTCGTCGCTCCAGATCCGGATCGCGCGATCCGCACCCTTCGCGAGACACTTGCGCAGTTCTTCGTCGGCGCTGTCGGGGCCGACGGTCGCGACCACGACTTCAACGCCGGCATCCTGAGCGCCTTCCTTGAGTCGCATTGCTTCTTCGAGTGCGTAGTGGTCCCATTCGTTCAGGTCGAAGACGTGGAAGTCCGCTTCGACGTCGCGGCCGTCGTCGCGCAACTCGAAATCTTCATCGAGCGACGCAACCTGCTTAATGGTTACGAGTATCTTCATCTTGGCTCCATCGTGTTCGTCGGTTCATGCACGGGGTGCTGCTGTAAATCGGGGGCTGCGATAGTGCCGCGGCACGGGACGCGTGCGCGGGCGATGTGTCTGGCGCGAGCGTGCGGCCGAAGTAGCCGAAGATGCGCATGCGCGCTTCGCTGTCCGGGTCGAGGCGCATGCGCCAGCGATCGGCGTCGGTGAGATTGGGATGCTCGAACACCAGCACGCGATGCAGCGGGTAAGCCTCCTCGCGCAGCGGCAGCAGTACGCGCCGCGTCGCCTGCCGGTTGAGGATCACGCCGCGCCGCACGTCCGGCACGTCATGTTCGGCGAGCCGGGCGAGGCCTGCCTGCGGCGTGGCCGGATTGCGCGCGACGCCGGAGAGCACGTCGATGTCGGTATCCCGCGCAAGCTGGCTCAGCACCGCGCGGGGCAGGTCGTCGCGATAGGCGACACCCGCGCGCACCCACGCCACGTCGTCGGTGGCGAGCAGGGCGAGCAGGCGCGCTGGGCAGCGCGGATGACGGCTCACCGCGCGGCGCACTTCCGATTCCGCGTCTTGCACAAGGCGTTCGAGCCATTCGGTCGAGCAAGCGGGATTGCGAGCGAGCGAGCGGCGCACCCATGCATCCGCATCTTCGGCAAGCCAGTCGGCGACCCTCGGTGCCACGTCGGCGCGCGCGGCCACGGCGCGTCGCACGGCGGGTTCCGCGTCGAAGCAAAGCGCGATCAGCGCGCCCGCCGGCGTGCCGGGGTTGACGGCGGCCGCGCGTCGCACGGTGGCTTCGTCGTCGCGGGCGAGCAGCGTTAGCACCTCGCCGCTCGTGCGCGCATGAAGCGCCACGCTGCGCTTCTCCGGCACCGACGCGGGAATCGAGCGCAGCAGCGCATCGGGGCAATATGGGTGGCGCAGCACCTGCGCGCGGACCGCGTTCGCGCGCGTGCTGTTCCACAGACGCGTGAGTGTCTCTTCGTCGGTGGCAAGGTGAATCGCGAGCAGGCGCTGCAGCGTCGCGATGCCGCGCCGTTCGAGCTGTGTCAAAAGATCCGCCGGTACGCCGACGTTCTCGCACAGGGCGCGCAGCACGGCGACGTCGTCGGTTCGCGAGGCGATCGCGGCAAGCAACGCGTGCGGCGCGTTCGCGTGGCGAGCGAGCAGTTGCCACAGGCGCCCGGCATCGTCGATTGCGCCGGCTTGCGAAGCCAGTGCGTCGAGCGCCGGGCCGGGCGTCGAAGGATTGCGCGCGAGGCGGACCCCGAGCGTCGTGTCACTACTTTCAGACGCGACGGTGGCAAGCCGCGCGAGCACGGCGGCAGGCGCGAAGGAGAGCGCCGCGAGCGCGAGCCGGTCGCGGCGCGTGTTGAAGAGCCGCGACCCGAGCCGTTTCCGGTCGCTGCCGCTGGCATACGGATAGAGCGCGGCCGCGCCGTACAGGTCGTCGGCTTCGAGAGCGAGGCAGACCAGTTCGCGCCAGTGACGCCTTGGCGTAGCCGCGACGGCCGGCGTTCGGACGGCCGGATCGGCGGGGGCGATGGGCATTTGCGGAGTGGACATGTGCGCCGGTCCCTGGTCGCCCTCACGCGGGCACGGCTTCGCGCTGGTCGTCCGATACGGGGCCGTCTCGCGCTGCATCGGCAAGACTTTCCGCGACCAGCTCGATGAGTTCGCGCACGACGAACTTGCCTTCGTAACCGCTCGTCTTCAGCGCGTCCTCGAACATCGTCAGATCCTTGGGGCAGCACACGACGAATACTTCGAGCCCTTCGATGCGCGCGGCCTCGTGCATGCGCAGTTGCGACGGCTTTTCGACGCCCACCGGATCGCTCATCCAGATCCTCCCGCCGCCCGCGCCGCAGCAGAACGAATTGTCGCGTGAGCGCGGCATCTCGACGAGGTCGCAACCGAGCGCGGCGAGAATCTCGCGCGGTGCGTCGTAGCCCTTGTTGAAGCGGCCGAGATGGCATGGATCGTGGAAGGTCACGCGATAGTCGAGCGAGCGCCGGGGCGTGATCGTGCGTTCGCGGATCATGCGCGCGAGAAGGCTCGTGTAGTGCTCGATTTCGTACTTGCCGCCGAAGTCCGGGTATTCGTTGCGGATCGTGTTGTAGGAGTGCGGGTCGGTCGTCACGATGCGCTTGAAGGTCGACTTGCCGAGCATCGCGATGTTGTTTTCCGCGAGCAGTTCATAAAGCCCTTCCTCGCCGACGCGGCGCACATCGTTGCCGGCGTTCGACTCCCCTTCATAGAGCAGGCCGAAGGCGACGTTTGCTTCATGCAGCAAGGTTGCGAAGGCCCGGGTCACGCGCTGGTTGCGGGGGTCGAACGAGGCATAGTCGCCGACGAACCACAGCATGTCCACCGGCTCCTTGCGCGCATCCTTGATCTCGAAGGGCAGGGGCTTGGCCCATGCCGCGCGCTTGCGCTTCGATTCGTTGAACGAGTTGCCGTTCTTGTGGATGGCCTGCAGCGTCTTTTGCACTTGCGGTTCCATCTCGCCGTCTTCGACGAGCTTGCGGCGCAACTGCACGATGATCGGCACATGCTCCACTGCCACCGGACAGATTTCGACGCACGCCATGCAGGTGCGGCACGACCATACGGTCTCCATGAACACCTGGCCGATGCCCTTGCCATGCACGTCGAGCTTGACCTCGTCGGGCAGCGTGTTCTTCTCGAGCGCCTCGTTCGCGAATTCGCGCAGCGACAGGATCACGTCGCGGGGGGAAAGCGGCGCACCTGACGCATTCGCCGGACACGCTTCATGGCAGCGTCCGCACTTCGTGCAGGCGTCGAGATTCAGCAGATGTTTCCAGGTGAAGTCGGTGATGGTTTTGTAGCCGACGCTCTCGCTGTCGGGCGCGATGCGCGGCAGCCGTTGCGCGGCGAGCGGATCGCGCATCATCAGCGAGCCCGACGCCGTGAAAATGTGCTTGATCTTCGTGTACGGAATCAACGCGATGAAGGTCAGCGCGAGCAGGCCGTGGAACCACCAGAGACCGGTGCGCAGGATGTACGCGCCGGACGATCCGAGCCCTGCGGCACGCATGGGCTCGGCGAGGAGGGCGGCGACCGGCGACCACCAGCGCGTGTCCCACACCACCGCGCGATCCTGCAGCCACACGAGACGCAGCGCGCTCAGCACGAAGCCGGTGATGCCGATCAGGATCAGCGTCCAGAGGAACGCCCAGTCTTCGCGGCGATAGCCGCTGCGGTCGTAGTCAGGGTCGCCAGGCTGGCGGTCGGGGCGCTTGTAATCGAGCTTGGGCGGCTTGATCCAGCCGCGGCGGACCATCATGTAGATCAGGCCGCCGATCAGCGAGACGCCGGCCAGGTTCATCGCGAGCTTGAAGAACAGATAGAAGTTGCCGTTCCAGAAGTGGTAGCCGAAGACGCGCGCCGTGATGTCGTAGTCGACCGTGACCGTCGCCGTGCCGATAAAGAGCACCGCGAAGCCGTAAAAGATCATGCGGTGCGCGCGGCCTGCTGCCGGATCGCGGCGCGCGATCGTGCGGTGGTCCGCCACGACTTTGAGCATGTCGGCGAAACGTGCGCGCAGGTCGATCGGACCGGTGACCGGCCGCCCGCGCCGGTACTTGCGGATCTGGATATGGACGCCCCACGCGAACACGCCGATTGCCGCGATGCCGACGGCATAGAAGAGCACGATCGCGAACGAAGGGAAGTTCTCGAACAGGATGCGCGTCACCGAGGTTTTGTCGAAGTTCGATGCTGTCAGCATGGTTTGTCGATTGGACAGGTTGAGAGAGGGTTGGGTTGGAGTAACACCGTTTGATGCGCTTGTGCTTCTATGGAACTTGTTTTGTTTTTGGTTTATTTGCTCTGCCCCTGTCCGGGGCGGGACTCACTTTCTTTGCTGCTGCAAAGAAAGTAAGCAAAGAAAGCAGCTTCCCACCGCCAATCCTTGCCAAGCGCCGCTAGCCCGTTATGTCGGAGTGGTCCAACCGGGGGAGTGTCGTTAGCGGGGTTTCCCCGTTGTTGGCATGTAGAAGAGGCACGGGCATCGCACCGCTATACGGAGTGGACCAGCAGTCATACATCCGGCCTCGCGCTACGCGCTCACCCGTCAGGCAAAACCGAAACCCGAAACCCATCGCTACATCACCATCCTACGTGCGTGTTTGCTGCATGCTTCAATTCACCGCTTAGCGAACCTGTCGTCGGGCACGCAGTGCCTAGACGGATGTATGACTGCTGATCCACTCCGCGCAGCGGTGCGACGTGCGCGCCTTTTCTACATGCCAACAACGGTGAAACCCTGCTAACGACACTCCCCCGGTTGGACCACTCTGAGGGAGCGGTCTGGAGGCGAATGGCAAGGATTGGCGGTGGGAAGCTGCTTTCTTTGCTTACTTTCTTTGCAGCAGCAAAGAAAGTGAGTCCCGCCCCGGACAGGGGCAGAGCAAATAAACCACTAAGAAAACAATTTCCATAGAAGCACAAGCGCATCAAACGGTATAAACACCTCACCTCACCTCACCTCACCTCACCTCACCTCACCTCACCTCACCTCAAGCGCCAGCGATCATCCCGCCCCGCATCACTTCTTGTAGACGATCTCAAACGTCCCGCCCGGCATATGCGGCGTGCCCCACACCGCGACTTCCCGCTTGTACGGCAATGGAATCTGCGGATTAGCTTCCTCGATCTCACGCGCGACGCGGTGACCCGTGAACGTCGCATCGGCGATCAGGCGCGGCGCTTCCGCATCGCCAATCAGGTAGACGGCCTTGACGCCCTTGTCCGCCCATTCGCCCTGACGGGCCTTCAGTTCGCGATACAGGCCGTCGTTCGACTTGCGGCCCGTGACGAGCACGAGCGAATCGAATTCGAGCCAGCGGTGCGTCTTGTTCGCATCGCGCGGCAACTGGCCCGCGCCCTTGTAGGTGCGGCGTGAACCATCGCCCCAGATGTTGTAGATCTCGATGCGGCCGCGTTCGATCCGGCTCGCGAAGTGATCGCCCAGTTCGTTCACGTGAAGCTCGTGCAGACGCCGCATCATGTTCGGATATTCGAGGGTGAAGTGCATGTAGTTCGCGAGATGCACGCCGCTCACGATCGTCACTTCATGTCCCGCCGCCGCGAGCTTTTCCGCGATGCTCGGCGCCATGAAGTACGTATCGGCGTTGAGGATCACGACGCGCTTGCCAATCGGCTTCTTGCCCGCGAGCACCTGTTCCGGCGTGAGCTGGTCGGGCTGCGATGCATCGGCGCCGGGAATCGGATCGTGCGTCAGGCAGTTCGTGCCGTCCGTGACCCAGTGCGAGCCCGTTGCAATGACGACCTTGTCCGCGCCATAGTCGAGCACGTCATCGGCGGTGAGCGGCTTCTGGCCGAGTGCAAGCTGGCTCTGCTTGTTCTTCTTCAGGAGCTTCGCGATCTGCGTTTCGCGGTAGTCGCGGTGATAACCCCATTCGCCGAGGCCCGGCAGCGTGACGACGCTGTTCAGATGGCCGCCGATCTTCTCGGCGGAATCCACGAGGTGGACCGTGTAGCCGCGCTGCATCAGCACGCGCGCCGCTTCCGAGCCAGAGGGGCCCGCGCCCACGACGAGCACCGAATTGTTCGAACTGCATTCGGCGAATTTTTCCGGATGCCAGCCACGGCGATACTCCTCGCCGGCGGTCGCGTTCTGCGTGCAGATCATCGGCGGGCCGCCGATTTCCCAGCGCGAGATGCACACGTTGCAGCCGATGCACACGCGAATATCGTCGATGCGGCCTTCCTCGACTTTCTTCGGCAGGAACGGGTCCGCGATCGAGGGACGCGCCGCGCCGATGATGTCGGCGATGCCCTTCGTGACGATCTCGGTCATCTTTTCGGGGTCGGTGAAGCGGCCGACGCCGAGCACCGGCTTCTTCGACACCTGCTTGATGAAGCGCGTCCACGGAATCTGGTGGCCTTGCAGGTTGAAGCGCGACGGCCCCGCATCCTCGCCCCATTCAGCGATGTCGCCCACGTCGACGTCCCACAGGTCGACGAGCGAGTCGGCCATCTCGACGAACTTCACGCCATCGCGCTCGACTTCGATGCCGCCCGTGCCATAGAGCGTATCCACGGCGAAGCGCGTGGCGATCGCGCAATCATGGCCGACTGCCCGGCGCACCTTTTCGAGCGTCTCGACCCAGAAGCGCGCGCGGTTTTCGAGCGAGCCGCCGTAGCCGTCCGTGCGCTTGTTGTAGTAGGGCGAGAGGAATTGCAGCGGCAGGTACGAGTGCGCCCCATACACATAGACGATGTCGAAGCCTGCGTCGCGTGCGCGCAGGGCTGCATCGACGTAGAACTGCTGGACGTCGCGGATATCGTCGAGGTCCATTTCCTTGCAGTACGTCAAGGTCTCGAACTCGGAGGCGAACTGGCTCGGGCCGCGCGGTGTCGCGCGGCTTTCCATGCAGGGCGCATGCGAGCCGCCGTACCACATCTCGATGCCCGCCAGCGCGCCGTACTTGTGCACTTCATCGGTCATCGCGCGCAGGTTGCGCACGTCGCCTTCGTCCCAGATGCGCGCGGAGAGACGATGCGTGTCGTCCGATTCCGGATGGATCGAACAGTACTCGGTGTTCATGGCCGCCCAGCCACCCTCGGCTTTCATCGAGCGGTGCGCAGCCTGGAAGCCGGGCAGGTTGCTGCCGGCGCCGATGCAGTGCGGCACTTGATAGAAGCGGTTGCGCAGCGTCTTCGGTCCGATCTGGATCGGCTCGAAGAGGACGTCATAACGTGAATCGCGTGGCATGGGGTGTCTCTCCTGGCTTGGGTCTTCGTAGACGATGTTCGAATGGCTTGGGAGTCTTGCGCTATGCCGCCACGCGCGTGCGCAGGCGCAGCGGGTCGTAGAACGGCGTCTTCGTGACGACGCCGCTGAACGTGCCGGCCTGGTCGCGAATCTCCAGCTTCGTGCCTAGGGCGGTGTGGTTGGGCTTCAGATGCACCATGGCAAGCGACTGCATCAGGTAGCGGCTGAACGTGGCACTCGTGACGATGCCCACTTGCTCGTCGCCGATGAAGATCGGTGAGCCGGCCGTGACCGCGCCTTCGTGCTTGACGATCACGCCCGCCTGCCTGAAGCGCTCCTTGCCGCGCGAGGCGAGCAGCGCGGCCTTGCCTACGTAGTCGCCCTTCTTGTCGGGGTCGATCATCCAGTCGAGGTTCAACTCCCACGGCGTGGTGTCGCCTTCGGGCATGTCGAACGGGTAGAAGAGCAGGGCCGCTTCGATGCGGGCCAGTTCGAGCGAGGTCCATGATGCGGGGACGATGCCGTGCGGCTTGCCTGCTTCGAGAATCGCATCCCAGATCGCGATGGCGTCGTCGGCGCTGCACGACACTTCGAACCCCTGTTCGCCCGAATAGCCGCCGCGCGAGATCACGATCCTGCGGCCGAAGAGGGTCGTCCCGACGTGCGCGAAGTAGGGAAGCTCGTTGAGCCTGATGCCGATGTGCGGCTGGAGAATATCGGTTGCGCGCGGCCCCTGCAGCGAAAGCATGTGGACATCGAAGTCCTGGCGCCACTCGACCTTGCGGCCCTCGGCGGCCTCCTTGAGCAGTTGTTGCGTGATGCCGCCGCCGTGCGAGATGCGGTAGCGCTCCGGCGCGTCGTAGATCACCATCAGGTCGTCGCAGACCGCGCCGCGGTGATCGACTTCCGCCGCGAGGCGCGCGGTGCCCGGCTTCATCTTCGTGACGTCGATGGCGCAGATGCTGTCGATGACTGCCGCTGCGTCAGGCCCGGTCACGTGCAGGATGTTCAGCGCGCTGATGTCGTAGAGGCCGGCTTTGGATCGCACGGCGACCACCTCGTCGCTCGGATCGCTCGCATAGAACCAGGGCAGCGGCATATCGTTCCAGGTATCGCCGTCAAGCTTCGAGCCGAGTTCACGATGGCGGACATTCAGAATGGATTGCCTTGTCATAGCTGTTTCCCGAGAGTGGAACCGAACGTGATGGGGTGCCCGGAGCGGCCCGAGCAGCGAGTGGCCTCGGATGGCCATTGGATGACAGCAAGTCTCGTTCGTTAAAATCAGCGTCACAATGGCCCAATGGCGCTACCTCCGAGTGGGTAGCACCGGCTACTCCGCGCGCGCCGGAAAAATAGAAATCAAAGGGCGCGCGGGATGAGCGAGAAACTCCTTACGTCATCTGTAAGCCTGTTTGTAAGGCATGCAGAGCCGCTCTGGACGCGGCGCGGGAAGCATTCGATACGCACACGCTGTAAGTCTGCGAGCGCATTTTCGCGTGCCTTTGCTTGCCCGATTGCTACCGCGCGGGGCTACCTCCAATGAATCATTGAATTGGATTTTTTGCTGGCCGATTCTAGCTTCGTGAATTCGCTGACGTGGACGCATGGCCTGCACGGTCATGCGCCCACGCAATCGAGCCTTGATAAAGGCGCAATCGACACGAGGATGAGCGGGCATGAATGGACCGAAAACGATCCCGGTACGCGTAGCGCAAGTCGAACCGGTCACGGATGATGTGCGGCGCTTCACGCTCGTGCCGGCGGAGGGCGGACATCTGCCCGCCTATTCCGCGGGCAGCCACGTCATCGTCACGATGCGCGGAGAGTCGCGTGTATGGCGCAACGCCTATTCGCTCACGACGCCCTCCGGCGTGCGCGACGCCTATCAGATCATGGTGCGCCGTGTGCCCGCATCGCGCGGCGGATCGGCGTTCATGCATTCGAGCGTGAGCGAGGGCACACGGCTCGACATCTCGGTGCCGTCGAACTTCTTTCCGCTCGCGCGCCGCGGCGGCAAGCACGTGATGATCGCGGGCGGCATTGGCATCACGCCGTTTCTTTCGATGCTGCCCGAGCTGGCCCACGTCCGAGCCCGCGTCGAAATGCATGTGTGCTGTCGTCCGGAAGACGCGGACGCCTTCACGGATCTCATCGCATCGCGCACGACGGGCGGCGTGGCGGTGTATGTCGAAGTGGCCGGTGCGCAGGAGCGCTTTGGCGCGCTGCTCGCTGACCAGCCGGCCGGCACTCACCTTTACACCTGTGGCCCGGCGGGGCTGATGGAAGGCGTCGCCGAGACCGCTCGCGCGCTTGGCTGGCCGGAAAGTCACTTCCATCAGGAGAGTTTTGGCGGCGCGTCGCACGGCGAGCCGTTCACCGCGGTGCTGGCGAAGAGCGGTCGCGAAGTCGAGGTGACCGGCGACCAGAGCCTGCTCGAAGCGCTCGAAGGTGCGGGCGTCGATGCGCCCTACATGTGCCGCGGCGGCGCGTGCGGAACGTGTGCGCTGGAGGTGCTGGAAGGCGTTCCCGAGCATCGCGACTTTTTCCAGAGCGCCGCCGAACGCGCGACCAACTGCACGGTGCTGCCCTGCGTGTCGCGTGCACGCGGCGCGCGGATCGTCCTGAACATCTGACCGAGGCCACGAACGGAAACGCCATGACCCTTGTCTTCAACGAAGAAAATTTCCGCGCTCCCTATACGTTCCGGAACAGCGACCAGGCCATCCTGCGCTTTCCGTTTCCGTTCCCGGAGGACCGCTACATGTACTCGGTGAACATCGAGCCGCACGTAAAGGGCGGCGCGTCGGCCGCGTTCGGAGCAACGTTCGATATCGACGAGCACTATGTCTCCGAATGCCGCGACCGGGCGCTCACGCTGGAGCGCGATCCATTGCGCTCGCAGGTGCTCGATCACATGGACGCCGCGCAGTGGGACACGCTCGAAATGATCATGGAAAGCCTCGCGGCCGACTATCCCGAGCATTTCAAGTTGACACGCGACGGCGACCACTGGACCTGGATCAACCAGCCGCTCGGTCTGGAGCAACAGTTCGTGTTCGGCGACGAGGCCACGCTGCCGTGCCCGCCCTTCGAATACATCACGCGCCAGGCCCAGGGCGACTATGTCCTGCTCGACCATCGCGACGACAACCTCTTCATGGATGGCGGCACGGTCACGACGCAGGCCGACTGGTCGCTCGACTTCGATCTCGGCATGAGCTTCATGGAGTGGCATGGTCCCGTGCCGCTCGCGCATCAGGCGGGCATCTTCGAGCGGGCGCTCAAGTTCCTGCTGCGCCTGCAACTCGGCGCGCCCGTGCGGCGCCTGAACTGGACGATGACGGTCAATCCGCGCCTCGACACGTCGCCCGAGAGCTATCCCGAATGGGGCCCGGACCGCGCGAGCATCACGCCCGAGAACGTGGGAGGCAAGCTGCACCTGCGCGTCGAGTTGCAGACGCTTTTCAGGCTGCCGCGCAGCAACGCGATCCTCTTTTGCGTGCGCTGCTACCTGATCGCGCTCGACGAACTGGTGCGCGTGCCGAAATGGGGAAGGCGCATGCATCGCGTGCTCGCTTCACTGCCACCGGAACTCGTCGACTACAAGGGCATTACGCGGTATCGGAAGACCGCGGTGCAGTGGCTCTCCCAGTTCGACGACGGATCGCCCACGAGCGCCGGCACGCAGTCGGAAGCCGACCGGCTGGAGGAGCAAGTCACGTAAACCCGCAACGTCCCCGCTTTTTGTCATTGCTTTAATCCTGTACCGCCGCAATGCCCTCCTTCCCGAGCGTGCCCGATCGCGACAACGCGCGGGAAGGACGCTCGTGATGATTCCACGTATCCGTGACTCAACCTGAAAGGAAGACGGAGATGAGTGCGATTCCCGAAGACTATGCCGGCGAACCCGACGGTTCCCTGCAGCGCAAGATCAGCTGGACTGGTGCGTTCTGGGTGGCGAGCGGCGTGCCCGCGCTCGTGTTGTTCTCGATCGGCTCGATTGCCGCGACCGTCGGCAAGCTGTCGTGGGCCGTGTGGATCATCTCGATCGGACTCGGCTTCGTCCAGTCGTTTGCCTACGCGGAGATCGCAGGGCTGTTCCCGCACAAGTCGGGCGGGGCATCGGTCTACGGGGCGATCGCCTGGGTCCGCTATTCGAAACTGTTCGCGCCGCTGTCGGTGTGGTGCAACTGGTTCGCGTGGTCGCCGGTGCTCGCCATCGGCTCGGGTCTGGCGGCGGGGTACATCCTCTCCGTCATGTTCCCGCCCGACGCCGCGATCAACACCTGGCAGATCACGCTTTGCAGTCTCGACTGGCTGCGATCGGGCCTGAGCCTGCGCATCAACTCGACGTTCATCCTCGGCGCCGCGGTCCTCCTGATCACGTTCGCCATCCAGCACCGCGGCATCCTGAACGCCGCGCGCATCCAGACGATTCTCGGCGTCGCCGCGCTGATCCCGCTGATCCTCGTCGGCACGGTGCCGCTGATCACGGGCGACCTGCCGATGCAGAACCTGCTGCCGCTCGTGCCATTCGCAAAGGATGCCGCGGGCCAGGTCGTGGACGGCGCGTGGGGCATGGGCGGCGTCACGCTGATGGCGGGCGGGCTGTTCATCGCCGCGTGGTCGACCTATGGTTTCGAGACCGCGGTCTGCTATACGCGTGAATTCCGCGACCCGAAGGTGGATACGTTCAAGGCGATCCTGTATTCGGGCCTCTTGTGCATCTTCGTGTTCACGGTCGTGCCGCTCTCGTTCCAGGGGGTGCTCGGCCTGGGCCACCTCGTCACGCCCGAAGTGAAGGACGCATCGGGCAAGGTCGTTGCGGCGGCGGTCTACAACGGCATGCTGTCGCCGGACATCTATAGCGGCATGGGCGTCGCGAAAGCGATGGCGCCGATGATCCACGGCGGCCTGCTCGTCGAGCGGATTCTGATCGTGATGCTGGTGCTCGCGCTCGTGCTCGCGATCATGACCTCGATGGCCGGTTCCTCGCGCACCTTGTATCAGGCATCGGTGGACGGCTGGCTGCCGAAGTACCTCTCGCATGTCAACTCGCACGGTGCGCCGACGCGCGCCATGTGGACCGACCTGTGCTTCAACCTGATCCTGTTGCTGATGTCGGACTACGTGTTTGTTCTGGCGATGTCCAATGTCGGATACATCATCTTCAACTTCCTGAACCTGAATTCGGCGTGGATCCACCGGCTCGACCGACCGGACTGGAGCCGTCCGTTCCGTGCGCCGAACTGGCTGCTCGCGCTCGGCACGCTGTTCTCCTTCGTGAACCTCGCGCTGCTCGGCATGGGCGCGGACATCTGGGGCGCAGGCACGCTGTACTCGGGCCTCACGTTCGCCGCACTGATCCTCCCCGTGTTCGTCTACCGCCACTACATCGTCGACAAGGGCCATTTCCCTGACGCGATGAAGGAGGACATGCAACTCGTCGGCAGCGGCAGGGTGCAGAAGCGCGCGGGAATCCTGCCCTACGCGACGGTGCTGGCCGGCATCATCGTGGTGGCCGTCACGCATAACATGGCCGTTTATTGATTGCTCGAGCCGATCACATAAGCCGATCACATAAGCCGATCCCGCAATCCGATCACGCAGCGTTCAACTGGAAGGCACCGAGACGATGACTTCGACCAACACGAGCCGCCCGACCTATGTCCCGCTGGAAGCGGACCCGCATGGAACGCAACACTGGTTCGTCACATCCGGTGCGACCGATGCCGACCGCGCCCGCGCCGAAGATGCGCTGAGCCGGGCTGTGCCGCTTGAAGTATGGGCCGTGGGCGCGGTTGCATCGCAAGCCGGGGCTGAGCGCCGGTTCGACGATGAAGGCGCGCTCCTCGCCGCGCTCGAACCTGCGCTGCGCGACGCGAAGATCGGTATGCGGATCTATGCGCTCGGCAGCGAGCCGTTCATCTGGTCCGTGCGGCAACTCGGCGAGCGCTTCGCGCTTGCGCGCGAAGCGGTGAAGCTGGCTCACAGCGGCAGCCTGCATCGCCGGGTGTACTGCATTCATTGCCGGACCCTGAACGAAGGCGTGACCACCAACGTCGCCGAGTGCGGAGGCTGCAAGCGCAGCCTCTTCGTGCGTGACCATTTCTCACGGCGACTGGCGGCTTTCATGGGCGTGCAGGTCGATGCGGAGAAGCCCGGCGAGTTGCCGCAGCCAGAGCAGCTTTACCTGTAGTTTCCACTTGCTGGCGTGATCTCGAAGGGATGCCGTGAGCCTGTCGACACCCGCAGCAGACGCGGTGCTGGTCGAGCCGAAATCCGCCGGAGTCCACCCGGCGGATTTTTTTATTTGCGGGGCGCCGGTTCGCGGATTCACCGGCCAGAGTCACTCGCCCGGCTGCGCGCCTTGTCAGCCGTGATCGAAGCGGGGACGAACGTCAGCACCACGCGCGACCCGGTGCCGGGCGAGCGGATATCGAGCCGCCCGCCGAGGCTTCGCGCCCGCTCGCGCATGATCGCGAGGCCGTAGTGATGCTCGTCGCCCTGCTCGCGCGTGATGCCGCGTCCATCGTCTTCGATCATCACCGTGACCTCGCTGCCACTTGACGACAGTTGCACGAGCGCCGTCGACGCCCGCGCGTGACGCACTACGTTCGTCAGTGCCTCGCGCACGATCTGCACGACGTGCAATTCCTCGTTGACCGTCAGCCGCATGCGACGGATCCGGTTGTCGATCGAAATCTGTATCTCGCTGCGCGATGCGAACTCGTCGACCACCTCCTCCAGCGTCGACGCGAGGCCTTGCGCGTGCATCGAGGTGCGAAAGGTCGTGAGCAGCTCGCGCAGATGCCGGTAGGCGCTGTCGATGCCTTCGCGGATCGCCTGCGCGATCTGTCCGACGTCGCTCTTCGCCAGCTCCTCCGGCAGCACGGCCTGCAGGCGCGCCAGCTGAATCTTCATGTACGAAAGCGATTGCGCGAGCGAATCGTGCAGTTCGCGCGCGATCGCATTGCGTTCTTCGAGCAGGACCATGCGGCGATCGCGCACGTCGCGGCCCAGGTTCGAGATTGCGTGAGCCAGCACGCTTGCGATCGTTTCCATCAGGTGAAGATGGCGCGGCTCGAAGCGCGTGTCGGGGTCGCCTTCGCAGATCAATACGCCATAGGTTTCCGAAGGCACGCGAACCGGCGCGGCGAGCACCGGCAGCGGCACGCCAGTGCGTTCGCTGGCGGAAACGGCGCGCACGCCGGAGAGCGTCATCAGTTCGTGCACCACGCGGTCGCGCACGATGAGCGGCGGATCGCCGCCTGGCGAAACCACCACGTCGACGCCCAGCAGGTGCGCCGAGGATTCCGACAGCACGAGCGCCACGCGGCGCGCCCGCGAAATGCCCACGAGGCGTTGCAGCAGCGCTTCGAGCGTGCCGCGCGACGGCACGTCCTCGGCGAGTTGGGCGCAGATGTAGTGAAGCAGGTCGAGCGACTGATCGGCGAACGCGATGTGGTCCTCGACGATGCGCTTCAGGCGCGCCGATTCGTCCTTCTCGCTGCGCAAGCGCGCCGACAAGTGGTCTTGCAGCTTCAGCAGCCGGTCGATTTCGTCACGGCCTTGGGGCGGCGTATGTCCTGCCTGCGTGAGTGCCTGCAAGGTCAGCGCCGGACGCACGACGAACGCGCTGCGCGCGCTCCACGCGAGCGTCGCGACGCCCACGAGCAGCAGGATCGCCGTGCAGGCCTGCAAGAGCGCGATCACGGCCGCATGCGCTTCGGCTTCGCGTTCGATCTCGGCGCGCAGGGCATCGAGGGCCGTCACGGCATCGAGCCTGCCGCCGGACACCGGGCTCGCATCGGGCAACGCCTTGAGCAGGCCGTCGAGCGCCGGGCTCGGCGCGCCGCGTTGCCTCCAGTCCGCCAATAACGTATCGTTGCGAACGAGCAGGTCGGCGCGCATGCGCGCCGACGCGGCCGCTTCGGGTGAGGAGGGCGCGGTGTCGGTGGCGAACTGCCATAGCCGGGCGGATTCACGCAGACTGGAGGCGGCCTCGCGATAGGCAACGTCACCGTCGACGCGCATGCGTTCGCTCACGAACAGCAGCATCATCAGCGCAACGAGGCAGGCGAGGACCGCGCAGGTTTTGGCGTAGAGTGGATGACGGCGATACGGCGCGGGCTGGGCAGCGTTCATCTGTGAGTGGTTGACTGGGAAGCGCGCAGCGGATGCGCTCGTGCTCCATGTTCCGGGATCGCGAGACCAAAGCGCCATGTCAGTTTATCTGTTTTCCACCCTGTTGCTGCTTGCCGTCGCCTCGCTCGTCGTGGCGCGGCTCGGCATCGGGCCGCAAGTGGATGGGCTCTTGTATGTCTATACGGCGCTTGCGGGCGCCATTGCGGCGGGGCTTCTGGTGATGGCCTACGCATCGGGCGCGCGACGCGCCACGCGGCGCGGCACGCCCGGCGCCGAATCGCCGCAACTGAGCGCGTTCGCTGCGAATCTTTCCACGCCGGCCGTGCTGCTCGACCGCGACGCGCTCGTGTTCGTCAACGAGGCGTTTCTCAAGCATGCGCACTGGGAGCCCTATGTCGATGATATCGTCGGCATGCCGTTCAACAACCTCGTTCATCCACAGTCGCTGCTCGATCTGACCAAGCTGCTTCAGGACGCCGGCGGCGACGAGGAACGCACCGCCGGTTCGCTGCGGATCGCGTATGGTGACGGCACGTTCCGCCTGCATCCGGTGACGGCGCTGCGCGGCAAGGGCTCGCACCTCACGATGCTGCAGTTTCCCGCGCCCTACACGAGCGCCGACGAGCAGCGCAACGAAGCGCAGGTTCAGCATTATTGTCAGGACGTCGTGGTGCAATTGCCGCAGGCGCTCTTTCGCGTCGACCGCGAACTGCATCTGATCTTTTCGAATCCGGCATGGCGCAACCTGATGCGCATCGTCGGCAACAGCGTGGATCGTGCGCCGTTTGCGAGCTTCTTCCATCCGGAGGATCGCGAGGCGCTGAGCGCGAAGCTGACGGGCGTGCTCGATGGCCACCTCAGCGAGCTCAATACCGAAGCCCGCATGATCCGCTCCGATGAAACCCTGATCCACGTCGAATTGCGCTGCCATGGCGTCACCGACGACGAGGGCAAGCTGATCGGCGCAGTCGGTCTTGCGAACGACATTTCGAATCGCCGCCGCAACGAAGACGCGCTGCGTGCGAGCCGGCGGAGCCTGCGCACGCTGCTCGCGAATCTGCGCGCGATGATCTATCGCGGGCAGAACAACCGGCGCTGGTCGATGGAGTTCGTCAGCGAAGGGTGCTTTGAACTGACGGGCTATGAAGCGAGCGAACTGCTCGACGACGAGCGCATCACCTTCGGTTCGCTGATCCATCCCGACGACCGCGAGTTTGTCTGGAACGAAGTGCAGTCGCGCCTGCTGACACGCGAGCCGTACGAATTGACGTATCGCATCATCGACCGGTCCGGCGAAACGAAATGGGTGTGGGACCAGGGACGTGGCATCTTTTCCGCACGCGACGAACTGATCGGCGTGGAAGGCTTCATCATCGAAGTGACGCGCAGGCGTCTCGCGGAGGAAAGCGCGCGGCGGCGGCTCGTGTTCGACCGGTCCACCGGCCTCACCAACGCGACGATGTTCATGGACCGCCTGAGCTTCGCGAACGCGATGGCGCGGCGCACCGGCCTCCTGTGCGCCGTGTTCGCGGTGCGCGTGACGGGTCTCAAGCATATCGCGGAGCGCTTCGGGCAGGATTACGCGGACCGGGTGCTGGTCCATCTCGGCATGCGCTTGCAGAACACGGAGGCGGACGTGAACTGCGCGACGCTGCTCGACAAGCAGGACTTCGCGATGATCGTCGCTGATTTCCAGGCGTCCTCGCTCGGCTGGTGCGATGCGGCCGCGCAGATCGAGCAGTTGGCGCAGCGTGACCGCGACGCGGCGCTCGACATGCTTGCAGACGAACTGCGGCGTCTCGTCGGCCGGCCGCTGCGTCTGGAAGGGTATGAATTCAATGCATCGGTACAAGTGGGGTGGGCGCTCGCGCAGGGTGAACCGGCGAACGCGCAGGACTTGCTCGACCGTGCGCTCGATGCGGCCGGCGCCGTGCCCGCCACCGACGCCGCGCCACCGGAGGACAAAAGCACATGACGAGACACACGGACGCGGACTCGAAGCACGCGGAACCGATGCCCGAAGGGGCTGAGAGCGATCGACCGTCGGCGTCGATGTCGATCGAGCATTTTCTCGGCAAGGTCGTGCGGGAGAATCGCACGAACCAGGGGCTGACGCTCGCCGAACTCGCCGAGCAAAGCGGCCTGTCGCGCGGCATGGTGTCGAAGATCGAAAACGGGCAGGTCTCGACGAGCCTGGAATCGATGGTGAGCATCGCGCGCGCGCTCGGCATTTCGATGTCGTCGCTCTTCAAGAACTTCGAAGGACAGGAAGGCCGCGCGCAACACGTGAAGTCGGGCAAGGGCATGGAAGTGGTCCGCCGCGGGACGACGAAAGGGCATACGTATCACCTGCTGGCTTACGATCAGGGGCCGGTTAAACTCTTCGAACCGTTCCTCATCACGATGGACGACGAATCCGAGATCTTTCCGACATTCGAGCATCCCGGTACCGAGTTCATCTACATGCTGCAAGGCAAGATGGAATACCGCCACGGGAACCGCAGCTATCTGCTGCAACCCGGCGATGCGTTCACGTTTCGCGGCTCGGTGCCACATGGCCCCGAGCGGCTCATCAAGCTGCCGATCCGCTTCATTACCATCATCATGTACGGACAGATGCAGGGCAGCGTCGAGTCCTAGTGCGCGCGATGTTTCTTCAGCCGTTTCCTTCCGTGCGATGGCTCGGCTGGTGTCTCAGCCACGACTGCATCACGAGCGCCTGCACTTCCTGGGCGCCGAGCTTCGTCGAAACGGATTCGACATAGGCGTGGTGCCAGGAACGCAGCGGTGCATCGAGGCGCCGGGCGTCGAGATACCGGAGCAGCGCGATCTTCGTGTGGCCGCACGCAATGCTGTGCTCGAACAAGGCCAGGGCCGCAGCGGGATCTCCTGATTCGGAGACGCGCCGCGCGAGTTCACGCGTGCGGTTTCGATCCAGCTTCACGTGCATCCTGGCGTTCAGGCAATTTGCGCCCTGATTCCGGCGAGCCCGAATGATTCGTGACCTGCATGTCAGGCTGCGCGGCGCTCGGCATGCCCATCGAATTGACTTGTCGAAGCGTCGATCAGGCGATATGAGATTGCCGGCTGCTGGCGCCGGGACGGGAAGACGCGCCACGAGCCATCGTCGTGGCGGAAGAAGAAGATGACGAACGGATACGACTGCTGCGCCGACTCGATACGCACAAATCGTTGCTTGTTCTCCCGCATGCGACCGAATTGCGTGACGTGCGCCGGCGTCTCGGGGTTCGGTGCAAACCATTTCTCAACGAGTTGACGCAACGAGCTTTCGCCGGTGTTCATCTGTCTCTCCTCAATCCATGCCAGGTCGTTTGGCCGTGATTCTTCCGGAGCTTTTCGCGGCAGTGATCGTATGGCGCGTGCGACTCCTTGCAACCCATTATTCGCGCGGGAAACGGCCGGTACAATTGCCCAGGATGGGCTGCCCCCTTGGGGGTAGGACCGCTACGCCGTCGCGCTCGTCAGGCTCATGCAGCGGCTTTCCCGAGGTCCATCGACAGGCCGAATTGACGAGCGATCGAGTGAAGCCGCTCGTGCCACTCCCACTTGCCAAAGACATCGTGAACGTTTTGCAGGCAACTGAGCAGTTCGACGGTCGCAGGGTCGTAGACGTTGATGCGGGCGCGGAGCAACGCCTTCCTGAGCGCTGCGACGCCCACGTCCATATAGGCGGGAACGGCGGCCGGTGACTTGCCGATGAAACGGATGGGCACGCCTTCCATCGCCGTCATGTAGTCACGGGGCTTGATGAAACTGCCAACAGGGCAGCCTCCGCAGTAACCCCGATACGCACCGCCGCCGCGCGGCAGCAAAGCCGCCTGACCCTGGCCGAAGAGATGATCGACAGCGCGGTCGAAGATCTGCTGTTGGGTAAGGAAATTCAGGTTGTCCATGTGGGCCTCCGCTGCGCGTGACGTGGGCGGTCATTCAATGAGTCCGCACTTGTAGTATTGCCGACCTGTTGCTGGTCGCAATTGTCCAGAGGAGGGTGCCCCGTTGAGGGTAGTGTCGGGATGACGCGCAAGCCGGCGCCCGGATCGCGGTCGATTGGATGGCTGACTCATGCTCCCGCGGCAGCGTGGCTGCGAGGCATGTCAATGGTCGCGTGCGCTGTGTTCGTGGCGCCAGACGACCGCCTCCAGCCGAGAATGCAGATCGAGTTTGTGCAGCATGTGCTTGACGTGGACCTTCACGGTACCGACGCTGATATCGAGCTTGCGCGCGATCGCCTTGTTGCTGAGGCCTGCAACGAGGTAGTCCAGTACTTCGAGTTCGCGGGCGGTGAGGCCGCTCGGCTCGACCGGCATGCGTTGTCCTGCGGACAAAGCATGCACGAGGCTCCCGGTCACCGCTTCGCTGAGTGCCGGCTTCCCGCTCAAGACTTTCTTCAGGCTGGGGCAGAGGTCTTCCGGGTTCATGTCCTTCAGGAGATAGCCCTGAGCGCCGGCGCGCAGCGCGGCCACGACATCGCGCTCGCTGTCGGATACCGTCAGCATGACGATGCGCGAATTGACTCCCGCCTGGCGCATCAGTTCGAGCGTCGCAATGCCGCTCACTTGCGGCATGTTGAGATCGACCAGAATGACGTCCGGCGTGAGCCGCACCGCCATTTCGACGCCTTCGGGTCCGGACGACGCCTCGCCCACCACCGTGAACTCAGGGTCCATTTCGATCAACTGCGCGACGCCGCGCCGGAATAGCGCGTGGTCGTCTATCAGGAGAACGGTGTTGGTGTTGGAGGACATGATCCACGCTTCCTCGACGCATTCGTCTCACGGTCGATGTAATGGAACAGTCAGCGTTTCGGCTCTGCGTTGCGCCGCCGCAATCTTTCGACGGTGACGCCAAGTTGCGGATGCCCTGGCTCTTGGTCAGTCTAGTACGGCATCCCGTCAATACGCACTTAATAATTATCCTGCATCTCGGTTTCGCGAACAGCCGGGCCGGGGCTGTGCCGCTATTGCCTGATTCGGTGCGGGAGCCGTCGCCGGCCTGCAAGATACGCGCGCACGCCGGTAACAGGCGAATGGTGCAGAATAGGACCGTGAGCGCCTCCGGACACACGTGGAAGGACATGGCGCCCGACTCCGGTCATCAGGACCCAGACGTTAGCGAGACAACCTTGCTGCAGAGAGATCAATGAAGAAAGGAAAGACAAAACTTACCCGCCAGGATGCTGAGCGCCTTTTCGAGGGTCTGCCCGGCGGGAACGCGAAAGTATCGAGCCGGCCCGAGAACCCATTCGAAGCAGGGGTATTCGAGGCGGTCGAGCGCGTCGACGACGAATCCAAACTCTGGAAGGACAACCTCATTACGCTTCCGATGGCGATCGAGTTGCCTGCTGGCTACGAGTCGGTATCCCGCCTGCGCGACGCGATGGTGCGGGCATGGCGCGTGAGGTGGGTGAGGGAGGGTAAGAAGGAGGTTGTCGCCGAGTTTCCTGAAGGATGGACAGCCGTCCGCCCCGAGAGCGGCCCTATAGCGTTGCGAGATCCGTCCGGCGTGGTCCGCGCCGTGTACGGGTGGGCCGAGGATGCCGAACTCCGGATTCTGCCACGGTATCTGGTTGAGTCACAGGCGAACAGTTCGAGCGGACTGGGCAGCTTGCTGGTCCGTGATCGCGGGAACGGTCAAATCCTTGAGAGATCGTCGATCTGGTCTGCTCAAACGGGCACCAACCATCCGGATTGGACCAGGCTGTCGGCGTGGCTCAACCTACGCTTTCCACAACATCAAGATCCGCTGCGATACTGGGAAGATTGCGAGGAAAACATTCGAAACTGAGGTGCCTTGTACGCGTGTCGGAGTTCACGCTCATCGCGGCTCCGGAGCGCCTTGCGAGCGTCGCGGCGAAGACTGCAATCACTGCGATACGCACGCTCAATTGGGGCGGCACCGAAGTGCGCCAATGAGCGGACCGATCGTCGTCCACATGCTCACTTTCATGCCGAGTGCAGCGATGCGGAATTCCCACAGGAGTCGGTCTCGACGGGACAAGTGATCGGCGTCGATGCGCTGGCACGCAGACTGGAAATTCTGTAGCGCAATGCACGCTGTGACTGCAACCGCCGTCCGACTTTCCCTCCGACCTGGCATGGAGCAAAGCATGGCCTATAGCAACTATCACAAGCGCAAGATCGCCGATCGGGATCTGCACCCCGAGACGCAGATGATGTCGTACGGCTACGATCCGTTCCTGTCCGAAGGGTCGGTGAAACCGCCGGTCTTTCTGACTTCGACGTTTGCGTTTCGCACCGCCGAAGACGGCGCCGAATTCTTCGATATGGTTTCAGGCCGCAAACCTTTGCCGGAAGGGGAAAGTGCGGGCCTCGTGTATAGCCGCTTCAATCACCCGAACCTCGAGATCGTCGAAGATCGTCTCGCGTTGCTCGACGGTTCTGAATCCGCGGTCGTGACGTCGAGTGGAATGTCCGCCATCGCCGCGATCCTGCTTGCGTTCCTGAGGCCCGGCGATTGCGTCGTTCAATCGGTGCCACTGTACGGCGGCACCGAGACGCTGATTTCGAAGTTCCTTCCGGAATGGGGCGTCAGCTCGCAGGTGATCGACGATGGGCTGTCGGCGGACGCCATCCGCGTTGCACTCGAAGCGGCGGCGCAAAAGGGTAACGTGCGGATGTGCTACATCGAGACGCCGGCGAACCCGACCAATGCGCTGTTCGATCTGGCGGGATTGCATCGTGAAATCGACGCGTTCGAGGAGCGTCACGGCTACCGTCCGCTTTCGGTGTGCGACAACACTCTGCTGGGCCCGTTGTTTCAGAAGCCTGCCAAACAAGGCATGGACCTGAGCGTGTATTCGCTGACGAAGTACATCGGCGGTCATAGCGATCTCGTCGCAGGCGGTGTCACGGGCAGCCGCAGCCTCATCATGAAGGTACGAGCGATCCGCAGCGCACTTGGCTCGCAACTCGATCCGCACTCGTCGTGGATGATTACCCGCTCGATGGAAACGCTCGTGCTGCGCATGGAGCAAGCCGCGCGAAGCGGCAGCACCGTAGCGCGATGGCTGTCGAGCAATCCGTTCAAGCCCGTCAAAGTTCTTCATTCCGAACTCATCGACGACCCGGCGTATCAGGCGGTCTATCGACGCCAATGCACCGGGCCTGGCTCGACGTTCGCCTTCGTCCTCGACGGTGGTCGCGAGCAGGCGTTTCGCTTCATCAATGGCCTGACGCTGTTCAAGTCGGCGGTGAGCCTTGGCGGCACGGAGTCGCTGGTCTGTCACCCCGCCTCAACGACGCATTCGGGCGTCCCCGCAGAGGCGCGCGCCGCGGCGGGTGTGTCTGAAGGCTTGATACGGGTGTCGGTTGGGCTGGAGCATCCTGACGACCTGATCGCTGACCTGTCGAACGCACTGGAACGCTGCTAACGCCATCGAGGTGGGTGGCGCCGTCAGACGTCTCGGCGTTGCTGCGCACGCATCGGCCCAGATCACCAGCAAGGGCAACACGGCCCGGAAAGGCACGTGGGCTGGGCGCATGGCGGTTACGCCCGCTCACGCCCGCGAATTCGCGCTCCGGCAATCAGCTCCGTTTGACGCCACGTTTTGGCTTGGCGTCGCGCAAGTCGCGGCGAAATGCGCCCCTTACGTGAGCAACTCGGCGAGTTTCTTGCGGTCGACCTTGCCGTTTACGTTCAACGGAAAGTTCTCGAGATGAACGCTCCGGTGCGGCAAGGCATAAGCTGGCAGACGCTGCCGGTATCGCGCGAGTAGTTCGCTCTCGTCGACCTTGGGATTCAGCAGGAACGCGACGAGTCCCTTTGGAGCGCCCGCCGGATCGCATGGCCATGCGAGCACGCAAACCAATACGGCGTCGCTGCACTTTCGCACGATATCTTCGATTTCCTGCAACTCTAATCGGTGACCAAAGAGCTTGATCTGCGTGTCGATGCGTCCGCGAAACAGCATGCCATATCGATCGGATACGCATGCGACGTCGCCGCTTCGATACCAGCGGGTGCCGTTTTGCCCGGGATAGTGATGCAGCAAGAACTTGCGGTGATCGTCCTCGCGGTCAGAGAGGTATCCACTGGCGAGCTGACTCCCTCCGAGCAAAAGTTCTCCACTGTTTCCGGAGCGAACCGGTTTCAGCTCCTCATCGACGACGACCGCTTCCTGCCCGCCAAGGGGCCAACCGATCGGCGTCACGGCAAGGCTTGTTTCCGCCAGGAACTCAGGCGTTACGTCGAAGCGAAAGCAAGCGACGGTCGCCTCGGTCGGCCCGTAGACATTGGCGACCTGCGTTGCGGGAGCGGCTTGCATCCATGCGCGCACGAGGTCGGTAGGCAGGGCTTCGCCGCCGAAAATCGAGATTCGCAAGCTAGGGAACGCGTTCGCGCGAAGCTTGCGAAATCGCTGCATGAAAATGCCGATAGAAGGTACGGAAAACCAATGGGTGATCCGCTGTTGCTTGACGAACTCGGCCAGATACAGAGCGTCCAGCGAGGCCGGAACGTGCAGGCAGCCGCCGTTCGCCCAACACACGAACATGTCATGCACGGACGGATCGAATGTGAGATCGGAAACCTGGCTGTATCGAGCGTCAGCCATTGGCGGAGTAAAGCGCAACTGGTTGGCGATGTACGCGCAGGCGCTCCCGTGGCTGACACTGACTCCCTTGGGAATGCCGGTGGTGCCCGAGGTGAAAAGAATATACGCCGCATCGCCGGCGGACCCGTTCGACCGGAGCGTGGCGCTCGTCGGCGCATCGTGCGAAGAGAACACGTCGTCGAACAATATGATGCGCACCGGGAAATCGATCAGAGGCAGTACCGCTTCCATATGTTCGCGGCAGCGTTCGTCGACGAGAATAATCGGGGTGCCGGCGCGCTTGATCATCGATGCGGTGCGTTCGGGGGGGAACGTCGGGTTGAGAGGCACATACGCCATTCCAGCCGCAAGAATACCGAGTACGCCGCTATAGGCACTCGCACTGCGGTGTGCGAACAACAAGCAGGACCGTATCGTCTGCCCCGGTATCCGGCTGCATTCGTCGATCAGCCGAGCCTTCACGCGAGAGGCGCAAGCGGCCAGCTCGGCGTAGCTTAAGGTTGCGCCATCCACGCAGAGTGCGGGAAGGCTTGGGTGACGCTCGACAGTATCGATGACGAAATCATGAAGCATGACGTTCCTGATCATTTCTTGATCGGCCGGGAATCGACTGCGGCGCCAGGAGCTTCGGCAGGTATGCGCGGACGCAAGCCTTTAGCGAAGCGCAATGAAGTCTAGCGTGTAGTCGGACACTGGGCTGATCCCACCTCGCTCAAATCCACTGGTTCGCTCAGCAGAGCGGCACGCGATCGATCGCCGTGTGACCAGTTTCCAGGTGCCGCAATGGTGTCGGCCTTTCGGGATTGCATAAACGCTTCGCAACGTTCGATCACTTTGGCCGCTGCATGCGGGCTCAGCAAGGCGTGATCGATCTCTGCCAGCACTTCCACCTTGACCTTGGCGCCGTTTGGCAGGCGCCTGCCATGCTTCCCAAACTGCGCATGCAACTGGTCGAGCCCGGCATCCAGTTCTCCGTACACCAGCAACGTGTCCACGCCTTTACGCTGAAGCGCGAGTACGACGCCGCGCGGGTCGTTTGCGGGCGGATCGCTTCGCAAATCCAATGCGTTGTCCAATCTCGAACGCAACCGGGCCGCGGCGTGGCCAATGATGGCGCGGGCGATCGGCGTCAGACTGCGTTCGCCGCGAAAGACCTTGCGCCATCTGGACCAATCGGATAGTGACGAAGCATACCCGGCCATCGAATTCATTGAGGAAAGCGCCATTCCCTTGGGAACATAAAACCTTTGCAAATTCACCGCGATCACTCCTGTGATCGCAGGCTCGACCAAGGCGGCGCGCAGCGTCGCATAGGCGCCCGAGCAAACTCCGAACGACACCACGTCCGCATAGCCCTGCGTCTCAAGCCAGGCAGCAGCGCGCGCAATGTCTTCGACGATTCCGTTTGAATGTATCGCGTCGCTTGGATTGCTCGGCATTTGATCGGGCGGCAAGGGGGCGCTATCGCCGAAGCCACGTGCATCGATGCGCAGCGATGCAAAGCCCTGGCGCGCCAGCGTTCGCGCGATGCGAACCGAAAGACGACTGTCACCCACGTGCGCATTCGCCGATGTGTTGGCTATGAGCAGCACGGAGTCATGGCGGTCCACGCCACGCGGCTCGCAGAGAATGGCGAACAGACCTGGCGCGCCGTAGAAGACCGGACGTTCAACCGAATGCACGGTTCGAATTGACGGCGCGGCATTCCGGGCTGCGGCCAGCGGAGTACGAGCCGACGGGCTTTGCCTCATGCTGCCAGCGGACGCCCAGTTGACGACCGTCGCCAGCGCCTCACGTGGCATGACTGAAAAGGCGGTTTGCTGCATGAATGCGCTATAGCCTTCGAAAATGCGGCACTCGGTATCCGAGCCCAGGCGGCGCAATGTCTTATGCAGCTTCTCGCTCGCACCGCTTGTCACATCCAGAATGAGCGACCGGTCAGCTAGCGGGACGCGACGGGACTCGAACGCGTCCGCGATATCGAGTGCGCAAAGCTGCGCGACATGCTCGGCTCGATAGATCTGTCCAAGCACGTTAAGCTCGCCGCCATCAGGCTGAGCGTCACGGATCGGAGCAGGCAGTTGGTCAAGCCAGGTTTTACGCAAAAGGGAAAGTTCGCGTATGTAACGTCTGCCGTCGACGATGGGCGCAAGGAGTATTAACGCGTTCACGAAGGAGCGGCATGCAGCGAGCGCGGCGAAGGACGCTCCCAGACGGAAGCCGCAGAGGGTCACGTCTGTGATCCGGGAGTCTTCCTTGAGCTTTGCAACGGCCGCACATACGTCATCGACCGCTGCATCGATGATGTTGTTCGATTCTTCCGCGTCGGCCGAGTCACCGGTGCCGATGTAGTCGAATCGCAGAACGGTGAAGCCGTGCGCGCACAATTGCTCGGCGAGCGTCCTCAGAGCCTTCCTGCTCCACGTGTCCTCATGGCCATAAGGGCTGCACAGCACAATACCGCGGGCCCCGGTTCCCGCATGAAGCCATCCAAAGCGGTCGCCGAATACGATGGGTTTCATTCAGCTCCTCTCGACTTGGAGGGTGATCTCATTACGCTCAGCGACCGAGTGCGACTAGAGAGCAAGGATTTGTTTCCGCCAGTCAGTCATGCGAGTGCCGCCGCATGATCCTTGCTGAGTCGAACGGCAAGGAATCTCGACTCACAATGTTTGTTCATTGCGCCTTGACGCTTGAACAGCGCGATGAAGTGAGTCGATGCTTTCAAATAGCTTCGGTGTCATTGCCTCGTCGGAAATTTCGATTCCGAAATGCGATTCGATCGCCATGATTACCTCGATCGTCGTCAAAGAGGATAGCCCGGCCGCGAATAAATCATCGTCGTCTCGCAACGATTCCACAGGGACTTGCAAATTCGCGACCTCCTTCAAAATCCGCCTTATTTCTTCTTTCATGTGTAGTCGCTTCAATAGTAAAAATCGGCAGTATTTTCTCCGGGACGTTATTTTTTACGAAACACTGTCAGTAAAAAATCCTTATTAAGCAAAATAATTGGGTAAATTTGACCACAATCCTTCGTCTTTTATGCGAAGAACCATCGAAATTGAAAAATCCGCGAAGGTCTCAGTGAATACGACTAGCAGAGTGGGCTCTGTGCGTTGCCGAACATTGGACGCGAAGCGCCGCCGATTTTTCGGTACGTGGAATTGCACATGCGGCTTTCACCAAGTGATACGGCGGAACGCGATTCTTTCGCAGCGCCGGACGTGTTCGGAGGGAAGAATGTGGGCAAACATGCGCATTTTGCGGCTGCGAAGTTGTGGTCGCGACGCCGCCCTGCTGTTCGCAGGCGACACGCGCGACGAACGCGAGGCCCAGGCCCTGAGCCGCCACCTTTCGCGCGGGCCGAGAAGAACATGCAGCGCGACAGGCCATGCGTGGATGATGACAATGTCCGACGAACGCGCGCTCGAATTAGTGTCGAGAACCGGCTTCGTAGGTGAATCAAGAGGGATGCGATTTGAGAAGTCCGTCCCACCGGGCGTGATTTGATCGCGTTCCGATCGTTTTGATATCTGGTTAATATCTCCAACGCCGAACGAGTTTCTTCAAAGCCCCACCCTAAAGAACTCGCCCCCGCCGAATCAGCCGCACCGGCCCTGACCCCACTCGCGTCGCCGAAGCCTGCCCCGCGCTTCTCTCCCTGGCGACGACATGCGCCCCCGTCCCGCCCGACTTCCGCCTTGCCGCGTGCCGCTCGATCACCCTCTGAAGCAGGCAGAACGCGCAAAGCAGCGCGCCGATCACGATCCGCGTCCACCACGAGCTGAGCGTTCCATCGAAGGTGATGAGCGTCTGAATGGTCCCGAGGATCCCCACGCCGAAGACCGATCCGATCACATATCCCACGCCCCCCGTGAGCAAGGTTCCCCCGATCACCGTCGCGGCGATGGCGTCGAGTTCCATCCCCTGTCCCTGCAAGCCATAACCCGACAGCACGTACAACGTGAAGACCAGTCCGCCGAGCGCGGAGCACAACCCGCTCAGCGCATACACGCCGACCTTGGTCCGTGCGACCGGCAACCCCATCAGCAGCGCCGAGCGCTCGTTGCCGCCGATCGCATACACGTTGCGGCCGAAGCGCGTGTAATGCGCGACAAAAATCGCCGCGACGAGCGTGGCGATCGCGATCAAGGAGCCTGCCGTCAGCGACCCGCTGCCGATCTGCACGTGAAAGCCTGAGATCGCGTGAAAGACTGGGTCGTTGATCGTGATCGACTGCGTCGTGATGAGAAAGCATGCGCCGCGCGCGAGGAACATGCCGGCCAGCGTCACGATGAACGGCTGCAACCGGAAGAAGTGGATCAGCGCGCCCATCGCCGCGCCGTACAGCGCGCCGAGCAGGAGGATCAGCGGCACGATCACCCATACCGGCCAGTGCAGGCGTTCGGTGAATACGGCGGCGAGGATCGTCGTGAGCGCGACCACCGATCCCACCGACAGATCGATCCCGCCCGATACGATCACGAACGTCATGCCGATCGCGACGATCAAGAGAAACGCGTTGTCGACGAGCAGGCCGAGCAGCACCTGCAACGAGAAGAATCCGGTGTACATCACCGAGCCGAAGCCAAACAGCACCGCAAACAGCACGACAGTGACGACAATCGGCAACGTGCGCGGGTCGAGCAGACGGTCGAGGTGTTTTCTCATCAGGCAACCTCGCTCAGGGACTTGGCCCGGTGACTCGGAAATAAGCGCCGCATCTGCTTGCCGAGCACCGCGCGCGCCGTCGCGGACTGGATCACGCTGACCACCAGAACCACCGCCGCCTTCACGACCAGCGTCGCCTCGGGCGGCACGCCGATCGAGTACGTGGTGTAGGTGAGCGTCTGGATGATGAGGGCGCCGAGCACCGTGCCCGCCAGGCTGAAGCGCCCGCCGAGCAGCGACGTGCCGCCGAGCGTCACGGCGAGAATCGCGTCGAGTTCGAGCAGGAGGCCAGCGTTGTTGCCATCGGCGCTGCGCACGTTCGAGCTGATGAGAATGCCCGCCAGCGCCGCCGTCAGCCCTGAAAACGTATAGACGCCAAACACGATCGCCGCCGAGCGCAGGCCGACCAGACGCGTCGCGACCGGATTGATGCCGATCGCGCGGATGAACAGCCCGAGCGCCGTGCGGTTCATCAGTAGCGCGGTCACGGCGACCGCCGCGATCGCCACCCACACCGAGCACGGCACGCGCGCGAGATACCCGCCACCGACGGCCAGATACCCGGCCGCGTCGATCGGGATGATCTGGCCGCCCGTCAGCAACTGCGCGACGCCGCGTCCGGCCACCATCAGGATCAGCGTGGCGATGATCGGCTGCATGCCGACGAAGGCCACCAGCAAGCCGTTCCACATGCCCGCCAGCACGCCGACGCCGACGGCGGCGAGGAGGGCGGCACCGACCCGCGAAGGGTCGTCGGCGAGCAGGCTCGCGGCCGTCGCGCCCGCGATCGCGACCACGGCGCCCACCGAGATGTCGATGCCGCGCGTCGCGATCACGAGCGTCATGCCGAGCGAGACGAGCACGAGCGGCGCGGCGCGGTTGAGGATGTCGATGGGCGCGCCGAACAGATGTCCGTCGAGCATCGTGACCGAGAGGAAGTGCCGGTTCTGCGACAGGTCCAGCAGGCACAGCAGGACGAGCGTGAACGCCGGCCAGACGAGCGGATGCTGCAACATCGCCTTGACGCGCTTCATGGATTTCCCCCTCCGGCGATCAACTGATAGACCTGGTCCTCGGTCGCCGCATTGCCCGCGACTTCCGCCACCTTGCGACGGTCGCGCAGCACGGCGATCCGGTGGCTCACGCGCACCACCTCGCTCACTTCCGACGAAATGAACAGGATGCCCAGCCCCTTCGCGCACAGCGCGAGCACGCGGTCCATGATCTCGAACTTCGCGGCGACGTCGATGCCGCGCGTCGGTTCGTCGAGTATCAGCATCTTCGGTTCGGTCGCGAGCCAGCGCGCGAGCAGCGCCTTTTGCTGGTTGCCGCCCGACAGCAGGCCGATCGGCTGCTCGGCGTCGCGGGCCTTGATGCCGAGGCGCTCGATATAGTCGTCGGCGATCTGGCGCTGCTTCGCGCGGCTGATGTTTCGCCACCAGCCGCGCCGCGCCTGCAACGCGAGGATGATGTTCTCGCGTAGCGAAAGCTCCGCGACGATGCCTTCCTTCTTGCGATCCTCCGGACAATAGCCGATGCCGTGGCGCACCGCATCGCGCGGCGAATGGAGCTTCACCGGCTTGCCGGAAATGGTCATCGCGCCCGAGTCGGCGCGTTCGGCGCCGAACAGGAGCCGCGCCGTCTCCGTGCGGCCGGAGCCGAGCAGCCCGGCAAGGCCGAGGATCTGGCCCGGTTGCACGTCGATATCGACGGGATTCATCAGCCCGCGCCGGCCGACCTCGCGCATTTCGAAGAACGGCGGCACGGCGGTCTTCTGCGCCGGCGGTTCGGTCGCGGCGCGCTTCATGCGCTCGGTCATCCGCTCGTGGCCGACCATCTTCGAGACCAGCAATTCCACCGGCAAGTCGGCCGCGAGATATTCTCCCTCGCGCTCGCCGTTGCGCATGACGGTGATGCGGTCCGAGATCGCGTAGGTCTGTTCGAGAAAGTGCGTGACGAACAGGATTCCGATGCCGGACTGCTTCAGCTTGCGCAAGACGTCGAAGAGCCGCGCGACTTCGCTGTCGTCGAGGCTCGATGTGGGTTCGTCGAGGATCAACACGCGCGCATCGACCGACAGTGCCCGCGCAATCGCGACCATCTGCTGCACGGCGATCGGGTAGGTGTCGAGCGACTTGGTGACGTCGAGCGAGACATTGAGTTCGGCGAGCGCGGCTTCAGCGCGCGCATGGATCGACTTCCAGTCGATCGCGCCGCGCCGCTTTGGTTGCCGGCCGGCGAACACGTTCTCTGCCACCGACAGGTTCGTGCACAGGTTCACTTCCTGATACAGCGTGCGGATGCCGGCCGCTTCGGCTTCGAGCGGCGTCGAGAAATTGACGGACTGGCCGCCGAGCAAAATCTCGCCCGCCTCGTGCGAATGCACGCCGGTCAATACATTGATGAGCGTCGACTTGCCGGCGCCGTTCTGTCCCATGAGCGTGTGGATTTCGCCGGGGAAGAGCCGGAAGTCGACGTTCTGAAGCGCTTTCACGCCGGGAAAGGTCTTGCAGAGGCCGATGGTTTCGAGAATCGGAGAGACGGTCATGAGCGCGGCCGGAAGGGGTCAAACGGCGGCCCGCCGCGTTGCGCGGCGGGCCGGTGCGACGCTCAGTACTTGCGCTGCGGCAGCACCTGCGCGGCGACGCTCATCGGGAACACGGTTTCTTCCGTGACGATGCGCTTGGGCAACTGCTTGCCCGCGACCACGTCCTTCACAGCGGTCATCAGTTGCGGCCCGAGCAGCGGGCTGCATTCCACATCGACGTTGATCTTGCCCGCGATCATCGCCTGGAAGCCGCCCTTGGTTGCATCGAACGAGACGACGCTCACGTCCTTGCCTGGCTTCCAGCCGGCTTCTTCCATCGCCTGGATGGCGCCGAGCGCCATGTCGTCGTTGTGCGCGTAGACCACGTTGATCTTTTTGCCGTAGGTCTTGATGAACGCTTCCATCACCTGCTTGCCGCCCGCGAGCGTGAAGTCGCCGCTTTGCGAGGCGATCACCTTGAACTTCGGATCGTTCTTGATGACTTCGAGCAGGCCTGCGCGGCGGTCGTTGGCCGGCGCCGAGCCGACCGTGCCTTGCAACTCGGCGATGTTGATCGGACCCGGCTCGTTCTTGTAGCGCTCTTCGAGCCACTTGCCGGCGCGCCGTCCTTCCTCGAGGAAGTCCGAGCCGATCATGGTCACGTAGAGCGAGGTGTCCTTCACGTCGATGTTGCGGTCGGTGAGGATCACGGGGATCTTCGCGTTCTTCGCTTCGATCAGCACCGGCTCCCAGCCGGATTCGACCACTGGCGAGAAGGCGATCACATCGACTTTCTGCGCGATATAGGAGCGGATGGCCTTGATCTGGTTTTCCTGCTTTTGCTGGGCGTCCGAGAACTTCAGGTTGATGCCGGCGTCCTTTGCCGCGGCTTTCACGGAAACCGTGTTGGCGGTGCGCCATGCGCTTTCGGCGCCGACTTGCGCGAAACCGAGGGTGATTTTCTTGTCGTCGGCGTGGGCGGTTGTGCCGAACGCCAGCATCAGCGCGGAACCGATGATCGCGCCCAGCGCGGCGCGTCGTGAATGTGTCATAGCTGTCTCCGATGTAGTTGTTCTTTAAGTGTCGTTATGGTGAGCAGCGCCGCTTTTTTGGTCACGCTTTTGCAACGAATATCGGCACGTACCGGGATGGAGATTAGCGCCACTGCCGATGACGGTCCAATCAGTTAATTCTTCTCTCCGATACCGAATTTGATATACGGGGAAACGCGATGAGGGAAAACCAGACGCGGGAGATGGGTCGCTGGCGCTGGGGGCGGGGGTGGGGTGGGTTGGTTTGGTTTGGGTTTACACCGTTTGATGCGCTTGGGCTTCCATGGAACTTGTATTGGTTTTGGTTTATTCGCTCTGCCCCTGTCCGGGGCGGGACTCACTTTCTTTGCTGCTGCAAAGAAAGTAAGCAAAGAAAGCAGCTTTCCAAC
>NZ_FCON02000020.1 GCF_001544535.1 Caballeronia choica | reverse complement strand
ACGTGAAGATCGATGCCACCAAGCGGCCGCTGTGTGCCGCGATGGCAGAAAAATTCGCTTCTCTGGAAACTCAGAGCACCTATCGCAAACGCAAATGGATCTCCGAACCGCCGAATGCCTGGGTAAAAAGCGTTCTCGGGTTTCGACAATTCAGCATGCGCGGCCTGGCCAAGGCCCAGGCCGAGTGGAAACTCGTCTGTGCGGCGCTGAACCTCAGGAGAATGGCGAAAATGACGTTCGCGTAAGCCCCGAAGAGGGGGCAACTTTGTCCGATTTCGCTCTCGGGCAAACCATTTGACGCGCATCGGAGAGCGAAACCGGGCCCGGCGTTGATGCCGGCGCTGCGGCGTCAGTATCGACGGCTCAAATTCCGTCTGCCGCGCACACTCCTAGGTCACGCAGCGTCGAGTGAACCGATCGTAACCCGCCGCTCACCTATCTACCAGAAGACAGGGTAAGCGCGCTACCGCACACAGGCGCGGCGATTGTCCCCCCTTCAAACTCGATGCATTCCGGAGATAGGCCGGTTTTCCCGGGCCGCTTGTCCGCGGCCTGGGCGTATCCCTCGAAGCTGCCCGCCTCCTCCCTACCCACCGATAGTCGTCCGGCGCATTGGTGCGAAGGCATCAGGTAAATGCGCAGGGCGATTGCGTCTTCCGGTTTCATCATGGCGTTCGGTGCGTAGAGCACGCCGTCACGATAATCTCTAAGAGCTTCTGCTGACCTGCAAATCAGCGATCCAATCAGCTTGCGCACGGATAAGGTCATCCAGGTGTCTCTAGAACACAAGTTCGCCACTTCTTCAAGGGAGCAAGGGATACTTTCAAAAATTGTGAAGGCGATGGATCAAATTCAGTATATAGATTTTAACTGCTGCATCTTACCTTTCGCGTGCGCAGTATCGACAGCACCATTTGAATGATCGAGGCAAGCTCCTGCCCGGCTGTAATGATGTCGTCTGCCTGCGCTGCTTCGACTGGGACTCGAAAACCAAGCGAGTGACGCGATGACCCCGGTCTTTGCGCACCCGCAGCCTGAGTCCAGGGTCCTCTTTTACGCTCATGGGATGCGCGACGTTCTGCTCCGCCGTGCGCCTCTTAGGCTCGTTCAACAACTCTTTGGCGCGGTTGACCATCTCGGCCGTGCCAAGGGCTTCGTGTATCTTGCGTAAAACGTCCCCGTGGGCATACACGAGCGTCTTGCCTTCGAATATCTGCAATACCTCAGCAGGAAGGTGCGATATTGCGAGCGCCCTCATCAAATCCGTCTTACGCCAGCCCAGCTTCGGCCGCCGCAGTCGTCGGATCCCATCGCCCCTCGGCAGCGCCTTTGTTGTACATCGCTGCTAGCACGAGTGCTGAGGGAGTTCGCAACCGACGCTTGGGGGCGACAGGCTCCGTACCATCTAGTCCGTCGTGACTAGAGCCCCGTCGGGATCGCTTGTTTACGTCGTCCTGGCAAATGTGCGAGCGTGGTGGCGGAGGATGCTCCGCAAGCCCGCGATGTGGTCTCGGACTTGAAGCGTGACCTCGGGCTTCCCGTCTGCCTGGGACCCTCCCCCCGCCGATTGCGATGCCAGTGCCACGTGCCTTCGGCGACTCTGTGCAAACGCCTCCAGATCCTCGTGCGAGGCAATTCGAATGTGTCCGCGTTGAATTGCCTCTGCAAACTTCTCTTTCCAACCTGCGGCCTGTCGCCCAACACCCTCGTCAACGGCGTAGACCATCATCGACTGTCCGACCGCGTCGACCACGTATTTTCGCAGAGCATTGATATCGATGAACGTTTGCCCGGCGCTGTTCCGTGCAACATGCTCGGCATGGGCTAGGAGATCGAGCCGGTTTCGTTCTTCGGCTCGAGCTTCGATCTTACGGCGCAGCTGGCGACCGAAATCCACAGGGCTGCGCAGCAGAGCACGGAGGTAGTTGATCGGGGTAGCGGCGGCCTTCAGATGTTCCCACGTGGCTTCGACAACATCGGAGAGACGCTTGCCTTGTTCACGGGCTTCGCGCATGAGTTTGAAAATCAAGAAATCAATGAAACCCAGGGACCGCAGCCTCTGAAGATCCGAGGGCACTTGCCCCGGTTGTCTCTTTTGAAATGAGGAAGGGCTTAGATCCTTATATATAGCACCGTCTGCCAAGTTGGCAGACGGATGCCGGGGCTCGGACAAGTTAGGCGGGGGTGCGGAAATGGGCTGCCGCGCGACTTGGGCGGGCGCTTGCTCTACGAGGCCGAGGAGCGCAGCTGCGTGAGCTGTCAGGTGCAGGTACGCACGTCCGAACAGGCCTGCTTCGACATATCTGGACTGAGGACGACGCTCGATCAGGCCAGCGGATTCGAGATCACCGAGGCTTCGGTAGAACGTCCGCATGGATTGCAATGCGCGGCCGGTAAGCAGTTCACGACGGGCGAAGATGGCGGCAAACGGACGGGAAACGTCTACGGTGCGGGCAAGGGCGGAGAGGACTGCGCGAGCGCGCGGTGAAATCTGTTCGACGTGAGAGGCGCGAAATGCAGCCCGGAAAATGACCCAGGGCAGATTGGTCGAGTCACAGCGGAAAGCGGTGAGGGCAGCCGAATCGACGGCGAGTTCATTCGGTTCGTTGTGCGCAGGGTGCAGGTCACCCTCGCCAGCAACTAAGCGTTGCGCGATAGACATGTCAGGCGGTCCATTTTTATGAAAATGGATTGAAATGCTTGACTGTCGATCTTGTTCCGCTACACTCCGGGTGTGAGGTGCTTCGCCGGATTTGCCGTCCGGGGAGTGCAGCAGGGCAAGCAACAGCAAGCCCAAATTCAAAAGCCTTCGGTTGCCGCCGGAGGCTTTTGTTTTTCTAGGTTCGATTAGTTCATTTTGGTATCCGTTCTGGCGTTAAAAAGTAACGTCGTTGATTTTAAAGGTTTTTTTCTCACGAAGTCTCGTTCGTGCCCTTCTGAGCCCCCGATGCCGCCTCCAACACTCGTTGGATTTCCGCATGAACCCGAGTAGCTTCCTCTTCCGACTTGAACTGCAGGCGCACCACATTCTTCGCTCGGCGCATTTCGCAGTACACCGCCTTGCCCTGCCGGATTTTTGTCGACACGGGGGCCGCATCCACCTTGGGCCTGGCAGGATCGATCGAAGCGAGTTTCACTGTCTGCCCCTGATCGATCTCGCCAGCAGCCAATTTCTGAACGGCTGAGATAACCTGATCCGACCGGCCCTGCTTCGCGAGATTGGCCAAGGCGAAGGCTGCTCCTGCGCCGAGTAGGGAAGGGCGGTCGGCACAGATCGAAAGGACGTATGCGGGAAGGTTGTCGAACGACCGAATGAAAGAGATTGCCGTCTCAGACAGGCCGGATTGTTCTGCAAGCTGCGCACGCGTCATCGTGGGATAGCGGCGTTGGCGTTCCTTGAACCCCAGGTACTTTTCGTAATCGGTCAGGTCAGACTGCATAAGGTTGGCGAAGAAGGCGCCATCGCTAGCCTCGTCGTCACTGCCGTCGTCAGCTACGGCTCGGATCATCGGCCGACCCAGCGCCTTATACGCGTCGATTCGGTGGTGACCCGAAATGATTTCGAACTTCCCATCGGGAAGACGCCTCACCACAATTGGGTGGATGAGTCGGTTATGTCGAAGGTTTTCGCGCAACTCGGCGAACTTCTCCGGTGACATATGGCGCCTGCGCCCCGCCACTTCCACCAGCTGATCCAGCGCAATGTCCATTGCGCCGTTCGTGCCGTTTGCCATCTGGTCCCGGAGAGCGGCCATCGCCGCTGACATTGCGTCAATTTCGGCCTGCTTCTCCTTGAGAATCGGCATGGCCTTCATCATCGCGCCTGGAGCGGTCTTTGGCTCACGCGGTAGCGGTGGGTTAGGGGAGTCGACCACCGGAGCGATCAATGCGGTTTTTGCCGCTAATCTGTCTTTAAAGCTCACAATGACTCCTTCTGCGCTTCCCACAGCGCCACGATCTCCTGATCGATCATTTCAGCGAAACGGTCGTATGCTTCGCGAGCTCGCTGATACGTTCTTGTGCTTCCGTCGTACTTCGCAATGTCGTAGACCGTCCCGAACTCCGCAGCCGCGCTCGCGGTCACCGTTGTGGTAGGAATTTCAACGGGAAGAACGAAAGACTCGTAGGTTCTATTGATCCAGTCGCGAACGGCGTGCGTCGAGGCAAGACTGGAGTCGACCTTCGCCAGGAGCACGTGGATGAAGTCGAACCGTTTGTGATCGACCTCCGGCACCAGCCCCTTCATGTTGTCCGCCAAATCTGCGAAGAGATTCCAAAACTGGGTGGACGAGGCGTAGTCCAGCGCGCTCGGGGGCGTCGGCACGATGAGGGCATCAGCCGCCATAAAGGCATTGATAGTCATGTATGACAGGGCAGGCGGGGTGTCAATGATTACGACGTCGTACTCATCGAGGCACGGAGCGAGGCCCTTGTTCAGGACGTTCCAAAATTCGAAATGGGGATCCTTCGACTGCTTGAATGGGAGGAAGAACTCCGCGCCGAACAGGGCGGCACTCGCCGAAATCAGATCGATGCCGTCCCAATAAGTGGGCTGAATCGCGTATTTCACGCTTTCCTGATCGCCGTACACGAGCGGCAGGACGGTTTGTTCTTCCTCCACCTCGCTGTCCGCTAAAACGCCGGTGAGGGCTGTAAGAGAAGCCTGCGGATCCAGATCGATCAGCAGCACGCGTCGACCGTAAAGAGACAATCCTTGGGCCAGCGTCATGGCCGTGGTCGTTTTACTGACGCCGCCCTTGAAGTTACCGATTGCGATTTTTTTCCCCCTCACCCCCACCGGTCGCTTCGTGAACGGACCGAGCTTCGCGATCCATTGGCGCGTTTCGGCAAGCGTAAATTCGCGCGTGCGGTTTGCCGCAGTTCCGGGCGGAAGTCCAAGCTCTGGCTTGTCCCATGAATAAATGACTTTTTTTCGATCGACTCGACAAAGCGAGGCGACTTGCGAGGTCGTAAAGACTGGCGCGCGCTTGCGGGGATGGGGTGCAAGCATGCTCTCGCGCACATTGACGAGCATCTGGCTTGCGTGGTCGGCGACCTTTCTCAGGTCGCTGAGCGGAACGCCCGGTAGTACATGTTTCACCGCCGGCGCAATGGATACAATCGGTTTGTCGATACGAAGACGTGCATCAGCCATCATCGGCCCCTTTGTCCTTCGGACGAAATCAAGCGCTATATTCAATTCAATTTGTTTTCGCCAATTTCGTGGATTAACGACAAGAGTTTGGCGAATTGCGTCGAAATGTACGCCGTAAACTTCGAAGACGCAAGTTAACTTTTTAGGGGACGCACCATCCCAGACCTAGGCACGACAAGCCTTCCGGGCATTTTCTTGAGAAAGCGCTCGAGGTTGGTCAACGTCCTCCCCGTTGAGCGCCGGGACGGTGGCGTGGAGGAAATGCGGGGTCCGCCACACTAACGACAGAAGCGCTCGAGGTCCACGTTTTGACGCGAGAAAGACTTTCGTGAAACATGAGTCAATGTTTCAGGGGTTGAAGGAATCCTTGTTTTATCAAAAGGTTAGGCGACGAAAGCTATGAATGTTTCACGCATAACTCCATGCCTTTTGGGTGTTATGGGACTAAAACCCTGAATAAGTTGAGAAACGCAGACTTTCCCCTTTTGCATGTGAACCGTAACGCACGATACGTAATTCATAGCGAACGATACATCCAACTAATCGTCTGAAACCACGCCGGACTTATGCACAGTCTCTCTGGATCCGATAGGTCGAACCTAAGAGCTATTCAGTTGTTTGGGTGGTTTCAAGATCGACGCGGTAGGTCTTTGTACCAACGAGGCCAGCGAGCGGGTGACGAAAAGGCGATGGTTTTTCGACGTCTTTCTGGGAAAGACGATGTAACGCGTTACATCTACTCTGCGTACTCCGTTGCTCAGGGAACGCCACGCATCGGCTTATGTAAAGGCCTCTAAATCTCTACACCTTTCTCGTCAAACGCCAACTTAAAACTTGATTCAATGGTAGCCATTCATCAAGGGTTGCCATGCGTCTTTATAAGATCAAGCATCAGGCCGCGCTCGCCACGGCCCCAGGTATGTATGCCGAAGAGGATCCAAGCAAGGTCATCTTCGAGACCAGCACGCGCCTAAAGCTCGAAGCGAATTATTGGATGCTCGTCGCATTCGTACTTGCGCTGGTCGCGACAGGCGCGGTGTGGACGCGCCAACCGGCGCCGTCAGTGACGCGTGTTGTCGGCGTCTCGGCCGATGTGAGCGGGCATCCAGTCGTGACCGAACTTGTCGCGTACAAGCCTGACGCTCAAGTCCTCCGGACGAGCATGAAGGAGATGGCGGTCCGTTGGTTCACGATCGAGCCCGTCCTGACAGACCGTCTCGAAACCTCGCGGATGACGGCGAACATCAACTCGGTCAAGGCCCAAATGATCGGCGCCGGTCAGAGCCAATTCCGCGACTGGATTAAGTCGGATGCACCGTTTCAAGCGATCACTGCGAACCCCAAGCTGATTCGCGAAGTGGACGTGCGCAACATCGCGTTGCTCGAAGACCAGACCGTTCTCGTTGAGTTCACAACGACGACCTCCCAAGCCGGCGCGACCGGCAAGCCCGAACTTAAGTCGTATGCGCTGACGCTGCGCTACCAGATCGTTGCGCCGACTGCGGACGCCGCGCTTGGCGCGAACCCATTCGGCATCTTTATACCGTTCTTCCGCCTCGAGCGGACCGGTGGAGCTTGATCCCATGATCGCAAAACACCGTCGGCCGGCTCTCGGCCTCATCCTCGCGTTCGCGGCCACGATCCTCAGCGCGCAGGTCGCAGAAGCAAAGAGGGTGCCCGACGTGGGGACAATCAATAACACAATGATCGTCGGCGACCCGATGAGCCCGGTCAACCCGTTCAATGGAGGCGCGGATCCGCTCACCATGCCGGGCGATGCTCGCATTGGCGTCTTCCCCTATAGCCGCGACCAGATCTTTCGGGTCCTGACAGCCCCCTTGAAACTGACGACGATCGAGCTGGAGAAGGGCGAGAAGCTTATCGCTGACCCTGCGATGGGAGACAGCATTCAATGGGAAATCGACGACGACAAGATGAACCACGTCTTCATCAAACCGCATAAGGCGGATTTGGTGAACACGCTGCACCTGACGACGAACAAGCGCGAATACGATCTGACGCTCATCGCGTCGCCCGCTGGCGGCTTTTTCTATCAGACGGTGCGCTTCCAGTATCCACGCGCGCCTATGGTGAGGGAAGGCGTGCGCGACGAGTCGTCGGGCGCGGACCCGCGCGGCGGCGTCGCCGGTAGCATCAACGTCGCTCCGGACATGCTGAACTGGGACTACACGGTCGATGGTCGAGCGGAATTCACCCCTGAGGTTGTGTTCGACGATGGCCACGCGCTCTGGATGCGCATGCCTGCAAAGGCGCAGTCCTGGCCGGTCCCGTTCATCAACGATCACGGCGATCGGGTTGTCGGCAACTTTATCCGTCGAGGCGACTTCCTCGTCCTGCAGCGTCTCGCCGAGGAGGTTGTCTTGCAATCGGGCAAGGAAGAAGTGACGGTGACGCGGGGCCGGCGCCGGATTTTCGGGGTGTTCTGATCGTGGCCAACAAATCTGATGCGGCCAAGCCGAGCGCCGAGCAAGCGCAACTCGTCAAAGGCAAGACCCCTCGAAACGCGATCATGAGTATTGGGCTGCTGGCCGCCCTCGTGATCGGGGTGTTGGGTTTCTTCTACGAACTGAAGGCAAGCAATCAAGCTGAGGAAGACGCACGCCTAAAGAAGGTCGCGGCGCTCAAAAGCAGCACGGAAGCACCGCCGAAGAATTCCGACATCGACCAGGTCATTCGGCAGCAGCAGGAAGCCGCCGCAGCCGAAGCTGCCGCACGCGCTGCGTCCGACGCGGCCGCTCAACGCCCGAGCGTCAAGCCCATGCTGACGGGCAGCGATTTTCAAAGCGAGTTAGGCAAAAACGATCCCGACACGCGCGAGCTTGCACGCAAATCAAATGAGGACACGATCTACACGTCGTCCGTTTTCAAACAAGCGGGCGCTTCGCGCAACTCGACGCAGCAGGCATCGGTGCTCCCTTCGGGTGTTCCGACGTTGGACGAATTCCGCGCGGCGCGCGCCGCTGGGACGCCCACCACTGCGGACGTCATGGCGGTCGCGCTCGCGCGTCAGGGGCAAGCTCCAGAGGATCGAGATCGCGCGTTCCTGAAAGAAGCGGCTTCGCAGGGCAGTATTGAGCAAACGACGTTCAATGGGCGCTCGCGCGGTTGCACGCTGACACCTCCTCATTCGATCCACGTGAAAACGGTGGAAGGGCTGAACTCGGACAAGCCCGGTCGCGTTGCGCTGATGGTCGACGAGGACGTCTACGACAGCTTGATGGGTGACTGCTTGATGATACCCAAGGGCTCGTTCATCAATGGCCAGTACAGCGCGGACATCAAGGTTGGTCAGGAGCGGCTGCTCGTCGCATCCATCAGCTTGCGCTTGCCCAATGGCAAAAGCGTGCCGCTTAACGGCATGCAGGGTGCCGATCAAAACGGCTATGCCGGCTTCTCGGGCGACGTGAACAACCACTTCCTAAAGATTTTCGGTGCCGGGTTCGTCACAGCAGTTCTTCTGAAGGCCTTCGACGGCAACTCGCAAACGGCGACCACTTCGAGCCCGAACGGCGTGACAACCTACGGCAACACGGCGGGTCAAGTCGCGGCAGCGACCGCGCAAGCGGTACTCCAGCGCAATCAGAACATTCCGCCGACGATTACCGTTGACCCGGGGCAGAAGTTCCTCGTCCAGGTAACGCAGGACATCGTCATGGAGCCGTACCATGATTAGGCCGCGCTTTGTCGTCAATGTACTCGCGGCCAGCAAGCTCGTGGCGAACACGGTCGCGGCCGCGCTCTTTGCGGCGCTGAGTGAGCCAGCTTCAGCCGCGCTCATCAACACCGTCATCAGCCCCACGCAGTTCGTGGCGGTTGAAGGCGGCCAACGCTCGGTCGTAACGCTGCCCGGTACCCCGGTCTATGCGTGCGGTTTGACACCCTTTCTCGCATGGGCGCGGCGTCTTGAGGGTCAAACTGTCGAGCCGATCACTGACGGCTTTGCATCAGTGGTGGTCGACGGCTCGCCGGTAAGCGTTCAGAGCCTGCTCGTGCGCAGCGGTTGGTTGCGGCCTGCGGTTCTCGATGACGATGCGCAAGCTGCCATTACCGAGCGTCGTGGTGGATGGGCTTGCGCCTCCGCGCAGGCGCCCTTCGAGGCGATGCGCACCAGCGTTGACGCGAAAATCCTGGCGGGCATCGCGCTTAACGAATCGGCTTACAACGGCCGCGCGTGGCCTTGGACGTTGAATGTGACCGGGCGCGGCTTCTTTTTCCGGACGCGAGAGGACGCTTACAAAGCCGTTCGCCTTCTCATTTCCGACGGGCGGTGCGACTTCGACGTTGGTTTGATGCAGCTGCATTGGTGCCATCACGCGAAACGCTTTGCGTCTCCGTGGGATGCGCTTGGGCCCGCCACCAACATCCGGGCAGCCGAAGATATCCTCAACGAAAACTATCGAAAGACCCATTCCGCTGTGAAGGCTGTCGCCTACTACCACAGCGCGAATCCTCAGCCGGGCCGCGCGTACCTCGCGCGCTTCATCCAGCATCTCTCTCAATTAGAACGCGGGCTATGAAGCACACGCTAACCCTCACCGCGCTGGCAGCGGTTTCCTTGTCCGCGTTGGCAGCGAGCACTGATCCGCTCGATTTCGACTATCAGATCAGCGGCAACATGGCCGAGCGTCCCGCGCTTGTCTTCAACGATGGTAGCTCGACGTACGTACAACCGCGCGCAGGACAAAACCTGAAGGTGGAGGGCGGTCACGCCGAAGGTCCGTACGTCGTCGTCTCGGGCACGCCCGAGATGATCAGCTACTCAGTCGGAGGCTCGAGCGTCACAGCGCGTTGGAGGAAAGCCAATAGCTTCACGGGCGAGCGGGGCAGTTCCAACGGGGATATGCCGATTGGATTCGCCGGCTTCTCGAATCGCCTCGCGCTGATTGGTAATCGGCCGCGACTCGAAAGCACGCGGTCGATGAACGCGAACCTGCCCTTGTCGCAACTGGTGAAAGCGCTGGTGCCACAAGGCTGGACGGGTTCGGCGCAAAAGGACGTCGATCTCACCTCGAACTTCAACTTTGGCACACGCGAGGGCGAAAATTGGATGCAGTCGCTTGATCGTCTGCTCGGCAGCGCCGACCTGTACGCGGACGTGGACTTCAACGGCCATCACGTGACGTTGCGCCGAGTTGCCGCCAAGTCTGCCGGAGTGAACTATGTGGCCAGCGCGGCGCCGACGGGTACCGTGGCGGGATCGGTGTCAGCAACCGTGGAGACGCCTCAGTCTTCGGCACAGAATACGAGCCCTCCGGCGCGAGGGTCATTGCTGGCATCGAAGTTCGGCGCGCTCGCGATTCGAGACGGCGGCGACACCCATATACAGATGCGCTTTTCGCAAAGACCCATAAAAGAGCTGTCCTTTCGGACCTCGGACGGGCGCAATCTCAAGCCAAAATGGGACGAGTCAAGCAACGTCGTGACGTTCAACCGGGCTGACCAGTTTGTCGTATCGGACGGCACCGAGAGCGTGGAAGTGGCGCGCGTTGGAGGGTTGATCTACTCGTTTGACGAGAGGAACAGCGCCGGGTTGGAAGCGGTGTTCGACAAGGAAGGCTCTACGTTCTTCAAATTCGCCGATACCGTGGGGAACGTGAAGGTCGCAGACGTCCGCCAAATGGGCACGGGGGAGCAGAGGGGCCGCTACTACAAGTTTAACGGCACATCCGATCAATTCATCGTGAATGCCGACGGCAACGTGGTGAACGTCGTGCGCAAGCACGAGGTTCAGTTCTTTGATAGGCCTGCATCATGAATCGAATGATGCACCTCGCGTTGCTGCTCACCGCGGCTTGCTCGGCATCTGCGCGTGCGGATTGTCTTGATGACGCCGCCCGGTATCACCGCGTGAGTGTTCAGCTTGTTCGCGCAATCGCGCAGCAGGAGTCGGGTATGCGGCCGTACGTGAGCAATCGCAATAGCGATGGCAGCGAGGACATTGGGCTGATGCAGGTTAACTCTTCCTGGCTGCCGAAGCTGTCCCGCTTCGGCATTTCGCGTCAGCGCCTTTTCGATGAGTGTGTGAACGCCTACGTCGGGACTTGGATCCTTGCCTCGAACATAAAGCAGTTCGGTGCAACGTGGAAGGCGGTCGGTGCCTACAACGCCGTCTCCTCGAGCAAGCAGCTTGTGTACGCCAACAATATCTACCGTCGCCTGCAGCGCGCGAACTGAACAACATGACGCTAATTTTCTCTTTCCAAACGCATCGCACTGCGCGCCTGGTGGCCCGTTTGTTGGTGAGCTTCGCCCTGACCACCGTCGCGAGATTCTCTGTTGCGGCAGACTTTGACCAGTCTCGGCTTGCGCCGCCGCCGGGCGATGGGTGGCAGTTACTCTCGGCGCTAGCCGCGCGGCCTGCTCCCATGCAGGTCGCCATGGCCAATCCCACGCCTGCTCCAATCGCGGCTCCGGTCGTGGCGACCACGGTGCCCAAGTCGCTCCCTGGACCGCCGGCACCTGTTGCGCATCTCGGAAGCACCACACCGACCTCAGCGCAGAGTTCGCCGGACCTGGCGACGGCCGTGTTGCCGTCCTCGGGCGCCACGGCCGCGCCGGGTGGCGTTTCGACGCTCACGATCACGCCGCAAGACATCAATCTGCGCAACGCGCTCGACCGGTGGTTGCAGCAGCAGGGCTGGCAGCTGGCATGGAAGATTGACGATGACCTGCCGCTCGAATTCAACGCAAGCTTTTCGGGCGACTTCAAATCGGTGCTGACCCAAGTCATGCAAGCGACCAATCACATGCGCACGCCCACGCGCGTATGCAAGCACACCAACAGCGTTATCCGCGTCGTTGCACGCGCTGCCAACTGTCAAGAGTAATAGCAATGCGCCCCACGAAAATCAAATCCATAGTCGCCATGCTCGTGGCCGTCTCGCTTGTCGGCTGCGCAGTCTCGCAATCCGATGTGAACCACGCATATGACGTAGCCAACTCGGACGCGACCAAGGCGATGGGTAGCGGGCCGGACTCGATGGCCCTTGTGGAGGAGGTGCCCACCGCGTTCCTGGGCGACCGTCTGGTTCCGGTTGCGTACGAAGCGACATTGCCTGCCGTGTTTCGAGAGAAGAGCGTGGTATTCCCGGGGAACCTGCCGCTCTCGAAGATTGCCACGTTCGTATCGAGTGCAACCGGCTATCCGGTACATCTGAGCCCCGACGTGTTCATCCCGCGCGAGGCGCTCATTCCGAGAACGAACGGCGGCGCTGCTGCGCAACCGAGTCCGATGCAAGCATCCTCGATTGCCAAGTCCAACGTCGAGCCGGTGTATGCGCAGCCCTGCATTTGCAAGGCTGGCCAATACCTGCGCGGCGTTACCGAGAATCTTGGACTGGACTGGACCTTCGACGGTACGACGATCTCGATCAGCCGCTTCGTCACGAAGACGTTCACTATCGCGGCAATCCCCGGCAAGGTGTCGATCAAGTCGACCATGTCCAAGGGCACCGATACGTCGACCGGGAATCAGTCGGGCGGGGCGACGGGCGGCACGTCGGGAAATACCGGTTCGTTCTCTTCGGTCACGTCGACCGGCCGCGATGGGACCTTCGATCAAGTTGCCATTATTCAGTCGGAACTCGAGAAGCTCAAGTCGCCGCTCGGAGAGGTCGTCGTCAATCCGCAGAGCCGGCTTGTCATGGTGCGCGACACAAAGGAAGCTGTTGACCGAATGGGTGCGTTGCTCGCTCGCGAAAACGCCATCTCGACCCGTCAGGTCGCATTGCGCGTCCGGACGCTGCAAATTGATATGAGCAAGGGTTCGCAGGCGGGCGTGAGCGCGGATGTGGTGTTCAATCGGATTTCCGACGGGTTGAAGCAGTACGTGATCACGTTCACTTCGCCGACGTCGCTTGCGACAGCAGCGGGCGGCACGGTTGGGCTGTCAGTGCTCAAGCCCGGTTCGCCGTTCGAAGGCACGAACGCCATCATCAGCGGATTGAATACGTTCGGCAAGACGGTCCAGGACAACACGCAAACCAAGCTCACGTTGAATGGTTTGCCGGTGTCGATCGGGTCGTTCGAGACAAAGGGATATCTCGCCGCGACGACGCCGAGCGTTGGCTCGATTTCGGGCGGCAGCGCGGGCGTGCCTGGTCTGCAGCCTGGTTCGGTGACGGTCGGCGATTTCGTGAACATCCTGCCGTCGGTCAACGACCATAACCAGATCATCCTCTCGTATTGGAGCGACAGCTCGAAGCTGAACGGTCCCTTCACGACGATCAGCACGGGCTCTGGCGACACGCTGCAACAGATCCAGTTGCCCGACATCATCGGTAGCAAGGACGATCAGACCATCGCACTGTCGGATGGGCAGACGGTGGTCCTGTACGGTGCCGTGACGAACCACTACGACGGCAGCAGCAACAACGGCATCGCGGGTCTTTCGGGCAACTGGAACAAGGGCCGTACATTCCAGGTGATCATGCTCACCGCAACTGTCGTTCCGTCGATGTGAGCGCGCGCATGCATTTCGAATCCATACCGGGAGAGAAGGGCGCGCAGCTCGTCTTCGGGCTCGAGTGGCGTGCTTATTCGGCCAAGGGCGGCCGGGCAGAGCGTTGCCGTTATGCGCAGGATCTCGGGGCGACGCATTTCGTTGAGATCAAGGCGAAAGACGAAACCATTGCTGGCTTCTGCGAGTTGGAGCCTGCACAGCGCAAGGGCGGCAAGCTGTACTCGGCTGCCGCGCGCATTGCTACGCTCGATCGGGTGCGTCGGCGGCCCGCTGTGCTCGTGGTGATTCAAAATCAGGAGCGTGTGCATGTGGTGCTCGTGCTGCGCGGCGCGGTGTCGGTCGACGAAGACGTGGCGCTCAATGCGCTAGCGGACCGTCGCGAGGAGATCGAAGATCAGTGCGCGAAGGCGGGGCTCACGCTCGCCACGATCGGCCACGGCGCACAGCTTCATGCACTCGACGAGTCGTTCGAGCTTCGCGAGTTGCTGGTCGCGCGCACGGTCGGGTTCATCAAGAAAATGCCGGTCGCGGTGCCGACGGCTGTGCCCATGCTCGTCATCATGGGTGCTCTGTTCTTCGTAGCAAAGCAAGCTATCGAGGCGCTCAACCCGCCTCCGCCGCCGCCCGCACCGCCGCCCACGTTCATGCAGGAATACCAGTCGGCGGTGATGCGTACGCTGGCGGCTCCCGCACCGCTCGCAAAGCTTCTGGCGCCCCAGCTGCTTGCAAGGTTCGGCGCGCAGGAAAGCAACTTCTCGGGGTGGCAGTTCGAGAAGGCATCTTGCGCAGTCAGCGGCCCGTGCGTTGTCACCTATAAACGGCAGGGCGGCACGTTCAAGGAGTTCGATGCGCGCGCGCCCGAATCGATCCGACCGGTCGCTTTCAACCCGGATGGATGGCATCTGACCACGCGCGGACCGCAAGTCACCGTCGCAGAGCGCGTGGCGCTGGCCGATTCGAAGTCCTGGCCGACGCAACAGGCGCTGATCAAGGCCTTGCAGACCGACCCGCAAAGGCTCTCCACAAAACCAGACACGCTCGATAGCCACGGCTACGTCGTTGACATCAAGCCCGCAGAGCGATTGATTGCCCGTCAACCGATGGCAGGCGAGGTGCAAGGGCCGCTCGTGCAAAGGGGCACGTGGCAGATCGATGGATACAAATGGCAAAGCGCGTTGCTCGCGCGCCTGCCGGACAACATGGCACTGGACACCCTCGACGTGGAGTTGAAGGAAGACGGTACCGGCGTGCACTTCACCGCGAAGGGGAAATACTATGTTCTCAACTAATTGGCCACATCGGGCCGCGTGCATCGTCACGCTTATGCTCATTGCCAGCGCTGCTCTGGCGCAGGAAAGTCACCTCACGCTCGACGATATCGACAGGCTCGCTCGTCAGCGCCTTGTCGACTCCATGCGCAAGACCGATGGGGCAGCCAACGCTTCATCCGGCAGCGTAGGACTGACTTCGCCCCTCGGAGGAGCACCGGCGGCGGTCGCTGCCCCAGTGACGCCGAAGGTAGAAACAAAGCCCGCTCCTGCGCCGAAACGCGTCATCCCGGCAACCTTCGTTGGCGCCTACTCGGACGCGTCGGGCGCGTACGTGCTCTACGACTACCAAGGCGCCACTTATACAGCGCGACAAGGCACGCGTCTGATCAACGGGTGGACAGTGGCCTCAGTGGATGGCTTCGTGGTCAGCCTCGTCGAGGGCAAGCGCAAGTGGACCGAAACGATCGCAGCGCCCGTCGATTCGCCTGTCGTCGTTGCCGACAGTCCCGGCATTAGGGCGATCAACGATTTGAGTTCGCCACTCCCGCCCGGCGGCATCGCGTCGACTACTCCCACGTACGTTCCGTTCGGAAAATAAAGATGAGCCTTTTTGGCCAAGAAGATCAGGACACGCCCGAATTGCGGGGCGGGTTTTTCAAACGCCTGCGCACGCCTCGCAAGAATTTCGTCGAGCCAAGCAGCTCCGCAGAGCCGAAACTCAATCGCACTAAGCGTGCGGTGGATCCCAGGCCGGTCGAACCGCACCCGCCGCTGACGGCGGCGACGCGCGCCCCCAATTCGCAGATCGTGTTCCTCGGCCGGGCTTTGTCGGGCGATGATATCGAGGACGTCGACAGCACAGAAATTCGGGAACCCGAGTTTCGGGGGGGGCCGGACGCAGCGCCTGCTGCCGCGGCAGACTCCATCGACTCGGCTTTTCGTCCCTTCGTGCCGCAGAAGTTCGAGCGGCCGACGTTTGAGAGTCTGTCCACCGCGATGGCCAAAGTCGAGCAGCGCCAGACGGTAGAGAAAGGTTCGTCCGGCACGACGGCGATCCATGTCGAAGACGGACGCCCACTCGATGCCCAGTTGGCGGATGAGCCCATGGTGACCTCGGATGGCCTCGAAGCCGCGGACCAGCTCATTGCGGCGCAACTGGCGGGTCGCACGCACGAGTCGAATCAATCTCAGCATCTCGATCAAGTGCAGCCGCCAGCCGACAATGCGGAGGAAATAGCCGACGACGAGGGCGCGGGGCATGGCATCGTATCTGGTCGTCCGGGACTTGTGTCCGCTGAGTCTTTGCCCGACTTCAAGCGCATCCTGACCGTAGCTGACGATGACGCGGCATTGCGCATTCCAGCCAGCGCGCGAAAGGAATTCGTCGCGGTCGAGTTGCAGCCCGGTATCGCGATCACGGTGGCGACCGCGCGCTTCTCCGAAAAGGCGCAGTACGCGACGTTCATCAAGGATCTCGGCACGAACGACATTCTGGTGCGCGAGGAGATGATCGCGGCGGAGTCGGTGATCGCCGATATTTACTCCGAAAAGACGGTCTCCGCTGGCAAGTCGGCCGTACGCGAGGCGAGCCGCGCGATCGGCAACTTTCGCGACATCGTCGAGGCCGCGCATACCTACGGTGCGAGCGATATTCACTTTGAGCCGCGAGAGTTTCACAACGACGTCGAAGTGCGGTTTCGCGTGAACGGCGACATGTACACATACCGCCGCATGCCCAAGGCGATCGTGCGCCGCGCACTGTTTGCCGCATACAGTGACCTCGTTCAGCGCAACACCAATTCCGGCAACAGCTTCCAGCCGAGCGCGCCGCAGTCGGCGATGATTCCACTCGTCGTCAAGACGGACACCGTCAACCTCCGGTGGCAATCGTCTCCTCTCGTTGGAGGCTATGACGTCACGCTTCGCTTGCTTGACGGCAACTTCAAGAACTACTCGGTGCTGCTCCCTAAGGACATGGGGCTGGAGAAGAGTCAGCTTGAGTTGATCGAGACATTGAACTATGTGAGCGGCGGCATCACCGCGCTCACCGGCGAAACGGGTTCGGGGAAAACGACGACGCTGCGCGCGCTGTCCTACATGCTGCCCGACCGCGAGATGAAGAAGCAGTTCGCGGTCAATGAGCCCTCCGAGTATCCGATGCCGTGGCTTTCGGACTACTCCATCATTCGTCGGCCCGACGAGACCGATGATGAAGCGAACCGGAAGTACGCTGAAGTCATCCGCACGCTCATGCGTCAAGATCCGGACGACCTCACGATCGGTGAAGTCCGCGACCGCGTGGTGATGGGGCTCGTCGCCGAACTCGCGCTGACCGGTCACCCGGTGCGCTTCTCGCTGCACGCCGGCGACATCATCGCGGCTGTCATGCGTATGGCAGGCGGTCGCCTCCAACTGCCGATCGACGAGCTGGCCTCCGAGGGGTTCATTAACGCAGTTGGCAATCAAAAGCTGATTGCGACCCTGTGTGAGCACTGCAAGCTGCCCGCTCATGACGTGATGGCGCCCAAGGACCTCGAAATCCTGCGGACTAAGTTCGGTCTCGATACCTCGCGCATGGCATGCCGTAACTATCAAGGGTGCCAGCACTGCCAGCTGGAAGGCTTGTTCACGCGGCTCGGAAAGGTGGCGGGCGGCACTAAGCGCCCGTCGCTTGCCGCCGAACTGTACCGTCCGACTCCCGAATTCCTCGACCGGGTAGCGGAACGCGACTGGGCCGGTGCGCGCAAAGTTTGGCGCGGCGAACGTCGTACTGGGTTCGATAACGCGGACATGACCGGAAAGACGCTATATGAACACGCTCTTTTCAAGGCTTCGCGCGGATTGATTGACCCACAATTTATCAATCGGTCGATGCAGTCGTTCGCGCAATACCGCGTGATGCCGGGCGTCGACGGTCTGATGGTCTAACCGGGTCGATCATGTTCGCAACGTTCGTAAAAATGTTTCCCAAGCGGCAGCAACTCGCCGCGGCGCGCTGGCGCTTCCAGAAGTTGAGAGAGGACTTCTACCGCGAGACGCGTCTGGATATCGCCGCGAAGGGCTTGCGCAACACCGAAACGCTATTTGACCGGTTGGAGACCTTCGAAAAGCGCAACCGCGCGCGCGGTCAGCTTGAGTGGCGCATCTTCGCGCGCATCCGCGAAACCATGCAGCGGGGCGAGCCCTTCGCGCTTGCGATCAAGCCGTTCATCCCCGGTGACGAGTATGCGCTGCTCGACATCGCGGATGAGTCCTCGCGCGAGGACGCGGTCGTGCGCGGCTTCGAGCTCGCCGAGATGGCGGCGAGGGCCAAACGCGTGTTGTCGTCGACAACGTCGGTGCAGATGGTGTATCCCGCGTTGCTGCTCGTCTATATGTACGCGTACTGCATGCTCTTCGGGGGAGTCATCTTCCCGCAAGTGATGGACGTACGTCCGCTCGAACAGTGGCCCGACCTGGGCCGGCTGCTGTATCACGTCGATACCTTTTGCTACGAGTATTGGTGGCTATCGCTGACTGTGATCATCGGGCTTGTGCTCGCCTATTTCGCGAGTCTGAAGCGTTGGGCCGGCCCGATGCGTGATCGGTTCGACCGGATGCCGCTGCTTTGGCGCAACCGTCGGGACCTGCGCGCGGCGCTGTTGATCGTCTCGCTGGCGGGTCTGTTCGATTCGAACCTAACGCTACGCGCCGCGCTCGAGCGACTGCTAAAGACAGCGGACCCGTGGCTGAAATGGCATTTGAACAAGATGAATCGGCGGCTCACCGCACGCTCGGATGAGCCGATGCGCGCGCTCGACACGGGGATTTTCTCAGTGACGATCGTCGACACCATCACCGATGCGGCGGGGCGCGACCAATTCGAGGCGGCGATCAAGAGCCTTGGACGGGAATCGCTCGATCGGGTCGTGGAAGCAGTCAAGCGAAACGCGCGCGTGACCCATTACATCTTGCTTGGCTTCGCGGCCGCGCTCTTCCTGACGCTGGGCATCGGCTCGTACGTTGTGACTGGTGCCGTCAACCTCACTTCCGGCAATCCCGCCGTCTCAAGCTACTAAGGACCAAAGAAATGACCAACGAGAAAAACGAACTGCCACAGATCGATGAAGCGAAGGCGCGTCGCGAGCGGATTCTCATGATTGCACGCGCAAAGAAGCAATCCGGAGAGCTGTCGATGATCGAGGCAGGTGCCGTGATGGCTGGCGCCGCGCTGCTCGCGCTTGCGGTCTATGCGGGTGGCAAGTATGTGCTCGATCTCATTCGCTCATCGCAGTTCAAGAGCGAAGCACAGATGTTCCATACCGGCGTCTTGAACGCCACGCAGAACGACGCCGACTTCTCGGCGGAGACGCTGACCATTCTCGCTCAAAACCACGCCTTCGATTCGGCAGGCTCTCGCGTCGCATCCGACAAATCGTCGGTTAAAGGTATGTTCAACGGTACGGTGACCGCTGCCGTCGGCACGCTGGTAACGTCGAACGACTCGGTGGTGCTGACCTATCCTGTTACCTCGACCGTCTGCTCGCTGAGCGTCGCCGCGCTGATCACCGTCTACACGCAGGTCACCGTCAACGGGACGACCTTGTTTTCACCGACGACCACATTCAGCCCGGCAACGGCGGCGACGGCGTGTGCATCCAATGGTGCAATGGCGTCTGTAGCGCTTTGGACCACGCGCACGTAAGCCCGGACCGCCGACATGGGAAGCATTATCGAAATGTTGATTGTCCTGGTCGGCGCGGCCTTGCTGACGGCTCAGGGTATCAAGGAAGACATCGCGGCCAAGCGTACAAATCTGTTGCAGGTTGAGGGGCAGAACCTTGCCACGATCAATGCGGCACTTGGCAGCTATATCACTAACAACTATGGCACGCTCATTCCTGCCGGCTATTCGCAAACGACCTCGACACCGATCGCAGGTCCGACGCTGACGCAACTGAGCGCGCAGAGCAACAACAAGATCGGCTTCAAGAACGGGCCGTTTTGGGGCGGGGCATATCAGATTTCACTATCGATCGTGCCGGACAACTGCTCGACGGCAGCCGGAAACTGCCACATCGCGTCGCAGTTGTATCCGACGCAGCCGCTTATGAAGAATGGTACGCCCGACATGGCAGGCGCTGGTGTGTTGGCGTCGGCGGGCGGCAGCCAGTTCGGCTACTCGACCAACCGTGCGCCAGCGACCATCACGGGCCTTCGCGGGCAATGGTCGACCACCAACCCGGTGGGTAACAGGGCAGGGATTGTTCTTGCGATAAACGGTTTCGGCGCGGACGGCAACTCGCCGTATTACCGCCGCGACGGCGCGTTGCCACTGACGGGAACGATGAACGCCAACAACCAGGACATCCAGAACATCGGAAACATGACGGGCAAGACGCTGAAATTGCCGGCAGGGAACAGCCTTAATATCGGTGGTGCGATCTACTACGGTGACGGTTCCAACGCTGCGGTGCGCACGAACGGGGCGTTGGTCGTTCAGAACTCAGCAGGTACCGCGAGCGCGCCAATCTATGCCGCGGATGTGAACTCAAGCGGCACCGTGTCGGCCAACGCGGTTTCAGCCAATACTGTGTGGGGCAACACGGTCGGCGGAAACACTGTCAATGCTAGCGTCGCGAACATCAATTCGTCGGCGGCCAATTGCGGCTGGAACGGCGTCACCATTCGCAACAACCTGATGTACGTCTGCAATAAGTGGGGCAACTGGGTCGGTGTGAGCAGCCTCGTCAGCAATCAATCGGCCGATGCGCAGTACAGCGGCTGGTACAACGGCTGGGGCGTGAATCCACCGGCCTGCGGAACGGGTGGGAGTGCTTGGTACAAGATCATTCCGCAGAGCGTGAGCACAGACTACGCGAACAGGAATCCGCCTATTGCCGGGGCTAGATACGGGATGGGGTGGAACGGCAGCCAATGGATCCTGCAAATCTACAACGTACTGGCGGACGGTGCGAACACACTCGTAGTCGACCAACTCGGCTTGCAAGCCGAGATAGATGTCGGTTGTACGTATTCGAATCAATAAGGACGTTAATGAAAGGACATATTGGGGTATGGGTCCTGCTGGCGCTTGCGATGGCCACAACTCTATCGGCGGTATCTCCTGTGGACGCGCAAGTTCTGCAGAATCCTCTCGGTGTGCCGTTGGCGCCTGGATGTGATCCGGGATACTCGTGGACCAAATACGGCAACCGCTACCATTGCATGAGCCCGCAACCCAGTTGCCCATACGGGTTCGCGAGTGGCCCGACGTGGACAGGCACTACATGGAGCTACAGTTGCAACAATGCGCCGCAGGTTGAGCAGCCGAGCGGGGGGGCGGGTGACCCGACGATGAATTGCGCTACCGCAGTAACTAACAGTGGATATCGAATTCGCTCCATTGCTGGATCTACCACGTGCGGTGGCATGCGGTGTTTGGCGTATAACGCGAAGGGTCCTGCTTTTCCCGCAAATCAATGCGGTGACGTGAGCGACAACTATATGCTCTACTGCTGGTTGAATTCCGATAACAGCGTCAATCGCCTCACCAGTTTGGGGTTGCCGCCAGACAGCCAGGCGTGTGGAGGCGGCTGATAAAAAAAGCGCTCGAGTTGAGCGCTTTGCTTTGCTCTCGCCGATTGATCAATTGGCGTTTGTTGTGAACCTCCAAGCTGAGTTCACGGCCTTTCCATCGCGCGCACCCGCGAATGAGACAGTATAAGCGGTGTTGGCTTTTAGCGGCGAAAGCGGCAACAGTACCGCGGTCCCTTTCGGCAGAAGGTTGTTAGGATCAGCAACAGTGCTAGCCGTAGACCCCGCCACGGCTCCGCCAGGAACCAGAAGGCGAGCCGAGACAACAGAGCCGCTGCTGTCAGTCAAAGTGAATTGGCTAACCGTCAGCGTGTTGCCGTATTCCGCATTGACGCGAACGAGGACCGGACGACCCGGATTGCCGACGTCCGGTGCTGGGTTCGTGGCTTCCGCACGCATCGCGAGCGCGACACCGGCTTCATCCGAATACGGAGAGTGGACCACGAGATCAGTCGGAATCTGCTGACCTCCGGCATAAGAGAAGCCACTGAACGTGGGAGCCTGAGCAACGCCGGTATAGGTTCCAAAATCGCTCACGCAAACGTAGAGCGGGAAGGCGGTGTCGCCTGGCTCGTAGCCGAAGCCGACTGTCTCTTGCGTGTTGGTCAGGGCAGCGAGGTGATACACGGACGCTAACGCTTGTCCGATGCAGTCGCTAGCGGCCGTATCGGCTGACTGAGAGGTACCGGAGGCGGCGTTCTCGCCGATCCACTCGCTCGCCGATGCACCGGCTTTTTGACCGCGCGAGAGCGTCGTCTCACTGTAAAAGTTGGCGTTCCCGGCGATCTCGTCGTGGGAAAGTTCGTTGATTGCACCGGACTTCATGTTCGATATCAGATATAACGCGTGCGCCTTCGCGGCGGTGTCAAGGATTGGATCCTGTGCCAGCATACCGACACCCATCGCGGCCCTATAAGCATTGACCATCGTGAATGCAGTCGACTCGAACGACCCTACCGCATAACTCGCGGCGGGAACTGAGGTCTTTGGCGCGATCCCAGTCGCAGGGGTGTTGGAAGAAGGGGTGCTTGCAGGGGAAATCGGCTCCGCGCTAGAGCTATCGCCACCGCCGCCGCCGCAGGCAGCTAGAACGAGCGCAGCGGCGATTGCGGCCGAGGTAGTTTTCAATGTGCTGTTCGTTTTCATGTGTTTCCACTATCGTCGTTTTTGCAGTCGCCCCCGCGATCTGCTTACTTTCATGTTATTGAGGCCAGTTCGAAGTCAAGGCGGCCCAAATCGGCCATCGGCTCGCACTTTCGCTGGTGTGTATCGGCTGCGTTTCGGCGGCGAACGCATTGTAATGGCCTGTAAGAGGCGCAGTTCAACGCATCCGTTCGCAGTCCGCAACCGTTTGCTACTTGCGCCGGAACTTCGCTCGCCAAGCCTTCACGCGCAGAAGTGCAAAAAGTGCGCACAGCACAACGGCAGTCGCCACGGGCTGAGACTTCCCAACGGTCGGGAGAAGGAGGGATCCTCCCCACGCGATCACGAAGAAGACGATGAGGCTTTTAAACGCCTTGCTTTCGAGCGCGTCGACGAGGCGGCTGTTGGGCCGCCTGCAACTCCGTGCGTATCGTTCGTTGGAGGCCTCAAGGTCGAAATCGACGCCGCCTGTCTTCGTGCTTCGGTCGGCGCGGTGATATCGCTCGTATTGTTGGAAGCGAGCGTCACCGCGACCTCTGAGCCACGCGGCGACGCTGTCGCCGAACAGGTGTGCGAAATCCTGCATGTCAGTGCACCATGTCAAAGTCCAACTCGACCGCGCCGACTGCGTCCGCAATGCGCCGTCCGTCGGGCTCAGAGTGAAACCATCCCGTCACGAAATCGCGCCGTCCGAACTGCGCGCAACCATCGCGAGAGAGCACAATCAATCCCGTTTCTACGGCGAACTCTTGCGACATGCCTCGGCCTGCTCATGTTGGGTTAGGTTATTGGCGTTTGCTAGCCTGGCCTTTCGGCGACAACTGATAGTTGCAGCCCGGGCAATTGAAGTCCTTGGCAAGCTCGATCTTGCCCTCGCCGTTGGAAAGCACGTAATCGGTCGCACAACTCCTGCAACCGGCCATCGTCAGGCGTGAGTCCATCGCCATAGATCGGGTCAGGTGATTGGCGCGATCGGCAGTGATCAACAGGTTCTTACCGAACATCTTGGCCATGATGTCGTTGGCGGCGATCAGGGCCTGCGGAATATTGGCGTCGTTTCGAAGTGCGCTTCGATAGAGCCAGACGTAGACAGACGCTTGGAGCCGGTGAGCCGACCGCTGGACGTACCACGTCAGCGAACTCGGATTGCACCCGCAAGGCGAGCTCACGCCGTGGATTTCCTTGTAGGTCGTGCGCGCCTTAGTCGGGTTCAGATTGAAAAGATTGCTCGCGGTCTTTGCGCGGCAACCCTGCGCCATCATCATACGAGCGAGAATTTCTTTCTCGCTGCGCTCAAGACGCAAATCGGTCCACGCATGCTTATAGGGCAGGGCGGCCGCGCTGAGCGGGGAAGTGCGCATCAGGTAATGCGCGACCGACTCGTCGGTCAGCCAGCCGGCGCCGTATTCTTTCCAGAAATGGATGTCATCGAACCGCCATCTGAAGAGCGGAAATCTGACCGCGCCGATCGCCATTTCCAGACGCGCTATTGGCAAACTCTTGATGTACTCGGCAAGCTCGGTCGAGATCCCCAACAGCGGCACCGCGACGACGCTCATGTGAAGCACGTCTTTAAGCAACTGCACGTAAGTGCGGTTGTAATGGAATACGTCCCTGCTCGTGGCCTGATCAACGATCGGCAATTCGGAGGTCAGCTTCTCGACCTTCGGTGAGACGATCGCACCGTCGACGAACGTCTGCCAGTCGCGCGGGTTTTCGAGAACCGGCGCGAGCGCGAGAAATGGCAAATTCATCGGGTTGGCCTTCGGTCCGATCTGTTGTTTGAACGTTTGCATGTCGTCGAGGGATATGGCAAACAGTTTCTCCATTTTCCGATGGCCGACGAGCGTCATGTGCATGAAGTCGGTGAGTGCGAAGTTGGTTCGCTGTATTTTTTCGGAAAGCCAGTCAGACAATAGAATATTGTTCGTGGCGGCCGATTTAGTGGTTTTTTCTCTCGACATTTTTATTTGTTTCCTTCTTTCATTTGAAGCGCCCCGCTCGTTCAGTATGGTTCGCTTCCCCTCGTATTGGTCTTGGGTGGATTAATGCTTAAGCGCCGCCTCAATCTCTGCAAGGTACTTGCGAAGCATTCCGCAGAGCGCTTCGAGCGCCGGCTTATATGTTTGTGGCTCTTTCGACGCTTGAACCGCGAGTTGAACGGTGGCCATTTTGCCGGCAACGTTTGCCCAGGCGGTGGTCAGCTCTTCCATCGACCGCTTGATAGCCGCCGCAGCCTCGATCTCGGTATTCTCTGCGCCATACTTACTCTCGAGCGCCGCAAGTTCGGCAGCAGTGCGCGATTTCTTCGCGTCGAGCTCGTTCAACTCGGCAAGCGCCGCGGAAACGGCCGAATTCACATCTGCAATGCTGTCCGGAAGTCTTTCGACGATCACTTCTTTGACTTCGACCTTGGGCTTCGCCTTTTGGAATGCCGTCAATTCCGCGGTGAGGTTATCGACCTCCCTGGACTTGTCGGCAAGATCCTTCTCCATCGCGCTATAGCCCGACGTGCGGCTAGTCAGAAGTTCGCGCATTTGATTAAGGTTTTTGTCCTTTTCCGCAAGGTCGCGCTCGTTGACGGCCAATTGCTCTTTCAAGTGGCGACTTTCGCGTTCGGTAACGTCGAGCTGGATTTTGCTGTCTTCCAAAAGCGTCTGGACATTTTCCAACTGGCGGTCGCGGTCGTCGATCGCTTCCTCCTGGCGCTGCAGTGTCCTCAGCATCTCATCGACGTCCTTGCGAGTCATTTCAGGACTGGTCTTCTTCTTTTCCATGATCGCTATGATCTGCTCATGGGTCACATCGTGGGCCGAGAGAATGTTAAGTTCGCCGAGGCTGAACACGCGGAGGGCTTCATGGTCGTCGCCGAATTTGGTGTGGCAACGCATGTAGCATCGAGCGATGGAGGGTTTGATTTGAAGCGCCCTTTCGATGAAATTCATGCTAAGCGACACAGCCTTACGCCGGGCGGGGAACGTGTCGCCCACTCTCTGAGTGTGATGGTTGACCGTCGACTTCACCATCTGCGTGAGGTTGCCACCGAGAATGATTTGCTCGGCCACAATCTTCGCGCGTGATTCGGCAACGGCCAGCATGCTGTCGACCAGCTTCGCCACGAAATCGGCATTCTCGTCGCCGCCGCCGAAAATCTCCCGTGCAACGGCGATTATATTTTCGCGGGTTGCAGCGTTGGGGTCGCGCAGGTTAAGAACGAATTCGTCGAACGGGTCAAACGGTACGACTTCGCTTGCAACGTCCGCCTTTTCGATTTTCGAGGCAGGTTCCATGTTGGTATTGGATGTCTTGCGATTTTGCATTCTTCTCTCCAAGAGGTATCACGACGACCATGCGGCGTCGTATTTGTAACTGAGGGTACCGCCGGCAAAGGACGCGGTTTTAGAGAAAGGCGCGATTCTTACCCCCTCTTTCGCCTCCGAAGTTCCCGTGCAGAAGTGGGCCTTAGACGCGCCGCTCAACAGGTAGCAAACGTTTAACGGTTATCATCATGAAAAGATTTAGAAAGAATATTGGAATGAATTGTCTATTTCGAATCGACAAAATGCTTGACGAATGGCGAAAACCTCGGATCGAACCGCGCGGCCTTATGTGCGCCCATTGCTGCCGGCGACGACCCCGAATCGTGCGCACCGCTTCGAGTGCGCGCGACGTCGCTTGCCGGCATCCCGCCGCGTCCGGAACCATTGGGGCAGGTCAGCGGGGGGAAGAGGCGGTCCGAGTGCAGGCCGGTTTGAGTACGCCTCGGGCAAAGGGAACAGCCCGAAACCGGCTACGGGCCACATCGACGGGAGCCGCAAGCGCGAATCGAACCTCGGGGCGGTTCAGTCGATCCACGAGCGACTGTCCTCTGCTTGACCGGTGTTCAGAATGCGGGTGAGCATGTCGGGCGCGGTGAAGAGCGCGATATGCTCCGTCCAATTCGTCGTCTCGAAAACGATGAACACCAAACGGCGTCACGGCGGGATAGTCGAATACGGCGGTCGGGAACGTCGCCCCGGAGAGCGCGTTTAATGACGAGCGCCCCTCATGCAAGTAGTAGTCGGTCCCACAGAGCGAGCTGAGCGTTTCGCGCGGTTTTGCATGCGCTTGCCGTTCTCAGCTGCACCACGGGCGTGGCGCGCTGTGAATGACAACTGGCCCACGGCCGGTGAACGAGCCGTTGCGCTTCCGGCGGCGCTTGGAGAGATCAAGCGCGCCCGAAGCCATGCGATTCCAAGGAACATCGATTTTGTTGCCGAGTTGATATACGACCAGCCTGACGGCTTGTTTTCGAAGTCAAGGCGGCGAATATGCTTCGTTCGCGGGGGGCTTTCGAAAGGCACCCTGATTTCGCGATCTTTCGCGTCTCCGAACCTTCTGATGACGCGTAAAGTCAGTTCCATCCCCGCGTTCCTCACGCATCGACTACCAGACAGGCGCGCCTCACAGGCCGTCATCGCAATCCCTTTCTTTCCGTTGGAGTGCTGCTTTCGTCAACGTTCCGGTGAGCCGTGACGAAAGCGTCTCTCCGCGCGCCGGCTTTCCCTGCTCATCCGGGCATCGAAACCCTCCGTTCCTTCTGAAGCGGACATTCCCTTGTGCGTTGATTTTTCTGGAGAGAAAAATGCCGAAGCAGCTGGTTGAATCCGCGATCAAGTCGCCTTTTAAGTTTCTGGCCGTCTGTTTCGCTCTGTGGTTTGCGGCGCATTCGTTCTTCGCCGCTCTGTTCGTAGGCGTTGTTGCTCTGACGATGGTCAAGAAGTCGCTCAAGGCAGCACGCAGAGGTGAGCACGAGGCTCACGAAGCGAAGGTGCCGGCCGCTCCAGCGACCGCCAAGGTTGTGGAGAGCGTCGCTCAACCAGCGACACCGAGTAAGCGTCAGTACGCGAAGTCTGCTGTCGTTGTTCCACTTAAGACAGGCACCGACGACTAGTCGAGTCGCCCTAACGCAAAGCCGTCCTGCACAGGCGGCTCCGCACCTTCACCCCAACGGGAAACCATCCCGTTGCGGGCATGGGATCCCGTTCACCGGAGAATTCCCATGCAAGATGAAGTCGCGGCATGGCAGCTCGACATGTTTGGTGGACCGACCCCGATCGTGGCGGCTCCGTCAAAAGCCGATCCGCTCCCCGATCCGCAGTTTTGGAGCGAGGGCGTGATGGACAAGATGGTTGACGCGCTGATCAGTCTCGCAACTGATAGCCGGCGTGGCGACAACATGCCTGAATCGCTGATGGACTGCTGTACGTTGTTCAGTGACAGGCTAAAAAATCGAAAGAGGCTCGAGATCGAAGATTACCGAGCGAGCCTCGGCTGGGTCATGGGCTTCTGGGATGGCGCGCTGTCGTACCAGTTCGTCTGCGCGATCAACGGAGTCGATCCCGAGATCCTGCAGGACGTCATCATAAGCAACGCATCGCTCAGGCGTGACATGGAAGAGGTTCGACGCGAGAGCTTTGGCACGCTGCTGTAGGAGCGCGATATGACGACATCCACATTCCGCAGGCTTCTCGGCGGTCTTTTCGGCGCCCCCAACCTGGCCGGCAACTCAAAACAAACCGAACCTTTCACTTCCGCCAGGGCTGAGCCGGCTCCTGTCGTAGTCGGACAGGGTTCGCCAAACGAACGCTACGTCATGATCGCCGGCGAGGCGATGCTGTTCCGGGACGAGGGCGACGTGGTCGTGCAGTTTCATCCAGCGTTCGACTTCGAGCTGCGCGAAACAGCGGTGGGCATGAAGCTGATTCCGGCGCTAGAACCTCACTGGGCCGTTCTGCAAGAGCATCGCGGCGCGCTGACGGACGCGATTGCAACGGCGATCAAATCCGTCCGACGCAGTGAGAACGAACCAGCATCGGTCGCGCCGAGTAGCAGCGCACCGCAGCGCCAACGCTCGCAACGCGCGCAAAGCAACGACGCGGTCATCATGGACGGCGAAGTTCGTGCAGCGGAACCGGTCGCAAGTGCCGCCGCAGCACGGCGCCCTGAGCGACCTCGCTATGGCGTCGTGAAAGAGTGGGGCGAGAAGGAATTTCCGGACGGAAAGCGGCCGGGGAAAACGTACGAATCGTTCTGTCTCACCCTCGTCAATCGCGGAGAAATCGTCGTCCTGCAGGGAGAAGGGCTGCGCGATGCGATTGCGGAGGCCTGCTGCAAAGTCGGTGACAACGTCGAGGTCCAGCGTCTAGGCAAGACGAAGGTGCCGGCAGTCGATGGTCGTGGTCAACCCAAACTTGACTCTTCCGGCGCCCAGATTCTTTGGGACAAGTGGCTTTGGTCAATTAACAAGAAACTTTAAGGAGCTCATCAATGGCATCAGTGAACAAAGTGATTCTGGTCGGTAACCTGGGCGCGGACCCTGAAACTCGCTATCTTCCCAGCGGCGACGCGGTGAGCAACATACGCCTTGCCACGACCGACCGCTACAAGGACAAGTCGTCAGGCGAAGTGAAAGAACTGACCGAGTGGCATCGCGTGTCGTTCTTTGGCCGGCTGGCCGAGATCGTCAACGAATATCTGAAGAAGGGCTCGTCGGTCTACATCGAAGGCAGAATCCGCACCCGCAAGTGGACGGATCAGGCAGGCGTCGAGAAGTATTCGACGGAGATCGTCGCTGACCAGATGCAGATGTTCGGTGGCAGGGCAACCGGCGATCGCCCACCATCGAGCGATTGGTTCGAGACGCAGCGGCCAGCGCATCAAGGGCGCTCAGAATCGTCGCGGGCGCCAAGCACCGCTAGCCATACGGATCGCCAGTCACAGCCGACCGCGTCGCTCGGCGGAGGCGGTGGTTTTGCGGAAGACGACGACATACCCTTCCATTCTTTTCACTCAGGGCGGGCGTGGTCTGCAATTTGATCCCGTAATCGCTCACCTTTAATCCCGTATCACCTCACCTTCGTTGTTCCGTCCGACCCTTCGGGTTGGCGGAGCGGCGAAGGATTCCCCGCTTGCTCCGCCACGCGATCGTGTGTGCGCCTCAATCCCTTCCGACGTCCCCTGCTGAAAAAAGCCGTTCGTCTCGCTTCGCCTTCGCGACCAAGACGGCTTTTTTGAGCACGGTTTCACCGCCTGTCTCAGGCATCGACCTCAACCACGCCACGAACTGGAGTGACATATGAATGTTAGGACCGTCAAGCTGTCCCCGGAACAGTGGGTTGCGTTGCTCCAGAAGTATGGAGTGCCCGCAAGCTCGCTGACCGGGAAAGGCTCTCCGTGTCCCATCTGCGGCGGCAACGACCGCTTCACCTACGACAACAACAGGGGCCGTGGCGACTGGGTGTGCCGCAAGTGCAATGACGGCGACAGCAAGGCTGGCGACGGTTTCGAACTGATCTGCAAGGCGGGGGGTATCACCTTCCGTGAGCTGATGATCGAACTGGAAGGCGGCTCACTCGCCGACGCGCGACGCTGTCCCCAACGGCCCGTTAGCCCGCCAGTACCGGGCCGGAAGGTCGATCCGCAATGGGCTCGAAAACGGCTTGATTCGATGTGGGACCGCGCCACGCCCATAGGCTCCGACGGACTGGTGCCGCGCTATTTGCGCGAGCGCGTGCCCGGGCTGTGCGCTGCTCCGTCCCCGGCGTTGCGGATGGCGACGCTGGAGTATCGGCATGAGAAGAAAGTAATCGGCGAGTGGCCCGGCATCATCGCCCGGTTCACGCTGCCCGATGGACGACTCGGGACGCTGCATCGAACGTTCCTCGAACGCTCGAAGCCGACGAAGGCGACGATCGTCACTAACGATGGCGAGATCCTGCCGTCCAAGCTGAACGACGTGACGCTTCACAAGCTCAACGGCGGCGCAGTCCGGCTGATGGACCCGGTCGACGGGGAGATCGGAGTGGCGGAGGGGTTAGAGACGGCGTATGCCGCGCACATGCAGTTTGGTGTGCCGGTTTGGTATTGCCTGAACCGCATCCTGCTGGCCGATTTTGTTGTGCCCGAAGGCCTCGGCATTCGCGTTGTCCATATCTTCGCAGACTTCGATGCGCTCGATCCTCGCACAGGCAAATCGCCGGGGGTCGACGCCGCGTTGAAGCTCGCCAAGCGCCTACGGACCGAAGGGTACAGGGCTATGGTTCATCGTCCGAAAAAGCGGGATACCGACTTTGCAGACGAGTGGTTTGCTTCAAGAGCGTCAGGGTGTCAGGTTGGTGGCGGACAAGATACGCGTCGCCAGCTGGAACCTGCACATGCTTGATTGACAGCGGGGCGTTCCCCGCAGAACTGTCGTTCTTAAACCGCCCGGTGGGGATTCGTCCTCACCGGGGCCGCAATCCCCCGGGCTTATCCATTGGAGAACGGGACATGTTTTGCATGATTGTCGGCCAATACATGATTGTCGCAACCTCGGGTGTAAAAAACGGCTCTGTGCGGGTTGGCAAGTCGGATGCCGTGGCTTACGACGTCATCGACAGGAGAAAAAGCTGCAACGCTCGCCCCGTCGAGGTCGGGCTCCCGTTCGAAACCGCGTGGGTTTACTGCGTGCGTCGACAAGCCGATGCACAAGGTGTCACGCTCCTTAATTAGCCGCAGCCCTGCGCTAAGTCGCTCGGCCTTCAACGTAGGAGATCGGGTATGGAATCTGAGTGCGAGTATTAACCCGTAGTAGCCACTGCTTTCGTGATCTGTCTGATCACGACGTTTCTTGCGAACTTGTTTGCTTGAAGAATTCACAATTCCATGTAGAAAAGCCGCGCTCATCAGAGCGCGGCTTTTTTTTTGCCTCGGCATGTGCAACGTAGGGGGAGGTCAGCCATAACGGGACAGGAGCGCTACCCTGATCAACAGTCGGAGAATGATGAAGGTTGGCCTGCCCAATCCGATCGCGAGAAGCCAACCCGCCGATGAGATTGCCCAGACCCAGATCGTGATGGTGCATGTCGGGAAGCACTTGATGTCAACGATCATGATCGAGAAGAAAACGGTCGCAATGATTGCTCGGCGAGCAACCCAGTGCATCGCCATGAATTTACCGTACATGGTCACCTCCCTTCTTGGCGAGAGTGAGCACCGCCCGGCGGAACAGAAATGCAGCTTCCCATGCGGCGAAAGCCGTCGCGACGAGAATCCAGAACCGAACGCCGCGGATCCAGTCGAGTTGGGCAAGAGTGTCGATGAAGTTCATGGTGTTGCTCCGGTCGTTAAGTTAAGCGTTCGTGAACGCCTGTTTCGAGAAGCCGATGGCCCATCTTCGCAGCTGGGCATCGAAGTCAAGGCACCGCACGGTTAATTTGGCTGGCGGTCGCTTCAGCGTTCTTAGGTACGCCGAGATAAGGGCGCGATCGGCGCGAACCTGAAATCAGGTTCGTTCAACCAGTGCCTAAAAACTGGCGAACTGATCGGCGATTGCGTCGACATCGAACCGCTCTGACAGATTCACCGAAGTGTGCGGTTCCATCTCTTCAGGCGCCGGTACGCCGGGCGAAGGTGCTAATAGTTCCCGGGGCGAGGCCGGCGGCACTTCGCTGGTCGTCGCATGCTGACCTTCCTTGCCGAGAGTTTGGTCAGATGGGCCGCGCGCGTTTCGAAGGGAATCGTTGGCAAGTGTGCGCACGATTGCCGCACGCAGTCGCGGATTCTCGAACTCATTGAGACGGTGAAAGAGTTCAGGGAAAAGCGCGTCGTCCACGGTCACCTTTATCAGCATCTTCTTTGTCACGCTGCGGCCCCAAGCAGTTTGCGCTCGCGGGCAAGCGTCGATTCGCCGATGATGAGGAAGCCTTTGACGTTCGCAAAGCAAGGTGCGTCGAGCAGATCGACCTGAGTTCGGGGAAAGGCCGCGCGGATTGTTGGTTCGTAAAGCGCGGCGCCGCCACCAGTTAGAACGATGGACCGGATGTCCGCCGTGCGACCGACCTTGTTTTGGATTTCCTTAACCGTGCTCAATACGACTGCCTGAGATTGCTCGAGGTACGGCAAGAGATCGATGTCCTTGCCGTAGAACAACAGAGGGTCCTTAGCCCGAAGCTGCTCATCGATACGTTCGATGTCGGTAACGGGCTCGCCTTCTTCTTTTCCAATCAACGATGCCATGCGCTGATAAATCTGAGAGGCCCCGCCAGGAGCGCCGCCACTGCGTCGGTCCAACATCGTGAAGCCATTGGCAACGACCCAGTCGGTCGTGAAATAGCCGACGTCGATGACGAGGTGGGCATTCTTACGATCGAAGCGGCTGCCACCATATTCCGAAAATGCCACGAGCGAACCTAATGGCTGCGGAATGACCTTGACGCTCGCGATCTGCACGGGACCGTGGCCGAAGTTCAGTGTGCCGGTGAATGCCTCCCGGATACTCGCCGAATATTTGCCGATGCTGTGCACGGGCAGACCGAGTACCAAGCGTTCGACCTCGGTGACGCCTGCAAAACGGAGCGCCCCATAAAGCAATGCTGCGTAGTTCGGCGTCGTGCAGAAATCCTCGGAAAGGATCCGACCAGCGTTTCCGTAAGCCGAGGAGCGGTCAACGCCGGGACCAACCTCGTAGATCGTGCCTTCGACTTCAATGGCTTCGACTTTCCGATCCGAGAGGACTCCCTGGCCGAAGCTCGAGACGGCCTCGTTTACATTGAGAGGCGCGAGCGAAGGAAACATCAGGGTTGCAAGATCGGACCCCATGCGAAATGCGCATTTCGTGTTGCCGTATCCCACGTCAACCGCAAAAACTTGTGCTTTCAATTCTCTCTCCAAGAGTTCAATCGAGGCGTCGCATCGTTTCATCGCTTGGCCCCTGTTTGGCCCCTGTTTGGCCCATGCTTGGCCCCTCGTGCGGCCTTGCTGGTCGACGCGGGAGATGCTGGGCCCCTGCAGGGGCCAAGGAGCACGCGTTTAGTGACGGTGATACTTCCCATGGCCCGTGCAGGGGCCGAACAGGGCCCCTGCAGGGCCCCAAGCCTCGATGCGGACGGACCTACTCTATCGGCAACACCGCGAAGTCAAGGGATCAAAAGCTCACAACATATACGCAGCTTTTGCCCGCGCTTCGTGCATATTCGCGGCTATCCTCAGCAATACCCACCGCGCGAACAGCGCATCGACCTCCTAAACGGACCATCGAGGGGATCGCTTTGCCTAGCGAAAGCCCCCTTTGTCACATGCCGCAAGTTGTCGCGGCCTTTTTCTGAATCTAATCAAAAACACCGTGAGCCAAGTTGAGGACCACGGACACGCGATATCCATTGGGTTTGGGGGCGGTTTTGCCCGAAATTGCGAGTTGAGACGAGGTGTGAGCGGACACGGACACATTCCGGTGACGCGATCACACGGCGACTCGATGAGCATGGACGCATCCTTTCAGCATACGAAGCTGGGTACGTTGCATGAGGCCCGATACACCGCGGCGGATTCAACGCGCTTGGGGATGAGGGTACGTGTGAGGCGATATAGGCGAACACGTCCCTGTACGGAAGACGAACGGTAGGCGCCACCGGAGAACAAACAGCGCAAAAGCAATTACCGAGCAGATGGCCACGGTCGTGCGGTCGAAAGACAGAGCACACGGACGCGTAGTCGCGTGTCATGGCCGGCGCGGTAGCCGTAGCAGCGGCATAGCCGGGTTCGCGCAGCGACTAGCCGCGCAGCTCGACCAGCGGCGGCAGCGAGGCGAGACTCAACGAAGAGATCCTGCAAAGGCAGGTCCAGTTTGGGGACGTTAGCAGCAACGTCGCGGGCTGATTTCACGCGGGAGCGTGACTTCTGGCAGCACGCAACAAGACGGACAGTCGATGCACGTTTCTTCCACGTGCGGGGCTGATCGAATGGAATCGCTAAAGGACAGGAAGGTTGGACCCGGCGGGGCGACGCAGCGCGCAGCGCGAACGAGACGAGGGGATAGGCTCCCGACGGCTCTCGCGAAGCGGCAAGAGGCCCCGGGCGCGTGACGGTCGCACGGGCGGATGAGAGAAGCATGAGGTGTCGCCGGCAGCCCTTGTGGAGTGGACGTTCATCACGCCATGGATAGAAGTGCTAGCGCGAACGGCTGCTCGCTTTCTGCGCAAATTCGACGGTGTCATCGGACGCTTTTCCGAGTAGACGAGTGACGTCACACACGCACATAGATCAAGGCGTCAGAGATGTTGGCTGTTCACGAACGCGACGACATGCGCTTTCACGGACGCCTTCCCGGCGCGGAACGCGGACCGACCGCTCGCAAGGTCACGCGAATTCGATGGGTGAACCACGAGCTCGAAGCGGACGCCGCTGGGTCGCTCTGGCGCCTGGCCGTGCGCTTGGGATTCGATGACGTGCAGGCGAGACGGGTAGCGCTGAAGCATGCCGGAATGGCCGGGTGGGGCTTTGCCGGGCTCGACAGCGGTGTGCGATCGCCTCTCTTCAAAGCCTCGACTGAATCGGATCAGGCTTTTGAAATGGGGCGGACGTTGTTCTTCGCACTTGATCATCTACTAACAGCGAGGCGAGAGGAGGAAATATGTCGGTGACAGTGAACGTGCGCTCGGTTTTGCGCGACTATCGGCTGCCGGCCGATTTCAAGGCGGAGCTTGAGAGGCTTTTCCAAGACAACGTCGATCGGGTTCATAGCCGCACGCGGGTGACGAGCAAGCCGCTTTCGATGAAGACGCAACTGTACCGGATTCAAAAGATCTGCCGATCATTTGTTGAGCTGCGAGAGCATGGTTACGCCCTCCAATCGCCGTACTCGTTGAAACAGAAGCATGTGCAGGCTCTCGTCGACTTGTGGGCGAAGAACAAGTTGAGCGGGGGCACGATCGAGAACAAGCTGACGTATTTCCGCGCGCTTGCAGAGTGGATGCGCAAGCCAAACCTGGTCGGAACGCTCGGGGACTACGTTGACCGAGCAACGCACGATCTCGTGCGATCGTATGTAGCGTCCGAGGACAAGTCATGGGAAGGCAATGGAATCGATCCGCTGAAAAAGCTTGCAGAGATCGCACAAACCGACCTTCACGTGGCGGTCCAATTGAAGCTACAGGTCGCGTTTGGGCTGCGTGTCGAAGAAAGCTTTCTGCTCCGGCCGGTTGAATCAATGCATGAGGACGGCCAGCTGCGAGTCACACGTGGCACTAAGGGAGGGCGCGACCGCGTGGTACCGATTGGCGACAACTTTCCCGTGCTGGAAGAGGCGGCAAAATTGTCGAATCCGGTTTCGAAATCGACAATTCCTCTGGGCTTCACCAAGCAGCAGTGGAAGGACCGGTTTTATCGCGTGCTGCGCAAGCACGGCGTGAGAAAAGACGACCTCGGTGTCACGGCACACGGTCTGCGCCACCAGTTTCTGCAGGGAATGTACGAGCGTTTGACGGGAGTCGAAGCGCCGATCAAGCAGTCGGGTCAACGGGCAACCAAGGAGCTCCACAAGGAAGCGATGCAGCGGGTGGTGGAGGCCGCCGGGCATAGCCGGGCGACAAAGGCGAATGCCTACTTGTCGACTTACACGGTACAGCGGGCAAAAAAGAGCAGTGCGGTCACGCGCGAGCAAGCGCAACAAGCCGTCCTCCATGCGAACGGCGTGAAAAGTTATGCGGCAGCCAACTTGGGAATATCAAGACAGGCGCTCTATAGAATCCTGGCTTCGACCAGCGCTTAGTCGAATACGATTGGCAGGGTTGGTCCTCGAGGTCTTTTTTGAGATCCAAAAGCTTGGGGATTGGGGTGGAAGAGAAAGCCTTTTAAATCAATCGCGGAGAGCAAGCAAATGGTTTGAGTAGATGTAACGCGTTACATCTACTTCGCTCAAACCGCCTTTTTCGCGGTCAGTTGAGGGTCCAGTCGAGGATCGGACTGGTTATCGCGTGGTTGGTGAGGATAACGCCGAGCGCGAGCAGCGTCAGGAGCTGGGGGGCGAGTTCCTGGCGGCGGCGGTATGCGGCGCACAGGTACTCGAATGGCGACATGGGATTCTCCGGTAAGGGCGTCTCGCCTGGCGCGGCGAGATCTGAGTCAAGTGTGACGGCCCCCTTCGGAAGTCAAGTTACCAGCGACTGCGCTCGGGCAGGTCATCGACAGCCGCGCCGACGCGATCTTCGAAGCTCCGTTGCTCCTCGCCGCCGGTGGCCGGAATTCGGGGAAACTGCACGGACGCGACACCATCTATATAGACGAACTTCGCGAGCTGCTGCAGTGTGCGATATCGGGCAGCGTCGATCAGGACAGGGTCGATCGGCCAGAAGTCACGCATGGTGATTTTGCCGTCCACGATCTTCTGCGCCAGCATTGCGAAAATCGGCCCGCGCTTCTCCCAGTCTTCCGTCGTACGCGCGAGAAGGTCCAGGACGTAGGGCGCGTCGACGGGCGTGATCTCCTTGCGGATCAAATCGAGCAAGTCACCCTCGGTCGCGGCCCGCCGGTTGAGCCTCTGATTCCAGATCTCTCCTGCCCTATCCAGCGCTGCGTTCTTGTTGTCCCCAATCGGAAACCAGGGCGTTTGCATCCCGCAGTCTTCGCAGACGATGCAGCAGACATTTTCCGTGGGTGGATCTTCGGGAGAGCGGGATGCCGTGTCTCCCATGATCAGCGCTCGACCAGCGCCGGTCCCAATTCGGGAGAAGTCCAGTTTTGGCTTGGAAGGTCGGCCGATCACTCGTTGGGACCAGCCAAATGCCCAGTTGCCGCCACAGTGCGCGCAGGGAAAGAGTTCGTCGGTCATTGCACTGGGAAAGGAGGTCTACGATCCAAACCGAACACGTATCGGTTTGCCTATAACAACTGGGATATTCCCATAAAAAGGAGTATGCCAATAGCCGATATCGGTGCAGCGCGGCGTGCGTGAGCGCAATAGCTTGGGTGGGCAAATGACATAATCATCTGACGAAATCGCTTGTTGAACCAACCATTCATGTGCCGAAGGTGAAATTCACGTTCATCGAGGGACTGGATATTGCTCTTCTGCTCATGAACGGGAGGCAACCATGATTCGCCTATTCGGCATGTTGGTTTTAGTGGCTGCCGTCGCCGGCTGCGTGACTGCGCAGCAGCCGTACGATGCGGACGGTGGGCCCGGCTATTACGCCCCGAGCACGAGTATCGGCGTTGGCATTGGGGGCGGCAGCTTCGGCGGGGGCGGAATTGGTGGGGGCGTCGGCGTCGGCGTGGGCTTTTGAAGCGGCGGCGAGGCTCGTGACGCTTGATCGGCGCCTCGGAGATTTTTTCGGTCCAGCGGCGGGACGGCGGCTGGGTATGGACAATTTTTGTCGATGAATCCAGTCGACACGCAGTGATCGTGGTTCGACAATCCCGCGTTGTCTACATCTCCTACGAGGCGGCGCCCCGAGACGCGCAAACCGCCTTCGAACAGATGCGTAACGGCATCGACTCATCGGTTGAGCGTCTGCGATCGGCTCGGGGCACAGTGGTTGCTGACAGAAATGGTGATTCCAACCCATTCAGTGCCATGCAAGCCAGCACTCACCATCGCTCGATTCACCGCCTTTGGACCTCTCGATCTTTCGCCGCAGTTCGGCCACCGCTTGCCGCACTGATTGTCGACGACGATGATGCGCTGACTGCTGCGCTTGAAGACGTGCTGCGAAGCGAAGGCCTGGAACCCAGAATCGTGCATGGCGGTGCGGACGCGCTGAGAGTCACGCAATTCTGGACCCCGCATGTGGTTGTGCTCGACATTCAGATGCCTGAGTTCGACGGCTTCCGAGTGGCCCAGGCTCTTCGCACTTCGCCGCGCTTATCGTTGGTGCCGATCATCGCCCATACGTCGCTTGCCGAACGGGAGGTCGTCGCCCGGGGCAAGGCATGTGGAATGGACGCCTACTGTCGCAAGGGCGATTCGCCACGCGTGCTGTTGCGGCTGATCAGACAGGTTGCGCCTACCGACGGTTGACCCTAATTTCATGCGGGAAAACGCGTCGTCCGTCAACAGAAGAGAGTCGTGCTGCTGGTCGTAGGCGAGATTCTGCGAACCGAAGAAGGATGTCATTTGCAGCACGCCGTCTCCATTAAGAAAGCGATTACGCCATCACCCGACTTGATGCGATTGCGTTGTAGTGCTCGTGGCTGACGATACGCAACGGCTTGAGCGTCGGCGCATCGAAAAGGAGGCGATACGAGCGTCCAACGGGGACCGAGAGCAACTTGCCAGCGGAGGATTTCAATGGTTTGCCGTCGAGCGCAAAAGGGTGAACGCCGGAACTCACTCTTGCAAGTAGCTTGCGCGCTTCGCGCTGCACGGCCGTCAGGTGGCTCACAACGCTCAGATCCACCGGGTCCTGGGCGGACGATTCACGTCTCGCGGCGCGCTTTGCTTCGCGCGCGACACGCTTCTTCTGCTTTTCTTTTTCCACGGCCGCGCAGGCGTGGCAGTACTTCCCCTTTCCGGTGTGACCGCAGTTGAAGGTGCGTTTCATGATGTCGTGCGTAGGTGCTCCCAATCACTGACCACGCGTAGCGGAAAGACTTCGATGCCGCCTCGATCTCCTGCTTCGAGGCGAAGAACGTCTCGAAGGTCTGCCGAATCTTGATGACGAAACCGTACTTGGATGGCTCGAGTGATTTGAACCCGGCGATAGCAACGCCGCGTTCCGTGGCCTCCGGGGTCGTTTTGATCCGGGTCAGGAACCCCTCGAATTCAGCCTTGAGCGTTGCCTGCGCAGTTTCCTCGTATCTGCGCATGATGTCTACGACATCCTGAACGGGTCTGCCATTCATCTTGCCGTCGCCGAGCAGTGCGAGGATCCGGGCATTGCATGTGGCCCGGTTGCGCGATGCGACGCCCGCCCACTGATTCAGGCCAGCGTCGAGCGAGATGCGTTGCAGGAAGCCAAGCAGGGGCGCCGAGCGACGTCGACTGCCGTGCGATGCCGTTGACTCTTTGGATTGGGTGACTGCGCCCACGGTTCGCACGGACAACGAGATGTCCAGCTTCGCGTTGATTCCGTTGGGCGTGTTGCGGATTGCCCCGTGCGTCGTCCCGGGAGACATTTCGGATGACCCCGGTCTGCGAAGAACGGACGGGTGTCGCGCTCGTGCCGGTATCGCGCGCCTGGCCAGCGCGCGAGATGAAAGAACGCACCATAACGGCGGACCACGAGCCGCAAGGGCTGGGACCGTCGGCTGGGCGGTAGCAACAGACCGCATACCCCGAGGTTTTTTCGCGCGGTCAAGTCGAGTCGTGAATCGGACCGGGTTGTCCTGCACCTCTTCGAGAGGCACACTGATTTCGTCGAACGAGATGAGTGCCCATTTCTATACCGCTGAGAACGTGCAGAGGCCGTCGCGAAAGACGGTCGCGCGTGTGCCCATAAGATTGCTGATCTGACGTACCGACAAAGCAAACTGTTCGCGGTGCGCGTCCGTCGGAAAGCGCGCCGTGACTCGTTTCAGCACGCCGGGAGCGGCATAGTCGCGATATTCAACCCAACCCGCGCCGATAAGGGCATCAAGGAGACTGTCCGGCATGCCCTTTGCAGGCGTTGCCCCGCATCGCGCGCTCGCAGGGTCTTGGGTGATATCGGCAAATTCAACCAAGATCGTGCTCATGTTTTCAAGGCTCCGGGCGAGTTCAGCGCGTTGGCGCGGTGCCGAGCCTTGCCGCAGTACGCGTCAAAAAGTGAGATCGCGCCCGTAGCCAGCGCGAAGGCATTGAACAGAGTCAGCACGAGCAATACGCTGAGCCTCTTCTCGTTGCGTGCGAGGAATGCCGAACGTTCTAGCTCCGCAATGCTCAATTGGACCCCTTGTTCGTTGAGGCTTTTCTTCAGAGCGTCCATCGACTGGGCGCCGCGGCGCGTGAGGACGCCTAGCCGCCTGTCGTCGGGCAAGTCACTGACGGCATCGACGACGCCGTTGAGCTTGCTCGTCACGGCGTTAATTACGACCTGTGCGGCGTTGCTCGGTGCGCTAAATTGAGCAGTCGCGAGTCCGATCGACCCGACAGACGTGACAGCGGCCAAGGTGAGGATGGACACAGCGGCCCGATGACTGAGCTTCATTGAAGGCTCGGAATTAGTGATGAGATCCGGTGCTCACGCGCGCGCGAGCGATCGTTCGTATTTTCGCGACAACCGGCGACGCCGAGCGGTCGAAAGGGGGTGGCAAATGTGCGCCTTTAATCCGGCACGGACGAGAGCACGGTGTCATGTCCGCCCAGAAAGCTATATCGAAATCGCGATCTTTCTTCAAAAGTCGCTGTAACGCGTTACATCTACTGCGCCGAATCTCAAAGCGTGAGTCGTAACGTAAAGGGCTTAAAGGGCTCGCCAGCAAGGCGCCGGCGATGGTTGTGCACAGGGTTGTTCACAGAAATTGTGGATAAAACCTGCGACGGCCCCCCGCATCGAGTGACAAGGCATCGGCCTATGACGCGGTCGCGCATGCCGAGCAAGATGTCTTTGCGAACGGCCGGACCGAGTACGCTGCGAATGGAAATTCGCAGCGAATACAAGGTGGAGCGCGAACTCTCGGGCTTTTGTCGTCGGTTGCTTTCACGCACCTTGCTATGGAGGCGAGCAGTCAGTTCCCTCCGACGGGCGGCAGAACCGAAATCGATCACGGTCGAGAGTTGGATCGATTCGAATCTTGCGCGAAGGGAAGTTGCATGACCTAAACGGTATCTGGCACCACTCGGAACGGACGTTCATGCGAGAACGCGGCGTGCCGAACAACCTGATCGACTCGCTCGACCGGGTATCCGACGAGCAGATGTAGAGGCAAGACGGTCAGCAGGTCACCGCCGATGGTCGAGAGGCGGAAAGGTACCATCATTTAACGAGCTTTCTAACTTGGATCGGGTGAGTAAATCTCTATCTTTACTTTATCACCCGCGTCTCCGACGCATCGACTCAAGCGCCGAACTCCGGCCAATCTCACGTTGTTCAAACCTTCGGGAACCACTCCCGAAGGGGCGGGTTCCCCTTTTGGAGACCCTGCAAATGAAACAACAACCTACTCTTGCCCTCAAGCACATCCAGGCGAGCGTCAATCCCCGCAAGTATTTCGATCCAGCGGAGATGGAAGAGCTGACAGCGTCCGTGCGTGAAAAGGGTGTCATTCAACCTGTCATCGTGCGCACGCTGGCCGAAGGTGGTTACGGCCTCGTCGCAGGTGGTCGCCGCTACAAAGCCGCCATGACCGCACACGGCGAGGATTACGAGATCCCCGTCGTCGTAAAGGAGATCGATGAAGTCGAAGCGAAGCAACTCGCCATCATCGAAAACATCCAACGCGCGGACATGTCGCCGGCGGAAGAAGCGATCGCCGCCGCCGAACAGGTCGGGCTGTGCAAGGGCGATCGTGACGAGGTGGCGCGAATCTTCGGATGGTCACGCGCGACGCTGGACAAGCGCTTGGCGCTCATGAACTGCAGCACACCGGTGCTCGATGCCCTCAGCACGCGGCAGCTTCTGCTCGGTCACGCCGAGTTGCTCGCGGCTCTTCCCAAAGAGACGCAAGACAAGCTGTTGCCGGTGATCATCAAGGAAGCCAAGTCGGTTGCGGAGGTCAAGAAAACCATCGAACAGGTTGCCTGTGCGTTGGCTGCTGCGATCTTCGACAAGGCCGACTGCGCCGGATGCCCGCACAACTCGTCCACCCAGGGCGAGATGTTCGGGGAGTCCATCGGTACGGGAAACTGTACGAACCGCACGTGCTACAACGAGAAGACCGAAAAAATTCTCGACGCGACGGCCACTGGCCTGCGTGACGAGTATCCGGTCGTGCGAATCGTGCGTGCCGGCGACAACCACACGCGCGTGCAACTCGCCGTCGACGGTCCGAAGGGCGTTGGCGAGGAACAGGCCAAGGCATGTCACGCGTGCCAGAACTACGGCGCGGCGGTGAGCGGTCTGCCTGACTCGATTGGCAAGGTCTATCGGGGCCAGTGCTTCGACATGGTGTGCAATATGAAGAAGGTCGCGGCGCATCTGCAAGCGGTCAAAGCTGCGATGCAGCCGAAGCCTGACCAGATAGCGGACGCGGCGAAAGCCAAGTTTGCATTAGGAAAGGGCGCGGGCGAGCCGCCGACGACGAGCAACCCTACGGCGACGGTCGTGGCCGAATCGGACAAGATCAAACAGTATCGTGTGGCGTTGTGGCGAAAAGCCTTGCGGCGTGAGGTTGGCGCAGACCCTGTACTTGCCCAACGATACCTCGTTGCGATCGCGCTGTCCGATCAGATGCGATGCGTCGATCAAAAGACCCTATCCGGCATCTGGGAGAGGCTCACTCAGGAGCAGATTCCGGCGGCCGACGTCACGAAGGCCGCGGCTGCTACGGCGACCGCTGAAGACGCGCAGCTTGCTCATGCCGTCACAGGCGTGACCATCGCTGCGATCCAGGGGCTGGACGTTCAGTACCTGACCCGCCTGTGCAAGCACCACAAGCTCGATCTCGCGAAGCACTGGAGGCTCTGCAAGGAGTTTCTGGAGTTGATCACGAAGTCGGAAATGATGGTGGTAGCCGACGAGCTAGGCATCCGTGTCGCGCTCGGCGAGAACTTCAAAAAAGTCTTCGGCAAGTCCAAACCCGAGGCCATCGACGCGCTTTTGGCGGTCGAAGGCTTCGATTACACGGGCAAGATTCCGAAGGTCCTCAATTTCAAGTAACGGTCAAACGGAACGATGACCTCTGCGTTTGACCTCCAACTTCGCGCTCGTGTGAATCTGGCGTTGTATCGCTGTGGGTTGGGTGACGATTACTTCTATGAGGCGATTGCGCTCTCGACCGACAGCGGCTTGCGTGCAGACAGGGTGACGGCGTTCCTCGCGGACGAACCGACTCTCACTCTTGCATACGACGAAGGCTTCGCGATGCCGGACGCGATTGAGCAGGACGGGTGTTTCGATTAACCGTCGTGCCCAAAACATCTCACCTTCAGGCCGCCATAGGGCGGTCTTTTCATTTCTCGGAGTTCTTATGTTTGTTGCTATTGAACCGCTTCTGCGCACCTGCACGAAGCTCACGCTGTCATTGCAGATGAGGGGCGACGAGATGGTGGTTTTCGTCATGCCGCAAGGCACGGCGAAAGACTCTGCCATGCTTCAGCCGCTCGCTCTCACCGCCCCGGCGGCCGAACTCGACGCGGGCTTCGCTGATGCGCTCGCGGCTTACACCGGGGCGCATGCATCGCTCGCGGAGCAGGTTGCAGCCACGACTGCCATCCTCGAGGCCGCCAAGACGACGCAAGTCTCGAAAGCGACCAAGACGCTGGCGAAGGGCGGCAGCAAGCCGGTCTCGCCGGCGCCGGGTAGACCGAGCGCTGAGAGCGCGGGAGATGACGACGACAACGACGAGGACAGCAACGTCAACGACAGCAACGTCAACGCGCAGGAGCAGAAAACCGCTTTGGCTGGCTCGTTGGAAACCGCGTCGGCATCGTCGGAACCGGCCAGCACCGGGACCAACCTCGCATCGCTTTTCGATTAAGGAATTGCCATGTCCATTTCCGTCGCAACACTCACGCGCGAGTTTGTCTACAACGGCGTCACTCTCGCGGATCCGGGCCATACCTTCACGCCTGACGATGTCCGCGATCTCTACTCCGCGCAATACCCGGAGCTAACCACCGCTGCCATCGACGGCCCCGGTTACTCGGGCGAGGTTATGAGCTTTACCTTTGTGCGCGCGGCAGGCGCCAAAGGTTGTTCGACTCACTGTCATGCGTAAGCGTGACCTGCTCACGGCACTGTCAAATCCGACCGGTGCCCAATCCACTCGCGAGCCGCCCGAAAGGGCGGTTTTTTTTCATGACAAGGAGATCGCCGCATGTTCTTCGATCCTCGCCCGCCTGGTTCAGAAGTCGCTGACGCAGGAGAGCGTTGGCAACCGCAACGCATTGCCGCTGCCCGACATCGACCTGCCAATGGTTTTCTGACTCTTCCTGGGTTTGATGCCGACGTCCTGGTGAACGGCGTGATGCAGTGGGGCGCCAGCCCCGATCTGGCCGCGCTGGTGACAGCCCACTTCGAGGCGGGGCCGCTTCGTTCTCGCGATGTGCCCTCCTTTAAGTCCGCGGGCGAAGCACTTGCCCACGGCTTTTTCGGGTTCGTGAACCGCGAGCGGGCCAGGTGGACGCGTCTGGGTTTTGACTTCATCCTTTGTGATGTCGAAGCAATCCGGGCGCAGATCCAGTACCACTACGATGGGGAGGAATTCGTCCCCGCGTCTTCGCTGTATCTCGGTATTGAGGTCGGCGACGAGCAGCTATGGGAATTCGGTGAACGCGCTCACGAGTTGCGAAAGGCCCATCCGCGTCTTCTGCGCTCCGTGTTGACGCTCATCAACCGCGCTTCCGCTCGAACAGTGTGGATCCGAACGCCTGACGAGTTCCTCGGGATGTTCGCCCAGTGGTACTGGGACGGTGACCCGCACGCGAGCGACGAAGACGCGATGGAGATGCTTCGAGACCGCTTTGGTGACGACGCCGCCGAGATCGAGCACTACTTGCCTTCGACCGTTCGGCCGGAGCTTTGCCCCGACGACATGGATGTTGCCGAGTGGTCGGCTCTGCAAAGGCGGTACTTCCTTCGCTCGGCTCTTGGTATCAACGCGCTTGGGCGTATCCGCCGCTTTCAAAGCGGCTGGGTGCGCAGGCTCTGTCTCGAACTGGAACGGCTCACACTGTTGCTGCGTCGAGCCGGCAACCGAACCCTGTTCGACTATGGATTTCGGCTTGAATGCGTCTATCCGGCGTGTTCCCTGATTTCCGAGAACGGTGCTCACATCGGAGATCTGCTCGACAGCCACTACGAGTACTTCAACTCTAGCGGCGATGGCTCGACATACCTCGGCTTTATTCCCCTCGCACAAACCCCTGACGCCATCCGGAAGCAATACGCGAACTGGGCACTGGGTCTTTCCATCCTGAACTGTGTGGACCGCGTTATCGCGTTGGTCACTCGCTAATTGAGGTGCTTCTATGAACGGCTTGAACCTGGGTCCGGGCCACGGCGCGGAAGTCGCGGCCAATCTAGCCATTTTGCTATACGCCCAGCGGGGCGGTCAGACGGTGTATGGGACGGTTCATCCGATCTCAAACGACGATGACCGTCCAACGATCGGCGCGGGGCGACCGATTGACCGTGCGGCGTTGATCGGGTGCTTGAATGAGCTTGCGCAGAACGCGGCACCGAGGGCGGAGTTTCTGCCTGAGACCGTGTTGGCGGTGAGCCAGAGCGCGGTGATCTGGTGGTGCAGACCGGGTTTGCGACGCGTGTTTTTTGAGTGTCGAGAGTTGGGTAAGCGCACGGCAATCGTGCCGCACCCTGGATTGGTGTTCTATGCAGCGTCGCGCGGATTTAGCGTGTTCGCGCTGCAAGAAGACAGCCGCCCAACCCCTGAATCGACGCTGCACGAACCGCCTTACTTCAACACCTGGGATTTCGGAAAGATTTGCATCGGGTCAGCTCACGTCCCGAAGCGCATCGACATCGAATCCATTGCCGGCTGGGAATGCGGCTTCTTCGAATCGGCATTCACGCACCCCAACCACGGTGGCAAGCGTGTGAACCATCCGAAGAGTGAATTTGCTTTCTGGAAGGCCATGCTCGACGGCGAATACCCGGGCGAGTTTCCGAAGGACCTTCTCATCCCCATGAACGCAACCCTCGCAGACCTCATCCGCGGGAAACTTGGAGACTGATTGTGAACGCAGCAGATCTGGCTTTGCAGCGCTCGTTCCCCACCGTGATGGTTCCCCGGCGTGAGCCGGCGGAGCCGATGCAGGCATTCGGCGAGCGGTTGTTGATTGCTCAGAACGGCGTATTTCTTGAAATCAACCAGCCGTGGCTCTCGTTGGTGCGACGCATCGCGGCGTACTCGGTGGCCACCGCCATTCCCTACGGCGAAGTTGCCGAATCGACACGGCTGATGTGTGAGCGCGTACCTGAGGCGTTGGTGGGCGAGTTCGCGCGCACAGCGCGCGCGGCTTCTCCGAACGAAACGGGCGCCTGGATCGTCTGGAGTGCGGCGACGCAGCGGTTTCGCCTTGCTCCGGTGACCATCCTGTCGCATTCGGCGTCGGCACTTCGATATGAGCCGCCAATTCTGGGGCCCGATGAGGTGCGGGTGGTGGACTGCCACTCGCATGGGCTGCACCCGGCGTTCTTCTCGGGCACGGACGATACCGATGACCGGCACGAAATCAAATTCGCGCTGGTGATCGGCAACTGCACCTCGCACACCCCGAGCATGGCGCTTCGTCTTTGTGCAAAGGGAGTCTTTGAAACCGTGGAGCGGGTACCTGCAGCTTGGTACGCCGCTGTTCGGGCGACGCTCTCGACGACGGAGGCGCTATGAGCACAGTACTGCGTCATATGCTGCCTGCCAGCATGATCGAGCGGCCGTGGCGAGTTATCGTCGTGGGAGCCGGAGGGACGGGCAGCGCGGTCTTGCCCAATCTGGCTCGCCTGCATCACGCGATGCTGGAACTAGGCCACGCCGGCGGCATCGAGTGCACTGTCTACGACGACGACCGGGTCAGCCCGACAAACGTCGGCCGGCAGGGGTTTTATCCGAACGACATGGGTGAGTACAAAGCCTCACTCATCGTCAATCGATTGAACATGCTCATGGGCACGAACTGGCGGGCGGAAACCTCCCGGTTCACGAAAAGTGTGGCTTGCTACAACGTCGATCTGGTGATCGGTTGTGTCGATACGCGAGCGGCTCGTCGCGCGATTGTCGATGCGACCAAAGCCTGCGCCCTGTACTACCTCGACTGTGGCAACGGCAGCGACCGTGGCCAGGTCGTCATTGGTCAGTCGGAGCCGGCGCGCTTTCAGCAAACGAATAAAGCGAACCCGGAGCGCTTGCCCCATGTGGGCGAGTTGTTTCCTGAACTCATCAATCCGTCGCTCGACGCGAAAGACGAGACGCCTTCGTGCTCGATGGCCGACGCGCTGCGCAAGCAGTCGTTGGTCATCAATCAGGCGATCGCGGTTCAAGCGTTCAACCTGCTGTGGGCGATGTTCACGACGGGCGCCGTGCCGTTTTCGGGGGTCTTCGTGAACCTGAAGACGGGCCGCACGAACCCGATTCCACTGGACCCTGTCGCATGGGCGCGCTTCGGATATGACCTATCGAAGCCACCCGCAAAAGGGCCGCGCAAAGTTCGAAAGAGTAAAAGCGCGGACTAAACGATGCCGATTCCCTTCCAAGGAATCGGCACTGTAGCCTTCGGGGTGACAAGCTCGCGAAGCGACGAAAGATCGATGTGAGTGACATGGCGGAGAAGATCGAAAACGATGATCCGTTTTCGCAGCTGGGCGCGAAAGTCAAGCCGGCGGACGGCGCACCAAAGGAAGTGCCCCGCCCGGAATGTCCCGGCGCGGGGCGCAACATCAACTTTTACTGCTGGCAACTTCGGTGGGTACTGCGGCACTGCGGTACAGCTACAACCTTTCCTGCTTCAACTCCTGCTTGGTCCCAGCGTTACATCGCTACCGATTACGGCCCATCTACAGCAACTTCGATACGCTTATCCAACGAGAAGCGGCAGCAACGGTCTTCTTGGTGCTGCTAGGCTACTTCGAGCTTCCACTGCGTCCGGTACACGATATAGGTAAGTCGGCTTGCTCAGTGAGTCTCGGTTCGCTCCTTCAGGTGCGCTGATCAGCACCATGGAATCCAGTTTAGCGGCAGGGGCGCCGGAGCAATTTGCGGATATGCGTGGGGATTGGCTTGCTTTTCGGGCCGTAGATTTTCGGGCGCGAGCCTAGAGTTTGCATAGATGTAGCGGGGGAGAGGGTTTCGAAGGTCGCTTCTTGTCATGCGAAAAGTGAAAGCTGAGTGGAATCGATGATGTTTCGGATCTTGCGAGCTCGTGCGAGCGCCTAAACTATCTCCATTCCCCGCGCTTCGGCGCATCGACCTCCAAACGGCTCCTCTCCGAGTACGTTAATTTTCTGTCTCTGACCATTCTCATCACGGATGGCATTTTTTGGGCCGGCATTTGTTGCCGGCCTTTTTCTTTGTCTCGGTGGAATCTACCCGTCACGGAAAGCTCCCTTGCTCGCCCAGGAGTTGCCTATGTTCCGCGTGCTCAAATACGCTTTCAGCAGTCTTGCTTGGTACGCCAAACAGGACGCTGAAGCCTGGAAGATGCTGTCGTTTCTTGTCGGCGTGCTGTCCATCTCGGTCGCGATCGCGTCGGTCACGCACTGACCGCGCTAGTTTCCATTTCACGTTAGGTCATCTTTTCTTCCCTATGGGGCAAATCTGCCCATCGGGGATGGATTGCCTCGCTTCCACTAATCGAGGCAATCGTGTTCAAGCTTCTTTGGTCCGTCGTTCTCCTCTCAGCTCTGACTAGCTGTGCAACGCCTGATTTCGGTTCGCCGAATACGTATCAGCGCTATGACATTCAGCATATCGGGCAGTTCGAACAGGCAACCATCCTGCGAGTTCGTCCGATCACGATCGAGCGTACCTCGGACACCTCGGGCATTTCCTCGCTCGTCAGCGCGGCGGCGGGCGCGTTCCTCGGTTCTCAGGTGATAGGGAACGGGAGCGGCCGCTTTGTTGCCGGGGCTTTGTCCGGCGCGGCATCAGGTCTGATCGCGCAGCGCGTGAGCGCGACGTTGTCGCGCCACAGCGGTGTCGAGATCTACCTTCGCCGCGCCAATGGACAGACCGTGGTCGTCACGCAGGTCGACGACCAGCGGTTCGCACCTGGCCAACAGGTCTATCTCGTTTCGAATGGATCCGGCTACCGGATTACGGACTGATCTGTCGCGTCGTTTCGTAGCGACCTCTTCCACTTCGCGCGGTGCACATCGCGCAAAACCCTTGCGGGGCAGGCTCCCCGCAAGGGACCTGCCTCGCGTTTTCCGAGGCTCATCATGAAATTTCCCCGAGTGTTTTATGCGAACCGCAGTAGCGTCAATACCGGAGCAAAGGCGGCGCTGCAACGGCATGCGACCCGCGTGCTGCGTCGTGTTGCTCAAGATTTGCGGCTCGGCGCGCACGCGCACGAGATCGTTGCAAATCATGGGCGCCGCAATTCCACGGTTCGTGTCTCTCTGCGCACCGAGACGTTGTTCGTCGATGTGCTCGAAAAACGCCGTGGTGCGGGCGTTGCATTCAGTTTTCGCACGCGCCGCGGTTGCTCGGATCTCACAGGCGGTGGCGAAAACCACGTTTCGCTGGAGCAACTCGAATCCCAGGCCGGCTATCAGGCGATGCTGGATGGCCTGCGGCTCGCCGGCGGAATCGATCTGAAGATTGGAGGGCGCTGATGAAGCTGGCAAAGGTCAGCGTGGAATATACCTGCGGCTTGACGCTGGTGGACAAGATGTCGTTCGACGTCGCCAGACGCGCCGAGAGCATCCCGCCGCGGCTAGGTCGGTTGATCGGCGTGATGAAAGACAATGACTGCTCTCCGACGCTCACCATGGAGTACGAGGGCTATTTCGGCACCAGTAATCGTGGAGCCCGGTGGCAACTATTGCGTGACGTTGACGTCTCGGAATGGCCCGCTGGCGCGGCAGTTGTGAACTCCATAGCTTTTCCGACGAAAGAGCAGCGGCAGCAAAACGGTCGGTTGCTTCATACGTTTTCGGCCGCGTATGTTATTGGCGCCTTCGGCTACGTCAATGCTGTGACGCGGTGGGACGCCATGACCGTTTTCAACGCCGTCAGTCTTGTCGTGCTCGGAGTCATATTTTGGTACGTGGGTTTCTTGCATATGAAAGAGAGTAACGTGGCTGCGAAAATTGTCACCCTGGTCTTTGGCGCGTCCGTGGTTGCGTTTTTCATGTGGACAAACCATAACGGGCAAAAGCGCGATTGCGAACGCGAGTGGTGCAAATGATTCACGGTTCAGCCTGACAGGCTAGGCGTCAAAAGTAGAGCCGCATCTTTGAGGGTGCGGCTTTTTTTCGCTTTTTGTAATTCCATGACGCGCCTTCGGGCGCGTCTTTTCTATTCAGGAGCCGCAAATGCAACATCCACTCTCCAGCATCCCGTTCGGCAAGGCCGGCGTCACTCAACCCGCGGTTCTCGCGGCAGCCATGTCGCCTGAGCGCCAACGGCTCGATATCGATGGCAAGACTGTCGAGCAGGTCTGGTCCGAATTGTCCTCGGCGCCGGGCCGTAGCGAGTTGGAACCGGAATGGATCTGTCCAGCCAATCTCAATGACGACCCTGACGAGGCGACCAGCGGCGCGCGCTTCGCGAGACCCTGGCCACAACGCAGTGCCTGGAATCGGATAGCCGTGTCGGTCCACATCGGCATGTCCGAAGGCTGGATCATCCACGTTGACTGGATCTTTTGTCCCGAACAGGTCGACTCTCTCAGGCGGGCCTACGCCGTGATGCCGCTTTTGCGGGCAAAGGTGTTCTCGAGCCATCAGGCGTGGGACCTTGCGCGATTCATCGCGCACGCGCTCGACGTCGCATAACTGCGTAGCTAAATTTTCCTGCGCGCCGCTCGGCGCTTCACCCTTGGCGGGCGCTCGACCGACAGGGACCGATTGCCTGCTTTTTCCTTTTCCGGGCGCAATCGGCCATGTTTTATGTTTCCACCCTCAACTTTTCCGCGTCGTTTCGCACGCTGATCGAAGTTCTCGACCTGCTCCAGCACGACAACCGACTTTCGGCATTGGAAGCTTCAGAAGTTAGCCTGAGCCACGCGGGACACCCGCTGTGCGTCACCAAGTACAACGGTAGGTTGACTTTGCGCTGCTCGGGTCATGCACGCCACCTGTTCCTCGCGCTCCTCGACGAGATCGACGGCGCCTACTTCAGACCGGCAGGCGAGCGCCGCGAGGCGTGGCAAATCCGCCGCTCGCACTGGAAGCTTCTTCACTCGTTGTTCGACCTGGCTTCGCGGCCGCTCCACCTGTTTTCGTCCGATCAGCTTCGGCAGGCCGATGCCGACGCCGGTGGCCGTGGACTCGACTTCCGCGACTTGCTCGAAACCGAGTGCGAACGGCGATTCGGGTTCGGCTATGCCGGTCCAGCATACGAGGCGAGCGGCCAGCGTAGCGGGCGTCACGAGGTACACGTCGGCTACGCTCTGGCTGCCGCGCGCGACGTCCCGGCCGACGTTCTGGCCGAGTATAGCGAGCAGCCCTTCGGCTCGGATATGCAGTGGGCGAAGGTACTCCTTGACGTGCCGGAACTGCGTGGCGCCGTGCCGTTAGCGAAGTTGCGGCCGTTGTTGAGTCTGCTTCGGCATACCGGTACGGCGATTTCGTCCGACAATGCGGCGCTACTCGCAATGGTGATGGACCTCGCGCCCAACGAGCCGACACATGTCGAGGTCGACGATCTGTTGTATCGGCACGGCCTCATCGCCCCGCGCACTGCCCGAAACCTACTCGTCGCCGGTGGCATTGGGCAAACCCGTCTCGAAGTTTGCCGAAGTGCTTCGCCGGATCATGGCGGACGAGCGGCGTGAGACGGAGCTTGCGCAGGCCGAGTTCGAGCGCGCGAAGGGCAACATGAGCCTTCGCACGCTGGCGTATCACCGGCAGGTCGCGGTGCTCGATCACGGACGCCAGACCTACGAGTATCCCAACCGTGTGTCCGCTGCGATCGACAGCGCCGATATGGCCTTTCTGCTGGAGCTGCTTGACCGGCCCGACGACTGGAATCGCTGGTCAAAGAAGGCGGTGCGAGAGGTGTTCGGCGTCAAACTGATCGGTGCGAAGGCAGGGGCTCGCCGGCGCGCGATCTTTGCTCTGGCAGCGTTGGCCGAGCGCCAACAAGCCGAGTGGGAACGTGATGCAGCGGCAGCACGCGAACACGGGGTCTCGAAGGCCAACGCGACTCGGGCGCGCGAGCGTGCTCAGCGCACGCGTGTCCGGCTCTCCGGCGGCGCCGTCGTCGTCGTCGTCCAGGATGCACAATTTGTCGAGCAGTCGGTCGCCGCCGGGTTCACGCGGATCGGCAGTTCGACTCGGGGCGCCACGCGGCGCTACTCATTGTTCCATCCGATCCGGCGTCTGCGCCGCGCGCAGCAGGCCAAGGGCGGCACGCTAAATTGCGCGCGAGTGGTGGTCCAACGCTCAGCAGAATAAGTCGTTCGTTTCTCCCACGGGCGCTCGCGCGCCGGCTTCTTTTTGCCCGCGGCACCTTGGCCAGATCGTAAGGGGCTACGAAATCGCGACGATTCGGATGCTCGCGACAATCGCCGCTTCGTACACTGGCTCTATCACCCGCGTCACCGACGCATCGATCCGCCAATTCACCGGCACATCCATTCGCCCCACAGGGACCATCGTCCCTTCGGGCTTGGTCTTTCTGGGGTTTCTCTTTTTCCAAGGAACCCGTCATGAAAGTCACGCCTGCGCAACTCACCGAACTGCTTTCGCTGTACGTTCCGAAGCGCCTGCCGGTCCTGATCACTGGCCGTCCCGGCATCGGCAAGAGCGACATCGTCGAACAGACCGCGCGAGCGACTGACCACGAGTTGCTTATCAGCCATCCGGTGGTCGAGGATCCGACCGACTCCAAAGGGTTGCCGTTTCCCTCGGCCGACGGCACCACCGCCAAGTTCCTGCCCTTCGGGGATCTGGAACGCGCGATGACCGCCAGACGCCCGCTAATCTGGTTCCTGGATGACCTCGGACAGGCCTCGCCCGCCGTGCAAGCCGCGAAGATGCAACTGCTGCTCGCGCGGCGCGTCGGTGAGCATGTTCTGCCGCCGCAGGTCACGTTCCTCGCGGCGACCAATCGCCGAACGGACAACGCCGGCGTCTCGGGCATCCTCGATCCGGTGATCTCCCGTTTCGCCACGTTGGTCGAGCTCGAACCGACGATCGACGACTGGACGCAGTGGGCCGTGCGCGAGAGTCTCCCGCCCGCGCTCATTGCGTTCCTGCGCTTCCGTCCGGACCTGCTGTCTGTGCAGAAGGTCTCGCGCGATATCGAAAACACACCGAACCCGCGTAGCTGGGGATTCGTCGCGAGAACCATGGACGTAGTCCCCAAGCACCTCGAACACATCTCCTATGCGGGATCGGTGGGCGAGGGCGCGGCTACAGAACTGGTCGCGTTCCTGCAGATCTTCCGCGAGCTGCCGCAGCCCGACGCGATTCTGCTCGCGCCGGACACGGCCGTCATCCCGTCAACGCCTTCGGCGCTGTATGCGATCGCAACCGCGTTGGCAGCGCGCGCGAACGAGGCGAATTTCGATCGGGTGGTGCGTTACACCGAGCGCCTGATTGGCGAGGGGCATCGCGAGTTTGCGGCCCTGCTGGTGCGCGATGCGGTCCAACGCACGCCGCAGATCCAGAACTCGTACGCCTTCATCACCGCGCAAGGTGGCCCGATCGGGCAAATCATCCGCGGCGAGTAATCGCCGTCTTTCTTTCGCTTTCTCAAGCCGTACCTCTGGCCCCGTCGCGTCTTCCGACTCGCAGGGCCCTTTTTCTTGTTTCAACCATTCCATTTCTAAGCGGAGTTTTCTCATGGACATCACTTCCCTCCAATCGAAGGTCATGCTCTGCTCGGTCACGATTTCCACGTGGGTCGCCCGCCGATTCGACGGCAAGGTGACGCAGGAGGTCGAGAGCAAGCACCATGCGAAGGGCATCGGCAGATTCAACAAGCGCCTGCTGCCCGAGCACGCGCCGAGCTTCGCCGAAGTCGTGACGCTCGCCGGGCGCATCCGCTCGTACTTCTACGACCACACGCTGAAGTACGACCAGTTGGGCGTGCGGCTCTTGCCGACGATGGTCTACATGGAGTTCGCCGAAAAGATGCGCTCGTTGAAAGACGAGTTCGACCTGGCGGTCTCCGTGTTTCTGACCGACTACCTGACTCTCAAGGAAGCCGCGCGGGCCGAACTGAATGGGCTGTTCAACGAGGCGGACTATCCGACCCTCGCTGAGCTGTCTACGAAGTTTGGCATCAAGATGGCGGTGCTCCCGTTTCCGGACGCCAGCCAGTTCGGCGTCGAGTTGCCCGAAAACGTACTGACCTTGCTCAAAAGCGAACTGGACGAGCATGTCCTTGCTTCGATTGCGACTGCGAACGACGACCTGGTGGGCCGGCTCTATGAGGCGGTCTCGCAAATGGCCTCGCGCCTCTATGCGACGGGCAATGTCCGGCTGGACGTTGCCAACAACGTGCGCGAGCTGTGCGGGCTGTTGCCGAAGCTGAACTTCTTCAACGACCCGAAGCTCACGCATATTCTCGAACAGGCCAAGACGCATCTGACGGTTCACACGGGTGCGGACTTGAAGGAGTCGCGAGTACTTCGTTCTCAGGTGGCCAGCATGGCGCAGGAGATTGAGGGACTCATGGCCGCGTTCATGGGTATGCCGCCCGAACCGATGGAAATCGAATCGGAGCGCTCAAGTCAACTGCGCTTCGCCGCATAAGGGGGCATCATGGACCGCAATGCGATGGTGCTAGGAAGCATGTCAGGCAGTGGCGCGGTCCATCCGCGCATTGCCCGGCAGCGAACCGAGCTCGTTCTTTCGCAACCTTTCTTCGGGGCACTCGCGCTTCGATTGAAAGTCGCCGAAGACCGCACCGCCAAGACCTTCTGGGTGGACGGGGAAACGCTGGGCTACAACCCGGGGTACCTCAACACCCTGAGCGACCTGGAGGTGCGCGGCGTGGTTGCGCACGAAGTGCTGCATGTGGCCAACGGCCATTGCTGGCGCCAAGGCCCGCGCGATCCGGACCGATGGAACGATGCCTGCGACTATGCGATCAATCCGATCGTACTGTCGGCGGGCATGGTCTTGCCGAAAGGGGCATTGGTCGACGCGCGCTACACCGGCAAATCAGCGGAAGAGATCTACGGTTTGCTGACGCAGGAGGCGAAGAACAAACAGCCTCCCGCCCAGCAGCCGCATCCCGGCCAGCTCAAGCAGCAATCAGGCTCGCAAGGGCAGCCACAGCCGGGTTCGTCCGGTCAGCCGGGTTTGTCGCCAGGGCAGCAGCCTGGCGACAAACCCGCGTCTCAGAACGGTTCGTTCGGCGAAGTCCGCCCCTACAAGGGGCCGGATAAACCGGTGAAGGAAACCGAGTGGAAGGTCGCGGTGACTCAGGCCGCGAAAGCGGCCGCGATGCGCGGCAAGCTGCCCGGTGATTTGCTGGCAATGGCGGGGGAGGCAGCTCGGCCGGTCGTCGACTGGCGCGCGGTGCTCCATCGCTTCGCGCAGCAGTCGTCGCCGTCGGACTACAGCTTCGCGGCGCCGAACCGACGGTATCTGCATCTCGGGTTTTACTTGCCCGCGCTGCATACCCCGGCGATAGGAGATGCAGTCTTCGTTCGTGACTCGAGCGGCTCGGTGTTCGACGACACGCAGGCGCAGTTCGATGCGGAAATCCTGTCGGTATTTCACTCGTTGAAGCCGGCGCGGCTGGTCGTGATGGATTGCGATACGCGCGTGACGCAGGTGCAGATTTTCGAGCGAGGCGACTCGCCGGAGATCAAGCCGGTGCGTGGCGGGGGCGGCACGGCTTTCGCCGACCCATTCAACCGCGTCATTGCGGACGGATTGAATCCCGCCTTTCTGGTCTACTTGACCGATATGGAGGGACGCTTTCCGGCCGTTGTGCCGCACTTTCCGGTGCTGTGGGCGTCGACCACGCGGCTTACGCGCGCGCGGAAGGCGCCGTTCGGCGAAACGGTGGAAGTGATTTGCTAGACCCGGGCGTGCCCGGACATGTTTTCTGAAGGACGAAGCCCCGCAATGCGGGGCTTTTTGTCTTTATGCGCGCCGCTTTTGCAACGGCTGATAGGCTTCGCCGGCTTTGTACCGGTCAAGTCGGTCACTCGTGGTGGTCAACGCGGCAAGCGGCGCGGTCTGCAACTGACGGTCGTACAGCCAGACAATCGCGGCCAGCAACGCGAAAATGGCCTGTGAGGAAACGTCCCACCTGCCCGTATCACGGCCGCAGTCACACCCCCGCCATCGCGCGGTCTGCGGCGAGCACGTTTCATCGGGAAGCACGCCGCGCCTTGCGTCGGACAGATACCGAGCGAGCAGAACGACCTCAGAGACGGCCTGCGCGGGAGGGATTTCGTCCACGTCGGCGCCAATGGCCTCCAACGAGAGGTGAGCATGGAGGGCGAGTTCGTCGGCGACCGCACGCGGGATGGGCAGCAAGCGCTTTTTTTCGAGCCGCGCGCGCCCCGCCCGGGCTGAGCGCTTGGAAAGAGGTGGCCGAGTCATGGACGAATAGAATCGACCGGTTTGGATTAACGATCGTCCCAGGCCGATTCTGAAGGGCTGCTGCGTCCGCGCTGCCGCTCGAATTGCTCGACGATCGCGATTGCTCGCTCACACTGCTCAGCGTCGAGCGCGTGAATCGAGCCTTTCTCCGGCTCTAGCCCAATTTGCTTGGCGAGCCACCGGTAGCCCTTGGCGCGTGCTTCGAAGACATTGCAGCCGTCGCGTCGCATCTTCGCCTGTACGAGTGGTTCGAGCGCCGCGTGTAGTTTCGCTTTCAGATCTCGAAGCGTCGCATCCGCGAGTCGCCCGAGCGGGACGTGACGCGCGCTGCGCGGGAAGGTGCCGATCCACGCCTGACATGAAGCGCAAATCCATAGTGGTCCATGATCGTCGCGGTACGGGTAGGCTTCGTCGCCGACGCGTGCAAGCACCGCAGCCTTGCCGCAGTACTCGCAATGAGGTTGAGGAAGAGGTTTGACCGGGCGGCCGACGCGCATAGCCGATGACATGTTGGCTCGAAAAGCCCATTCTACAAAAACCCTACCGTCTCTCCCGCGCGGTGTGGGATCGAAAGCTATACGATTCTCGGGGTCTTTCCTCAAAAGTGGATGTAACACGTTACATCCACTCCGTCTCACGGCAATGCGGGTCCTCGACGAGATATCAATGGTGGTCTCGGTGACGGTCCCCGGCGGTCGTACTCGTCTCGACGGCCCCCAGCCCATCGCTAATCTTCGGGATCAGCGAAAGCCGCTTGATTTCACATCGCTTTTGCGGCCTGCCGCGCCAGGGTTCCCTCAACAATAGTCGCATTGTTAGATCGCCCGAAAAGCATCGCATGACCGACTCTGCCGACAATCACTTGCTAAAACTGCGCCCGCTCGAAGCTGAGGCGGTACGCATGTTCTTTCAGGCACTCTCGCCACTGAAAGAACAGCTTGACGCGCCCGAGCTTGCGGAAATCATGATCAACGATTACCGCAACGTCTGGGTTGAGCATCGCGGCGTGATGTCCCGCGTGAACGTTGATTTGCGTCCGCAACATCTCGAGGCCGCGATCCGTGCGCTCGCCTCGTCGGTGGACAAGTCCGCGCGCGCCGGCAGCGACAAGGGCATCATCAACGCCGGTCATCAGAATCTGCGGGTTGCCGCGGTGATGAGCCCCACGGCAATCGACGGCCACGCGCTCAGCATCCGCAAGCACCGCGAATCCAAGCTCACGATGGAGGACTACGTGAGCATGGGGGCGTTCTCCGCCGCCCACGCGCGTCCCGCAGCGGCAGAAGCCATTCACTTCGACGAAGGCATCGAGAACGAGGCGTTGATGCGCGCCCTGGTCGCGCTCGTGCAGTCGCGAAAAAACGTACTTGTCGCCGGCGGCACCTCGGCGGGCAAGACGACCTTCCTGAACGCACTGATCGGCACGATCCCGGCTGACCAGCGTGTGGTCACCATCGAAGACACGATGGAGTTGAAGCTCTACGTACCAAATCGCGTTCGACTGCTTTCGAACATCGATACCAACGTCACCACGCAACTTCTGGTGGCGCTCTGCCTGCGATTTCGCCCTGACCGAATCATCGTTGGCGAAGTGCGCGGCGGCGAAGCCTACGACCTCCTGCAAGCGCTCAACACCGGCCACGACGGCGGCCTCGCGTCCCTTCACGCCAATAACGCTCGCACGGCACTCAGCCGTTTGGAGAGCCTCGCGATGTTGGGCATCCCGCCGGGATCCCGATGGGAACTTGAAGACATGCGCAAGAACATCGCGGATTGCTTCAACTATGTGGTGCATTTCAAACGCACCGGCGAGATGCGCCACGTCTCCGAGATCCTCGAAATCCGGGGCTTTCACAACAACGACTATGACCTACAACGCGTTTTTTGACGGGAGTATCAACATGAAGGGAAAGAAGGTGATGAGCACGGCTGCTGCGGTGGCGAAGAAGCTACGGCCCGGCAGACCGATGCTCGCTGGAGCGCTGCTGAGCGTCGTATCGATCACGGCGATGGCGGCAGGCGACTACTCGTCGCTTACGGGCCTGACCGACATTATCTGCACGATCAGCAACCTGATCAGCGGCCCCTATCTGTACGGCATCGGGATCGTGCTCATCACGCTCGGCGGTGTCGCAGTGGCCAATTCGGAAAGCAATATCGCGAAGACGTTCTCGGTGGTGCTGGTCGGCCTCGGCATCGCTTCGGTGGCTGTGCCGATCATGCGCGATCACTTCCACATGACCAACGCCTGCTGATATGCGCCAGCACAAGGTCAGTCGCGGGCTTTCCTTGCCACGCCAGATGGGCGGCGCCGATCGCATGCTTGCGATTCTGAACGGCACGCTCACCGCGTTGCTCTCGTACACCAGTTGGAGTCCGTCGTTTCTGGTGGTGGGCGTAATCGTGCATCTTTTCCTGCGCTGGAAAAGCTCGAAAGACCCGTGGTGGCGACTGGTCATGTTGGTCTACAACCGCTATCCGGACGTGTATGAGCCGGGATCCAATGGAAAGAGCGGCGCGCGGTTCAAGCGCCCGTACGGATTCGATCAGGACCTCCCATGCTGAAAATGACCTTCACCAAGCGCCCGGTGCAAGAAATCGCGCCGTGGATGACGATGGTCACGCCCGAACTGGTGCTCGATAAGGACGGGTCGCTCCTGACGGTCTTCGAGTTCGAAGGAATTGACGCCGACACACCCAATCCGGGCGACATCAGCGCCGCGCGCGACAACCTCGATCACGCATGCCGGAACTTCGATCACCGCGTCACGGCGTGGTGGCGGGTCTCACACCGACGGGTGAAGGGCACCATCGATGGCGATTTTTCGTCAACCGCAGACGCGCGTGTAGACGCCATCAATCGGTCCAACATTGGCAGCGGCAAGTATTTCCGCAACTCGCACTCGCTCTCGCTTGCATTCACACCTGAGACCGGACTTTCCCGCATCTTCGACAAGGTCGGCTACCACATGACCGTCGGCGGCAAGAATCTGGCCGTCGCGCTGTTCGAAGCCGCGAAGGACCTGCTTCTGGCGCGAAGTGCGTTCGTTTTCGACCTCACCAAGCTCCAGAACGAAATCAAGCGCTTTGAGGCCGTGATCGATGGTTTTACCGGCGGCGTCACGCGCTTGAAGATGAGACGTCTGCAATTGCAGAACGCACTGTCGCTCCTCCATCAGCGAGCGAATCCGAGCACGCCAAAGCGCCGCGTGCGCTATCCGGTGACGATGCTCGATACGCACCTGACCGAGACGTTCGTGACGATCGGGGCGAAGGAACTCATGTTCGAGTCCGCGCACGGCAAGGTCTACGCGCGCATCATTGGCGTCAAGGAATGGATGGGCTTTCAGGAGGCATCGCTCGACGTGCTCTCGCAAGTTGATGCGGAGCTAGACGTGTGCGTGATGTACCGGTTTCTCGACTCTTCACGTGCGAGTGCCTACATCAAAAAGATCCGGGGCTTCTACAAGGCCGCCGCGTTCAATCCTGTCGCGATCCTCAAGCAGTGGGCGACAAAAGAAGAACAGAAAAACGACGAAGGCCGCGAGCTATTGGCAAAGGAGGCGAGCGACGCACTCGCGAGACTGGACGCCGAAGGCCAGCAGTACGGGTTCGCCAACATCTCGATCGTCGTCTACGGCAGCACGCCGGAAGAGTGCGAGGACGCAACGCGTCAGGTCGTGGGCGTCATTGGTAACGCGGGCTTCGGGGTGATTCAGGAGACCGACAATCTATTCGCGGCATGGGCCTCCACACTGCCTGGGCGTTGGGATCAACAGAAACGCCTGCAATTTGTCGAGACTCCCGCCGTGTCGGACATCGCCCCGCTTTGCAGTGTCGGCGAGGGAGCGACTGTCAACGAATGGCTCACGCAGCAATCAGGCAGCAAGACAGGGCCGCTCACGGTGCTGCCCACGCGCCATCGGACCCTGCAGAACGTCGACCTGCATCACCCTGGTGGCAAGGCTCACACGCTCGTCGTCGGCCCAATCGGGGCCGGGAAGTCCGTGATGCTCAATTTCCTGTTGTCGCAGACAGGCCGTCACGGTGCACGGCGCATCCGGTTCGACAAGGACCGTTCGACCCGCATCCCGACCCTGCTCGGCGGCGGACGCTTCATCGATGCGACGGGCCGGTTCGAGGCGGCGACGTCTGTGAATCCGCTCTCCCTGATCGGCGGGGAGAAGCATTGGGCCTACGTGGCGGAATGGGTCAAGCTCGTGATCGAGGGCGAAGACTACACCTGCACCCCGACGCAAGAGACCGAAATTTACAACAGCATTGTGGCCTTGGCCGGCGCCTACGAGCGCGAGGACTGGTGCCTGTCAGGTCTGTACACGCTGCTGCCCGCCGATTTGCGCGAACGCCTGCAGGTGTGGACCAGCGGTCAGAAGAACGGTCGATTCTTCGACCACGTCGAGGACGGCTTCTCGCTCTCGGATGATCTGTCGATCGAGATGGGCGACTTGTTCCAGAACTATCCGGTCGCCGCCGCGCTCTTCATGGACTACGCGTTCTACCGGATCGCGCAAATTCTCGACGGCAAGCGCTACACCGTGATCGAAATTGAAGAAGCGGGATTCTTTTTCACCTACCCCAAGTTTTACGCGCGCCTCGAAATCTGGGCGGTGACGATTCGCAAGCTCAACGCTGGCCTTCTCATGGCGACGCAGTCGCTCGGTCAATTGCGACGTGTGCCGAACTTCGAGATTCTGAAAGAGAACATCCCGAACCTGATTTACCTGCCGAACAGCGACGCCATCAACAATCTGGAGCTCTATCAGGAGATTTTCGGGCTCACGCTGCACCAGATCAAGATGATCACCGACGCAGTGCCGAACCGTGACTACCTGTGGGTGACGTCGACTCAGACCCGCATGCTGCAGGCTGCTTTCTCGAAGGAGGCGCTCGCCTACCTCCGCTCGGATGGGCGTGCGCAAGCGCTGCTCGACAAGCATATGAAGTCAGGCGTCGACAACTGGCAAGACGCGTATGTGCGAGACGTGCTCGCAAACGCATAACTTCTAAGATTTCGCGGGGCCTTCCCATCATGATGAAAAAGCTGATCAGGTGCTTTGCCACGACCGTACTGACTTTCGGATTCGTGCAACAGGCGGGGGCGTGGACGACCGTGTTCGATCCGACGAACTTCGTCAAAAACACAATCACCGCGGCAGCGGCGGTGAAGGGGGAGGTCTATCAAGACACCAACCTGATCTACCAGTACCAGATGATGCTCAATCAACTGAAGCAGGCGACCAACCTGAATCCGGCCGCCATGCTGGCGCAGATTACGACGATCAACGGCGACATCGGGAGTCTGTCGAAGTACACCGACGGCCTGAAGTCCCTCTATGGCGGTCTGCAAAGCAACGCCGAGTATGCGACGAAGGTCCAGGCTCTGATTACGCAGTCCGGGAAGACGGCCTCTCAGTGGTTCGCGGACCAGAATACGCTCATCGAGAACAACGACAAGATGGCCAGGCAACTGTTTCAACAGGGTAATGACGTCATCTCCCACGTAGGGGTGCTCGCCAAACGCCGCCAGGAGATTCAGGACCAGTTGAACATGTCGCCGACGATGGAGGCAACCGCGCAACTGACGACCCACATGCTCGATATCGTCGCGAGCCAGAACGGTGATCTTCTGCAAATGATGGCCGCCAAGCAGCAGAGCGATGCTGTCGAACAGTCCGCGAAGGCGGCCGACGACAAGGCGAGTACCACCGCGCGCGCCGCGCTCAAGGCGCAGCTCGACAGCGAGCGCGAGACGTACAAAGCGAAAATCAGCTCGTCGACCGTTCTGGGGCAATAAGTGTCGAACCTTTGCTTTTCGCGCACCGTGCGCGCTTTTCTCGTAAGCGTCTGCGTGTTCTTGGTCGCGAGCCTCGGCTGTGCGTCCGCGTTCGCCCAGACAGATTCCGCCGGCACCACGGCCTCGACGTCCTCGTCGACGTCTGCAGCATCACAGAATCCGAACAGGGCCGGTGATTTTGCTGTCGGATCCAGCCAAGCGTTGACCCAGATCAGCGGGCTCGTCGGCAACCTGATTTCGACCGCCGTCACTGCAAGCGAGAGCGTCAGAAAAGAAGCCGACAAGTTTGCCTGGGGGCTGGGCGTTATCACCCTGGTTCTGGCAGGGGTGAGGTTCTCCGGGACACACCACCCTATCGCCGCATGGGTGAATCTGTTCGAGGAGATCGCCATTGTTGGCGTTTTTGTGGCGCTCTATCTGGGCTATACGACGGCTGCGCCGGGCTTTTACAGCTGGTTCAACGATCTTGCGGTCCAAATTGGTGGCGCAACGAGCAACTCGGCCGCGACACAGATGGCCACGTTAGGCGGAACGATCCTGGATGCGTTACGACAGCAGGTAAGTGTGCTTCGAGCCGCCACAGACATGAACGGGATGGTTGCGGACATCCTCATGTTGGCTCTTGCATTTTTGGCGATGTGCATCGCAGCGGTCGTTTTCATGTACTTTTCGGCGATTGGGCAAGTTCAGGCAGCCTTCGGTATCGTCCTCGGCCCGATTGCCATTGCGTTGGGATTCTCCAGCTATACGCGCAACTACTTCGTGAAGTGGCTCGATTGGATGATCAGCGCGGGCATGTACGTTGTCGCGGTCGCAATTTTGATGAAGCTTATGGGTCACGCAATCGCAGATTCTGTTGCCGCGTCAGCGCAACATGCAGGAACGACGGTTAATTCCGGTTTTGTGTTCAACTTGGCCGTGTTCATTTTGCTGCTGTCGTTCGAAATTCCAAAGCTGGCGGGCATATTCGGTGGTGGAGCGAGCGCGACTGGCACGGGTCCGCTCAAGCTGGCGCGGGGTTTCTTCTGATGTCGAGCGCCCATCATCCGATCGCATCCGATGCGTTGCTCGCGACTCACCAAAAGCGCATCGAACTCGTGCGCCAGTGCGCCAACGAGAGCACGCAGGCGGAGTTCGAGCGCAAATGGCTCTCGGTGCTTCGGCGCTGCGCTGTGTGGTTCTCGTCCATGCCGTTGACGCCCGAGCTCCACGCCGAGCCGGGCGGCGCTTTCCGTGCGACGGTCGAATCGACGTTTTACGCCTTGCGGCTCGCTGGTGGCCAGAAATTTGCTGCCGACCTGAGCTCCGATAAGCGCCGGCGGTTGGAGCCCCAGTACAACTACGCGGTGTTTCTGGCGGCGGCTTGTTCCTCTCTGGATGAACCGTGCCGTCACTTCGACTTCATCCGGGTGTCGGACCGCACACCGTGGAACCCGGGCGCGCACGGCGCGTTCGGCACCTGGATTAGCGATGGCGACTATTTGGTTCAACGCCGCCCGACGGCACTCAAAGGCGAGCGGATGCGCACTGCGATGTTCGCCCAGACGGTGATCTCGGCGGAATTGCTGTCCGGGCTCGATACGGCGGTGCTTGCCGATCTCTTCGGAGCGATCAACCCGGAGAGAAGTCCGTTGGGGTTCGAGGCGCTGGTGCATAAGGTCGTTCGCCAAGCGATGGATGTCGCGGGCAACTTCGAGCGAAAAGCTCAACGTGGCGTGTTCGCTCCGGTGAAGTTTGACGTGCCGCCGGCCGTCCATGTTGCGCTTGAGCTTCAGCCGCAAGTCGCGGCGGTGACCGTACCTGCCGGCGCGGCGACACCTACGGCGCCCGCGGCACCCGCAACGACTCTAGCGGCCGCACCCTCGAGCGCGGTGGCCGCCCCTGCCGAAAAAGCGACCGCGTCGCCCGCTCCGGTGGATCCGGCACAGGCATCGGCGCAGCCGTCTGCGCCGAGGGGTTCACAGTTTTCTCAGTCCTTGCTCGATGCGTTGGAGCGCAGCGAAGCACAGGCCGCCAACGCGGCCGCGAGTGACCTCTCAGCTCAAGCGTCGGCACCGCCCCCATCATCCGGCACGCCACGCGCGCCGGCTGCGGACCCGGCGACGGCCGGCGTAGCGCCGAGTGAAGGCAAGGCGTCGCGCTCCGGCCCGAGCGATGAGGAGCTGAACGAGGTTCTCGGACCGGGCGCCGCGATGATGCGGGAGTTTTTCCGCGCGCTCGCGGACGACGTGGCCGCGGGCAAGGCCAAGGTGGCGTGGGGAGAGCAGGGGCTGACGGTTCAGAAGCGCCTGATCGGCGCATACGGCTTGACGAGTGACACGCTCGTGGAGCAGCTCAGGAAGCGCAGCCTCCTGATGCGCGCGGCTGGAAACGACATCTGCATCGTTGAGCGCGCGGGACGGCTGATCATGGAGCGGCCTGCGGCATGAACTACGTCAATCATTTTCGTCCGATCTACGAATTTCGGCCACTGACTATCTGGCCGGTCGCCATCGTCGGTATTTTGGCTTCCGGCATGCCGTATGGCTGGGCGTTCGCACTGGCGAGCCTTGCGCTGCTGGTCGTACGGGGATATCAGGTTTGGCGCGCGCTGAGCTTTCGCGTGGCTATTTCAACGAAGTGGCTGAGCAGGATTCATATCGGCACGCTGTTGGCCACGCAAAAGACGATGCGCGAGCGCGAGGACTCCATGTACCTTGGCATTGGCTTCGAGTGGACGCAGAAGCATACGCAGATCGCGCACGACATTTTGCGCATGCCGGTGACCGACATCCCGTCGTTGCCCCGGTGGCTTTCAAAAACCGAGATCGGTCGCGCCATCGAGACACGCATCGAGCTGCTATTTGCGCCCAAGGACAGCGTACGCGACCGGATGCCGCAAGGCTCGTCCTGGATTCACGGCATGGAGCCGAAAAAGGTCCGTGTGCCGTTCCACTACAAGGCGATGGGCGGTCACACGCTCGTCGGAGGTACGACAGGTTCCGGAAAGACTCGCACCTACGAGGTCATCTCCACCCAAGTCATTTACAATCCGAAGGACGTGCTGATCATCGTCGACCCGAAGAACGACGACGACTGGAAGAACCGCGTGGAAAAGGAATGTGCGCGCGCCGGCCGGAAATTTCTTTACTTCAACCAGGCCAAGCCGAATGAGTCGATCCGGCTCAACCCGCTCGAGAACTGGTCACAGCCGTCCGAAATCCCTTCTCGCATCGCGCAATTGATGGAAGAGGGGCCGTTCCGCGACTTCGCGTTTCTGTTCATCGACCGTGCGGTAAAAGGCGAGCTGTACGTGGGGGACAAGCCAAACCTGCGCTCGATCCTCAAGTATGCGCAATCAGGCATCGGCACGCTGCTTGACCGGTGCCTACGCCGCTTCTTCGTTGCAAACGACCTGACGAACTGGGAAGAGCTTGTCGTGATCGCGACCGTCAAGGACGCGCGCGGCCGTAATGATGTCTCGCTCGTCGACGGCATGGCCAAGCTATACATTGACCGGTTCGCGGCCGACGATCGCGGGCACGAAACCATCGATGGCCTGATTGCCACTTATACGCATGACCGCGAGCACTACATGCGGATCATCGCCTCAGCGTTGCCGTTGCTTCAGATGCTCGCCACCGGGGAAACTGGCCTGATGCTCGCGCCAAAGGCCGACGACTTCGAGGACGAGCGGGAGATTTGGGACATCGACAAGATCATCAAGCAGAAGGCGGTCCTCTACATGGGCCTCGATTCCCTGTCGAACAACATTGTCCAGAAAGCAATAGCCTCGATGGCGCTGTCGGATGTGGCGGCGGTGTGCGGCTCCATCTACAACTTCTATTTGGAGAAGCCCGACGTCGTTCTCATCATTGATGAGATCGCTGAAGCGATCAACGAACAAGTGATTCAGATCCTGAACAAGGGGCGGGGCGCGGGCTTCAAGGCCTTCGTTGCCTTCCAGGCGCGGGCCGACCTCGAGGCGAAACTCGGAAACGCAGCAAAAATGCTGCAGGTTTTAGGAAACCTAAATAATCAGGTGATTTTAAGATTGGAAGATAGCGACACCGCCAAATGGTTCTCGGACAAGGTGGGGGAGACAGCGATTCGAGTGGTGAATATCTCGAATAGCACCAACACCACGACCGAATCGCACGCGATGGAGTTCAGCGGATCTCAATCGCGCACGTTGCAGTTGGAGAAGGTGCCGCTGATCCCAGTGCGGCTCATCCATAGCTTGCCGAACCTGCAGTACTTCATGCGCATTTCAGGGGGTGTCGTGTACCAAGGTCGAATTCCCATCATCGAAGGCTAAAACCAACTATGTCCACCGTATTCAAAAATATCATTCGCGATCGCAAGCTGTCGCACAAGCTGATTCCGGTGTTCAACGTAGCGCCCGAACTGGAGCTCGCGTGCTCGCGCGTGGCTGAATTCGTGGGCGAGCGCTTCCGTGGCGACAAGGGGCCGCTTGCCGCCGAGATGATCGAGTCGGCACTCAGCGGGTTCAAACGTGCGAAGCGCACGGGCGACCAGCATGTTGCCTTCATGCAGGGACTGTTCGAACCGGCTAAGTCGCTGTACGCGCGCCGCTACGTCGCGCGTCGGGGAGAAAAGCTGGCTGTATGGTCGCCGATGCTCGAAGCGATTCCAGCGTTCGAGGAGCGCCACGCAAATTGCGAGTTCGAGACGATTGACGAACGCTGCCCCGAACAGATCACCGAGCGCACTGCCGCTTTCCAACTGGCCTCTCGCGTGCTGCAAGGCGAAGCGTTCCGTTGCTACTTCGAGGAATACGATGTCGCTCACCGTTACGATCATAGCGAAGTTGTCGGGGGTTGATTCCGACACTGCCCGCCGGGCACTGCACACGGCGGGCGCCTTCGACGACCCGAGCGCGATGCCGCCTGAGGAATTCACGTATGGGGCGGGCGCCCGGTGCTATGCCTTGGCGACGATCGCCGACTACCGTCCAATGTTGTTTTGGGGTGGACTCGGGGCAATTGTTGCGATCCTCGTGCTCTTTGCCGTGAGACTGTTACATCATGGCTAGCCGGTTCGGGTCGCATCTGAAGCTCTGGTTCGTGCTGGTGCCGGTTCTCGCGATCGCCGTGATGCCGGCGATCCCGGAGCGCTTGCTGTTTGAGGTGCCGGATGCAGAGACGGCCTCGCTCGTCGTCTCGATTGGGCAGGAGCGGGCCGACACGGCGGTGCGCTCGGCCAACCAAATCTTCCGCCGCGCGTTCGTGGACAACGGCCTGCTGCAGCGGACGTTGTCGGCTTCGGGCAATGTCGGTGGAATGAACGACGGCGGGTTCTCAACCTTCGCCCACACGTGGACTGAGAATTTCTGGTTGCTCGTCTACCGGATGCTGTTTCGCGCGATGGTGATGAAACTCTGGATCTTCGGGACGGTGATGTTCGCGCTCGGCATGTTCGTCGATGGCTCTGCCTGCCGTAAGATTAAAGCGTCGGCGGCCGGTTTTGTCAGTCCGCTCTCGTTCCATCTGGCCGGTCACGGCCTGCTGCTCGTCACCGGAATGTTGTTCGGCGTTCTGGTCGTGCCGGTCCCGGTGCTCGCCGGGTACTGGGTGGCGGTCGCCGCGTTCCTTGGCTCGCTACTCTGGAAGGCCGCCGAATCATTTCAATCGGCGCGGTAGCAGAGCGATAGGGCAGCGCGGTTTTGTAATATCGTCCCGGAAAGGCGAAACAAAAGTCGGGGCTTTGTCCCAAAGTAGATGTAACGCGTTACATCTACTCCCTCATTTCCGTCAGGCTTCCCTTTCCACCCGCATTCTCAGAGTCCTCGATTCCCATGCAGGCGGGCGTCTGTGACGCTCCTCGCATAGCGCATCTTCCCGCGCTCTACCTTTCGCTTGGGGCTACCTGTATCCCTGCCAGGCCCGAAAACCAAGAACACGCTTCTTCGTACATATGGCTACAGGCAGATTGAGGCGACATGCCTTCCTCCCGCCCAGTGCCCGCGTCGGCGCCTCTCACCTTCATCCCAGTCTAAAGCCATTCGAAATCGTATGTGTTTCGGGCGTCTTGAGCCGTTGCGCACGGCAACAATGGCATTCATGGGCCGCGTGCGCGTGCCTGAATTCCCAACGACGAAACCGGACCCAAGTCCGACCTGGAGAGGCACATGAGCACTGTGGCAGATACCGAACTCGAAAAATTCGTGACCGAAGACGCATTGGACGGCGCATCGAAAGCCCACGCAGAGCAAGCGGCGCAAGCTACTCGGGAGGGAAGCGACGGTGCTGACGACGGCGAACTTGAGCGCGAGTTGACCCAGATGGAGGCAGACGCCGACCATCTGCACAAGGAAGGCGTGATCTCCACCGACGACGCAAACATGAAGCGTGCCGAGGTGGCCAAGACGCGTAAGCTCTTTCGTGACCTGCCGGGAGAGGAGCGGATCGCCATCATCAAGCGTCGCCGGGAGATCGGCCGCCTGTTGATGGAGCGCCAGCTCTCGGGTGCTGCCGTCGTGGCGGTCCGCGTGCGGCTGAACCATACCCGCCTGAAGCCGTTGTTCGAACAATGGTGGCCGTACCTGAACCGCATGAGCATCAACATGCAGCGGTTCGGCCAATCGACGTTCGGCGCGGACGACAAGGAAGTGGTCAATACCTTTTTCGAAAAGCAACTCGCCTCGATCGAGGCGTATGCCGTTGAGCAGTTGCGCGTCGCCGGAGGCTACCGCCAGCAAAAGGAAGCCGAGCTACGCGCGAACAACGATTTTGTGTTCGAGCCGACCATTCCGATGCCAGCCCTCGATATCGAGGTCGAGGCCTACTCGCGCTTTTCGATGCGCGTGCTCACCGCGATCATGAAGTTCGACCGCACCATGGATCACTTCGACTTCATGGTGTGGAATGGCATTCGCGATCAGTCGGACGTCGACGACGAAACCGTGCGCTTCCTGAAGAAGGTGAACCCGCTGGGCGTTCGTGGTTACATGACTCACCTGAAGCTGATGACGACGGTTCGCAGCCTGTAAAGGAGGGCGGCATGCTGGACGAGTTGAATGCCCAGCAACGGGAAGTCGCCGAGTTGCGCCAGAACTGCGTTGCGATCGCCTGTCCTGGCGCGGGCAAGACAAAGACGATCGCGACAAAAGCTGCGCTCCTGCTGCAAGAGGACGCCGCGGTGGTCGGGGCGGTGACTTTCTCGAAGGATGCCGCCATTGAATTGCGGGATCGGATTCTCGCGGTTGCTGGCAAGGCCGTGAAGAAGCGGCTGATTGCCGGCACTTTCCACTCTCTGGCATTCAAGCAGCTTCGGCGGCCCGGCGCCCGGGCGCTCGACATCGCCTCGGACGGTGACCGTCTGGGCTTGCTGATTCGCGTCATGCAGGACCTGGGACTTGACGGCAAAGCTGAGGACGTCATCCCGACGATCGAGAGCATCAAAACGAACTTCGGCCGGTGCGACGTCGACAGCGAAGACGGGAAGCTGTATCACGGCTATCAGGATGCGCTCGCGCGTAACGGCAAGATCGACTTTCAAGACATGCTGCGCCTCTCGGTCGAGGGCATGCACGACGGTTCGATCCTGCCTTACCCATTCAAATACTTGCTCGTCGACGAGTTTCAAGATACCGACCCGCTGCAGTACCGCTGGATCGAACTCCACGCGAAAGCCGGCTCGATCGTAACGGTGGTGGGTGACGACGACCAAAGCATCTACGCGTTTCGCGAAGCGCTCGGCTATCGCGGCATGGAGTCGTTCATCAAAGAGTTCGACGCGAAGCCCGTCGTGCTCGGGAGCAACTATCGGTGCCGCTCCGAGATCCTGTCGGCCGCCGACCGGGTGATTCGCAATAACGTCGACCGCATAGCCAAGGTTCTGCGGGCTGAGAAGGGTGCTGGCGGCCGCGTCCTGTCTTCCCGTCATGCGGACGAATACATTGAGGCGGTCGCCGCGGTCGAAACCCTCGCGCCCTTGCTCGGGACGGGCAAGTCGTGCGCCATCCTCGCTCGCACGAATCGCATCCTCGATCCCTTGGAAGCCGTCTGTCGCTCTGCAGGGGTGAAGTACTACCGGGCCTCGGGCGCGTCGGTCCTGAGTCGTCCGGAAGGCGCGTTAATGTGCAATCTGCTCGAAATAGTCGAGCGGGTTAAGGAAACCGGGCTCGACGCGGTGCTCGCGCATATGGGCCTGCGCGCAGAGCAACTTCGCGCGCTGCACGCCAGTATGGGCGCCGAACTGATCCAGAAACCGCGCGCGGAGCTGGTCGAACTGGGCCTGCCGGAAGAGGTGGCGACGAACTATCGAGAGTTCATGAAGCGGCTCGCCGAGTGGCGCAGCCTTTGTGATCGGAAGTTTTACTCGTTGACGCTTTCGGGCGTGAGCGAGTGGACGCTGAAGTACGCGAAGAAGGATCATGCGATCCGGGCGATTCAGGCGACCTACGACGTGGTGTCCCGCCTCGCCGGCACATTCGCAGATCGTTTGCAATTCATGAAGCAGGATAACAACGTGCCGACGCCGGGCGCGCTGATTCTGACGACCATGCACAGTTCGAAAGGATTGGAGTGGGACCATGTCTGGATCGCACGCAGCGAAGAGTCCATTGTTCCGGACACGAAATCCACGGAGCCTGAGGAACGCCGGCTTTTCTATGTTGCGATGACGCGCGCGCGCGAGACGCTGATGATGTCCGGTACGAGCAAGAATTTCGCCTCGCGGTTCGTGACCGAGGCCCAGATCGAGGGCGTCGCTGAGGCAACGTAGCGCTCCGATTACCCGGTGTTAGCAGACCGTCGTCGAACGAGAATTGAACCGTTCAGCGCAAAAATTGACGTGAAAAAGCGCCGGCTCGTCACCGGCGCTCTCAACGTTTCAACCTTTTCTATCGCATTACGGCTTGCTCTTCTTGATGTCTTCCTTGACGTCGCCGTACTGCTTTCGAGCCTCGCCCGCGCCCTGCTGAAGCTGACCCTTGGCCTTCTGCGCTGGGTCGTCGGTCATGTTGCCGACAGCTTCATTGACCTTGCCTTTCACCTTCTCGGCGGTACCCTTCACTTGGTCCTTGTTCATGGTGATCCTCCTCGCGGTAATGTGGGGCGGTTGCCGCCCACACGAGGCGTTGACGCAAGTTGCGGACCCGGTCGCGAAGGCAAAAAAAAGCCCGCACGCGGCGGGCTTCAATCCATATCAGTGGAGACATGGAGGAGACGAACTCAGTATAAACCCTAATCGTCAGAAATTGCAAGGTGGACGACTAAATCTGTTGTTTTGGGGTTGGAGCAGTTCAACTTAGCGCCGCGGCATTTCCGGCGACGACGCCAGCGGAGCATACCCACCTACTTGTGCGGCGGGTGAGCTTTAATCGTGCTCCGGAAAGCCGAACCGCTCCTTGACGGAGTGACCGACGCCATCTGCATGTCGATCGCAATGCGGTGTGCCGGCCGGCATCGCAGCACGGTTAATTATCCGCCCCGTGTCGAGCATACAGAAACACCGCTCCTCAAATGCTGCTTCCTGAGCGGCCGCCTCCCAAGTCACTGTAAGAAAGTCAAAGATGGGATCGATCGGTTGCACGGTCGGGCTACAGGAGACGAGTTTTCCTGATTCGGGGCATCAGGCTTTTGCCCGCGAGATTTCGGTGACGTTCGAATCGCCGCGATCAACGCTAGCCACCGCGGCCGGCCGCGTGTCAGACGGCGATGCGGGGGCGGGGTCCGACTCCACCTCGATCGTCAGCATGCGGGCCAGGCGTTTGAGCGTGCCGTTGAGCGCCGCGCGCGGGCCGAGTCGGATCGTGCCGCAATAGTGGATGTCACCAGTGACTTGTCCGTTGATTTCGAGCGAATCGCGTGCGTGAACGTTCCCATCGACGCGCCCGTCGATACGAACGTGCTCGCCCTGCGCGCTTCCCTTGATAAGACCGCCTTCGCCAACGTGCAGAAGTCCCTGGGTCGACATCAGCCCGCCGTCGCAAAGCCCGAAGCAGCTGATGCCGTGATCGACGATGATGTCGCCGGTGATGGAGCAGCCCGCGGAGATGAGCGTGATGTTGGGTATTGTTTTCATGGTGACTCCTAGAACATTTGCACTTCGGTCGAACCAGCGCGTCTCGTCGGCGCGAGCTTTCCTGCGTCAGCGTCAGCGGCCTGCTCAGTGCGCGGTCGCGAGATAGGCTGGCGGACCGTCCGTGCGGACCTGGGCGCATCGGAGGCGGCGCTTGTCGACGCGCTCACCTGAGTCTGAACCGAGGCCGACTGGACTGCCGCCGCCGGTGTCGCGTTCGGCGGGGTGGCGGACTGCGCGGTGGGCTGACCGGCCGGCGCGACTTGCTTCGTCGCCGGTTGCGCGTTGGCCGGTGCTACCGGCTGCGGCGGGGCGACCGCCGCGGCGGCCGCCTGCTGTGCTTCGCCGCGGCTTGTCGGCGCGCGGCGGATCGGCGATGCGGCTGCGAGTTGCACTTCGGAAGACAGCGCGGCCGGGGCTTTCGGCGTATCCAACACGGCCGCTGCGCGCATCGAAGCGCGGAACTGGTCGGCCGTCAGCCCCAACGACGAAGCGGTGCCGAAGTCACTCGCGCTTAAGGCCGGCGCTGCGGCAACCGGTCGAGCAGGCGTGGCGTCAATCTCGTGCCCGCCCGGCGCCGGCGGCTCCCCGCGGGCAGGTGATTTCTGTTGCATTGTGGTCGAGGGGATTGCGGGCGCCGGCTGAGCGCTCGTGTCAGCGCCGCGGCGCGTCTTGTAGAGCGACGCGGCCCCCATGCCTGCCATGCCGATCAACACGGCGACGCCCACGGCAATGACGCTGCGGCGAACGAGCGGACCCGCTTGAACCCATCTGGCGCGCGCCGTCGGCGCATCGTCGGCGCTCAAGTCACCGGGTGCTGGGAGAGCAGCGAGCTGGCGCGGCAGGTCGATGACCATCGAATCGGGAGCAAACTGCGCGTGCAGCCGCTGAATTTCATGGATATCCATTGGAAGTGACTCTTCTCGTAGTCGTGCGTTCGAGCGTATCCGGTGCGCGAGCTTGTCAAGCATTCACCGGACGATGGGGAGCCGCCGCTCAATGCCGTCGGTCAGTGCGCGTTGTCCGGAGTGGGGAGCAGCAAGCCTTCTGGCGCGTAGCGATCGTTGTCCGGTATGCACAAAAAGGGGATCTGCTTGATTCGCGCTTCGGCGCTGTCCAGCGCGAGCTTGCGTTGATGCGGCATGACCGACCGCGTGAAGAGCGCTTCCATCGTCTTCACGAACAGGGCGTCGTACATCGTGAGCAGGCGCACCAGACGGCCCGAGAGCGGATGCTTGATTTCGAGCGTCACCGACTCGGAGGAGATTGCCGCGTTTCGCCCATGCAGCTGATTGGCCCACGCCAGGGCCTTCTTGAAAAACGCCTCAGCGACGCGGAACTCCGCATCAAGCGCGAGGAGTTTGCCGCCGCGCGCGAGGGTCATCTTGGCCGCGCAGAAGTTGTAGTCGGAACGGCAGAATTCGCGTGTGAACGCGGAGTAATACTGCAGTTCGGTCTTCGCCAGAGTCTCGCCGTGGATTCGATCGAGACGCGAGTCGCTCGTAAGACGCTCGAGCGGGCGTAGGCCGCTGTAGCCTTCGTCGTTGTGCGATACGATTTTCCTCTCTGGATCCGCCCCTTCGGGCGTGTCAGTGTCGAAGCCAGACATGATTGTTCTCGGGTGTATGTTCTCTCAGGCCCACATTCTCATTGAACATGCGGAAATCGAGCCGGCGAAAGCCATACGAAATTCGCGAGCTTTCCAGTACACGTTTGGACGTTTTTCCCTAATACTTCAATCCATACCCCGCGTCTCTGACGCATCGACCTCGACTCCAAGCCCGGAGTCCATCTTCTCTCTCCAAGTCGTGCCCAGGTTGTTTCTGTAGGCATGCTCCGACCGGATAGCTACCGGTGTGGAAAACTTCCTTGTGCTGAGCGTGCTCGCTACACACTCCCCAATTTCAGCCGTGATACTCGTACCCTTGACCGCATTCATTTGCGCCGGGACGTCGTTCGAACCCGGGGTTTCGGGTGTTCTCTCTCCAGAGCCTGATCTGGGTAGAACGATCGAAGTTGGCTGATCCGTGATACCTGCGGCGGAAGTGATTCTGAAAAGGGCTGTTGCGCGGCGTGACCATGCCGCGCGAGAACGACTTTACGTTCTCTGACTGAGCGCACCGGATCTCCGGGCGCTCCCTGCACGCCACGTCCCCGGAAGGGACGTGGCGCGTAGGTCTCCCTCATTATCGATTTCACGAAGCTCGCTCCCTCAACGGAGCGGGCTTTTTTTTCGTCCACCGCGTCCTGCGACTGGACCTTTCTCAATGGAGGTGCCGTTCATGTTGTTGCCCGACCGCCTCAACCAGCGTATCGCTGAGGCTATCAAGCATCAAATCACTTACGAGCGTGATCAGGCAGACACCTCATCTGCTGTTTGGCGCGCGCGCTGCGAGGTCGCTCAAGCCGCGATGTTGAGCGACGCCGATCGCTCTATCTTCATTCATCACATAAGCGAACGTCGCGGTAGTGCTGCGGCCCGGGATATGCAATCTCAGGCCGAAACGCTGCGGACCAACGCCATATCCTTTCTCGCAAGGAACCCGTCATGAACGCTGTTGTGCAGATGTTCGATCACACGCCGCGCAGTCTCGTCGAAGAGCGAGCCATCCGGCCGCCGACGATCGGCAAGATTCGACCCGGTATCAAAGTGCTGACGCGCGCCAATCAAGCCAACGAAAAGGCCGTCAAGCTCTACAACGACATGGTGGCTGCGGGCGACTCGTTCGAGGCGATTGGCAAGACGCTGGAAACGTCTCTGAAGCTTCGCAATGCGCTCATTCCCAAGAACGTCGATTACTTCGTTTGCAGGCGCTCCGACTTCTCGAATCCCGACACGGCCGATGAGATCCTGAGGCTGTATGGCGAGGATCGAGGCAATGGCGTGAAGCTGTATCGCTTTCCTGTCATGTTCGCGTTCGATGACTGGCTGCGAAATGTGCCCAACCAGATGGCGGCATACACGACAGCAGGGCGGCAGTACTTCTCGGAGTACGACCGCGACGGCAAGCGCTACTGCAAGACGTACGCGCCGGTCGAACGTAACGCGCGCGCGCAACGTGCGCGCCGGTCCTTCGGTGGTCGACTTGTGGTGCATCGGCAAGACGATGACATCCCCGACGGGATCTGCGACCCACACGTCTGTCCACAGTACCAGGACCGAAAGTGCAATCTGACTGCGAACTTCATGTTCGCGGTGCCCGACGTCAAAGGGCTGGGTCTGATCGAACTGCCGACCAACTCGATCTACGTGCTCCAGAAAGCCTATTCCGCCATGCAAACGGTGGCGCTCGCGCGCGGTCGACTCACTTGCACACGCTTCCGGCTCTCGAAGAGAGAGTTTGACATCACGCGAGTCGACGATAACGGGCAACCTGTTCGCCAAAAGCAGATGTTGACGGTTCTAGATGCTGACATCGACCTCGGCGCGTTGCTGGATGGGGCGGAAGCTGGGCAGCCGGCACTGGAATCGGCCAGTCGCGCAGTTGCGCTTATCGAGGCAGATAGCACGGTCGGAACGTTGGATGAATCGACACTCCAACCGGACGACGACGCAGGCGGGAACGCGGACGGTAGCGCAGGATCGACGGAAACGACCGAAGACGATAGTGGTATCGATTCCGACGAGACGCTTGAAGATAAGCGACACAAGATGTCCGATCTGCTGCACCGTCTCGGACTGAGTCAGCCGGAACGACAGAACGGGTTTCGCATGTACGCGCATCAGACGTACGGTCGAGGCTGGATTGAGCGTATCGTGGACGTTGATGCGATGAATGCGCGCCTCGCGGCCGCACTCGACGATCCTGCTTCGCTCGACGTTGAAATCCAGGACGCAGTTGCGCAAGCAGCATACGTCTAACTTGGGCCGGCCCCCTTCGAATCATCATTCGAAGAGATGGGCTGGCTGGCACTTCCTTCTCCGATCCCGACGCGATGAGAACATTTCAGCAAGGGCGGCTTGCTCAAATGTTTTCGACCGCGCTCATGCGCATCGAATTCGTCCGCCTCGGCGGCCCATCTATTTGTTCACGCGAAGGAGTCTCCAATGCGTAGAGTCGGCAACTTCACGCTGTTCTTCGGCGCGGAGGATGCTTTTAGCAACTGGCATCCGTGCCGATTTTCCTATCACGACGTTCAGTTCGTCAGTGTCGAGCAGTTCATGATGCTCTCAAAGGCCAAACTGTTCGGCGATGAAGAAATCGCGCAAGCGGTACTCGCCGCGCATCTTCCGAAGGAGCAGAAAGCCCTCGGCCGCAAGGTCAAAGGCTTCGACCTCGAAACTTGGAAGGCGAGGCGAAATCGATCGTCTATGTCGGTTGCCGCGAGAAGTTCACGCAGCACCCCGGCTTGCGAACGTTATTGCTCGCGACGGCTCCGACCGAGCTTGTCGAGGCCAGTCCCTACGATCTCATATGGGGTGTGGGCTTGGGCGAGCGCGATCCAGGCATCACGGACAAATCCAAGTGGCGAGGCCAGAACCTTCTGGGCAAGGCGCTAATGAAGGTCCGCGACACGCTCAGTACCTAATCCATACTCTTTGAATGCGCCGCGAGGCGCGTCCACATCAATGGCTACCTCCGGGCGGCCTTTTTCGTTTCTAGGAGGCGACATGAAAATCGCTCATTTTTCTGACCTGCATTACGCACCCGGCAATCTCGAGGAGGCGGATCGATGCTTCGGGTATGCGACCGAGCATGCAGTGCTCGCCCACGCGAACGCTGCGGTGATTTCCGGTGACGCAACGGATCACCGGCTCGACGCTCATGCACCGTCCTTGAATCGCCTCGCGCGGCGCATCAACGGACTGAGCGGCAGCATGCCGGTGCTGATGTTGCAGGGCACGTTTTCGCACGAGCCGCCTGGGACGCTTCGCAACTTCGAGCTGATGTCAGATACGCACCAGATCTACGTTGCCGAGCGGGTTCAACAAGTCAGTCTTCACGAAGGCCGGTTCTACGCATCGAGCGGCCCGGTGTTTTCGGATGACGAGCTTCGCGAAGTGTTTGCGATCGGTGCCGACGTCGTGTTCACTTGCTTGCCCACGGTCAACAAGGGGCAACTGGCTGCCGCTGTCGGTGCGAAGGAAGCGGCGACAGGGCTGGAGGCAGTGCTTTCCGACTACCTCAGGTCGGCCGGACGGATCAACGATCGCCTTCGCGCGGCAGGCATTCGCACAGTCGGCGTATCGCACGGCACAGTCAACGGTTGCACGACTGAGCACGGCGTCACGATGGCGGGCTTCGATCACGAGTTCTCGCTTGGTGGTCTCTTCGAAGCCGAGTGCGATGCATTCATGCTAGGTCACATCCACAAGTCTCAACAGTGGGAGCGAGCAGGGCGAGTGATCGCGTACCCGGGGTCAATCGGGCGCTTTCATTATGGCGAAGAGGGCGGCAAGGGCTATCTTATGTGGGACATACAGGTGGGAAACGCGGAAGCGAATCTCATCGTAACGCCGTCTCGCGAGATCGTCTGTATCGACTTCGATGGCCCGCCCGACATGCAACGCCTTTCTGCGATCGCGCTCGATGCGACCGACAAGTTCGTCCGCATTCGTTGGCAAGTCGACGAAGAGCACCGTCAGTCAGTCGACCGCGACGCGATTGCGGCGCTGTTCACGAACGCAGCCGAGTTAAAGATCGAGGCTCGCGTTCTGCCGGTCGTCCGGTCTCGCGCACAAGGCATCAGTCTCGAGACGACAATCGACCGAAAGATTGAGCGTTGGTGTGAGCACGCGGATGTGGAGGCGGGGCCTTTGCTCGCTCGGTTTCAGCTTCTCGAAACCGCAAACGCGGAGACGATCGCCGCGCGCGTGTTGGCTGACCTCGTGGAGAGCGATGCTCTGGCGCAATGTTCGCCAGATACAGCGCCAGCTGCGGGGCAGGCTGAACGCACGGAAGCGGACGTTGAGTTGGCTATGCCCGATGCGACGGTTGAAGTCGTCGACTCGATACCAGCAGCGGCGCCGGCAACGCAGCTTTCGTGGCTCGATGATGATTTGTTCGCGGCGTAGTCCGCCTCGTGACGGGTCAATAAGCGAAGGAGGCCAGCACGGCTCCTTCGCATCGAACATGTAGCCGTGTTCCGATAGCTCGCGGGGTTATCGAAACAGAGGTTTCACCGCGTCATTGACGCATCGATTCAGTAGTGGCAGCACCTTTCTTTGGCAGTTCATTCATTCTTTCACCCTGGCGGGGAGCGATCCTTTCCAGGGAGCACTCCGCCCTTCTCATGGGAGTGCATCATGTTTGGTCTCTACCCCGCTGGTCCAGAATGGGTCCGCTCGTTCTCGCTCGCGGATAACTCCGCGAGCGATATTCAAAAGCCGCTGGTCGATTTTGCTGGCTTCACCACGGCGATCCAGCATCAGCCGTTTGGACAAAACCGTGGCGCTGCGCTGGCTCAGTTCGGGCAAACGTTGCTGTTGCTGGCGACGACACCGGGCGCTACCGAAGTTGCAGTCACGCCGACGGTGCAGATGCAGCATCTGCTCTGGTCGTATCAGGAGGGTTACGCGAGTCAGTGGTCTGCGGTGGAAATCCGTAGTCTCACCGGCTATAGCGGCTGGTCTGAGCTTCTGACGAACGCGCGACGCGAGTTCAGCAGAGCGTGCGACCAGGTGTCGTCTGCGCTCGCTGGGACGCTGCGTGCGCCGCAACGCGCGGTCGTCGGGACTGGTCTGAACGCGTCGTTCCCCAACGAGAATGACGACGCGTTCTATTCGGAGATGGCTGCCGTTTCGGCGTCATTGTCGGTGTCGTTGTTCGATGCGGAGGGCACGTCATGCGGCCTCTGAAGCTGACGCTCGAAGGGTTCGTCGGAGTCCGGGATGGCATCAAAAGAGAGAGCATCACGCTCGATCTGGAGTCGCTGCCGGATGGACTGATTGCGTTGACCGGCCCGAATGGGGCGGGGAAAACGACGATCATGGACAACTTGCATCCGTATCCGATCATGCCATCGCGCGCCTCGAAGCTTTCTGTGGACGCTTTCTCGTACTGGGATCACATCTGCGGTACCAGTGCGCTGAAGGAACTCGAATGGGAGCACGATGGCATTCGCTACCGGTCCTCGTTCACCTTTCGCAAGCCCGGCAAGACTGGCAAGGCGGAGTACTACCTGGCCTATCATGGCGTCGACGGAACGTGGCGTACGGTGTCGCTGCCTGACGGGACGGTGTCGGACGGCAAAGCGGAGTCGTATAACCGCTGTGTCGAGGCGATCAACGGTTCGCTCGAAACCTTCTTTACCAGCGTCTTTTCAGCACAGAATCGTCGTCCGCTCGCGTCGTATGGTGCGGGCGAGATCAAAACGCTTCTGGCTGAGCTGCTCGGCATCGAACATCTGAAGGCATTGTCGGCGAAAGCCGCTGATGTCGCGAAGATGCTCGGGAAGTCGCTCGATGGTATTCAGACGGAGCTCGGCGCCCTTGCTGGCAAGCGGCAGCGCAAAGCCGAGACCGAGCAATCCATCGTCGCGCAGGGCGCAGACTTGCGTGCGGCTCGCGGGCAACGTGAAGCCGCGCTTGAGCAGTTGGGCAGGCTGACGCAGGAACGTGCAACGCTCGCTGCGAAGCAGGCTGAATCCGCCTCGGTCGAGGCGCGTCTGCGTGAGTTGGGCGTGCGCCGCGACGACCTGTCGAAGTCGTTGAGAAGCGCTGCCGACGACGAGCAAGCTGCATTAGCTCGAAGCCAGCAACGCGTCGCAGTGCTCAATCGGACGATCGCCGCGCATCGGGCCACGCTCGCGCGTCGAGATGCGATCCTGGGCGCTGCAGCAAAACGTGAAGAAGCTGAACTCGGGATCGCTCGGGAGGAGGCGAAGTTCACGCCCTTGCTGCGCGCGATAGCGGAGCTTGAAGTGAAGCAGGCGACGCTCAGCACGTTGAGTGTTTCAATTTCAAGCTTGATGAACGAGGGTTCGACGAAGGCCGCTCATTTCGAAACGTTGAACCAACAGGCGGCTGTCGTCGGGCAGGTTCCATGTGTCGGTCATGCGATGCACGCAAAATGTTCGCTGCTTACGCAGGCCTTGCAAGCGAAGGCGCAAGCCGAAGCGCAACGCATCTCGGTGGCCGACCTTCGTGCGAAGTACCGCGAAAAGAAAGCACAGGCCGATGCGCTCGCCCCAATTCCTGCCGAACTGGCGGCGCAGCGCGTCGAGATGTTGGCCGTGACTGATGCGGTCGCCAAGCTTCGGCGTGCGCTGCAAGCCGCGACCGAGCTTGCTGCGAGAAAGCCGCTTCTCGAAGCTGCTGCAACGGGTCTCGAATCCGCGCAAGCGGAGTTCCATTCGAGCGCAGAAGAGGGGGCCGCGAGGACAGCTAGGTACGAGTCTGAAAAGGCGCGTATGACTGCCGAACTGGCTCGGATGGCCGACGAGGTGACGCGTCTTGCCGCTGTCGACGTGGCCGCTGCTATTGCGAAACTGGACCGCGACCTAGCGTCAATCCGTGAAGCCATCGCGGCGCTCGATGGTCGAATTGAAGCATTGATCCGTTCGCAGAGCGGGCTGCAGGCAGAAGGCGAGGCGTTGGCGGTCGAGCTGGAGAAGTTCTGCGCGACGCAGTCTCGCGCGGACCTCCTCTCCGACGAAATCGCGCATTGGAAACTGCTCGCAAAAGGACTCGGCAACGATGGCGTGATTGCACTGACCATCGATGACGCAGGCCCGGCGCTGACAGATACCGTCAACGAGCTTTTGCTCGCCTGTTACGGCATGCGCTTCACAGTTGAAATCCGCACGCAACGCGCGCTCGCCAGTGGCGAGTTGCGAGAGGGCTTCGAGATCCTCGTCCACGATGCTGATTCCGACAGTAGTAAGTCGGTGTCGGTGATGTCGGGTGGCCAGAAGGTCTGGATCAACGAGTGCCTCACGCGCGGCATTGCGCTGTACCTCGCCCGGAATACGGGTCAGCCGTATCAGACCCTGTTCAGTGACGAGTCGGACGGGCCATTGGATACGCACCGCAAAGTGCAGTTCATGCGCATGAAACGCGAGGTATTGCGGCAGGGCGGGTATCAGCGAGAGTTTTTCATCTCGCAGACACCCGAACTTGTCGCAGAGGCCGATGCGGTAATCGACGTTCAGGCACTCGCTGCCTGAGCCTTTCTTGACCCTTGTGGGGAGTCGCCCCACAAGGGGCGTTCCTCCAAATCTTTTCGAGGAGCCTTTTATGGCCTATTCGTGCACAGACCTGGCCGATGACGTCCTTAACGAAATGCTCGCGCGGGGCTGGATTCAATCCACGCAGTATGGGCCTGAGGACACGCAGGCACAGTGTGGCGCGGTGATGAAAGCGATCGGCGACGCGGATGACGCGCTTCGCCTCGCAGCGCACGCGAAGCAGTTTCATGCGGAGCTGCTCAGCGCGGTTGGGACACTCACCGGCATTAGCGAGCAGCACGGGCCGTTGGCGCTCGCCTATGTCGTCGATCTGCAGATGGCGATTCTGAAAGGATCGTTTATCGAACTGTCGGCTGAAGAAGCGAAGTCGTTCGCTTTCGTCAGAGACTTGCCTTCGGGCGGTCGCTGGTGGGCGCACGTCAAAGCGATGGAAGCCTCGAAGCGCTGACAATCGCAATTTCCTTTTCACCCTGCGGGCAAGCGACGCTGCCGACAAAGATGAATAAGCGGGTACGCCCTGTCTAGTCCTCCGACAGGGCGTAGATATACCGCAACTGATATTTGAGCGCCGCAGCTACTTGAGCGCAACAACATCCGCCACCAGCAGCGCCGTCATATTGACGATCCGGCGAACCGTTGCTGACGGGGGTAATACGTGTACCGGCTGAGCCGCACCCAGCAGAATCGAGCCAATTGCCACGTTGTTGCCGGCGGCCGTCTTCAGCAGGTTGTACGAGATGTTGGCCGCGTCGATATTCGGCAACACCAGCAGGTTCGCGTCGCCTTCCAGCGTCGAATCTGGCATCACTTTGCGGCGCAGGTTGTGGTCGAGCGCGAGACCCCCATGCATTTCCCCGTCCACCTGCAGATGCGGCGCGCGGACACGCAGGATCGCCAGCACATCGCGCATCTTCTGCGCTGACGGTGCGTTGCTGGTGCCGAAGTTCGAGTGCGACTGCAGCGCGACCTTCGGTTCGATACCAAAACGACGCACTCCTTCAGCCGCCATGATCGTGATCTCGGCCAGTTCTTCGGCTGTCGGATCGACGTTCACGTGCGTATCGACGAGGAAAATCTGCCGACCCGGTAGCACCAGCGCGTTCATCGCTGCGTAGACGTTGCAGCCTTTCTTCTTGCCGATCACCTGATCGATGAAGTGCAGGTGCCGGTGCGTCGTGCTCACCATGCCGCAGATCATGCCGTCCGCTTCACCCCGCTTCACCAGCATCGCGCCGATAAGAGTGGTGCGGCGGCGCATTTCGAGCTTCGCCATCTGCGCAGTAATGCCTTTGCGCGACATCATCTTGTGGTATTCCTGCCAGAAGACACGGTAACGCTCGTCGTGGTCGGTGTCCACGACCGTGTCGTCGCGACCCGCGACCAGACGCAGTCCATAGCGGGCAATGCGCTGCTCGATCACCACCGGGCGGCCGATCAGCATCGGCTTGGCCAGTTTCTCGTCGACGATAATCTGCACCGCGCGCAGCACGCGCTCTTCTTCGCCTTCCGCGAACACAATGCGCTTCTTCTCCGGCTCGACGCCCCGTGCCAGCTGGAAGATCGGCTTCATGATCGTGCCGCTCTGATAGACGAACTGCTGCAAGTGCTGTTCGTACGCTTCCATGTCCTCAATCGGACGCTCGGCGACGCCCGAATCCATCGCGGCCTTCGCCACGGCCGGCGCGAGCTTGACGATCAGACGCGGGTCGAACGGCTTCGGAATCAGATATTCCGGCCCGAACGATAGATCCCGAATGCCGTAAGCCGTCGCGACGATATCGCTCTGTTCCTGGCGAGCCAGCTCAGCAAGCGCGTTGACGACCGCAATTTCCATTTCACGAGTGACCGTCGTTGCGCCGGCGTCCAGCGCGCCCCGGAACACCGGCCGCACCGACCAGGAGGTAGCCAATCTTCTGGGCCTCTCTAGTCATCGCACCACGGTGCGACTAAGGCAAACGCTTGGGCCATCACCCAATCCTGAATGATTGCAGGGGGGTGGGAACGGCGCGCAGAACTGCGACATCTCACCTGCGCATCGTCCTGCATCACCCTTTTGCCACGCGGCTCATACGGTCGTTGCCAAACCGGAAGGGATACAGGTCGTTGTTTTTGCGTCGCGTCGGCCGCAAAGCCTTTATTTTCGGGGCTCCGTTTGTTGCAACTTGCCCGTTGCGTTGCTACGCTAGCGCCACCCTGAGGGATTCGCCCTTTGCGTATGTCGGTGACGATGCAAAGGCGAAGGTCTCAGGCCAAACCTTCGAATATGAGGACGTCATGGCAAAAACGAGTGCAACGAAACCTGCAGCGAAGACCCCGAAAAAAGCCGTTACTGCTGTCGAAAAGAAAGCAACAGCGCCTCTCGTGAAGAAAGCTGCGGCTCCTGTCGCGAAGGCGGCGGCGCCAGCCCCTCTGAAACCAATCAAGGATTCGTTCACCAAGGCGTCGCTGACGGTCCACCTGGCCGAGCGCGCGGGCGTCGAACCGAAAGCCGCCAAGGCGTTGATGGCTGCTCTCGAAGAGACGGTGCTCGCATCGGTCCACAAGAAGGGCGCTAAGGAGTTCACGCTACCCGGTTTGCTGAAGGTCGTCGCTCAGGATGTGCCCGCGAAGAAAAGGCGCTTCGGCAAGGACCCGTTTACAGGTGAAGACAAGTGGTTCGCCGCGAAACCCGCATCCGTGCGACTAAAAGTGCGCCCGCTCAAGAAGCTCAAAGACGCCGCGCTCTAAGCGACACTGAAATGAATCCAAGCCCCTTTGTGATTGCGCCCAAGGGGGTTTTTTCAGGCTTTTGGACTTTCTCGCCTAACCGTTGCGGAAACCGATGCGTTTAAGCCATATTCGGTTAACCCACAGTCTGCTCCTCGATATCACCATCTTGCTCCACGACTTGCACACATCCGGCGATCCTGCTCTTCAACGAGATGTCTTTGTGATCGATGCTTCAGGAAATTCCCTGGCCATGTGCACTCGGGCTCGCGCGCAACAACTGGTTGAACGTAGTCGTGCGCGGGTGGAGCAGGCGGAGCCCTTCACCATTCGCATCGACCGGACGAACTCGGATTTGTCGAGCGCAGCGGACGCGGCGAACACTGCGCCGACCCTTCAATCGTCAAAAAAACAGAAAAAGCGGCTCGCCACCATACGGCTGCTTCAGCGACGCGACGGCAATGCTTGCTTCTACTGCGGACGCACGATGAAAGAAGGGGAAGCAACCATCGAGCATTTCGTCGCACTGGCCGCGGGCGGACCGGACCATCCGGATAATCTGGCGCTTGCACACGCAAATTGCAATATCCGCGCTGGACGCTTGAGCGCCGTCGCGAAAGTGCGGCTTCGCGCGCGAATCCTACGCGACGTAGAACGCGACTCGCGATCGACGGAATGCTGAGGGGCGGCGCTTGCCGCTGTGACAGGCGCTTGGGAATCGGTTCCATGGTTGCAGGTGGACCCCGGATCGCCAAGCACTGTGACGATGTTATGTCATTCGACTTAGCGAAAATGCCGATTGAGAAATCGGGCGCTGACGTGCGGCCTTATTGTGATCACAGGCTGGCGGCGTAGTTGCTTGATGTCAGGACCGACGACTTCCGGCACAAAGAATTCAGCAATGACAAACCTTGAATCGCTCGCTGTGACACGGCGGCGAGTTTCTTTGATAACAAACACACAGGTGTGATGTGGACACGAAAGTTGCGCCGTTGCCGATGGTGTCGCACGGCGGAGAGGCCGTCGAGTTTGAGATCGAGATCCGTGGGAAAAGGCTCCCGTGTTCGGTTGCCCGCGAGGCGCTCGAAGATCACTTCTGGCTCGCAAGGCAAGCGGACGACGCTCGCCTCCTTCGCGCCTTCGCGGATGGCCGAAAGCGGATTGTTGCGATGGCCGAACAAGGCTCGTCGATTGTCGGCCGAGGCGATTACACTGACGTCACTGGATTTCGCACGGTAGGACCGACGCAAGATGATGCAGAGGGCCGCCATGCAGGAGTTGAAAGACGCTCGGCAAGCGTTCGACGTAGTGATGAGCGAACGGAATGCGAAGGAAGCCGGCTGATATCGCCGGGGCATCCTTCGTCATCGTCTGAGGCGGGCATAGCGAATCCCATACATGGCGGTCCGCGATTGGATGGTTCTTTTCATCCGAGCGTCTGTTTTATTCCTTCCATAAATTGAACGGTCTCATAGTCTCGCACGAGTTTTTCGAAGCCCTGGACGACGTCGGCTTCCATCGCGTGAAGGCCTTTTTCGCCTTGAAAGTTGGATCTGAAGGCTTGATTGAACCGGTTGTTCAAGTAAGAACTGACTTCCTCAATTTTCTCGGCGCTCGCTGAGTTCGTGAACAGAACCGACTTGGGCGAGGCCGCGTCATAGAAGAGGTTGTGCCGCCATTTGGGTACAAAGTTGGCGGGCCTGACCTCGGTGATCCACATAGAACCGATAACTCTAATCTTCCCCTTCATGCCCTTGGGCGTAATGAAGGTCCATACCTTGCGCGGCAGTCGTTCTTGAAGTTCGGCGAGCTTGTCAGTATCGGCTCCGAGCGTGCCGATACGCCCTTCGTGTACATCCGATACGAAGTCTTTCCAGTAGAAAAAGATGTCCAAAGGTACTCCGTTCTTAAATCGACGATTTCGAGTCAAATTTCGGCCAATTGGACGCAGAACTCAGCGGTGCAGTTCCCAATGGCGTCGAGTAATGGGCAGTGGGCCTCACGGGGTCGAACCACTCGCGACGGCGGGTAAAAGCAATTTCCTAATATAGGCTGATGTCAGTTCCCGCCGACCGTGAGAAGGCCAATCCATTCCGTCAGCGCCTATTTCCAGAAGCCTGCCGGGAATTCGAACGCCTCGGGCGACAATACGTCGCTCTTCTGCCAAATGACTCGATCGAGCGTGACTGACAAATTCCACGTTTCAGCGGCAACAGGTTCTTTCTTCGCAAATGCCTTGGGCGTCAGCACCGCGATGCATCCACCTTGCGCTGGATCACGCACGGAACGATACACGATCGCGTCGACCTGAGCCTCGCGCGCGACCCCGGCAAACGCTTGACAGTAGCCATGCTCGGTTTTGTTCTCGAAGGCATCCTGCTGGCGTAAAAAAGGTGGCCGGCGCAGATCAACCGCGCGCCCCTGAATGGTCGTCTTGAAGAGCGTCTGAGGCAACGTATCGATCGATCCGAGCGACGGTGATTCGGTCAGAAAGCGCCAGCGCCAATAGCCAAGCTCTGCACACGCGGTGCTCTTGTCGTAGGCGGCGTAGAAGACACCCGGATCATAAGGCCGTCGAAAGCGCGAGCCATGCTGGGACGTCGGATATCGAAAGGGCGTGAATAGGAGCCAGTGAAGTCCGAGGGCCGTTGCAGGAATCGGAGGTTTTGACGTATCGAGCAACGCTTCTAGCTGAGCCTGTTCGGCCAGACTGTCAACGAGCGACATTGTCGCGACGCGATGTTGAGCCTCGACAGCACGCCAGGTATCCTCGATAAGCTGCCGAGCCTCAGATGCGACCTCGATAGAGGTCCAGGTATTCAACGACATTAACGAGTCCCTGAGCGGAGCGGATGAGATCGATTGGTCTCGCATTCAGCGCGGTGTTCTCGCCCGTCAGCCATGCTTGAGCTTTCTCTCCTGGACCCACGATGGCATCGAGTGAACGAAACAAACGCACCAGCAATAACGCTAACTCCCATTCCTTTCCTCGCGATTGCTCAAGTTGGTAAGTGCCCGCGACGAGTCGCGAGACGGAAGACGTGCTGAGTCCGAGCACGTCAGCTAGCGTTGCCTGGCTTATACGGAGAGCGGCCGCCGCGCGGACCGCCGCTTTCGACAGCGTGGCCGCCGGTGTCGGACCAGCCGCGGCGTGATCTTTCGTTCTCGATGCCATTATAACCTCCAATCTCTACAGAAATATTATCACACGATAGTTTCTGGAGCAATATATCGGGATTATCGCGGCCGCTGGCAGCAGAGGTCCGGCCAAAAAGGGGTTCAGCATCTACGTTGCAAAGTCCGTCATGGTCGCGATCCTGCTGCGGGACCACCCGTCGACGTGCTCGTCTCGGAAAGCGCGCCGCGCCTCATATTCAATCGTGCCCGCGTCGCGACGCTTGAGATCGATCAGCGGGGCGGTCTCGGCCAGTCTTTCGACCTTCTGACTGAGCGCAGCCAATTCGCCGGTAATCGAGTCGACACCAACCGACCTCGATACCTGTCTTTGTCGTGTCACCGATAAAGTGACCGATAAAGTGACGACAGCAGCGTCTCCAATTCACAACGCCTTTTTGCTTAATAATTAGGCAAGTTTAATCAATGTGTTGTAAAACCGGAAAACGTGCAAACGGAACGGTACTGCCTATGCTCACCACTGCGCGCATCGTTTTTGCAAGGGATGCTGCGGCCAATGTTGTGGCTACGAGCGATGTCTTCGCCTCAAGCCGCGCCGTATATTTCTGCGTCGCCTGTGGCGAAGAACTGCAGCCTGAAGTCCCGGAAGACGGGCGTCCTTATTTCACGCACGGGTGCGGAACCACGTGCCCGCTTGCGGCACATTACGCGTTGCGTGCAGCCGCTCAGCACATTCTTCTGGAAAGTCGCTTTATCAGAGTGCCGCCCGCGGCCCGAGCGGGGGATGTTGGCATTCAAACTCCGCTCGTCCAGTGGACCGACTCGATAGCCGACATCGAGGTCGTTCGTGTTCCGGTTGACTTTCTCGCTGAGACTGCAGAGGGTCAGCTAATCGTGGAATTCATCATTCCAGGCTTGCCGCCTCGAGTACCTCTCGAACGCGTCGAGAAGCTCGAGGTGCCGGCATTGGTCGTCAGCCTGCCGGACCCCGCTTATATCAAAGGATGGGCGGCCTTACGGCAGTGCGTCCTTCACTCCATTGAGAACAAGAAGTGGCTTGTCCCTATGGAGAGAACACTGCGACACGCCCCGCCGTGGCCGGGCGAGGCGTCGCACGTCGCGTCCGTGCTCGGTGTCGCGCACAACCGGGCGCCTTCGTCATGGACGTCACCGCTCGATTTTGCCGACAATGCCTTCTACCGGCAGTTGAACCACGCGGAACAGCTGGAGGTGCTTCAAACCCAATTGGCGCTGCCTTGTGACCAGTGGCCCGCCGATGTCGACATCGAAATACCTGGGGAGGACTCGTTCGGCGTGGATCGTCGCGTCTGGCAGGCAGATGTGTTCAGTCACTTTGTCCCTGCCAGCGAGCACAGATTCGCTCGTGCGTGAAGTTGCGTGTGCCGACGTGCTGCGATATCTCACCGAACGGTACTGGGTCGAACCGGTTCAGGAAAAGGCCGCGAGAGCCGTGGTCCTTCACTACGCGCAGCGTCTGGTCGAGCGGGGTGCTCTGTCGCCCTTGATCGAAAACCTGGAGGAGCCGACCTACGTGGTGACGACGGGCAGGATCCCTGCTACCGGCGACGACCTTACGTGGGTGTCTCATGCCACGCTGTCGGCGAGCCAGTTACGCGTGCTGTCTGTCCAAGCGGGCCTGAAGATTCCAATCAACCTTGTCCAGGAGCTTCTCGAATCGTTCGATGACTGCCATCCGAGTGTCCCGGTCGACAGGTATGCCGTCATGCTCGCGCGGAAGCTGCACGCGCCACCGCGAAGCGTGCTCGGGTTTTTGAGGGACGCGGGTCTGGCAGTCGAAGGCACCCGAAGAACCGCCTCTGCGACCCAAGAGACCTTGTTCTGACACGGCAGCCAAGGTGGGTTTCGCTGAGAGAAAACCTTCCATCCGGCAACACACCGATGGATGAGCCGGATGCGCACCACGCCGCGCGGCCGACTACCCTGGAAGGTGCAAGCCGAGGAGGGCGTTATGAAGACTTGTGCCACGAAAAGCTGGACGAGCGTCTAACAATATCGTTCAGCGTCCCACGACAAGAGCGTGTCATCGAGCGAAATGCGGCCAAGCAAGTGGCTAATTGGCAGAACACAGCAATTTTCTGTTATAATGAGCGAAGGTGCATTTTGCGCGTCGTAGTCGTGCAACGTGTGCGTCGTTCCAAACCGGCTCGCCTCCTACGGGCCGCGTCCTTTGCTCGTTGCGATCCTTGCATCCGTCTGTGCCTACCGTTGTGACCCTGTTCGTGTCGCGCAGGCCGCGACGTCTATGGCCATTGTCGCCAGCGCCGAGCAAACCTCGAGGAGAGTCAATGCGAAGTTTCGATCAGGAAGATTCAGGACCCGACACGGCCGCAACCGCGCGCAAAGCTCCGGGCCGGCGCGCGTCGAAGGGCAAGACAGTCGCGGTCTTGCTGCCGATGGACGCCGCGTCCACGGCGTTGCAGGACGAAGAGCGCCAACTCCAGATGCGCGCACTCATCCAGTTGGGCAAGGAGCGCGGCTACCTGACCCACGCGGAAATCAACGATCACTTGCCCGATAACTTCGCGCAGACCGCCGCGATAGAAACCATTGTCAGCACGTTCAATGACATGGGCGTAACGGTCTACGAGCAGGCTCCCGACGCGGAAACACTGCTGCTGAACGACGCGGCGCCCGCTGCCGTATCGGACGACCAGGCTGATGAGGAAGCGGAAGTCGCACTTTCGACCGTCGACTCCGAATTCGGCCGCACCACCGATCCTGTGCGCATGTACATGCGCGAAATGGGCGCTACCGAATTGCTGACCCGCGCAGGCGAAGTCGAGATCGCGAAACGCATCGAAGACGGTCTTCACGAGATGATTCAGGCGATTGCGGCCTGCCCGGCGACGATCGCGACGATCCTTGCGAGCGCGGAACAGGTTGCGGCCGGTGAAGTACGCATCGACGAACTGGTCGACGGCCTCAACGAAGACACTACAGAGGACGAGCCGTCGGGGTCGGACTCGACTGCTTCACAGGACATCAACACGGACACTGCCAGAACCGACGACGTCGACGACGCGGACGCCGATGACGACAGCGATCTCGAAGCAGCGGATACGAACAAGGCGAACGAAGCGCGCCTGAAACAGTTGACGAGCGACAGCCTCGCTATCTTCGCGCGAGTGAGTGAGTTGTTCGGCCAGATGCCGCATGCCAGCGTCGCAGAAGGCAAGGGGATAGCCGCCTTCGCACACCTGTGTAAAGAGATTCAGCGCGAACTCGCTCCGATCCGTTTTACCGCGCGAACCATTGACCGGTTGTGCGCCGATGTGCAACAGCAGGTCGCACACGTGCGCGCGGTCGAGCGGCGCATTTTGCAGATCGCCGTGGACCGGTGCGGGATGCCACGTGAAGAGTTCGTCGAGTCGTTTCCGGGTCACGAGACCGATCTTCAATGGACCGAAAAAGCGGCGGCGTCGCGCGAATACGGCGCCGCGCTCGAACGCAGCCTGCCGGCGATCCAGGCCGAACAGCAAAAGCTGATCGATATCGAAGTGAACGCGGTACTGCCGCTGCAGCAGTTGAAGAAGATCAACCGGCAGATGATGGCCGCCGAGTCGAAGATGCGGCAGGCGAAGCGCGAAATGATCGAGGCCAACCTGCGCCTCGTGATCTCCATCGCGAAGAAGTACGTGAACCGCGGCATGCACTTCCTGGATCTGATTCAGGAAGGCAATATCGGTTTGATGAAGGCAGTCGACAAGTTCGAATACCGCCGTGGCTGGAAGTTTTCGACGTACGCGACGTGGTGGGTGCGCCAGGCCGTGACGCGCGCGATCGCGGATCAGGCGCGCACGATTCGCGTGCCGGTGCACATGATCGAGACGATCAACAAGCTCAACCGCATTTCGCGTGAAATCCTGCAACAGACGGGGCAGGAAGCGCATCCTGCCGTGCTGGCCGAGCGCATGGAGATGCCGGAGGAAAAAATCCGCGGCATCCTGAAGATCGCGAAGCAGCCGGTTTCGCTCGAGACGCCGGTCGGGGAAGATGCCGATGCAACGCTTGGTGACATGATCGAGGACCCAACGGCGTCGTCTCCCGCGGACGCCGCCGTGCACGCGAACATGCGCGCCGCAATCGATGAGGCGCTCAATGCGCTCTCGCCGCGTGAGGCAAAGGTGCTGCGCATGCGTTTCGGGATCGATACCGCGTCGGACTATACGCTCGAGGAACTGGGCAAGCAGTTCGACGTCACCCGCGAGCGGATTCGCCAGATCGAAAGCAAGGCGATGAGAAAGCTGATGCATCCAAGCCGTGCCGACAAGCTAAGAGAGTTTCTCGACCGTTAAGCGAGGCACGCGCGCATCGTCTATGTCGAGTTGCATCGATAACGAAGATCGCCCGCGGTTCGCCACGCCGGGGCGCTCGCGTAAGTCCATTGCGCATCGACGAATTGGCAGCGGGCCGCATCATTACGCTGGACGGCGACGCTGAGGAGTTGTTTGTGCACTTTCTTGAAGTAAAGGCCGACGGCTTCACGTCGTCGCAATCAAAAGGTCGGCTTTGGAGTGAAGCAAGCCCGTTCTCGCAAGTTTGGGTGGGACCTGCGTCCTGATTATCTGGCGCTCCTTTGCGCCGCATCCCGAATCAACATCAAAGAGCAAATCTCCCGGAATGGAAATAGAGCAACCTAGCCTCAAGGAACTACTTGCGCAGCGCGAAACGCTTCAGCAGCAGTTGACTGCGGCACGCCAACGTGAAGCAGAAGCGGCCCTCGCCGACATCGTGCGCAAGATGCACGAGTATCAAATCAGCATCGCGGATCTGATGGGTCGACACGAGAGCCCAAAGGTCAGGACTACCCCTGCGCCGAAATATCGCGACTAACAAAGTGGTGACACGTGGACCAGTCGATGACTGGCGCCGCAGTTCGTCGACAAGAATCGGGACGGTTTTCTCGTTCGCGCCCGACCTCGGATTCCGGGAAGTGCGATGTGTTTTGTTCGTCGGCAGCGGGTGACTGTGTTCTTACCCCCGACCATCGACTCACAGCAATATCGCTTGCTGCAACAGCTCCAAAGCTTTCAGCTCGTCCAATCGGCCAGCGCGTGCTTTGCCCGCTAGCGTCTTGATCAGCGCCTCGGCTATCGGTTCGATACCGTCGAGATTTTCCAGGCTGGTCGCAGAAGTGTACGAGCGCGGCATCGGGGGTAACTGCTGGGCTGCAGCGCCGGGGTTCTGCTCGAGCGTCGCAGGAAGCGAGGCATCGCTCTCTGCAACTGCGGGACTGGCAAGCTCAGGGATTGGGTCGTCTGCATCTGCGTGATCTTGGTGGCTGACGACAATCGCCTCTTCCTCTCCCGAATCACCGGCGGAGTCAGGTGAGCTTTCAGGGGCACGTGTGGTCGGTCGTCGTTCCTGTTCGGATGCCTTACCGCGCGAAGCAGGAACAAGCAAACGGGACACCGATTCCGGGATCTCTGCCTCCGAGCGCGGCGTGTCCAGCCAGCCGGTTGGCAAACCCAGGCGCTCCGTGAAACGATTCGCTTCGGCATCGTCCATGCGTTTCTTGCCGTACAGCCGATGGGCCATGTTGGACCCTGTAAGTCCCATGACCACACCAAGTGTCACCTTGGATCCCTTGCGGGTCGTGAGAACGTGAAGGTTGGCGCGCCGGATATTTTGAACAGCCGCGCTGCCATTTAATGCCAGCGAAGGCTGTGGGCTCGCCTTCGAAGAGGCCTTGACGTTCGCAGTTGCGCTTTTCAAAGAGGTGCGAGCGCCAGGCTGCACGGCCGAATTTCTACTCTTCTGGACGGCCGCTGGCGACCCGCCAGTCGCTTTCTTTGGCATTTCCGGTTCCTCTGGCAAACGATCTTCGAATAATGGCTGTTCGCTGACCTTTGGGGCGGAAGCCGGCCTGAACGTCTCGTAGACTACTTCTGGTTCGTCATCCGGTTGAACAATGTCCAATGGCGATTTCAAACGGGCGATGGTCTCGGGCGCGAGCACAGGATTGGGCTGGTCAAAGAATCCATGCGGCAACCCAAGTGTGGTTTCCATGTGAAAGGCCGTCTCGGGCGTGAAGCGCTCGCCCTTCATCAGTTCGGCCAGTCGCGTCAGGTTTAAATCCAGTCCTATCGCGATGTTTTCTGCACCCACCGCATCGACCAGCAACTGAAACGATCGTGTTTTGAAAATGGACGCAGTCTGAGCCGCGTCTCGAGGAGGAGACCCTTTCACATAGGGTTGGCCCTGTCGGTTTGCTGGCGATTTCTTGACATGACGCGGTTGGCGCTGGCCGCTGTCACGAGATCCCGAGTATCGCTCGCGCGCTTGACTCATGAAATTGGGCTCCTGCCATAATTGAGACGAGTGCTTCGATTATAGACGAGGTGCTATCGACGTTTGCTTTGCCAAAAGCTCTACTGGCTGGGATAAGAGGGGCAAGTCGCAAAACAGTCTATCCGCGGCCCTGGCTGTGTCCATCAATGTGTCTGATGGCTTGCTTTAGCCTTCGAACGGCGGCAGGCGAGGAACAATGCCATCGTTGGCGCGATGGCAGCAATGGTCAGCAATCGTCAGCTAGTACGCGCGCGGCGATCTATGCGCGGGGGTGGGTGTGTCCTCTGAAATTTTTGTCCGGCACGCACGATCCGTTAAGCTTTTGTCTTTTTGCGCGATCTTCCATGTCCGATGAATTCGAAGTGCACGGGCCGCACGATCATGCGGTCGAACATGCGGGCAGTCATACGCCCGATCCGAACGCCGCGCGCATCGCCGTGATGACCGCGATCCTTGCAACCATCGGTGCCATTTCGTCCTATCAGAGTGGGGCGAACGAAAATCTCGCGTTGTTCTTCAAGAACGAAGCGGCAATCCACAAGACGGAAGCGGCCAATCAATGGGCTTATTACCAGGCTAAAGGGGAAAAACAGAATCTTGCTGAACTCGGAGCAGCGCTCAGCGAATCGTCTCCGGCTGCACGGGCACGCTTCGTGGCGGATGTGGAGCGGTATAGCGCGGAAAAAGGACCGATCCGGGCACACGCCGAGGCATTAGAGAAAGATGTCGAGAAAGACAATGCGACGAGCGAGGCCCTCCTGCATCAGCATCATCGGTGGGCGCAGGCGACCACCCTCATTCAGATTTCGATTGCGCTGGCCGCAATTACCTTGCTGACGCGAAAAAGGTGGCTGCAACGTGTGTCGATTGGCGTGGCCACGATAGGCGTGGTGGTCTGCGGCGCGGCGTTTCTTGGCGTGTGACTCGTTACGCATAGTGTGCCCGGTCAGCGTGACGCTGATGCGGACGTGCCCATGTCCGTAATCTTGCGCGAGGGCGACAATGTCGTGCTGAGCCAGGGCGGACAGTCGGTCGGGAAGGCGGACGGTACGCGATGGTATCGGTGGAGATCAAGGGCCCGAAGACCGGCGAATCGCTCGGACGTGTCGAGACGCCGTGCTGCGAAGTCGTGGTCGATCGCGTGATACCGAAGGTGAGCCACGGGCATCTCGAACACGTGCACGTGCCTCTCGCCGGCGTGCGCACCGGTGGCCTCCAGTTGCGATCTCTCGTGAAGGCGTTGGGCCGCGCCGTCGAGAGCGCAGTGCGTATTCCGGGCGAGCGTGACCAGTAATTCCGGATTATCGTGACCGGTGATTCCGGCATCGTGACCAGCATTTCC
>NZ_FCON02000019.1 GCF_001544535.1 Caballeronia choica | reverse complement strand
ACAACAGAGAGAATCGGTAACTTTTTCGGGGGTTTGTAACAGGCAAAATTAACCGATCCCTTTTATGTTTTTTATTCCGGGCGCGCTTAATTTCCGATTTTCGAAAGAGATATAGGCAAGCGGACACCACGCAAGAAAACGCTTGAAGCGTCACCCGCAAACTGGCTTTGCATGGGAAAAACTAAGCGCCTTGCCGTCCGTCCATCGCGCTGTTCGTATCGTTTTGCATCGCGTGTCGCCCAATCAGGTCGACCAGCGAATTCAGGTTGGCCGGCTTGATCAGATGATGATCGATGCCTGCGGCAGCCGATCTGCGGCGATCTTCGTCCTGCCCATAGCCGCTCAGCGCGACGAGCAGGCAATGCGTCAGAACCGGGTCCTTGCGCATCGCCTTTGCCACCTCGTATCCGTTCATGCCCGGAAGGCCGATATCCAGGAGCGTGACTTGCGGCACGAAACTGTGCGCAAGCGCGAGTGCGGCGGCGCCGTCGAAGGCGCATCGCACGTCGTAGCCCTGCATCTCGAGAAACAGCTTGAGGCTTTCGGCGGACGCGGTGGAATCATCGACGACGAGCACTCGAAGCGCACTCTTGCGATGCAGGGGAAACACATCGGCGACGTGCACGGCTCGTTCGCTCGCGACCCGCGCCGGCAGCTTGACCATAAACCTTGCGCCGCGTCCCCGGCCGGCGCTCCAGCACTGTATCGAGCCACCGTGCAACTCGGCGAGGTGACGCGCGAGCGTGAGCCCGATGCCCAGGCCGCCCTGCGCGCGATCGAGTGAACTGTCGCCTTGCGCGAACAGGTCGAATACGTGCGGGATGAGTTGCGCGTCGATTCCCTCACCGTCATCGGTCACCGTGATGACGGCGGTGCCGTCCGCGAAGTCCGCCGCAAGCGAAATGTGCCCGCCCGGAGGCGAGAACTTGGACGCATTGTTGAGAAGGTTCGCGACAATCTGCGTCAGGCGAACGACGTCGCCCTCTATCATCACTTCGCAGGCGCCGGGGTCGCACTGGAAGACCTGCGAGCGCGCGGCGAAATGCGGCCGGCTCGTTTCCACGGCGCGCTCGACCACCGTGCGCAGGAGCGCCGGCTCGCGACGCAGCGACACCGTGTTGCGCGCGATCCGCGAAACATCCAGCAGGTCGTCGACGATGCGCACCATATGCTCGATCTGCGTGCCGATGATCTCCCCCGCCCACGCGGACACCGCCGCATCGCCCGGCGGCGCTGCTTTCATGACGCTCACCGCGTTGGCGATCGGCGCGAGAGGATTGCGAAGCTCGTGCGCGAGCATGGCCAGGAACTGGTTCTTGCGCCGGTCCTCGTCGCGCAGCGCGGAATACAGGATCGCGTTCTCCAGCGCGATCGATGCGCGGCTGACGAATTCGGTGACGACCGGAGCCGGCTGACGATTGTCGTCGTGGCCGATGACGCCGAAGGCGACCAGCGCCTTGCGCTGCGTGCCGGTCAGCAACGGGTGAAAGGTGACTTCATCGAAGATGAGCGATGGCGCAGCGGCCTCGCCCGAGGGCATCAGCGGGGCAAAGATCCCCGCGGTATCGTCGCGGCAGACCACCCGTTCGGCCGCTTCCAGCGCCTCGTCTGCCAGTTCGAAGAACCTGTCGAGCGGCGCTACGGACGCCGCGCCCGGCGCGCCGGCACTCGCGAGCGCGGCGCTCGCGAAGCGAATCGCCGAGCGCGAATCCGACTCGCCGTCCGCGGCGAGAAGGACACACGCCACATCGGCCAGCGCGGGCACGGCGGTATCGAGAATACGCCCGACTGTCGTTTCCACGTCGAGCGAGCGGGTCAGCGCGTGACTGACATGCGCGAGAAAATCGGCTCGCTGACGCGCCTGATCGGCAGCGGCCCGGCGCGCCTCCGCTCTCGCGACTTCCTCGCGTTGTGCCGCCCTCGCCAGCAACTCGCGATTCATCCGGTGCATCTGCACGAAAACGCCGACCTTCGCGCGCAGGATTTCGGGCACGACGGGCGACGAGATGTAATCGACAGCGCCCAGCGAGTAACCCCTCGCCATTTCCGCATCGTCCACGTAGGCGGTCACGAAGATGATCGGCGTCGAAGCGGTCCGGCGGTACGAACGCAGCATGCTGGCCGTTTCAAAGCCATCCATATGGGGCATGTTTACGTCGAGCAGGATGACGGCGAAGTCCTGTTCGAGGACCGCCTTCAGCGCCTCTCGCCCCGACGATACGGCGATCACGTCATGGCCCGGCGCTTCAAGAACCGTGCGCAGTACGACATGCTGGCTGGGCAGATCATCGACGATCAGGATGCTGACCTGATCTTCAAGCGGCTTGTCCGGTGACGACATGGGCTGCTCCTAGCGATGCAGCCACGCGTGCAGCACGGCTAGCAGGTCGTCGCGGTTGACGGGTTTCGACAGGTAGTCCCACGCGCCGGCCTCGATGCACTTCTCGCGATCGCCCTTCATCGCCTTCGCCGTGACCGCGATGATCGGCAGCGCCTGCCCGACCGGCCGCCGCCGAATCTCGCGCATCGTCGTCAGTCCGTCCATCTCGGGCATCATGATGTCCATCAGGACGATTTCGATATCGGTGTCCGCTTCGACCTGACGGATCGCATCGCGTCCGTTGTCGGCCCACACATGACGCATGCCAAGGTCTTCCATGATCGTCGCGAGCGCGAAGATGTTGCGCATGTCGTCATCGACGATCAGCGCCTTCCTGCCCTGCAATGCGCGCTCCGGCGCATGCAGTGCGTGGAGCATCGCCTGCGGCTCGAAAGGCAGCCGTTTGGCGTCGATGTGAAGGGCCGCCACGACCAGGTCGAGCAGACAGTCCGCACTCGCCGCAACCTGCACGACGAAGCCGTCGCGGCCAGATCGCCAGCGCTCGGATGGCGCCTCGCCCGCCGCGCTGACGATCACAGGTAGCGGCGCAAACGGGCTGCGCGATACGAGCGCTGCCTCGATGTCCTCCGGCCCGATGCCCGGCACGCTGTCATCCAGCACCAGCGCGTGCACTGCGGGCGACGCGAGCTGCGTCATCAGCTCATCGCGGGAACTTGCGAAGACGAGCGCGGCGAGATCGTCCTGCAAGGCGCTCGCCAGCAGGTCGCGTTCGCTTCCTGGCGGCAACACCGCGACGAGCACGCGCCGCGCGGTGTCGATATAGCCGGCCATCGCGTCGACCGCTTGATCGAGAATCTCGCGCGACTTGATCGGCTTCGGAAGGAACGCGAAAGCGCCCGAGCGCAGCGCACGCTCACGCGATTCATCGGTCGAGATCACGCACACGGGGATGTGCCGCGTCGCCATGTCGTGCTTCACGCGGGCCAGCACGCGCCATCCTTGCATGTCGGGCAGGAACAGGTCGAGCGTCAGCATGTCAGGCTTGAACTGATCGGCGAGCGTCAGCGCAACGGCGCCGAGCGCGGTCACCAGTGCCTTGAATCCCTGCTGACGCGCCGCTTCGACCATGACGCGCGCAAACGCGGGATCGTTCTCCACGATCAGCAGCACCCGGTCGCCGGGCTGGATGCTGTCCCGGTCGTCCGCGATCAGCGGATAAGCGGCTTCCAGCGCGCCCTGGCCCACAAATTCCGGGGCAATTGCCGGAATGTCTAGCACGGGGGCTGCGCGCAGCGCCGTATCCGCGATCGCGCTGGCGACGCCATCCTGTCTGGCCGGCGCCCGGCGGCTCGCGCGCGCGAGCTCGTTCTTGCGCGGCAGATAGAGCGTGAACGTGCTTCCCTCGTTGGGCTTGCTCATCAGGCGGATTTCGCCGCCCAGCAGCTTCGAGAGCTCGCGACTGATGGCAAGCCCGAGCCCCGTGCCGCCATATTTTCGGCTCGTGCTTCCATCGGCTTGCTGGAAGGCTTCGAACACGATCTGCTGCTTGTCGGCCGAAATGCCAATGCCGGTATCCTGGACCGAGAACGCGACGACCTGCCCGGCGCGGTTGAGCGTCTCGTTGTCCGCGCTCCAGCCACCGAACGCTTCGTCGACGGAGAGCGTGACGTGTCCCTGGTGCGTGAACTTGAACGCGTTGGACAGGAGATTCTTCAGGATCTGCTGCAGGCGCTTGAGGTCGGTATGAATCGATACCGGCAACTCGGCGCCGAGATGGATGATGAACTCGACGCTGCGGGCTTCGGCGACGTGGCGGAAAGTGCGCTCCACATACGTCGTGAGATCGGCAAGACGGTGTTCGGCGACATCGACGACGACGGTCCCGGATTCGATCTTCGACAGGTCGAGGATGTCGTTGATCAGCATGAGCAGATCGTTGCCCGACGAATGGATCGTTCTTGAAAACTCGATCTGCCTCGTCGACAGATTGCCTTCCGGATTCTTGCAAAGCTGGTCGGACAGAATGAGCAGGCTGTTGAGCGGCGTGCGCAACTCGTGCGACATGTTGGCGAGGAACTCGGACTTGTACTTCGACGTCAGTGCAAGCTGCTTGGCCTTTTCTTCGAGCGCCTGCCGAGCCTGCTCGACCTCCGAGTTCTTGCGTTCGACTTCCTGGTTCTGGTGCGCGAGCAGGCGCGCCTTTTCCTGGAGTTCCTGGTTCGTCTGCTGCAGTTCTTCCTGCCGGCTCTGAAGCTCCTGCGCAAGCGACTGCGACTGCTTGAGCAGATCCTCCGTGCGCATGTTCGCCTCGATCGTGTTGATCACGATCCCGATGCTTTCGGTGAGCTGGTCGAGAAATGCCTGGTGAGTCGGATTGAACCGTTCGATCGACGCGAGTTCGATCACACCCTTGACCTGCCCTTCGAACACGATCGGCAACACCAGCACGTTCTGCGGCACGACGCTGAGCAGCCCGGAGACGATCCGGTAGTCGCTAGACGCCGACGGCGCGAGCAAAATCTTGCGCTTCTCGACCGCGCACTGCCCGACGAGCCCTTCTCCGAGCTGCACGAGCTTGCCATGCGAGCGGTGCCCGTCCGACGCATAGCTCGCGACGAGCCTCAACGACGCAGCCTGCGCGCTTGCATCGAACACGAAGAACTCCGCCTGCTGCACACCGACAACCGGCGCGAGTTCCGACAGGATCAGATGGCCGACGGCCACCAGGTCCTTCTGGCCCTGCAGCATCCGGCTGAATTTCGCCAGGTTGGTCTTGAGCCAGTCCTGCTCGGTGTTGAGTTCGGTCGTGTCCTTCAGGTTGCGGATCATCTCGTTGATGGTGTCCTTGAGCGCGGCCACTTCGCCGAGCGCCTCGACCGTGATCGAGCGCGTCAGATCGCCCTGCGTGACGGCGGTCGCCACCTCCGCGATCGCGCGGACCTGCGTGGTGAGGTTGGCCGCGAGCTGATTGACGTTTTCGGTGAGTCCCTTCCAGGTTCCCGCCGCGCCCGGCACCTTCGCCTGCCCGCCGAGCTTTCCCTCGACGCCCACTTCGCGCGCCACTGTGGTGACCTGATCGGCGAAGGTCGCGAGCGTGTCCGTCATGCTGTTGATCGTATCCGCGAGCGCCGCGATCTCGCCCTTTGCCTCCACCGTGAGCTTGCGTTCGAGATCGCCGTTCGCCACGGCGGTGACGACCCGCGCGATGCCGCGCACCTGACTGGTCAGGTTGCCGGCCATGAAGTTGACGTTATCGGTCAGGTCCTTCCAGGTGCCCGCGACGCCCTGCACATCGGCCTGTCCGCCGAGCTTCCCTTCCGTGCCGACCTCACGCGCGACGCGGGTCACTTCCGAGGCGAACGAGCGCAACTGATCGACCATCGTATTGATGGTGTTCTTCAGTTCGAGAATCTCGCCCTTCACGTCGACGGTAATCTTCTTCGACAGGTCGCCCGCTGCAACGGCTTTCGTCACATCGGCGATGTTGCGCACCTGGCTCGTCAGGTTGCCCGCCATGAAGTTCACGGAATCGGTCAGGTCCTTCCAGGTGCCCGCGACACCCTGCACGTCGGCCTGCCCGCCGAGCTTGCCGAGCGTGCCGACTTCGCGCGCGACCCGCGTCACTTCGGATGCGAACGAGCTCAACTGGTCGACCATCGTATTGATGGTGTTCTTGAGTTCGAGGATTTCGCCTTTCACGTCGACTGTGATCTTCTTCGACAGGTCGCCCGCAGCGACGGCCTTCGTCACGTCCGCGATGTTGCGCACCTGGCTGGTCAGATTGCCCGCCATGAAGTTGACGTTGTCGGTCAGGTCCTTCCAGGTGCCTGCCACGCCCTGCACGTCCGCCTGGCCGCCCAGCTTGCCCTCGGTGCCGACCTCGCGAGCGACGCGCGTGACTTCGGAGGCGAACGAGCGCAACTGGTCGACCATCGTATTGATCGTATTCTTGAGTTCGAGAATCTCGCCCTTCACATCGACCGTGATCTTCTTCGACAGGTCGCCGGCGGCAACGGCCGTCGTCACGTCGGCGATGTTGCGAACCTGCGCGGTAAGGTTGCTGCCCATCGAATTGACGGAATCGGTGAGGTCCTTCCAGGTGCCCGCGACGCCCTGCACGTCGGCCTGACCGCCAAGCTTGCCCTCGGTGCCGACTTCACGCGCGACCCGCGTCACTTCGGACGCGAACGAGCGCAACTGATCGACCATCGTGTTGATGGTGTTCTTGAGTTCGAGAATCTCGCCCTTCACATCGACCGTGATCTTCTTCGACAGGTCGCCCGCCGCCACCGCCGTCGTCACTTCGGCGATGTTGCGGACTTGCCCTGTCAGGTTGCTGCCCATCGAATTGACGGAGTCCGTGAGGTCCTTCCACGTGCCCGCTACACCTTGCACGTCGGCCTGGCCGCCGAGCTTGCCTTCGGTACCGACCTCTCGCGCCACGCGCGTGACTTCGGAAGCGAACGAGCTCAACTGGTCGACCATCGTATTGATGGTGTTCTTGAGCTCCAGGATTTCGCCCTTCACATCGACGGTGATCTTCTTCGACAAGTCGCCCGCGGCCACCGCCGTGGTGACATCGGCGATATTGCGGACCTGGGCCGTCAGGTTGCTGCCCATCGAGTTGACCGAGTCGGTGAGGTCCTTCCAGGTGCCCGCGACGCCCTGTACATCGGCCTGTCCGCCGAGCTTGCCTTCCGTGCCGACTTCGCGCGCGACCCGCGTCACTTCGGAAGCGAACGAGCGCAACTGATCGACCATCGTGTTGATGGTGTTCTTGAGTTCGAGAATTTCGCCCTTCACATCGACCGTGATCTTCTTCGACAGGTCGCCCGCCGCCACCGCTTTTGTCACCTCCGCGATATTGCGCACCTGGCTCGTCAGGTTGCCCGCCATGAAATTGACGTTGTCGGTCAGGTCCTTCCAGGTGCCGGCCACGCCCTGCACGTCGGCCTGTCCGCCGAGCTTGCCTTCGGTGCCGACCTCCCGCGCGACCCGCGTCACTTCGGAGGCGAACGAGCGCAACTGATCGACCATCGTGTTGATGGTGTTCTTCAGTTCAAGAATTTCGCCCTTCACATCGACCGTGATCTTCTTCGACAAGTCGCCTGCGGCCACGGCCTTCGTCACTTCGGCGATGTTGCGCACCTGGCTCGTCAAATTGCCGGCCATGAAGTTGACGGAGTCGGTGAGGTCCTTCCAGGTGCCGGCCACGCCCTGCACGTCCGCCTGCCCGCCCAGCTTGCCTTCGGTGCCGACCTCGCGCGCCACGCGCGTGACTTCCGCCGAGAACGTACCCAACTGCTCGACCATGCGGTTGATGATCTTGGCCGTGCGCAGGAACTCGCCTTCGAGGGCACGGCCGTCCGCTTCGAGCGCCATGCTCTTGCTCAGATCGCCCTGCGCGACCGCGCCGATCACGCGCGCCACTTCACTGGTCGGATGGACGAGATCGGCGATCAGGGAATTGACGGAGTCGATCGAGCGGCGCCAGAAGCCGCTGGGATGCGGTATCGCCGCGCGCTCGTTGATGCGGCCTTCCTTGCCCACCGCCTGGCTCAGGCGCGCGAGTTCATCGGACATCCGGGTGTTTTGCTCGACGACATCGTTGAACACATCGGCGAGCTTGCCATGCAGCCCGGTCCAGTCCGCCGGAAGCGTGGTGCCCTCGCCTTTTCTCAGGGCCGTCAACGCGGCGTGGATTGCCCTGTTGCATTCGTGGGCAGTTCCGGTCGCCTCGATCAGACCGTTCATCCGACGAGCCTGCTGGAGCCAGAAGCCGCTCAGACGGTCGGTGTCGATGCGCGCGCTGCTGCTCGCGCGCAACGCCGAACCGTTTGCCGCCTGCTCGATCGCTTCGGTTTGTCGCTGGCACTGGTCCGCCAGCAGGTTCAGTTCCGCCGCGAGTCGCCCGCGCTCCCCTTGCCAGTCGACAGGCAATCTTTCGGTCGTCTCGCCGCAGCGCAACGCGGCAACCGCCTTGATCAGCAGAGCGAGTTCGCTGTCGGCTATCCTGTCGTCCGCAACCACGATCGTGTCCATCCGAAGCCTCGTTTTATAAGGTTCATCACTGCCGCACGCTTTGGGGTAGTCTCAGCGCGGATTTCATGGTTAATACGCCGGCTGCTAAATGAATTGTCTTCGATGGTGGCGTAGACGGCTATACGCGGTCAACGAATGGCTGCGAGCCGGTTTCTTTGGCGCAGGCTTTCGGAATCGCAAGGCTAATGGTGTAGGCGCATAACGAATTAAAGCTCTCAATTCGAAAATCAATGGCGCGCGAGCTGCTTCCCCCGGCGTAGCCGTTCTGCCCGGCACCTAAATCGACCCGAGCGATCGATCTCGCCGCTGTTCTGCGATGTCGGTCTGCTCGACCATGATGCCATCGGACAAAGCCGCTTTCAGCGCCTCCAGAAACTGGCTTACCGGCGCAGGAAGACGGCGGCCTCTCATCGTCGTGACTTGCAGGAAGCGCTCGTTCAATAGCGGCTCGTCGATGTGCTTCGCCAGCAAGGACGGCGCGCCCTCCATTCCCCGCAATGCAATCGCGCTGCCTAGCGTGATCGCCCCGGTCAACGCGGCGAACTGATGCATCGCGCTGGAGTTGTTGCTGGTCAACAAGGGCTCCAGATGTATTCCACGCAGCGAGCAGCACCAGTCTATGAGTTCACGAACCGTCGTCCCACGTTCAAGGACGGCCACCGGATAGTCCAAGAGGTCCTCGACGGTCACGGCATCCTTCTTCGCGAGCGGATGCGACGGGCGAAGCAACGCGCACACGGGCGCGCTCATGGTGAATTCAGCATGGACCGCGGTAGAGGTCGAGGTCGAGAACGCCAGCCCCACATCTACCTCGCCCATCGCGATCCATTGTTCGACCTGCGCGGGCGCGCCTGATCGCAACACGAACCGCGCTCGCGGATGCTCGGCATGAAAGCCCGCGAGAACGCTGGGCAAGAAGTTTCGCGTGAAGCCCTCGGTGCAGCCCACCCTGACGATGCCGCGTCCCAGCGCGTGCGCCTCGGCTATTTCGCTCAACACCGCGTCGGCGTCCATCAGCGCGCGGCGGGCATGTTCCGCGAGCAACTGGCCTGAGTCGGTCAGGACCATGCCTCGCGGCATGCGCTCGAAGAGCGGCGTGCCGACCTCATCTTCAAGCTTGGCAATCTGCCGGCTGATGGCGGACACGGCCACATGAAGGCTTTCGGAGGACGCGGCAAGCGACCCCGTTCGCGCCACCTCGAGAAAATACCGAAGCGCAATTCCGTGAAGCATCGTCGTGCCACCGTTTGTGCGTTGCCATTTCGGCAATGCTATCCGCAAATTTTGAAATTGTGGCGAATTTTTGGCGTTCCTAGACTGCCTCTCACATCATCAAAGATTGCGAGGAAATTCGGTGGAAGCTGACCAAAACACGCGCGCGGCAGCCATTGCAGGCGCGTATGAAATCTTCGACTCAGGCGCCCTGCTCGCTGATTTGCGGCGCCGCGTCGCCTTCAAGACCGAGAGCCAGAACGCGTGCGGAATGGCGTCGCTCAATGCCTATCTCGAACAAGAGATCAAGCCGACGCTTGCGACACTCGGCTTCGAAAGCCGCATCGTCGATAACCCGGCCGGCCACGGCGCGCCCTTCCTCATCGCCGAACGCCGCGAGGCGGAACACCTTCCGACCGTGCTCACCTACGGACACGGCGACGTCGTTCGGGGCTACGACGAGCAATGGCGCAGCGGCCTCGATCCGTGGCAAGTCACCGTCGACGGCGACCGCTGGTATGGCCGGGGAACGGCGGACAACAAGGGTCAGCATTCGGTCAACTTCGCGGCGCTCGGGGCTGTCATCGACGCCCGGCGCGGCAAGCTGGGCTACAACGTGAAGCTCATATTCGAAACCGGCGAAGAGATCAGCTCACCCGGCCTCGATCAAGTCTGCGCCGCTGAAGCCGACGCACTCCGCGCCGATGTGTTCCTCGCCTCCGACGGTCCGCGCGTCTCGGCAGAACGCCCGACGCTGTTCCTCGGCTCACGCGGCGGCGTGTCGTTCGAACTTCTTGTCGATTTGCGCGAGGGCGGTCACCACTCGGGGAACTGGGGCGGCGTCCTGCGCAATCCGGCGATCGTGCTGGCTCACGCGCTCGCAACACTGGTCGACCGCGACGGACGAATCATCGTGGAAGGGCTGCGCCCGCCTCCCATTTCCGATGCCGTCAGGAACGCGCTTGCCGACATCGAACTCGGCCGCGACGAAAGCTCGCCGGACATCGACCTTGCCTGGGGCGAGCCCGGACTGACGCCGACGGAGCGCGTGATCGGATGGAACGCCCTTGAAGTGCTCGCGATGAAGTCCGGCAATGCGGATGCGCCGGTGAATGCCATTCCTCCGGTTGCGAAGGCCGTGTGCCAGTTGCGCTTCGTGGTTGGCACGGACTGGCAACATCTGCGCGAGCACCTCGAGCATCACTTCGAGTCGCACGGTTTCGATCACGTGCAAGTGAAGGTGTCCGGCGGCACGCCCGCCACGCGCCTCGACCTCGACGACCCGTGGGTTCATTGGGCACTCGACTCGATGCGCAAGACCACGCACAAGAAGCCCGCGCTGCTGCCGAATCTCGGCGGCACGGTTCCCAACGATGTGTTCGCGAAAACGCTCGCGCTGCCCACGTTGTGGGTGCCGCATTCCTATCCGGCTTGCAACCAGCACGCACCGAACGAGCATCTGCTCGGCTCCGTTGCACGCGAGGCGCTCGGCGTCATGGCCGGCTTGTGGTGGGACCTGGGCGAAGCAGGACCCGCGATCGTCGAACGTCGCTTGTCACGCGCCTAGCGCGCTCCTGCAACACTCCTACTTCCCCGGGCAGAATCATGCAGAAGAAACCTCTCAGTCTGACGCAGATCGTCGTCGCAACTTCCGCCGGCAATGCATTGGAATGGTTCGATATCGCCATCTACGCGTTCTTCGCCGTCTATATCGCCAAGAACTTCTTTCCGACCGTCAACGAGACGGCGTCGATGCTCCTGACCTTTGGCTCCTTCGGCGCGTCGTACCTGGTTCGTCCGTTGGGAGGCATGGTGCTCGGCGCATATGCCGACCAGCACGGACGCAAGGCGGCGCTTCTTCTGACGGTCGGCCTGATGATGATCGGCACGGCCATCATCGCGGTGATTCCGACTTACGCGACGATTGGCCTTGCCGCTCCCATCGGCGTGTTCGTTGCGCGCCTGATCCAGGGCTTTTCCGCCGGCGGCGAGTTCGGTGCGTCGACGGCGATGCTGATCGAGCACGCGCCCCATCGACGAGGCTTGCTCGCGAGCTGGCAGTTCGCGACGCAAGGTCTCGCGACGCTCATGGCTTCGATGTTCGGATTTGCGCTTGCGAAGCTCATGCCGCCCGCCGAACTATCGGCATGGGGCTGGCGAATCCCGTTCTACTTCGGCTTGTTGATCGGGCCTGTCGGTTTGTATCTGCGCAGATTTCTCGAAGATGCGCCGGACTTCACCGAGGCCAGGCACACGGCAACGCCCGTTCGGGACGTGTTCGCCACGCAAAAGCTCATGCTGTTCGTATCGATCGGCGCGCTGACCGTGTCGACCGCCGCGAACTACTTGCTGCAATACGTGCCGACGTTCGCCATGCGCGAGCTTCATCTCGATCCGTCGACGGGCTTTGCGGCCAGCGTGCTCGCGGGGGCGATACTGACCGTCGTCACCCCTTTCGCTGGCTACCTGTCCGACCGCATTGGACGACTGAAACAGATGTCATTGACCGCCCTGCTGTTCGCGGTCACCGGATATCCCGCGTTCTCGTATGTGGTCTCGCATGTCTCTGTCGGCGGGCTGTTCGCGCTGGTCGGATGGCTCGCGTTGCTCAAGGCAATTTACTTCGGCGCGCTGCCAGCCTTGATGTCGGAAATATTTCCGGTTTCGACCCGCGCGACCGGCATGTCCATCGGTTATAACATCGGCGTGACTGTGTTTGGAGGCTTCACGCCTGCCATCATCATCTGGCTTCTCAGCGCTACGGGAAGCAAGGCGGCACCGAGCTTTTACCTCATGTTCACCGCCGTGATCAGCCTCGCCGCGTTGGCTGCCGTGAGCAAGATGCAACGCAAGCCGCAAAGGGACTACCGCGCGGAGCAACGAGCCTATTGATGGGCGGGGCGTTATCCCATTTGCCGTCATCGGAGCGCGTTTGCGCCTTCCTAGAGATCGAGCACCAGCGATTCACCCTTGCACCCCGAAACGCATACGGTCATCACCGCGTTGCTCGCGCGCTCGTCCGCGCTCAGTACCGTATCGCGGTGGTCCGGCTCGCCCGCCAGCACGCGGGTCTTGCACGCACCGCACAAGCCCTGCGTGCAGCCATGCGGTACCTCGACGCCCGCATCTAGCAGCGTCCGCAGCAGCGTGTTGCCCGGTACAACGTCGAGACTGCGTCCCGAGCGCCTCAATTCGACCCGGTAAGGCTTGTGCGTTTCCGCTGGCGCTTTGCGTGCGACGAATCGCTCGAGATGCACATTCGCAAGTCCAAGCGCGTTGCAATGGCGCTCGAAGTCGTCGAGCATCGGCGTAGGGCCGCATGCATAGAAATGCGCGTCTCGACGCCGCGTGGCGAGAAACTGCACGAGATCGGCGCGTTCGCCGTGCTCGTCGTTGAAATGCCAGGTGACCTGTAGTCCGAGCGCCTCGATCTCGTCGATAAATGCCGCCTCGCGACGCGAGCGCGCGCAATAAAGCAGTTCCACCGATCGTCCGAGCGCGCAAAGCCGGCGCGCCATCGACAGGATCGGCGTGATGCCGATTCCGCCCGCGATCAATACGCTATGAACCGCCTCTCTGTGCAGCGGAAAATTGTTGCACGGCCTGGAGATCTGGAGCTGCGTGCCGACGCGCAATTGCTCATGCACGTAGCGAGATCCACCGCGACCTGTTTCGACATTGAGCACGCCGATCACATACCGGTCTCGGTCGTCCGCCGAATTGCACAGCGAATAGCTGCGGATCATCCCGTCGGGCAAGTGAACGTCGACGTGAGCGCCTGCGTCGAAAGCGGGGAACATCGACCCGGACTGCGGTCGCAATTCCACGCTGACCACGCGCTGCGCCTCGTAACGGAGTGAGTGGACCACCGCGCGCAACGGCGCGCTTTCGGACTGCTTGCGCATGCGCGGCGGATGGTAGACCACCAGCATCTCCAGCGCCGAATCGCCGAGATTGCGAAAGGAATGCGGCATGCCCGCCGAAATCGGGCTCACCCACCCCGCCGTCACAGCTTTGACCTCGTCGCCGACTGTCACTTCGCCGTGACCTGACAACACGTAGAACAAGTGAGCATGCGGCTCGACATGTGTCGGAGAATATCCGCCGGGACCGACCGACGTCAGTTCGATGCTGTACGCGTTACCGGTGTATGCCGCGTCGGCGACCGTCTTGTAACCCGACTTGTCGATGAACAATCCCGTCAGCGGAATCCACGGCACTTCGTCCACATGCCATGTGACGGGTGTTTCGGCAGTGCTTGCATCGGACGGCTGGCAAACTCGCGCGGCAACATTCATTTCATCTCCTCCAGAATTCGGGGTGCGCTCTTCGTCGGCACGGCTGACGACGTGCCTATATCAAGCGCCCTATTTGCGGGGTTCGGGATCGTGGCTATACTCGATTCACCCCGGCGTCCTTGTGCGAATACTAGATATCCCGGTCAGGGTTGATCAAGATTGATTTTTAAAATCGACATGAAGAAACAGAACGACTTCCTGACCCGAGAAGAAGCGCTCGCGACGCTCGGCGTCAAGGTGGCCACGCTTTATTCCTACGTAAGCCGTGGTCTGATTCGCAGCGTTCCCGTGGCTGGGACCAAGCGCCATCTCTACGCAAGCGAAGACGTCGACCGCTTCGCGGCACGAGGGCGCGGCAGGCTGCCGCGATCCGTTACCGCCGGCACCTCAATGCGCTGGGGCGAGCCCGTGGTCGCCTCGTCGATTACCCATGTCGACGAGCGCGGTCCCGTCTATCGCAACCGCCGCGCGCTCGATCTTGCGCAGGCGGGCCATGCGTTCGAAGTGGTCGTGCATTTTCTGATCACGGGTGTCTGGCAGGACACGCAGGCCGACTGGCCGCTCAGCGACGTTCCCGCCGACACTGCCGCTTTGCTCGCGTCACATGCAAGGAGCATCTCGCCCGATGACATCGGCAATCTGCTTGCCATGGTTGCGTTGTCGCTCGGCATGCGCGGACGAAACCGCATCGAAATGGCCGATGGCGCCACGGTGCAAATGACGCGCACGATCCTTCACGCGTTCACGGGTTGTCTGGGCTTTGTCTCGCAGAATGGGCGATACGTCGCGCGCAAACCGGCCGAATCGATCGCCGAATGGGCCTTGCGTGCGAGCGGTGCGCCGGTGACGCCATCCACGGTGCAAGCGGTCAACTCAGCGCTCGTGATTCTCGCCGATCACGAACTCGCACCTGCCACGTTTGCGGCTCGCGTTGCGGCATCGATCGATGCGGGGCTGTGCAACTGTGTCGCCGCAGCCATCAGCGCGCATGTCGGCTATTCAACGGGAGCGGTCACCGATCGCGTGGAAACTCAGCTATTCGACGATCCCCGTGGCAACGTATCGAATGCTCGCCTTGAACTCGTGCGCACTCGCGGCGCAAGCCTGTATGGCTTCAACCATCCGCTATATCCGGCAGGCGATCCGCGAGCCGAAGCGATTCTTTCGCTGGCGGGCCGCTGCGGCGATAGCGACCCAGCGGTGCGCAAAACACTGAAGGCTCTCGAACGTCTACGCATCGACGACGGCATGACACCGGGACTCGCCGTCGCTCTCGTGCCTCTGACGCGCGCGCTCGGCATGCCACGAGGTAGCGCCACGGCATTGTGGATTCTTGCCCGCACGGCCGGCTGGTGCGCACATGTCGTCGAGCAGCGCATGCAGGCATTCATGCTGCGCCCGCGCGCGAAGTACGTTTCGGCGGCACCGAACGCAGGCTGATCGCGCGCCCGCACGTCGGCTCCTGCGGCCGATCACTGCTTTTCCGATAGTCGATTTTGAAAATCAATCTTGATTGAAAAATTCTGACCTCCCTAGTATCTGGACACGGATCGCGAATCGCGATCCGGTCAGGAGAAGGAAAGAGAATGCATCCGCCTGATGCGTTCGGAAAGCGCGCTGCGCCCCTTCGCTTCAGACGTGCCACGCCATTCATCGCGTGGCGTTGACAACTTTCGACAGCGGTATTCCGGCCATGCAAACGATAGATCTGCAGCAAGTGACCGACAACGCGCGCCTGCAATCATTTCACTGGAACCTGCTGTTCTGGTGTGCATTGATGATTGTTTTCGACGGATACGATCTCGCGGTTGCGGGCATTGCGTTGCCTTCGATGATGAAGGATCTCGCGGTACCACCAGCCAAAGCGGGTGCGATGGTCAGCGCCGCGCTCTTTGGCATGATGTTCGGCAACGTTCTGTTTGGCACGCTCTCTGCGCGAATCGGAAGACGCCGCACGATTGCAGTTTGCCTCGCGCTCTTCAGCGTCTTTACGGCGGCGGCGGGTCTCACCCATGATGCGTTGACCTTTAGCGCAAGCCGCTTCATCGCAGGGCTCGGAATGGGCGGTGTCATGCCAAACGTGGTCGCGCACATGACCGAGTATTCGCCACGTCGCGTGCGCAGTACGATGGTGACACTGATGTTCAGCGGCTATTCTGTTGGCGGCGTGCTTGCCGCACTGCTCGGAAGAGGTCTGATCGAGGCCCACGGCTGGCAATCCGTATTTCTCGCAGCGGGCTTGCCCGTCTTGCTCGTACCGTTTGTCTTGCGTGCGTTGCCCGAATCGATGCCCTATTTGATGACGGTGAACCGCTCCGCCGAATTGAAGCGTCTGCTCCTTCGAATCGATCCCCAGCTGTCTTTCGACGGGCCGGTCAAGTTCCTTCTTGCCGACGGCACAAAACCGCCTGAAGCCGTTCTCTCTCAGCTCTTCGACAATGGACGCGCCTGCAGTACCTTGATGTTCTGGCTCGCATGCTTCATGTGCCTCTTCATGGTGTACGCGCTCAGTTCGTGGCTCGTGAAGCTGATGACCGGCTCGGGCTACGGCCTCGACACCGCGCTGACGTTCATCTTCGTGCTGAACCTTGGCGCGGTGCTCGGCGCCGTGGGCGGCGGCTGGCTCGCAGACCGCTTTCACATCAAGCGCGTGCTTGTCGGCATGTATCTGCTCGCGGCGGTTTCCATTGCACTGCTCGGCTATCGTCTGCCGATGGCATGGTCCATGGTTCTCGTGGCTTTGGCGGGCGCGGCGACGATCGGCAATCAGATCGTTACGATCGCCTATGCCGGTCAATACTACCCGACAGCCATGCGCGCAACCGGCGTCGGATTCTCGCTAGGCGTCGGACGGCTCGGCGCCATTACCGCGCCGGTTCTCGTCGGTATGCTGGTGGGCATGGAATTGCCGTTGGCCCATGATTTCCATGCGATTGCGATTCCGGCCGTCATCGCTGCCATTGCGATCTCCGCGATCGACCATCGACGCTCCGCATCGTCTCATCTCGATGCGTTGAGGCAGGTATGAATTCGATGAGCCGATCAGCCATTGATCGGGTCAGCCGAGCGTGCTCACTCGCCCTTGCGTGTTCCGAAAAGCAGCTGTATCCAAGGGGGTTTGAACCACTGCGCCCAGCGCGGCTCGGCCTTGTCCGGAATGACTGGTTCGCCGTCAGGCGACTTGCGAGCGAGCAGTTGTTCCAGCGTGGTTTCCGCTATCCGGCTCCCTTCCGCGAGACTCATATGAGCCGGCAGCCGCGCGTTCAGCGCGACTGGATCAGCGAGCAGCGCCCGCAACGCCTGCTCGTCCATCGCTTCGAGCTGCAGTTCGTACTCGATTTCCAGCGTGCTTTGCAATTCGGTCAAAGTCAGCATGTCGTCCGCCTCCGGGGTTCAGCGACGACGAAGGTTCGTCGCTTCTTCGGGCACACTGCCTGCGCGGCTCGCCATGGACGAGCGGGCAGCGGCCGCAATCGTCTCCACCATGCTGCGTCCGGGCGCTTTGCGTGCTGCGCTTCGTTCTGTCGATGAAGTATGCCGCATTTGTGCAAAGCAGCAAAATACAATTTCGACACCGAACCGCGGCCGGCGGTTTCAAAAAAGTGACTTACTCCGGCGCAATCCATCGGCGTGCACGTCGGCCCCGATGGAAATAGAATTGCTATGGCAGATGATGGAGGATCAAATGAGTCTCAGGCTCCAAAGCGTCAGCATCGACAGGCAAGCGCAGCCTCAACGTGTTCTCGTCGCCCTCTCCAGTTCCAAAGGTGAAAGCATCAGCGTGCAGGTGCCGATCGAGTCGGCTCACGACATCGATAAACTAACGTTGCACGAAATCGAAAAGCTTGCCCTCGGCGAAGCGAAGAAACTCTTTAGTTGATCGACCGCTTGCGTTTGAACTTCAACGTGGCCGCTCAACGATGCAGGACTCGGTGTGCGGTCCCGCCGTCCGCATGGCCGGTGATGAACGGCAACCGCGTTGTCCGTCGAGACATCCAGCGGGGACCTACCCGCTCAAGCCGCCGCCTCCGCTTCCACGATATGCCGCGCGATCTTCGCGTTGACTTCGTCGGCGTGCGTGAGCGGCCCCATATGCCCCGCGCCCTCGACGATCGCAAGACGCGCCGCGGGAAGCAGCATCGGCAGCCTTTCTGCGATCGCGCGCGTCGGGACGGGCGCGTGCTGGCCGCGCATGATCAGCGCGGGCACCCGAACGCTGGCGTATGCGCTCGCGGGCGTGCGTTCGTCGAGCAGCGCGCGGAAGTCGAGCGGCGCCTTCGGCGCCCAGCGCGTGAGCGCGGCCTGCACTGAAGGCCGCAATGCTTCCCATGCGCCCCGCCCGCCCCAGTAATCAACGAACGAAGCCGCTGCGCCCCGATAGTCTCCGCAGCTCACGCCTTCGGCGGTGTGCTTCGAGATTGCGATGATCTCCGCGAGCGCGTGCGCTCCGTGCGCTCCCATCGTCTTTAGCAGATGAAACGCCGAGGGCTCGTAGAGCGTCAGGCTCGCGATGCGCTCCGGCCGCTCGACGGCCGCGCGCAATGCCACGCCGCCGCCATACGAGTGCCCGACGAGATGCACCTTGCCGCGCGAGGCGTCGATGATGCCGATGGTCCGCGCGGCTTCGTCGGCGAGTGTGAACGCGCGCTCTCCGCTCCACGGGCCCGTGCTGTCGCAGCCATAGTGCTCGGGCGCGACGAACGCGTGGCGCGAACCGAGCGCCTCGCCGAGCTTGCGCCATTGCGCCGCTCCCGAACCGGAGCAATGCAGGGCGATCACCGTCGATGGGGATGAGAGGCTTTGCGATGCGATAAGGCTAGTCATGTCGTTCATGGCACTCAGGGTTGGGCGCCCGGCTGCCGGAGCAGGGAAACTCTGCACGATGGGTGCGGCGCGGACGATTGGCGATGATCGGGACGCCGACGCGCATGCGGTCTGCGTCCGGCGTCGATGGCGGGTGCTGCTTGCCGCGTCAGCGGTCCGCCTCCATCGAACGCATGCGCCGTTCGAGCTCGCTCATGTCGACGGCGGACGCGAGGTAAGCGTCGCGACGGCTGTGTTCAGCGCGTTCGAGCGCCTTTTTCAGCAGCGAGAAAAGGTAGATGAACATGATGTCCTCCGGTCGATGACCTGTCCGAATGCATATCGGCAAGAGCGGGCGTCTTGCACCAAAGCATTTTGCTTAAGGGAAGCGTTTCGGAGCAGGCTGAAGACGGGCAGGGTCAGAAACTGCGTGATTCGTGCTGGTCTTTTGTGTTTGTTGTTGGCTCGTCGACGATGTCGTGGCCGTTGTTGTCATGACTGCGCCTGAGTGTCAGTATCCGCGCGCAAGCTGTCGTGGTGAATGACCAGGCGTCCAATTGTTTTGCGCGGGACGCCAGCCCTGATGAGCGCTTTCACGGAGACTCTTGCGAGCGCCCTCCGACGCAAGCATCCAGGGGCGGTTTATCTAAACGACGACTTCAATCGCCGCAGGATCGGCAGGTTGGATCATCGACCGGGAACCCGGTCTGCGTTCTCGTCGAGCACGAGCAGGTTGTCGTGCGAAAAGCCAAGCGCAACCGGCTGTCCGCGTTCCGGCAGAAACCGGTTCGGGTCGTTGAAGACGTCGAGCGAGATCACGGCATCCTTGACCCGCGCGCGGATGCGCACGACAGCGCCCAGGAAGCTGATTTCCTCCACGGTAGCGGCCAGCGAATTGCGGCCGCTCGCGGGCGGCTCCAGCACGATCGCCTCGGGGCGCAACGCGAGCAAACGCTCGCGGCCGGCATCGTCCGGCGGCAACGGGCGCGATGTCACGAGTTCCTGACCGTCCACGGCCAATCGTCCGGTGGCCGGATCGATCACGCGGCCTGCGAGGATATTGAGCGTACCCACGAACGATGCGACGAAGCGCGTACGCGGGAAGTTGTAGATGTCCAGCGGCGAACCCACCTGCTCGACGCGCCCTTCGTTCATCACGACGATGCGGTCCGAGATGGACAACGCCTCTTCCTGATCGTGCGTGACGAAGATCGACGTAATGCCGAGCTTGCGCTGCAGGGCCCGGATGTCTTCGCGCAGCGAGACGCGGATTTTTGCGTCGAGCGCGGATAGCGGCTCGTCGAGCAACAACACGCGCGGCTCGCTTGCGAGCGCGCGCCCCAGCGCCACGCGCTGCTGCTGGCCGCCCGACAACTGCCACGGATAACGCTCGGCGAGCTGCGGCAGTTTGATCAGGTCGAGCATGTCCGCGACGCGCGCTTCCATCTCCCGCTGCGGGCGCTTCGCGACCTTCAGCGCGAAGCCGATGTTCTGCGCGACCGTCATGTTCGGAAACAGGGCATACGACTGGAACACCATGCCGACTGCGCGTTCGCGCGTGCGCAGGTGCGTCACGTTTCGGCCGTCGAGGTGGATCGTGCCGCGTGTGGGCGCCTCGAATCCGGCGATCATGCGCAGCACGGTGGTCTTTCCGCACCCCGACGGACCGAGAAACGTGATGAACTCGCCGCGCTCGATCGTCATGTCGAAGTGATGCACCGCGACGTTCGGCCCGAATGCCTTGTGAAGCTTGTCGATCTCGAGGAATGCCATGCGTCGCGACCTCAACAACTCAAGTTTTCTGGCCGGCCAGCGCGCGCGCCGAGCCGAATACCTGGATCAAGCCCATCGACGCCCACGTGACGACGAACGCGATGATCGCGAGCGCCGAGGGTTCGTAGGCGCGGTTTGCGCCAATCAATTGCAAATACGGCCCGAACGCCGGGCGGTCCAGCAGGCTCGCGAAAGTGAATTCGCCGATCACGACCGCAAAGGTCAGGAACGCGCCCGACAGGATGCCCGAGCGCACGTTCGGAAAGATCACCTTGAAGAGGATCGTCGCGCGGCCCGCGCCCAGGCATTCGGCCGCCTCGGTGAGCGAGCGGATGTCCACCGCGCGCATGCCCGCATCGACGGCGCGATACATGTAGGGCAGCGAAAGCGTGACGTAGCCGGCCACCAGCAGCAGGTCGGTCGCCCGCTCGTTGCCGGTGAGCGGCAGGATCGAACTGCTGTTATAGATGCGCAGGTATCCGAACACGATGACGATCGCGGGAATCACGAGCGGCAGTAACGTGATGAACTCAACCATCGGGCGCAGCCTCGGCAAGCGCAACTGCACCCAATACGCCGTGGGCACGACCAGCAGCACGCCGATCACGATCGTCAACAGTCCCATCAGCACCGAATAGCCGAACGACGCCTGAAAGTGCGGATCGCCGAGCACGACGCGATAAGCGTCGAAGCTGTACGCATCGCGGCGCATCCGCAGGCTGAACTCGAAGGTTGCAATCAGCGGAACCAGGAAATACAGCGTGCCGACGACCATCGCGACCCACGCGCCCGTGCGCGATTGCGTTTTCATCGGCGGCCCCTTTCGGCTCGCGCGCGCAGCCAGATATAGCCGCCGTTCGATACTCCCGTGACCACGATCATGCCGAGCGCGAGCGCATAACCGAGATTCTGGTTGTGCAGCACGTCGCCGCGAATCTGCGCGTACAGCAAGATCGTCACGATGTTCAGCGAACTGCCGGTCAGTGCGTAGGCCGTGGCGACCGCGCCGAACGCGTTGGCGAACAAGAGCAGCGCAGCGCCCAGCACGCTTGGCCACAACACCGGCAACGCGACATAGCGCCAGTACTGCCCGGCCGTGCCGCCGAGGCAATCGCAGGCTTCGCGCCACTCGCGCTTCAGGCCGTCGAGCGCCGGCGTGATGATGAGCACCATCAACGGGATCTGGAAATACAGGTACGTGAGCGTCAGCCCAAAGAAGCTGAGGATGCTGAAGCCGGTGGAATAGAGATTGAAGCCGAGGTATTTCCTCGCCAGCACCGTGACGAGGCCCACGCGCCCCAACGTGCAAATGAAGGCGAACGCGAGCGGCACGCCCGCGAAGTTCGACGCAACGCCTGAAAAGGTCAACAGCGTCGGCCGGATCCAGCCGGGCAAGCGGCCCTGCACGGCCGCCCAGGCGAGCAGCGAGCCGAACAGCGCCCCGAACGCAGCAGACGCCGCACTCACCTTCACGCTGATCCAGTAGGCGTCGAGCACGCCCGGCTGGAACAGCTCGCGGAAGTTGGCGAGCGTGAAGTGTCCTTGCGCATCCTGGAACGCGCCGACCATCAGGAACGCCGTGGGCATCAGCAGGAACAGCAACGCAAACGCAAAGAACGGCAACACGCCGAGCCAGGTGAGCCAGCTCGCGCCGCCGCCCGCGCGTGCGGGCGCGGACGGCGGCAGCGGCGCGGCCGGCGCCAGCAGGTCCGGCGCGCTTGCGCCTGGCCGCGGAGAGACGTTCATCGCAACGTTCTCGTGGGCCGGGCTACTTCACGTTCGCACCGACGACCTGATCCCAGCTTTTGGTCACGACGTCCTTGGTGGCGTTCTGTTGATCGAGCGTCGGGAAGACCGCATTCTTGTAAGCCGATGCGGGCGGCAGTTTGTCGAGCAACGCCTGCGGCACCTTCTTCTGCGAAACGAGTTCGTTATAGCGTATCGGATGACAGTAGCCGGCGAGCCAGCCAATTTGCCCTTCGTCGGAATAGAGGAACTCCATCCACAGCTTCGCGGCATTCGGATGCGGCGCGTAAGCGCTGATCGCCTGCACATACACGCCCGCCACCACGCCCGTCTTCGGCACGACGACCTGCACCTTGGGATTGCCTTTGAGCGTGTCGCGATCGGCGAGCGCGTTGTAGTCCCAACGCACGACGATCGGCGTCGTGCCTTGCGCCAGCGACGCGGCCTTGCCGATCACCGGCACGAAATTGCCGCTTTTGTTCAGATCGGCGAAGAACTTGAGGCCCGCCTGATCGGCCTTGCTCGCATCGCCTTTGCTTTGCGAGAGGCCCGCCGCATAGACGGCCTGAATGGCCTGATTCGCGGAGCGTGGATCGCCGGCAAGCGACACCGCGTTTTTATAGTCCGACTTGAGCAGATCGCCCCAATCCGCCGGCACCTTGTCGATCATGTCGGCGTTGACTTCGAGCGCAAGCACGCCGTAATAATCGCCATACCAGTAGCCTTCCGCGTCCTTGGATTCAGCCGGGATCGCATTCCACGTGGCAACCTTATACGGCTGCAACAGCCCTTCCTTTTTTGCGGCGGGCCCGAACGACAGGCCCACGTCGATCACGTCGGGCGCTTGCGGCCCCTTGTTTCCCTTGTTCGCCTTGATCGCTTCGATCTCGTCGCCTGATCCTGCGTCCGGATTGAGTTCGTTGACGTGGATGCCGTATTTCTTCTGGAAAGCGGCGATCAGGGCGCCGTAACCGCACCAGTCGTGCGGCAATGCGATCGTGGTGAGTTGGCCTTCCTGTTTGGCGGCGGCGACCAGCGCGTCGGGCGGCGCTGCCGATGCAGTGTCGACTCCGCCTGCGGCCATGCCGGCCGCCACGGAGATGCTGAGAACACTGCCTACTCCGATACGCTTCATCGTCATTGCTGTCCCATGTCGAAAGGTACTGCGTTGAGGATATCCGCCGATTGCCGATGCAGGCTAAAGTCAATTACCCGGATTTGCAAGCCGTAAAAAAATGGGGGCCGGTGACGCCGCTCGCCCCGGTTTCAACGTTCGTTTGAACTCGCCGAAAGCAACTGCCGGTGGCGTGCTTCGGTCGCATCGTCGGCGGGGAACATGCACTCCAGCCGTAACTCCTGCGCGGCGACAGTCGTGGGCGTTCCCACGCTCGTGACCATCGAAAAGTAACGAAGCACGACGCCTTCCCTGACGAAACCGAGCGGAATGACCGGCATCGCGGACGGCGCGTTATACGCTTTCCAGTCGCGCGGCACATCGGGATAGTCGAGCAGTTCATCGAGCAAGCGCGTTGTGTTGTCGTCAATCACGTGGCCGACCGTTTCGCGATACACCCGTTGCAACAGGCTTCGCGAGACGTTGTCCCAATCGGACACGAACGGGCGCATCCCATTGGGATCAAAGATCAGATGGAGCATATTGCGCGGGCCTTCGCGGGAAGCCATGTCGATGAACTGGTTGAAGAAGCGCGGTGCCGCGTCGTTGGTCATCAGGACGTTCCAGTGGCGGTCCATGACGATCGCCGGAAACGGCTCGTGCTGGCGAACGACCCGCTCGAGCGCGCGGATGACACTATGCATCTCCTGGGCGTTCCACGGCGCCTCCGAATACAGGGGCGCGTAGCCAGCGGCCAGCAACAGTGCATTTCGCTCCCGCAGCGGCACGTCGAGCGTCTGCGCGAGGATCATCAGCGTGTCTCGTCCCGGCACACTGCGTCCGCTCTCGATAAAGCTGATCTGGCGCTGCGAGACGCCGGCCTCTAGCGACAGATCGAGCTGGCTCACGCCACGCACGTCACGCCAGTAGCGCAATAATTCCCCAAGTTCGCTACGTGGCGCCTTTGGATCGGGACGAGTGACGGTCATTGGATTGAAGCGAATCAAGACGGATGACTGTAAGGCGCTCAAATTGCCGGCGCATGCCAGACGAATTCCTCGAACTGCGCTTCGAGCGCCGGATGCGTAACGCTGCCGGTGTAGTTCGTGATGGTCGACGCCGCGACCACTGCAATGACTTCGAGGATCTGCTCGGCGCTGAACCCAGCATCGAAGAAGCGCCGCTGTTCCTGAACACCCACGCGGCCGCGCTTTTCGATCAGCGTGCGCGCGAGCGCCGACAACGCGGCCAGTTTGGGCTCGGCCGGCTCGCTGCCCTGGCGGATTGCGTCGACATCCGCGGGATGCACGCGCTCCTTCAGCGCGAGTGCGGTGTGAAATGCAACCGGCCACTCGCTCGCGTTGGTGACCGCATTGGTCAGCAACAGCGTCTGAATCTGCGGCTCGGTCAGGCTGCTCGCATGCACGCGCTCGAACAGGCCGATGAAGCCATTGATCAGCACAGGCGAAGCGGCCATCGCACCCGCGATGTTCGGGATCAGGCCGAACGTCTGCTGGAGTTGGCGAAGCACAGGCTTCGATTGCGCGGGGGCGGATTCGATCGTATGTACGGGATAGCTGGACATGATATCTCCTTGGCGATGAGCGCTACGGATGGGTAGCGCGACAGCCAGAGAGTAGGACCAGTCGATTCGTGCGCCAATTACATCGGATGTAATCGCCGCACGGAGGACTTGCCATCCGCAACGGCAGACAATCGCGGGCCGGTTCAAGCTCGTCGACTTCATCATGGTCGATGCCGATTACCCGGCGCCTACGGGTTTTTCCTGATCCCAACCCGAGTCGATACCGGCGCGGCACAATCGTCGTGAGAGTATGTCCAACTTCTCCAATGAAAAGGCGAGCACACATGACTACCGGAACCGTCCATCTCCATCGCGTCCTGCGCGCGACTCCCGAACGCATCTATCGCGCGTTCCTCGAACCGGATGCCATAGCGAAGTGGCTTCCTCCCTACGGATTCACCTGTCAGGTCCACCACATGGATGCCCGCGTCGGCGGAACGCACAAGATGTCCTTCCGCAACTTCAACACCGGCAACAGCCACTCGTTCGGCGGCGAATACGTGGAACTGGTGCCGTTCGAGAAGATTCGTTACTTCGACCGATTCGACGACCCGAACCTGCCCGGGCAGATGCACGTCACCATTTCATTGCGGCAGGTGTCCTGCGGAACCGAGCTCACCATCGTGCAGGAGGGCGTGCCGGAGGTCATTCCGGTGGAGATGTGCTACCTCGGCTGGCAGGAGTCGCTGGTCCAACTAGCAAGGTTGGTCGAGCCCGAAATCCCCGACTGACGCCGTCTGGGCCGCCGGCGGCGTCGTGGCCGAACCCGGCCGCGCGAAGTCACCTTCCGGCCGCCCTTACTAAAGACCGCCTGATCCGGCAGGCGTCCCGGATCTTCGCGCTCGCGACGGCGGTTCAGGTCGGCAAGTTTGCAACGATGGCACGCATGCGCGCTTTACCTTTCCCGCGCTGTCGCGAAGCCGGTTGCGATCGCTCCGACGCGCCGACTTCCGCGCTGTTTCAGCGCTTCATCGCGCGCCGCTATCCGCCAGTGCCGCACCGATTTGCGTAACGTCGCTCTGCCATCGCTTGCAAAAGCCTTCCATCGCGACGAGGACCCTGCCTGGTTGTTGTTCGACATGCGCGCGCAACGACGCAACCGCATCGTAGAAGATCGGATCAACCGAATACCGACCACGAAAATCGATCAGTTGGCCGCGTTCCAGCAGGCTGGCGGCCAGCCCGATGCGCGGAAAGCAGATCAGGCTTGGCACCTCTGAAACGCGAGTGATCCACAGGTAACGCCAGCGATGCCCGGGCGTTCGACCGGCAGGCAGCAGCTCCACGCTGGTCGTCGCCCGGCCACGTTCGATCAGGAAGCGGTACGCGTCAAGGACTCGCTCCGTCTCATTGCCGGCAATGAGCACGTAATGTTCGACCGACGTAACCGGGTGAGTCCCATCCCTCAAAAGCTTGCCAGCGTCGTATTCGAGACCGACGAGCTTCATCAATCGCGACAGGACATGCTCATCCAGCGCCGCCTCTCCGGCGATGTAGGAATCAAGCGCATGAATTGGCATGCCGACCCGTTTCGCAACCGCCAGTAGCGGTTCGGGCCAGCAGCCAAGCAAGGCACGAACGACCTCGTAACAAGCATGTTCGTTCACGATTGCCTCCTCAGTCACGAAAACGCATCGTCATGAGAAACCGGCCTGCTCCGACGAAACTGTGTTCACAAGCTTACATCGCAATGGCGCACTTTGTACTGAACGCCCTCCTCGCCTCGTGCGCGTCGCCCAGATCAGGACGGCGCCCGGCTTCGTCATTTAACACCTGTTGTCGCCTTCGGCGGCATGGCCCTACCGGAGATATCATACGCATGCCGGATGCAGCAGTTCCACGACAAGGATCGCGTCTTGACTTGATGGATTCCGCCATGAGCAAAGACTCTTCAGTCAATCCCAACGAGTTGTCGCCGGGCGGCAGTCGCTACCATCAGGTGTATCCCGCGCTGGCCGAGAGTCAACTGACAATATTGGACAGGTACGGCGAGCGACGCAAGCTCAAGACCAACGACATCCTCTATTCCGAAGGCGACCGGCACACCGGGATGTTTGCCATTCTCAGCGGAACGATCGAGGCATCCAGAGAGACCGTTCAGGGCACCCGGGTACTCGGCACACATGGCCCCGGCACGTTCACCGGGGAAGTCGGCACGCTCGCCGGACGCGCTGCGGCCGCGACGACACGCGCCGTTTCCGAATGTGAGGTCATCGTCATCGACGAGGAATCACTTCGCGCGCTCGTGATCGCCGAAGCGGATTTGAGCGAAACCATCATGCGCGCCTATATCCTGCGCCGGGTCGCTTTCATCCAGGGCCAGCACGTGGGCCTGATCGTGATTGGCAGTACGTCCTCGGCCCCTACCCTGCGCCTGCGCCATTTCCTGAGCCGCAATGCTCAACCCTCGGCCTACTTCGATATCGTCGAGCACGCCGAGACAAAGGAACTCCTCACACGCTATGGCGCAGTGGAAACCGACATTCCTATCGTGATCACGTTTCAAGGCATCGTGCTGAGGCAACCTGACCACAGGGCCGTCGCGGATGCAATCGGCCTGAGTCCGGACAGGCTCAATGGCGAGCGCTTCGACCTGGTCGTGGTCGGCGCGGGACCCGCGGGACTTGCGGCCGCGGTTTATGCAGCGTCAGAAGGATTGAAGGTGGCGGTTCTGGATGCCAAGGCACCCGGGGGCCAGGCGGGCACCAGTTCGAAGATCGAAAATTACTTTGGTTTTCCGACCGGCATATCGGGGCAGGCGCTCGCTGGCCGCGGCCTGTCCCAATGTCGCAAGTTTGGCGCCGAGGTCGGCGTGCCCATCGAGGCGCTGAAGCTCGACTGCACGAACGCCGAATCGTTTCATATCGGACTCGATCATGATGAAGGCGTTTACGCGCGCGCCGTCGTCATCGCCACCGGCGCGCGATACCGGAAGCCGGACCTTCCTCGCCTCGAGGATTTCGAGGGTCGCGGGATCTACTACAGCGCGACATTCATGGAGGGCGCCTTCTGCAACAACCAGGAGTTGGTCGTGGTCGGCGGCGGAAATTCGGCCGGCCAGGCTGCGGTATTCCTTGCACGGTTCGCGCGTCATGTCCACGTCGTGATTCGCGGCGACGGACTCAGTGCGAGCATGTCGACGTACCTGATCAGACGGATCAACGCGACGTCCAACATCACGCTTCACACAAGGACGCAGATCGTCGAGTTATGCGGCGAGTCGAAACTGGAAGCGATACGGTGGGACCGGCAAGGGCAGATCGAACACAAGCCCATCCAGCACATTTTCCTTTTTCTTGGCGCCCAGCCCAACACGCGGTGGCTTGGCGATTGCGTCGCCCTGGACAAGGATGGCTTTGTGCTGACAGGTGCGAGTACGGGCGACAAGTGGACAGCAGAGCGCCCGCCGCATGATCTCGAGACCAGCCGGGCCGGCGTGTTTTCAGCCGGCGATGCGCGGAGTGGCTCAGTCAAGAGAGTGGCCGCTGCCGTGGGAGAAGGGGCCGCTGCGATTCAGGCAGTTCACCAATATCTTGCTCTGCGCGGGTGAGATCCCTCTCTATCGAACGTCCCGGCGATATTCCCCTTGCAGACGACGTTCAGCATCCGATTCGGCTACCGAATGGATTCGTCATTCTTCCCGATCGAAGGCACTGATCCGCTCGGCCATCGAAAACCTTTCCGTCGCAGCGCGTCGCCCAAGTGACTGACAGCCATACCGGGCAAACCCGCGATTGCTAATTTTCTTACAGTTGCGATGAAGGGCGACCATTACTCTTGGGTCACTCAATCCCTTTGGCGACGGATACCCACATGTCAGACATTGCCGCACTACCGAGCACACGCTCGTCGACCGATCTCGAAAGGATGTACCAGAAGGTGACTCGAAGAGTCGTTCCCTTGCTCTTTATCTGTTATGTGCTGGCCTACCTCGATCGTATCAACATCGGCTATGCGCAGCTGCAGATGAGAACCGACCTCAATTTTTCGGATGCCATATACGGTTTGGGCGCCAGCATGTTTTTCGTTGGATATGTGCTCTTTGAAGTGCCCAGCAACATGCTCCTCAAGAAAGTCGGAGCACGTAAAACGATGCTTCGCATCATGCTGTGCTGGGGCGCCGTTTCAATGAGCACGATGTTCGTAACGAGCCCGCTCGAATTCTATGTGGCGAGGTTCTTCCTGGGTGTGTTCGAAGCGGGCTTCTTTCCCGGTATCCTCTTTTACCTGACTCTCTGGTTTCCGGCTGACCGCCGGGCTCGCATCGTTGCGTTCTTCATGGCCGCCACCGTCACGGCGGGCTTGATCTCGGGTCCCGTTTCAAGCTTCATCCTGCAAAACCTTGACGGCGTTCACGGCTTGCGAGGGTGGCAATGGATGTTCCTGCTGGAAGGCTTGCCCACTGTGCTTTTCGGCATCGTGCTGTATCTATGGCTGGATGATCTGCCCTCCAGCGCGAGATGGCTCTCCGCCACGGAGAAAGAGGCAATCGCGCGCGATCTCGCGGAAAAATCCCATGGCGTTCCGGCGGAAACCGCTTCGCACCGTACAGCGTTTCGCGACAGGGCTGTCTACAGGCTCTCGGCACTCTACTTCGCGATGAGCTGCGCCGCTTATGCACTGAGCTTCTGGATGCCGTCGATGATCGAACGGGCGGGAAGCGTCAGCCTGCAACGAATCGGGACGCTCTCTCTCATTCCCTATGCGTGCGGAGTCGTGGCGATGATTTGGTACAGCCGCCACTCCGACAGGACGCGGGAACGTCGATGGCACTTCGCGTTCGCCGTGCTGCTTTCTGCCGCAGCGCTCTCTCTCTGCAGCTGGACGGAAGGAATGCTGTGGACCTCTGTCGCCCTCATTTCCGTGTCCCTGGCGGCGGTGATCTCTTCGTTCCCGGTCTTCTGGGCAGTCGCCACTTCGGTTCTTCGCAAGGAGTCGGCGGCTGTCGGCATCGCAATCGTTACAAGTCTGGGCGCTGTTTCCGGAATCATCTGTCCGTATGCGATTGGTCTCATCAAGACTTCAACCGGAAGCCTCGACTACGGACTCTACGCCTGCTCCGGTCTCCTGATACTGGCCAGTGTCGTCATGCTTCGCATGAAAACCGATTAAAGCAGATAGCGTCGCTTCGCTTTTAGCGAGATGTGAGACATCCATGAGCGCCAAAGGCAGTAGTCCGGCGACTTATCGTAATGCCATCACGTTTGCCCTTCGGAACGACGAGACATGACACACAGTACAGACGCATGGAAAGCCAAGGGTGAGTACTTTACCCACCGCGGCCATAAAATCTTCTGGCGTCAGGAGGGGCGGGAGGATGCACCGGTTCTGCTTCTGATCCACGGCTTTCCCACGGCCTCGTGGGACTGGCAACACGTTTGGCCGGATTTGCTCAAGCGCTATAGATTGCTCACGCTCGACATGATCGGCTTCGGGTACTCGGACAAGCCGCGCGATTACACGTACTCGATCATCGACCAGGCCGATATATACGACCGGCTCCTGGCGATGCTTGGCGTCACCGAATTCCATATCCTGGCACATGACTACGGCGACTCAGTGGCGCAAGAACTGCTTGCTCGCGATATCGAACGTTCCGACAGGCCGAAGCTTGAAAGTGTCTGTCTCCTCAACGGCGGCCTCTTCCCTGAAACCCACCGGCGTGTGCGTATTCAGTCGCTCCTGCTCTCGCCGATCGGGCCGCTTGTATCGTTCCTGACGAGCAAGAAAAAGCTCTCGCAAAACATGACTGCCGTTTTCGGGAAAGCGTATCCGCCGGACTTGGAAACGCTCGATTCGATGTGGGACCTGTTGCGTGCACAGCATGGCGAGCGAATCATGCATAAGCTGATCAACTACATCCCCGAACGCATCGAGCATCGCGAACGATGGGTAGGTGCTCTCCAGACGACGGACGTTCCACTGAAGCTGATTGTCGGCCCGGTAGATCCGATCTCCGGTAGCCATATGGTCCACCGCTATCGCGAACTGGTGCCACGTTCAGACGTCTCGGAATTGCCCGGTGTCGGACACTATCCGCAAGTCGAGGCACCGCGCGGCGTGTTGAACTGTTACTTCGAGTTCCGTGATCGATTGGCAACCGTGTTCGTGACCCCGCAGACTGAGCGAATGTAATGAACGTCTCCGCCTGAGTTGAACCAATCGCTCATTCCCGGTTCTCACCGTTGAAGGCAAGTCATCAGGCAGGCTTTTGCCTGATGCCCTCCCCGCAATGGCGAATCACATGAGCAAACAATGGAGCCTCGACGACATCGCGCCACAGAATGGCCGGCGCGTCATCATCACCGGTGCGAACAGCGGCATCGGTTATCACACAGCCGCGATCCTGGCTCGGCATGGCGCAGAGGTCGTTCTGGCCTGCCGCGACGAGCAGCGCGGCGCGGGCGCAATCGCTCGCCTGCGAAGGGAAGTCCCGGGCGCGCGAGTGGAGCTTGAACGGCTTGATCTCGCCAGCCTCGAGTCGGTGCGCGCTTTTGCCAACCGACAGCTTTCGTTACGCCTGCCGCTCGACATCCTCGTCAACAACGCTGGCGTCATGGCGCCTCCCCGGCGCGTTGAAACAACCGACGGTTTTGAACTTCAGTTCGGCACCAACATGCTCGGGCATTTCGCGCTGACCGCGCTGCTGCTCCCCGCGATGGAGGCAGCCGCGGATCATTCCTCGGAACGACCGCGGGTGGTAACGATTGCCTCTATCGCCCACAAGAAGGGTCGGCTCAACTTCGATGACCTCCAGTCGACGCGTCGCTATGGGCCGATGTCCGCTTATCGGCAGTCGAAACTGGCGAACCTCATGTTTGCGTTCGAACTCGATCGGCGCTTGCGCGCGTCCCGATCGCGCGTGATGTCGGTTGCCGCGCATCCCGGGGTAGCCAATACCAACTTGTTTCGTGACGGCCATCCGGTCGCAAGCCGGGCAGCCCGTTCCGTCCTGGGGAGCGTCATCGGTGCGCTGTTCAACAGCGATTCAAACGGCGCGCTTCCGACGCTCTATGCTGCGACCGCGCCCGATGTCATCGACGGCGGCTACTATGGTCCGCTTGGCCTGTTCGAGGCTCGCGGCGAACGGGTGGGACCGGCAAAGGTTGCCTCTCAGGCGCGGAACGAAGCCGATGCGAGACGTCTCTGGCAGGTTTGCGAGGCGTTGACGGGAACAGCGATCTTCCATAAGAACTATTCGATTCCATCAAAGCAGAGAGCCATCTAGACTGCAAGTTATTCTCGCCACCCGCCAAGGAGAACCACGGTGTCCCGGAACGATGACGCAACTTTTTGGCGCAATGCCAGGCAGCACCTCATTCGCTATGGCGCCACCTTCGAGCCGATGATCATCGAGCGCGCCCAGGGCAGCTTTGTCTATGACGCCGACGGCCGCGCGATCCTGGATTTCACCTCGGGGCAGATGAGCGCAGTGCTTGGCCATAGCCATCCGGAAATCGTGTCGGTCATCAGCGAATACGCCGGCAAGCTCGACCATCTCTTTAGCGGGATGCTTTCGCGGCCGGTGGTCGACCTGGCGACCCGGCTGGCCGACATCACGCCCGAAGGACTCGACCGGGCTCTGTTGCTCAGCACCGGCGCGGAATCGAACGAGGCCGCCATTCGGATGGCGAAGCTGGTCACGGGCAAATATGAAATCGTTGGCTTTGCCCAGTCCTGGCACGGCATGACGGGGGCCGCCGCATCCGCCACCTACAGCGCGGGTCGCAAGGGCGTCGGTCCGGCAGGCGTCGGCTCGTTCGCGATTCCCGCGCCGTTCCTGTACCGGCCGCGTTTCGAGCGCAACGGTGCATACGATTATCTGGCGGAACTGGACTACGCCTTCGATCTCATCGATCGTCAGTCCAGTGGCAATCTTGCCGCGTTCATCGCCGAGCCGATCCTCAGCTCCGGCGGGATCATCGAACTGCCGGCAGGCTACATGGCCGCGCTGAAGCGCAAGTGCGAGGCGCGCGGCATGCTGCTGATCCTCGATGAAGCGCAAACCGGCATCGGTCGCACCGGCACGATGTTCGCCTTTCAGCACGACGGCGTCACGCCCGACATTCTCACCTTGTCGAAGACGCTGGGCGCCGGCCTGCCGCTCGCGGCCGTTGTCACCTCCGCACAGATCGAGGAGCGCGCACACGAATTGGGCTACCTGTTCTATACGACCCATGTGTCCGATCCGCTTCCCGCCGCCATCGGTCTGCGAGTGCTGGACGTGGTCGAGCGCGAGGGGCTGGTCGCGCGTGCGAACCTGATGGGCGAGCGGCTCAAGCGCGGCCTTTTTGATCTGATGGAACGCTATGAGTGCATCGGCGACATTCGCGGCCGAGGGCTACTTTTGGGCATGGAGATCGTCAAGGACCGCCGCACGAAGGAACCCGCGGATGGACTCGGCGCGAAGATCACCCGCGAGTGCATGAACCTGGGACTCAGCATGAACATCGTGCAGTTGCCCGGCATGGGCGGTGTCTTCCGGATCGCCCCACCATTGACCGTCCACGAGGATGAGATCGACCTGGGGCTGGAACTGCTCGGGCAGGCGATCGAACGATCGCTGTAATAAGCCCGGACCGGAATTCACGGAAAACCTAAATGGCCGCGCCGATGATCGCGGACGTGGCTATCCACGTCTGCAACTGCGCCGCGATGTCGAAGCCTGGATCGATCTCGCATGCCGCATCGAGCGCCTCGTCAAGCGTTTGCCCTTGCTGCAGCGAAACGAACGCCGCATGCGCGGACGCCGAGTGAGCGACTATCGTGGGCTTCCAGAGCGGACGCACGACGAGCGTCCACGCCGGTATGTCCACACACTCCGGGAAACCGCCTCCCGACTGATGAGCCTGCCAGATATCGGTGATCGCATACTGCGAGGCGATCGCCGCGCAAGCCGGATGGACGATCAGGGGTGCGTTCAGCAAGGCGGCGCTTCCGATATCACGCCACTGCTGCGGGGTGAACGGGATGACGTCCGCGGCAAAGTACGCCACGTGCAGCGACCATTCGAGGCGCGCAACGTCAGCGAAGTATCGGTATTGCGAGTCCGGTTCGCAGGCTTCGATGAAACCCGGCATGCTCGCACCGAAGCCGTTGAGATCGCCGCTTTGCGACGGATGTTCACGAGCGTAGGCGTGCGCCAGCGTGTCGAAGTATGCATCGCCAACCAGGGCTGACAGCACCGGATAAGCGTTCGCCAGCGCCGCGCGCCAGCGGGCGCGCAAGTTGCCTCGGTACAGCCCGATACGTCGGACGGCATCGCTTTCCGGGGTGCTCAGGCGTTCCGCCAGCGCTGGTTCCAGCTTCGCGTCGCGAAGTGCGAGGTCAAACGTTCGCTGACAGGATTCGAGTTCAGAAGTCATGGTTGGCACTCGACACCGTTACTCCGGAACGCCGTTGCACCGGGGTCCATCCGACGCCGGCGAGCCATGTGCGCCTCTTCAAGAAGAACCGCCAGCGGCGGCACATCGGTGTCCCATTCGATCAGCGTCGGCTTGTTCCCGAAACGATCGAGCGCGCATTCATAAAGTGCCCAAACGACGGGTGCGACGCACGAACCGTGATCGTCAATAACAGCGATGTCCGTCACCCGATGTCCGGCTAGATGAATCTCCCCGACCACGGCGGAAGTCAGCGCATTCATCGCGGCAATCGCGTCTTCGCCGTGATTGCACTGGTTCACGTACAGGTTATTGACGTCGAGCAGCACGCCGCAGCCGCTGCGACGCGCAAGCTCGGCGAGAAAGGCGGTCTCTCCATACTGGTCGTCGCGAAAGCGTATATAGGTCGAGACGTTCTCAAGCAGCACAGGCCGCCCGAGAGCATCCTGCGTCTCGCCGACCCGCGAACACAGGTGATCGAGTGCGATGTCGGTTAGTGGCATCGGCAGCAAGTCGTTCAGATAGCCGGCGGACGTTGCGCTCCAGCAGAGATGCTCGGAGACCACCGCGGGCTCGATGCGCTCCACCAGCCGCTTGAGTCTGGCAAGGTGGACGGCGTCGAGCGGCCTCGCCGACCCGAGGCCCATCCCGACGCCGTGCAAACTGACCGGCAGATCGCGACGCACGGTTTCGAGGACGTGCAAGTCGTAACCGCCATCGCCGAAGTAGTTTTCGCTATGGACTTCGACCCAGTCGACCGCGGGTGTCGCGTTCAGAAAGTCCGCGTAATGCGCATGCCGCATTCCGATCCCTACGCCCGGCGGCGCGCAAGCGCCGGGTTCAGCGAGCTTCATCTGAAATCCTGCCTGAAAATGTCACGGCTCGTCCGCCTGCCGCGTGTCAGGTGCCCACCGTGCCGCCCATTTCCTTGCAAGTACCTTCCGGCACGTTCTTGAAATCGCCTTTGTCGTTGTCGACCTTGGCCTCGCCCGCGCAGCCGTGCACGCCGGTCTTGCTCGCGCAATCGTTCTGGCCGGCCTTGGCGATTCCATAGCACTGCACCTTTTTTTCCGCGTGAGCGGCATTGATGGCGCCCGTGGCGAGACCCGCGAGTGCTGCCGCTATGAGAGCCCGCCGGCCGAGATTCGATTTCATCTTGCGTCTCCTCAGTCATGCAGCATCGGATTGCTACGGGCACTGATGAAAACCAGCAAATTGACGCGCTTGCCGCTGATGTCGATTCTGCCTCAAACCGAGTCGAATTCAAGTTCCACAGAAACCCGAGCGCATCAAACGGGGCAAGCACTAATCACACCTCGACTCGGCTGCCGACGACCAAACCCGCAACCTCATTCCGACCAACTATCGTACTGCCTCGATGCTCGCCCGTTCGACCGATTCCAGATTCCCCATTCCGTCCAGTGTCGCCTCGACGGCGTGGTCGAGCGGCGTATGGGGTTCGCGGCCCAGTACAGCGACCAACCGCGCGTTGTCCATGCGCACCGGTGTTTTCCACAGATAGCGCATCTCGCCCATTTCTCGGAACGTTGCGACGAACGGTGAGGCCAACGTGAGCAGCCACCAGGGAAATGCCGCGACACGCGGCGCGGTCCCGGTTCGGCGCGCGACCACGCGACGGATCGCATCGTTCATCTGCGAACCGTCCGCATCCCAGTGGCCCGCCATATGGAAACGGGCGAACGCATCCAGCGTGTCGCGGCGCGCGAGCAGTTCAACTATCGTGCGTCCGACGTCCGGCAGGTACGACCATTGATGCCCGACGCCGCGCCGCCCCGGATAGCGGATGGTCCTAACCGGCAGACCCGGCTTGACGAGACCTTGCGAGAACCAGTTGTTGCCTGCGGCCGGCCCGAAGAAGTCGCCCGCCCGCACGATCAGCACACGAGCCCCTTTGCGGCTGGCCTGCTTCAACCGCTGCTCCAGTTCGACGCGAATGGCACCCTTGCGCGTCGCCGGGCGTTGCGGTGCGTCTTCTGTCAGTACCGGGAACGCATCGGAGCCGTAGTTGTAGACAGTGCCGGGCAATACAATGGTCGCACCCTGAGCCGTAGCCGCGGCAATGGTGTTGTCGAGCATCGGCAGCACCAGCTCCGACCATCGGCGATATCCGGACGGGTTGACCGCATGGACGATGACCGAGCAGCCGGCTGCCGCGTTCATCACGTCCTCCCGGTGGAGCGCGTCGCCTCGCAGCCACTGGATGCCGTCCTTGCGCTCGACGGCTTGCGCGTCGCCACGCTTTAGCGCCCGCACGCTCCACCCCGCGTCGCGCAACTGGCGCGCCACCTCGCCACCAATGCCGCCGGTAGCGCCGAGGACCATAACCGTGTTGTTGACTGCCATGATTGTCTCCAGGAAGGATCGTCGATGGCTGCATTCTGGGGCGACTTCGGTTAAACGGGAATTGCCGAATCTCGTTGATCGGCTATACATTGATGTATGGCTTCGAATATCGGTTGGGAACTCTACCGCTCCTTTCTCAGCGTCCTCAAGGAAGGCTCGCTGTCCGGCGCCGCTCGGGCTCTGGGCATCACCCAGCCGACAGTGGGACGGCATATCGCTGCGCTGGAGCAGGCCCTGGGCGTCGCATTGTTCACTCGCTCGCAAGTCGGCCTGAACCCTACCGAGGCAGCGCTGGGTCTGCGGACCTACGCCGAGACGATGGAGAGCACCGCGGCGTCGCTCGAACGCGCAGCCACGGCCCACGGCGAAGGCGTGCGCGGCGCGGTGCGTGTGTCGGCGAGCGAGGTGGTTGGCGTCGAAGTGCTGCCGCCCATCATCGGGCAATTGCGACGGGATCACCCCGAACTGAAGGTCGAACTGGTATTGAGCAACCGCATACAGGACCTGTTGCGGCGGGAAGCCGATATCGCAGTGCGCATGATGCGGCCCGGGCAAGAGCAACTGGTTGCGCGGCGCGTCGGCGGCATCGAAGTCGGCCTGCATGCGCGCAACGACTACCTGGCTCGGCAAGGGACGCCGCGCCGGGCGAGCGAGCTGGCCGGGCATTCCCTGATCGGATACGACCAGCCGAGCGCCTTTGTCCGCGCGGCGAGCCGCTCCTTGCAGGGATTCAACCGCCAAGCGTTCTCGATATGCACCGACAGCGACCTCGCGCAGCTTGCGCTGATCCGCAGCGGTGCGGGCATCGGCTTCTGCCAGGCCGCTCTGGCCGAACGCGACGACTCGCTGACGCGTGTGTTACCGGCCGAGTTCTCGCTGCAGCTCGATACCTGGGTGACGATGCATGAAGACCTCCGCACGAGTCCTCGTTGCCGTGTCACGTTCGACGCCCTCTTCGAGGGGCTCGAGCGGTACATCAGGTAGCGACGAGCGCGCGATTCTTCGCTTGGCGACATCGTTGAGGCGGCAGTGCTATTGTTGTCGTCGCGCGCCGCCGAACTCCGTGGCGGCACAGCCTGACGCACCGCTGTCGTCACGAGCAACGCCTCATTGCCGTCGGTTGTGACAGTAATCTCATCCCAAGTCGCGCCCACTTCTTCGATTCACTTAAACCGAGGAAACATCATGGCGAAAATTCTCGTTCTCTACTACTCCATGTATGGCCACATCGAAACGATGGCCAGTGCCGTGGCCGAAGGCGCGCGATCGGTCGCGGGTGCGGACGTGACGATCAAGCGGGTCGCCGAAACCATTCCTGCCGAGCAGGCGGCGGCCTATGGCGTCAAGCTGGACCAGCAAGCTCCGGTGGCGACCCCCGACGAGTTGGCCAACTACGACGCCATCATCTTCGGCACGCCGACGCGCTTTGGCAACATGGCCGGCCAGATGCGGAGCTTCCTCGACCAGACCGGCGGCCTGTGGATGAAGGGCGCGCTCGTGGGCAAGATCGGCAGCGTCTTTGCGTCGACGGGCACGCAGCACGGCGGCCAGGAGACCACCATTACGTCGTTTCACAGCACCTTGCTGCATCAGGGCATGGTGATCGTGGGCGTGCCGTATTCGTGTGCGGGACTGACGAACATGAACGAAATCACCGGCGGCACACCCTACGGCGCAACCACGCTCGCAGGCGCTGACGGCAAGCGTCAACCCTCACAAAACGAACTGGAAATCGCGCGCTTCCAAGGGCAGCATGTCGCGCAACTTGCGGTGAAGCTGGCGGGCTAGCCAGATTCGCCGGCCGCGCGCGAAACGTGGCCGCGTCCGCGGCAAGAAAAAGCGCCGTCAGAGCGTGAGCCCTGACGGCGCCTTGCGACTACTACGACTCACTCAGGCCAGATCGAACCGGTCCAGGTTCATCACCTTGACCCAGGCTGCGACGAAGTCACGGACGAACTTCTCCTGCGCGTCCTCGCTTGCATAGACTTCGGACAACGCCCGCAACTGAGCATGCGAACCGAAGATCAAATCGACGCGGGTGCCAGCCCACTTTTTCTCGCCCGTCTTGCGGTCGCGTCCCTCGAACAAATCCCGCGCCGATGACACCGACTGCCATTCCGTACCCATGTCGAGCAGGTTGCGGAAGAAGTCGTTGGTGAGCGTTTCCGGCCGGTCGGTGAAGACCCCGTGCGCATTTTGCCCGGCATGCACGTTCAGGGCGCGCAAGCCGCCGATGAGCACCGTCATCTCGGGGACAGTCAGCGTCAGCAACTGCGCCTTGTCCACCAGCAAGGTCTCGGCCGAAACCGGGAACTTGTCCTTCAGGAAGTTGCGGAAGCCATCGGCGAGCGGTTCCAGCATCGCGACCGATTGCACGTCGGTCTGGTCCTGCGAGGCGTCCATGCGGCCTGGCGAGAAAGGCACCGTCACCTTGCTGCCGGCCTTCTCCGCCGCCTGCTCGATGGCCGCACCGCCGGCGAGCACGATCAGGTCGGCGAGCGAAACCTTCTTGCCGCCGGACTGTGCACCGTTGAATTCGCCCTGGATGCCTTCCAGTACCTTCAGCACCTTCGCGAGTTGCTCGGGCTCGTTGGCCGCCCAGTCCTTTTGCGGCGTCAGCCGGATGCGCGCGCCGTTGGCGCCGCCGCGCTTGTCCGAGCCGCGGAACGTCGACGCCGACGCCCAGGCAGTCGATACGAGTTCGGAAATCGACAGCCCCGACGCCAGGACCTTTTGCTTGAGCGCGGCGACGTCCCCGTCATCGACCAGCGGATGATCGAGCGCCGGAATCGGGTCCTGCCAGAGCAATTCCTCGGCGGGGACTTCCGGGCCGAGATAGCGGGCGCGCGGCCCCATGTCGCGGTGCGTCAGCTTGAACCAGGCGCGGCCGAAGGCGTCGGCGAACTGGTCGGGATTTTCCCAGAAGCGCCGCGAGATCTTCTCGTATTCCGGGTCGAGGCGAAGCGAAAGGTCGGTGGTGAGCATGGTCGGCCGCAGCTTCTTCGAGGCATCGTGAGCATGCGGGATCGTTTCAGCGGAATCCTTGGCGACCCATTGATTCGCGCCTGCGGGGCTCTTCGTCAGTTCCCATTCGTAGCCGAACAGGTTCTCGAAGAAGCCCACGCCCCACTTCGTCGGCGTGGCGCTCCAGGTGACCTCCAGGCCGCTCGTGATCGTATCGGCGCCCTTGCCGGTGCCGAAGCTGTTTTTCCAGCCGAGCCCCATGTTCTCGAGGTCGGCGGACTCGGGTTCGGGGCCCACGTTGTCGGACGGACCGGCGCCATGCGTCTTGCCGAACGCGTGGCCACCGGCGATCAACGCGACGGTTTCCTCGTCGTTCATGGCCATGCGCGCGAAAGTCTCGCGGATGTCATGGGCCGCCGCGACCGGGTCCGGATTGCCGTCCGGCCCTTCCGGGTTGACGTAAATGAGCCCCATCTGCACGGCGCCCAGCGGCCTTTCCAGGTTGCGCCCGCCGTCGGTACGGCTTTGTTCTTCGCCGTGCTTCTCCTGGTCGGCGACGATCACGCCCTGGTCATCGTCGTTGCCGGCGCTGCCCTTGCCGTAGCGGACGTCGCCGCCCAGCCACGTTTTCTCGTTGCCCCAGTAGACGTCCAGATCCGGCTCCCACGTGTCCTCGCGGCCGGCGCCGAAGCCGAAGGTCTTGAAGCCCATGGTTTCGAGCGCGACGTTTCCGGTGAGGATCAACAGGTCGGCCCAGGAAATGCTCTGGCCGTACTTCTGCTTGACCGGCCAGAGAAGGCGCCGGGCCTTGTCGAGGCTCACGTTATCCGGCCAGCTGTTGAGCGGCGCGAAACGCTGCTGGCCGCGCCCGGCGCCGCCGCGGCCGTCGCCGATGCGGTACGTGCCGGCACTGTGCCAGGCCATGCGGATGAAGAGCGGGCCATAGTGGCCGAAGTCCGCGGGCCACCATTCCTGCGAGTTGGTCATTACCTCGCCGAGGTCCTTCTTCAGTGCGGCAAAGTCGATGCTATTGAACGCCTCCGCGTAATTGAAGCCGGGGTCCATCGGATTGGACTTGCTGGAGTGCTGGCTGAGCAGGTCGATTCGCAACTGCTTCGGCCACCAGTCGCGATTCGTCGTACCGCCGCCGGCGGAATGGTTGAACGGGCACTTTGCATCGTTTGACATGCGTTGTCTCCTTGAGAGGACGAATGCACGATCGTTCCAACGGTGCGCCAGTTCTTATCGGCGCAGCGACGATCTTACGCCCTCCGGTGTAACACGGCAGATTGGTTGCAGGGCATCGCTCACGGCCGCGCGATTGTCCCGGTTTGACAGGCGATCGGGATGTGAACTGGAGCGAGCATCACACGCGTTGGCGGTCATACTCCAAGTGAAATATATGCGCGAGAGGCAATCAACAGAATTAGTTTCGTGCAATGCCGTTGATAGGTCGGTGCTATTGCGCCGCAGCGCCGGCTGATGGCGACGGGATAGCAAAGGGCTATCCGCATCATTGACGGAAGCGATTGGAACCTGCCGTGATCGCCATCTAGGTTTACGAATTAAGGGAAAGCCTGCGCAGGCGTGTGCCGGGACATAGCCTCACCGATGCACGGGCATTTTCGGAGGGTTTGCGGATGATCAAGGTGGTCGGCAAGCTCCTCACCGTTTCCGAGCGGGACGGTGAGACGGTCGTGCGCGCGCTGGAGCGTTCGGAGTATCCGCCGGAGATCAAGGCCATGCTGCGCTCCCCGCGTTTTGGCCTATGCAATGTGTGGTGCGTACTCGATCCGGCCAACGCTGCGGGTGCGACTTTCGGATGCCAGAGCGACGACTGCGCCGACGAATGCGTCCTGACAAAGCATGTGATCGGCACGGAAACGTATTGGGCGTGCCAGTGTGCCGCCGGATGTGCTCCCACGAACATCATCCCGTTGAGCCGACGGCCCGAGCGGTCGCCGGCGCGTTGCGTCGAGTTACGTTAGTGAAAGGGACGACGGTGGCCCCCCCCGTTGCTCAGAACACTGACGCGATGAGATTGTTGCGCAGCGTCACGATCGCCTTCTGCACTTTCGCGAAATCGTCCGGCGCCACGCCGGTCGCCTCGACCAAGTCCATCTTCAGGCCTCGTTCACGCAGCGGTCGGCCGCCTTTCGTGAAGCTGACCCGCACCTGGCGTTCCTCCTCGGGATCGCGCTGCCTCTCCTTGACACCGGCGTGCCGCGCGGCGCTCACTGTGCCTCGCCACCGGCCAACGTCTGAATGATGGTTTCGAGTTGCGCACTCATCGGCAGATTGAGGCTGGTGCCCGACGGCAGGCGGCGCAAGAACCAGCGCTTGTACTGGCGGTCGATTTCCCCGTCCGCCGCAAGCTCCTGGAACGTATCCTTCACCACCTGCGCGAGTTGGGGATCGTCCTTGCGGAACATGATGCCGTACGGATCATAGGAGAGGTAATCGCCCACCACGCGATACCCGCTCCCTGCGCCGGCATGCTCCGCGATCAGGCCATACAGCAGCACGTCGTCGGTGGCGAACGCGTCGGCCTGACCGTCGGCGACCTGCGCGAAGCCCTGCGCATGCTCCGGCACCACCTGCAACTGAATCCCGAGCTTGAACTTCCGGTCCAGGTCGCGCAGCGTCTTCTCGTTCGTGGTGCCGGCCGTCACCGCGACCTTCCTGCCCGCGAGGTCGCGGAACGAGCCGATCGGCGAGCCTTTCTTCACCATCACCTTGGTGCCGGCCACGAAAATGATCGGCGAGAAGGCCACGCGTTTCTGGCGCTCCAGGTTGCTGGTCGTCGAGCCGCATTCCAGGTCGACCTGGCCGCTCGCCACCGCGTCAATGCGGTTGTCGGGCGTGACAGGCAGCCAGCGGATGGTCAGGGTGCGGTTGACCGCGTCCCCGATCGCCGACACCAGCGACTTGCACAGCTCGATCGAATAGCCGATCGGCTCGTTGCGCGCGTTCAGATAGGAAAACGGCACCGAGGACTCGCGGTAGCCCAGCACGATGGTGCCCGCATTGCGCACCTTGGCCAGCGTGCCGGTCAGCGCGGCCGGCGCGAGGGCGTCGGAAACCGGGCGCGACGGCTGTGCATCCTCCGCCCGCGCTGCGGCAGCGGCAATCAGCAGCCCTGCGATGGCGAGCATCGACCACAATCGCTGCGTCTTCATGGCTCGGCCCCCGTCAGGTTTCCACCGGATGGGCGAGGGTCGCTTCGAGTTCGGCGTCGAGGCGCGCCGCGTTGGCCTCGGCGTCGGCTTCCGACAGCAGTTCCCCTTCCCACTTGGCGACCACCGCGCTCGCGATCGAATTACCCACCGCGTTGGTGGCCGAACGGCCCATGTCGAGGAAGGTATCCACGCCGAGGATCAGCAGCAACCCGGCTTCGGGGATGCCGAACTGATTGAGCGTGGCGGCGATCACCACCAGCGACGCGCGCGGCACGCCAGCCATCCCCTTGGACGTCAACATCAGGACCAGCAGCATCGTCAACTGCGTGCCCAGCGAGAGGTGCATGTTGTACGCCTGGGCGATGAACAGCGACGCGAACGTGCAGTACATCATCGAGCCGTCGAGGTTGAACGAGTACCCCATCGGCATCACGAAGCTGGAAATCTTGCGCTTCACGCCGAAATGGTCGAGCGCGTCGAGGATCTTCGGATACGCGGCCTCGGAACTCGCGGTCGCGAACGAAAGCATGAATGCCTCCTTGATCAGCGCGAGCAGCTTGAACACGCGTGGCCCGAGGAACAGCAGGCCGGCCGCCGTGAGCAACCCCCACAACAGGAACAGGCTGAGGTAGAAGTCACCCATGAAGACCGCGAACTTCAGCAGGATCGTCAGCCCGTTGACCGCCACCGTCGCCGCCATCGCCGACAGCACCGCGAGCGGGGCAAGCTTCATCACGTAACCGGTGATCTTGAGCATGACGTGCGAGAGCTGGTCGATCGCGGCCACGAGGACCTTGCCCTTCTCGCCCAGTGCGGCGAGCGCGACGCCGAAGAACATCGAGAACACGACGATCTGCAGGACCTCGTTGTTGGTCATCGCTTCGGCGAAGGACCGGGGGACCATATGCCCGACGAAGTCCTTGAGCGTGAACTTGGAAGTCGCCAGGTTGACCGACGCGCCGATGTCGGGCAGCGGCAGTCCGAGATTCTCGCCGGGCTTGAGCAGGTTGGACATCAACAGGCCGAGGAGCAGCGAGACCAGCGACGCGGTGACGAACCAGCCCAGCGCCTTCGCGAACACGCGCCCGACCGAGGCCGCGTCGCCCATGTGCGCAATGCCGACCACCAGCGTCGAGAAGACGAGCGGGCCGATCACCATCTTGATGAGCCGCAGGAACACGTCCGACACCAGCGAGATGTAGCCGGCGATCTCGGTGGCAGCCTTCTTGTCCGGGAAGCTCGTGTAGATCATGTAGCCGATCCCGATGCCCACCACCATCGCAATCAGGATCCAGATGGCCGCGTTATTTTTTCTGTTCATCTCGAAGCCTCCAATCACTGCGTATGTATTGCGGACGGAAAGGTCGAACAGGATGCGACACGCGTTGCCCGGAATGCCACCGGCTGCTTTCAAGGCTGCGTCTGACTGCGGTTGCTTCGTTGCCGGTGCAACGAATCGTGTGCACCGATCACGCGGCAAGCATTGTGCCGATGATTCGTCAGGCCCGCGAAGCGCGGCCCCGCCCCGACAGCTTACGGCAGATCGTTGAATAAAGTGTAGCCTAGCCGCGTAGCCAGGCAACCTGCGCGAGCGGCACGCTCCTCCTGGCTCATCCACGCGTTGGTCCAAGGGCGCCGGATTTCGCTAAACAGGATTCAAACCGCCGAAGGTCCGGCGTGACTTGCGCTGGTGGAGTCGAAAATGGGCGGCGCGGTGACGATCGACTTCAGCGACGGTGTCGGCTGCGTAAGTTTCGACAGATCGGGACGCGGTCGACGCAACGCCGGCACGCCATCGAACGCCTGCTCGAACGCGTGTGCGACCGCGAGTGTCTTGCCGTCGCCATGAAACGGCCCGACGATCTGCAAGCCGAACGGCATGCCCGCATCATCGACGCCGCACGGCAGCGACAGCGCGGGATGCGTCGTCAGCGTGACGACGTAGGTGAGCGCGAGCCACCGGTAGTAGTTCTCCTGCGCGCGGCCGTTGATCTGCGCCGCATACAGTTCCCGCCACGGAAACGGCGACACCGGCGTGGTCGGCGAGAGAATCACGTCGAAGCGTTCGAAGGCGGCCTGGAAGCGCTGGAAGATGCGCGTCTGTTCCGCTTGCGCCCAGGCGCTGTCGGCGAGCGACATCGTCGCGCCCATCTCGTAGTTGGCGCGTGTGTTGGGTCCGAGCAGGCTCGGGTCGCGCTCGTACGCGTCGCGCAGGCCCGCGACGAAGCTCTCCGCACGAATCACGTCGAAGCAGCGATGCACCTCGCCGAGATCGAAGGCCACTTCCTCGCACGAGTGGACCATCGGCGCGATTGCGGCGATGCGCGAGCGGAACGTGGCGCGGATCGCGTCATCGACATCGCAACTGCCGAAGTCTTCGGTAAACCCCACGCGCAGCGACGCGAGATCGTGCGGCGCGGGCATCGCAAACGAAACGGGATCGACTTCATAACTGAGCGGGTCAGCGTTTGAAAAACCCGCGGTCGCGGCCAGTTGCAGTGCGCTTTCGGCGACCGTGCGTCCCATCGGACCGAGGACCGAGAGCGGTGACCAGCCGAGCAGCCGCCGCGAATGGGGCACCAGCCCCGCCGACGGACGAAAGCCGACCACGCCGCATTTCGACGCGGGAATGCGCAGCGACCCGCCGGTGTCCGACCCGGTGCAGACCGGCAGCATGTCGCACGCGAGCGCCGCCGCCGATCCGCCCGACGAGCCGCCCGCGTTCAGTTCCGGGTTGAACGGATTGCCCGTGGCGCCCCATACGACGTTGCGCGTGTTCGCGCCCGCGCCGAGTTCGGGGACATTGGTCTTCGCGACCAGGATCGCGCCGGCCGCGCGCAGCCGTGCGACCATCGCGACATCGCGCGAGGGCACGTTGCCGCGCGACATCGGCGAGCCGTATGTCGTCAGGAGGCCGGCCGTGTCTTCGAGATCCTTCACGCCGAGCGGCAGGCCGTGCAAGAGGCCGAGCGGTTCGCCGTGCATTACCGCACGCTCGGCGGCCTTCGCGGCTTCGCGCGCCTGCTCGTAGCAGGTGGCGGTCACCGCGTTCACCGCCGGGTTGATCGCTTCGATGCGCTCGATGCACGCATCGAGCAGTTCCAGCGGCGATATCTCCCTGGCACCGATCATCCGGCGCAGTTCGACGGCGGAGTGGCTGACCAGATCCCGGTTCGAGTTCATGTCATGGCATCCTGGTTTGATATCCGGTTATCGACGTACACGACGCACGGGCGGCGGTTGTGATCGCTGGCGCGACAACTGCCCTCCTCAATGCGCAGCCACCACCTGAACCCGCTCAACCCGCCCCATCGAAAGCATGCTGAGCGCAGCAATCACCGCCGGCGCACCCACGACAGCAAACACCATCGGCAGACTCCAGTCGAGCGCGAGCATCCACCCCCCGGTCATCGAGCCGAGCACCGATCCGATGCGACCCACACCCGACGCCCAGCTCACGCCCGTGGCACGCGTCGCAGTCGGATAAAACCCTGCCGCCAGTGCATTGGCGCCCACCTGCGCTCCGGAAATGCAGAAGCCCGCGCCAAACACGGCCAGCACCAGGACCGGCGTACTTCCCGTACTGCTGCCGATCAGCGCGGTGAGTACCGCCGCCAACGCGTAGGTTACGCCCAACACGCGTTGTGGATTGAAGCGGTCCATCAATTGCCCGAGCGCAATCGCACCGACCGTGCCGCCCACCTGGAACATCGCGGTGACGAGCGACGCCTTTTTCAGCGTCATGCCGGTGCTGGAGATCAGCGTCGGCAGCCAGCTCGACAGCAGGTAAATCACGAGCAGACTCATGAAAAACGCGAGCCAGAGAAACAGCGTGCCACGACGCAGGTTGCGGTCGAACAGATGCTTGACCGGGAAGCCCCGCAATGCTTTCTCGGGAATGGCGAACTCGCTCGCCGACAAGTCTTCCGACGGCGCGATCCGTTGCAGTGTGCGCCGTACTTGCTCGGGCTTGCGGCCTTTCATGACCAGGTAGCGCACCGATTCCGGCAAAGTCATGGCCAGCACCGGCAACAGCACCAGCGGCATGACCCCGCCGATCACCAGCACGGCGCGCCAGCCAAAGCTCGCGACAATATGCGCCGCGACCACGCCGCCAAGCGCCGAGCCGAGCGTGAAGCCGCAGAACATCGTCGTCACGAGCACCGAGCGATGTTTTTCCGGCGCGTACTCCGAACTCAGCGTAACCGAATTCGGCATTGCCCCGCCGAGGCCAAGACCCGTCAGAAAGCGCAGCACGACGAGCATGCCGAGTGAAGTCGAATACGCCGATGCCAGACAGGCCAGCCCGAAAAAGCCCACGCACGCCATCAGGATGGTCTTGCGTCCGAAACGGTCCGCCAGCGGCCCGAACAGAAACGCCCCCGCCATCAAACCCGCCAGCCCCGCACCGAACACCGGCGCGAGATGCGCGGCCGTGAGTCCCCACTCGGCTCGAATGGCCGGCGCGATGAAGCCGATCGCCGCGGTATCGAATCCATCGACCGCGACGATGAAAAAGCACAGCAGCAGCGTGATGACCTGCATCGCCGACAGCCTGTGTGCGTTGATGAAACCCTGAACGTCGATCGTCCGCTGTGTGCTCATGACTCGTCTCCTGAATAGTTATGTGGACGGTTCGTCGATCAGAGGCGCTGTTCGCGGAAGAAGCCGAGTTTTTCCTGCGCGACCCGGTCCGAATAGTTGAACAGCACCAGATCTTCACGCGCCTCCAGCGTGTAGCTCATCCATCCCGGGACGACCACGACGTCATGCGGTGCAAGTTCAAAGCGCTCGTCGCCCAACTGCAGGCGGCCGCGCCCTTCGACCACGACGAACACGGCACTGTCGCTCGACCGGTAAGCTTGCGTGGTGAATCCCCTGGGCAACAAGCGGATCGTGGTGGCCATCGTCGGCATCGCCCAGCCGCCGTCGACCGGGTTGACGTAGCGCATCAGGTAGCCGGCGTGCGGGTCCGGCGCTCCGGCGCGCGTGAGCGCGTGCAACGCTTCGCGGGTTCGCGCGTACGGGTAGTTGAACACCGGCGAGTTGAGCGAAGTCGCCTTGTAACCCACCGGCAGCAGGCCGCTGCCATAGCGGGCGAGCGCATCGCCGGCAGGTCGCGTCACCGGCGCCTCATCGTCGGGATGATCTTCCCGGAACGTGCTGTTGAAGAGTGCGACGAGCGGGATGTCGAGACCGTCGAGCCACACCATCGGGCGATCCGTTTCATTGCCGTGGTGATGGAACGTCCACGACGGCGTGATCACGAAGTCGCCGGGTTCCATCAGCGTCTTCTCGCCGTCGACCGCCGTATAAGCACCGCTGCCTTCGATGATGAAGCGCAGCGCGCTTTGCGTGTGGCGATGCGCGGGCGCGACTTCGCCCGGCATGATCAACTGCAGCCCGGCGTACAGCGAATTGGTGATCTGCGAGCTGCCGTGCAGCCCCGGGTTCTCGAGAATCAGCACGCGGCGCTCGGCTTCCTTCGCCGAGATGTGTTCAGCGGATTCGAGCACATAAGGCCGCACGTCTTCGTAACGCCACTGGTGCGCGACGCAGGCGGGCACCGGCGCCTCGGGCACGAGCGACTTCAGGCGCGTCCACAGCGGGGCGAGGCGCTCTTTATCGGCGCGGCCGTAGAAGGCCTCGCGCTGGGTCTGGATATCGGACATCGAATGCTCCTCGATTCAGCCGGCGACGAAGTCGGGCTGGCGGTTGGGCGCGGCATCGGCAAACGCCGCCAGCCGCAGACATTGATCGTTGATGCGCAGGATGCGCGGGTACGCGGACAGATCCACCTTCATGCGCTGCGCGTTGGCGACCTGCGGAACCAGACAGCAGTCGGCGAGCGTGGGCGCGTCGCCCACACAGAAATCGCCTTCATCGGAGAGCCATGCTTCGAGCGCATCGAAACCCTGCGTGATCCAGTTCAGGTACCAGTCGTTTTTCTGCGCGTCGCTCACGCCGAGCGAGCCCGTCAAGGTCTTGAGCACGCGCAGGTTGTTCAACGGGTGAATGTCGCAGGCGATCAGCGAGGCGATCTCGAGCACCCGGTTGCGCTCGGTGCCGCCTTCGGGCACGAGCCGTGGCGCGGGCTGAAGGCGCTCCAGATAATCGATGATCGCAAGCGACTGGGTAATGCGAGCGGACCCGTCTTCCAGCGTCGGCACGAGACCGGCCGGGTTCAGCGCCTTGTAGCCGGCGCCGTTCTGCACGCCAGTGCGAATGTTCACGCCGACGTGTTCCCAGGGGAGCCCTTTCAATCCGAGCGCGATGCGCACCCGATACGAGGCCGAGCTGTTGAAAAAGCCATGGAGCTTGAGCGCGGCCATCTTCACACTACCCGCACGCTCAGTTCGCCGAGGCCGTCGATGCCGCCGAGCATCGTGTTGCCCCGCTGGACGCCGGCCACGCCTTCGGGCGTGCCGGTGAAGATCAGGTCGCCCGGTTGCAGTTCGAAGTAGGTCGAGAGATTCGCGACGATCTCGGGCACCGACCAGATCAGCTTGGCGATGTCGCTCCGCTGGCGGTCTTCGCCGTCGACCTGCACCCACACGGCGCCTTCGGTCGGATGACCGATCTTCGATGCAGGCACGAGCGGGCCGATCGGCGCCGACTGGTCGAACGCCTTGCCGAGTTCCCACGGGCGTCCCTTGTCGCGCAGCTTCAGTTGCAGGTCGCGGCGCGTCATGTCGAGGCCCACGGCATAGCCCCAGACATGCTCGTTGGCCTCGTCGACCGGAATGTCTCGCCCGCCCTTGCCGATCGCCGCGACCAGTTCGATCTCGTGGTGGTACTCGGTGGTCTGCGGCGGGTAAGGCACGTCGACCGTCTGGCCTGCCGGCACCACGACGATGGTGTTGTCGGGCTTGCAGAAGAAGAACGGCGGCTCGCGATCCGGATCGAAGCCCATCTCGCGCGCGTGCGCGGCGTAGTTGCGGCCGACGCAGTAGATGCGGCGCACCGGAAAAAGATCGTCGCTGCCTGCAACGGGAATCGCGACTTGCGCTTCGGGTTCGATGACGTAGCTCATGGATGAAACTCCAAAAAACAAAGGGGTGATGGTTCGGTCAGGGGTGTTCAGGAAAGGGCGAGACAGTTCTCGGCGGTCCAGCTGTAGAGCCATTCGAGCGCGTCGTAGAAACGCTCGTCCTTGCGCCCTTTCCACAATTCGTTGCGCACGAGCCGCTCGACGCCCTTCGCGTGGAAGATGCGGCCCATCTCGCGGGCGGACAGCACGACGCGTGCGGTCCGCGCGACGCGCGAGCGCTGGTACAGATCGAAAGCCTTGGTGAAATCGTTGTCGTTTGCGCGCAGTGCCTGGCCGAGCGTCACGGCGTCTTCCATCGCCATGCAGGCGCCCTGGGCAAGGTATTGCAGCGTCGGGTGGGCGGCGTCGCCGAGCAGCGTCACGCGGCCGAAGGTCCACTGGGCGATCGGGTCGCGATCGGCGGTGGCCCAGCGCTTCCAGCTCTTCGGAAGCTCGATCAGTTGCCGGGCGCGCGGGCAGATATCGGTGAAATAGGACTGGACTTCCTCGCGGCTGCCCTCGCGCACGCTCCACTCTTCCTTGTCGCGGCTGTGGAAGGTCACGACCACGTTGTATTGTTCGCCGCCACGCAGCGGGTAATGCACCAGATGGCAATTCGGCCCCACCCAGACGGCGGCGGCATTCCATTGCAGATCTGCCGGAAAGTCCTTTTTGTCGACTACCGCGCGATACACCACGTGGCCGGATACGCGGGCTTCATCGCCCACATACTGTTGGCGCACCGCGGACTTCACGCCGTCCGCGCCGATCAGCGCGACACCCCGGTGCGCATTGCCATTCGTGTCGAACACCGTGACGCCCGATGCGTCCTGTTCGACGTGCGCGACCTGGGTCGATGTGAGGAACTCGATGCGGTCGCTTTCCTGCGCGCCTTCCAGCAGCGCGCCGTGTACGTCGGCGCGATGGATCACCGCGTAGGGATTGCCGAAACGCTCGCGGAACGCCTCGGCTACCGAGATGCGGCCGACCGTCGTCTCGTCGAGCGCATCCATCATGACCATTTCGTCGGTGTAGACCGCCCGGCCGCGCGCCCGCTCGCCGATGCCCAGCGCGTCAAAGGCGGCGAACGCGTTCGGCCCCAGTTGAATGCCCGCGCCGATTTCGCCGATCGAGGGCGCCTGTTCCAGCACCTTGACGGCGAAGCCTTGGCGCACCAGCGCCAGCGCAGCCGCCAAACCACCGATGCCGCCGCCAGCAACGATGACGGGCTGGGACGAAAGCGGAAGAGTCGAATGAGTCATGCTTGTCTCCTGATTGACCGCATACACATGATGAGTACACTGATGAAAAGTATAGTGATAAAATGTGTCGCAAGTTAGCGTGTTTACCCTGAGCCGCGCATCGCCATGAACGAACGACCTGCCGCACCCCATCTGGATGATTTGCCAGGCCACTACATCCGCCGGCTTCAGCAGATGGCGGTTGCGATTTTTCTGGAGGAAACCGAGGCGCACGGGATCACGCCTGTGCAGTACGCGGCGATGCAGGCCGTGCACGACCGTCCGCAACTCGACCAGCGCACGCTGTCACGGTCGATCGGGTTCGATACGTCGACCATCGGCGGGGTCATCGACCGGTTGGAAAAGCGCGGGCTGATGCAGCGCAATGCCTCGGACGAAGACCGTCGCGTGCGATTGCTGACGCTGACCGCCGAGGGCGAAGCGTTACTCGAGGAAGTCCAGCCCGCGATGATGCGGGCACAATTGCGTATGCTCGAACCGCTGCCCGAGCCCGACCGTGCGCGTTTCATGCAAATGCTGAAGGTGTTGGTGGGGCACGCGGGGAACGACGCCGGCGGGCCACAGGGCGAGGCGAACGACGCGTCCTCTTGAACGGTTGGCAAGGCTCGGTACCCTGGTTGCCGGCGACCGCCCGAACTACATCGAGAACCCGATGAATATCGATCCTTCCATTGCTGCCGCGTTTGCGCCTTCGGGAAAGCTGCGCGCCTCGCTCAATCTCGGCAACCCGATCCTCGCCAACAAGGATTCCGCGACCGGCGAGCCTTTCGGCGTTTCCATCGACCTCGCGCGGGAGTTCGCAAAGCGTTTGGCGATCGACATCGAGTTGGTCGTTTTCGACACTGCGGGGAAATCCGTCGAAGCGGTCAGCGAGGAACGCGCGGACATCGGCTTCTTTGCCGTAGACCCGTTGCGGGGCGCGAGCATTGCATTCACCGCACCCTATGTCTTGATTGAAGGCTTCTACCTGGTTCGAAGCGAATCAGCGATCCACACCAATGTCGAGGTCGACGCCGAGAGCAATCGGGTCGTCGTGGGCAAAGGCAGTGCCTACGACCTCTTCCTTTCGCGCGAGCTCAAGCACGCGCACATCGTTCGCGCACCGTCGTCGCCGACGGTGGTCCAGACGTTCATCGAGCAAGGATTGGAGGTGGCCGCCGGCGTCAAACAGCAACTGGAAGCGGACGCCTCGAAGACACCTGGGCTTCGGCTGCTCGATCAGCGCTTCATGGTGATTCAGCAGGCGATGGGAATCCCGAAAAGTCGTGGCGACGCCGCCGCGGACGTTCTCCGCCAGTTCGTCGAGGACGTGAAGGCGTCGGGGTTTGTCGCGGCGTCTCTGGCAAGACATGGCATTGCGGGCGCTTCGGTTGCGCCGGCGGCATGACCGGATACGCTTGACCTACGGGGCTCGTGCGTTGCGCCGGTTCATCGCGCTTTCATATACGCTGCGTACAGTCCCGCGTGCAGATCGCGCAGCGTCTTGCGCGGCTCGACCAGTTCGTGCTGGCGCCCTTCGCGCTCCAGGCTCAGTATCTGCAGCAGCAAGCGCATGCCTCGCTCCGGCGCCGTCTGCAGCGAGGACTGCGCGGTGCGCAGCAGCGTCGCCAGACTCGCCTTCTCGGTCAGCACCCATGCCGGAAACCAGGCGAGGTCGGTGTCATCGCCGGCGCCGTCGAAATTCGCGTCGAATTTCCGATGCAGCGCGTCAAGCGGCCCGTCGGCGAGGTGCGCCAACAATCGCGCGAATCGAGCAGGCGACACCCAGGCGAGTTCCGCGAGCAGCGGCCACGCCGCCTCCAGCCCCTCCGCGCGATATCGCACTTCCGCCATCCAGCCGAGCGGCGCCGGAATGCGGCGCCACGACTCGATCCGCTCGATAGCTTCCCGGCCGGCAGCCCAGTCACCTGCCCGAAGCCAGAGCGGCGCTGCATGATTGCTGCTGGCATCGGCCCGATACGGCAGGGCGGCCGCGCGCTGCGCGAGCGTTCGCCAACAGGACGCGATCCACGTGCGGCCCGCCGCATCGCCGAAGGATTGTCGCGCCGCTGGTTCGACCTGTTCTTCCAGCCGGCGGCGGGCCGTTTCCAACGCCCCGTGATCGACGAAGGGCGATGCCCCGACAAGATCGAGTTCATCGATCAGCATGGCGAGGGCCGCCCGGCTGTCGTCGTCGGGATATTCGGCTACCAATCGTTGCCAGGCAAGCCGCGCATCGACCGCACAACGGCGATGCAGCGCATCGAGCACATCGTTGCGAAGCATGACGTCGTGGCTGTCGGCGAAAATGTCGAGTTGCATGGCGAACACACTCAGGAGGTGGGATCGATTATAGCTACCGGTCCAATAATATAAGGCAGCGCAGCCGCATCGCTCCACCCGGAAATTCCGAGTTGACGAGTTCGCGTATCGCCTGTTCGAAACCGGCAGCGCTGCATGAGTGCGCCTTGCTCGCACCTGAAGCAGAGGGATATTCAGGATGCTGTGCTTTCATCCCGGCCACCGCTGAGGGCGCGTTGGAGCCCTGTTGCATCCACCTGGCGCCATGCACCAGGCGGATGCGTCCCGCTACTCCCGAAGCAAGCGCCGGCTCCACTGGCCGATTTCTTCGAGCGTCCCGGCGGTTTCCGGCAAGAACGGGAAGAGCGTAAAGACGTGAACCGAATCGGCCACCATCCTCAACGTTACGTTCGCCCCGGCTGCCGTTGCGCGCTCTGCAAAGCGAGTCGTGTCGCTTTCCAGCACCTCGCCCTTGACGGCCGAAAGGAATACCGGCGGCAAGTCCGCGAGGTCCGCGAAGAGCGGCGACACCATCGGATCGGTCGGCTCGTGGCCCTGGAAGTACGACGCGACGAGGTTGGAAAGCGTCTCGCGATTCGCGGCCGGGTCGTCGCCCGAATTCGCGATGACGGAAGGGCCGCCAAGCGTGAGGTCGGTGAGCGGACAGATTGCAATGACGCCAGCCGGCAATGGCAACCCCGCGCGGCGCAGCGCAGCAGCAAGCGCCAGGGCAAGACCGCCCCCCGACGATTCGCCGCTCAGGAACACGGTCGACGGATCGACGCCCGAAGCGAGCAATCCGCGATAGGCGCTGAATGCGTCGTCGAATGCCGCCGGGTACGGATGTTCGGGCGCGAGGCGGTAGTCGACCGTGTAGCACGGACCGTTCAGTGCGCGCGAAAGACGGCTGGCGTATTCAACCGAGCTTTTCGCCGAACCCAGCACATAACCGCCGCCGTGGAAGTGCAACACGGTCGCCTTTTGCCCTGCTCCCGCTGCAATCACGCGCAACGAGCTCACCCCGTAGAGATCGACGTCCGTCACGTCGGTGCCTGCCGGCGCGGGGAACTGCTCCAAAAGGAAGCGCTCGTAGGCCGCACGCTGCCCCCGGTCGCCGCGAGCGATGTCGTCCGGCTTGAACACGCCCTTCCAGAGATCGAAAGCGCGCTGGCTCTCGGGGCGTTCCATCCGCTTTCCTTCGCGTGCCGCGCTCAAGCCTACGACCTCGCCGGGCGGCAGCTTGGCGGCCTCGAGAATGTCGTGCCCCCAGGCGAACGACCACGAAGCCTCTGCGAGCGGATCGATACGCGAGAGTCCCTTGAGTCGTCCGTTACGCTGGCGTACGCGCGCCTCGTCCGGTTCGTGCGCCCAGTCGACGACAAATCGCGCGCCCGCCTGGATCCGCGTCGTACGCGGCTGCCGGCGCCGTTCGTATTCCAGCAGCGCGTCCGGCACGCCGGCCCGTCCGTGTTTCTCGAGACAGGTGGCGAGGACCCACGCGTCTTCGATCGCTTGGCAGGCGCCTTGCGCCAGGTAGGGCACCATCGCATGCGCGGCGTCGCCGAGCAGGGCGATCCGGCCGGTGCTCCAGTGCTCGATCGGGTCCCGGTGGTACATCCCCGTGATGAACGTGGAGTCCACGGCTTCCAGCATCTTCTGGACAGTCGGCTCGGAACCCGCGAACGAGCGCCGCAGTTGCGCGACGTCCCCCGACTGCGTCCACGACTCGCGGCTTACTTCGGTTGCCGGCACCGACGCAAGGATGCTGTAGAGATCCGGGCGCACCCAGTACGAGACGATATTCCTGCCCACGCCGAACCAGTTGTTCCCTGCTACGGGCAACTTCAGGCCCGTGAGCCGGTCGGCAGGGATCAGCGAGCGCCACATCAGAATGTTGGCGAACTGCTTCTCCTCGGGTCCACGGAGGGCCGTGCGAACGGCAGAGTGGATGCCATCCGCGCCGATCACGGCGTCGCCACGAATCACCTCGCCATTTTGCAGCGTGACGCAGGCGCCCTCGTCGTCCTGGGAAATCGACGCGCATTGCGCGCCCAGGCGGATGACACCGGGCGGCAGGGCCTGCGCGAGCAAGTCGATCAGATCGGCGCGGTGGACGTTGTAGAGCAGCGCGCCGTAACGTGCTTCCGCCTCCTTGCCGAGCGGCGCGACGTACAGCAGACGCCCCGTCGACAACTCCAGGTAGTCAAAGCGTTCCGGCACCGTCGCCATCCGGGCCAGCGCCGGTTCAAGTCCCAATTCCCGCAGCACGATCGTGCCGTTTGCAGCGATCTGGACGCCCGCTCCGACCTCCGTCAACTGCGGGGCACGCTCCAGTACAATCGGCTCGATGCCGTGGCGCAGCAGCGCCAGAGCAGTCGTCAGCCCACCAATGCCACCTCCGACAATCACAACTCTCATGTTAAGTTTCTCCAACTGGGTTAGTTATTGCATTGTAGTTAGTTAATTCGACACGGTAAAGTAATGACGACGTCAGGGAAAACCCTTCGCTCGGACGGGGCGGAGACACGAATTCGCTTAAAAGAAGAAGCCCAGCGCCTGTTCGCGCTGCGCGGACTGGACGGCGTGTCTGTACAGGACATCATCTCCGCTGCGGGGCAACGGAACAGCGCCTCGCTGCGCTACTACTTCGGAAACAAGCTTGAACTGGCACGTGAGCTGGTAGTCGACGGCGCGCGCCTGATAGACGACGACCGTCAGGCGCGGCTCGACATGCTGGAGGCAGAGGGGGAGATGGACGTGCGAGCGGTATTGGGCGCGCTCCTCTATCCGATGCTCGATCTGGCGGATCGCACGGGTCAGGCGACGTACATCCGCATGATCGCCAACTTGCAGTTGAACAGCCGCGCGTTCTTGCGAGAGGCGCTGGAAAACAAGTGGAATCTGGGATATCAGCGTTGCAACGCGAAGCTCCGAGACCTGCTTTCCCCTATTCCACCGGAGATAGTGGATCACAGGCTCTCGCTCGTCGGCATTTATGGCAATGCCGCGCTGGCTGCGTGGGAAGCCAGTCGGGACAACGGCGATTCGGGAGGGCTCTGGTCCCCGCAATTCGCCGTGTCCAGCTTGATGGACACGTTCGAAAGCATACTCACTGCAGAGCCGTCGGAGGAAACGCGGTCACAGTTGAGTGGATTGGACGGCAAGTGCTAGCTGCATCGCATGCGTGGCGCTTGCCGACGTCCCGTTCTACCGGAAACGTCGGCTGCGCCATCCGCAGATACACGCGACAAACGTGTCTTACGCGTGCGCCATCAGATAGGGATTGTCCTTCCCCGGCTCAAAGCGCTGCGCCTTGATTTCCATTCGCGCAATGCTCTGCAAGTGAACCTCGTCCGGGCCATCGGCGAACCGCAGCGCACGGCCCCAGGTCCAGCTATCGGCCAGCGGCGTATCGGGGCTCAGCCCCATCGCGCCGAACACCTGGATCGCCCGCTCGCAAACGGCCGTGTGAACATTCGGCACGAGCGCCTTGATCATCGAGATCTCCTTGCGCGCCTCCTTCGCACCCACGTTGTCGATCATCCACGCCGCCTTGAGAACAAACAGTCGCGCCTGGTCGATTTCGATTCTGGACTTAGCAATCCATTCGGCGATTGACCCATGCTCATGCAGCCGCTTTCCGAATGCCGTGCGCGCCTGGGACCGCTCCACCATCAGTTCGAGCGCCAGTTCCGCGGCGCCGATCGAACGCATGCAGTGGTGAATCCGTCCCGGCCCAAGGCGCGCCTGCGCGAGCGCGAAGCCGCTGCCCTCTTCGCCGAGGAGATTCGTCCGCGGCACGCGCACGCCGTTGAATTCGATCTCGCAGTGTCCTTCCGGCGCCACGTGATTGACCACCGTGATATTGCGGATCACCTTGATGCCGGGCGTATCACGGGGCACGAGGACCATGCTCTGCTGAAGGTGGCTCGGCGCGTTGGGATCGGTCTTGCCCATCACGATGAAGATCTTGCAATTCGGATGCGCCGCATTCGTGATGAACCACTTCCGGCCGTCGATGACGTAGTCGTCTCCGTCGCGACGAATCGACGTCGTGATATTGGTCGCGTCCGAGGAGGCGACAGCCGGCTCCGTCATCGCGAACGCCGAGCGGATCTTGCCGTCTAGAAGGGGCTTGAGCCACTGCTCGCGCTGAGCAGGCGTCGCAAACATATGGAGCAGTTCCATATTGCCCGTGTCCGGCGCATTGCAGTTGAATACCTCCGATGCCCACGCCACCCGACCCATGATTTCAGCCAGCGGCGCGTATTCGAGATTGGTCAGGGGAGTGCCGGGCTCGTCATCGCGCAGATGCGGGAGGAACAGGTTCCACAGACCCTCGTCTCGCGCCTTTTGCTTCAAAGTCTCCATGAAGGAAACCGGATATTGACCCGCACTCACTTCGTCGTGCCATTGCCGGATGCGCGGAACGATGTGTGCGTCCATGAATGCTCGCACCTGCGTGCGCAGCGCTTCGACTTTCGGGCTATATGCAAAATCCATTTTTACTCTTCCAGTATGCTGATTGATGTGGTCGGCGCGTCGGCCAACCGCGCGTTTCGACCACTCGACTAGATCGTCAGTCCACCGTCGACGACGATGCACTCTCCATTCGTATAGCTCGCAGCGTCGGACACCAGGTAAAGCACGGTGCCCGCCATCTCGCGAGGTTCCGCGTGACGCCGCAGCGGAATGCGCGACATCCAGTTCTCGTAGGTGGCCGGATCGTCGAACAGTGCCCCCGCGAAGCGGGTTTTGGTCAATCCGGGGAGCAGCGCATTCACTCGAATCCCCAGCGGCCCGCACTCCTTCGCGAATGCCCGCGTCATGTTGACAACGGCGGCTTTGGTGATCGAGTAGATGCCCTGCTTGTCGCCGGGCTGCAATGCGTTGACCGAAGCCGTGTTGACGATCGCACCACCGCCGTGCTCCCGCATCAGCTTGCCCGCTTCCACGGACATGAAGAAGTAACCGCGCAGGTTGACTTCCACCGTCTTTTCGAACGACGCCAGATCGGTGTCGAGAATGTGGCCAAAATACGGATTGGCCGCCGCGTTGTTGACAAGGATGTCCAGGCGACCATGCCTTGCACGAATATGCTCGAAGGTCTTGACGATATCCTCGATACGCCCGACATGGCACGGCAGCGTTTCAGCGCTCCCGCCCGCTTCCTTGATCTCGCGCGCCACGGATTCGCAATCTTCCTGTTTGCGGCTCGACACGATCACATGAGCACCCTGCTCCGCGAGCAGTTTGGCGATCTCTTCACCGATGCCCCGGCTCGCGCCTGTCACCAGAGCAATCTTCCCTTCCAGGTCGAACAAATTAGTCGTCACTATCAGTCTCTCCATGTCCATGTTTCGATTTTCCTGCGTGCCTTCAGGTCAGGTCGATGCCCATCTTCGCAAGCACCCCGGCCATCTCCCCCACCTGTCGCGCCTTTTCATTCGATGCGTTACCGCTCAACGCCCGCTTCTTTACGCCCTGTGCGATCGCCGCGAGCCGGAAGAAGCTGAACGCCAGGTAGAAGTTCCAGTTCTCGATCGACGAAATTCCCCGCAGTTCGCAATACCGCTCGACAATCGACGCTTCGTCCGGCACGCCCAGCGCCTCTCGATCCAGGCCTTCGAGTCCGGCGATATGACCGCTGGGTGGAAGCCGCAAACACATGCAGAAGTACGCGATGTCAGCCAGCGGATTGCCGAGCGTGGATAGCTCCCAGTCGAGCACGGCACGAACCTGCGGCGCATCGCGCGTGAATATGAGGTTGTCGATACGGAAGTCCCCATGCACGAGCGAAGGCTTTCCGGCTTCCGTCGGGCAGTGCGCAGGCAGCCACTCGATCAGCGACTCCATCGCCTCCAGTGGTTCGGTCTGCGCGGCGCGATATTGCTTGGTCCATACGTCGATCTGGCGCGCGAAATAGTTGCCCGGGCGACCGTAGTCCGACAAGCCGGCTTCGTCGATATCCACGTCGTGGAGAGCCGCCATCGTGCGGAGCGATGCGTCGTAGATGGAAGCGCGTTCCTCGACAGGCACTTCGGGCAACGCCGGATTCCAGAAGATGCGCCCGTCTTCGTAGCTCATCACGTAGAACAGGCTGCCGATGACGGCGCGGTCCTCGCAAAGGTGATACGCACGGGCGACCGGGACCGGTGTCCGCCCGAGCGCCGACAGCACGCGAAACTCGCGATCAACGGCATGGGCGGACTTGAGCAATGCGCCGGGCGGTTGACGCCTCAGCACGTAGCTACCGCTTTGCGCTTTCAAGAGAAACGTCGGATTGGATTGTCCGCCGGGAAATTTCTCGACGGACAACGGACCTTGAAATCCGGGCACGTGCGCCGTCAAGTAGCGAGTCAGATCGTCGATGTCGAATTGAAGGCTGGTATTCATGGTGCCTCACGCAGCGTTTGGGCGGTTCATATAGAGGAAATCCCGATTGAGATCAGGCGTAGGTGACACATTCATGCCTGTCGGCACGTTCGAGATGAGGCACCGAATTGAAGCTGACCAGCGACATTGCGCCGTCCTTGAAGAGGTATTGGCAAACGCTGCTGTTGCGAATCTGCATGTTGAGTGCAATCGCGGTTGCGGCTGGCGCCTGCAGAACCTGTTGGGCAGTTACCGCGATCGGACCACCTGAACTCACCACCAGAACGCGCCTGCCGCCGGACCGCTGGATATCGACGCGCGCACGCTGGACCCGCGTCTGGAATTGATTCCACGTCTCTGGAACACGGCCGGGCAAGCGGTCGTCGGCCCAAAGTTGCAGCACTTCCCGGAGCGCTTTATAAAAGTCCCGCTTTGAACTGGCGGCCGACAAACCCAGCGGCAAGCCCGCTTCACCGAGGGCTGCAAACAACGCCTGGAAGTCGTATTCATTCAAGCCCGCGTCTTCTGCGATCTCGACTTGCGGGCCACCCATTCCGGCGAGAATGCCCTCGGCCGTTTGCCGATGCCGCTCCATCGTTCCGATGACGACGCGATCGAACCGCAATCTCGCCTGGGCGAAGTACTCGCCGAGCCAGAGCGATTGGGTACGACCTGAAGGTGATAGCGCGTCATAGTTCTCGGCGCCGAACGACGCCTGCCCATGCCGTACCAGATAGAGTTCTGCCATGTCATCCTCGCTTCAACATGGCTAGAGAATACCCAGCGCTGCGTCATTCAGGAAATTTATTGTTGTGATACCCAGCGATAAATTTTCGTGACACCAGGCGCTTCCACTTACAGACTCAGGCTACTGGCTCATTTCCCGCATGAGCCGGCCGATCTGCTCACGCAGCCAGCGATGAGCCGGGTCGCCGGTCACGCTCCGATGCCAGTAGCAATGCGACTCCAGATCCGGAAGATCGAACGGCAGTTCCAGAATCCGCGCGTCATAGCGCTGAAGCAGCACGAGCGGCGCCGTAAGGACGAGATCGGTTCGCATCGCGATCAACGGCGCGACCAGATAGTGCTGGACCCGCGTCTGAATCGATCGCCTGAGGCCCAGCCGGTTCAGCTCCGCATCGACGAGACCCGGTCCCTGGCGCCGACTGGATACGTGGATATGACCGAACCCGAGGTAGTCGTCGAACGTCAGTTTCTTCCGGGCAAACGGATGGTCGTGTCGCAGCATGCACGCATACCGGTCGCGGCCCAGCGGCTCCTGCTCGAGGTAGGGGTCGTCGAGCAGCGGGGCGTCGATCGCCAGATTGACCGCACTGCTGGCCAGCGCTTCGGGAACCTCTTTGCGCGTCGTGAAGTAGCTTTCGATCCGGATGCCGGGCGCGAGGCGCTGCAGCACTTCCTCCAGCGCGGGCAGAAGGAGCGCCTCCGTCAGGTCGGTCATGCTGAGCCGGAACGTACGCTCCGACGTGGCGGGGTCGAAGCGTCCCCCGACATGAGTACTCGAGTCGAGCAGTTGCAGGGCCTCGCGAACCCGGCCGATGATGTTTTCCGAAGCGGGCGTCGGAATCATGCCCGCCGGCGTGCTGACAAAAAGCGGGTCGTCGAATGCCTTGCGCATCCGCGCCAACGCATTGCTGACAGCAGGCTGAGTGATGAACAGCATCTCCGCTGCGCGCGTCAGGTTTCGCGTTCGATAGACGGCTTCGAAGACAACGAAGAGATTCAGGTCAACCTTTGACAGACGCATTTTTTAAATTCCCCGAGGCCGCTCGAACTGTATTTTGATCGGCGTGGTATCGCGGAGCAACCTCGGCGAGTCGATCCACGGGAGGCTTGTCCTTCGGTTCCGCGCTTCCGCTCACCATTCGCTGGCCGTTGAACGCGCCTCGCACTGCGCGCCCTCGACCGTCATGCGATCATGAGAAGCGAAGGCATCCACTCGCCCATGCGCCCGCCTTTACCGATGACCCGGACCTCCGTCATGCGCCCGTTCAACGCTCTTTTCGTGCTTGTCGGTACCTTGCTCACGGCGTGCGGCTATGGCGCGAGCTTTCTCTTTTCGATGCACTTCCGGACTCTCGGCGGCAACGATCTCGACACGGGAGAAGCGCTCGCAGGAGCCATGGTCGGCACCTTTGTCGGCGTGCCGCTCGTCGGCTGGTTCGCTCAGCGCGTCGGCGCCGCGCGCATGACCGCGCTCTCGGCGCTATGCGTCGGCCTGGGTGTCGCAGGTTTCGCCTTCATCGAGCGCCTGAGCCCGTTCAACCTGGTGCCCGGGTTCCTGATGGGCTTCGGCTGGGGCGCATTCTATCTGGCCGCGCCGATGTCGCTGGCCGAGCGCACGAGCGACGCGGATCGCGGCCGCTGGTTTCTTCGGCTCGGCACGTTCCAGATGACAGGCATGAGCGGCGGCCCGGCGCTCGCGGCGCTCACCATTCGCTATTGGCACTGGACGGTCGGCGGCGTGCTCTACGCGATCGGCGGACTGTGCGTGATCGCGGCGCTCATGCTGGAGATCTTCGGCCGGGTCACGCCGCGCACGCACGCCGCGCCGGTGCGGGAACGATGGCTGCGCGACAGCAGCGCGATCTTCCGTACGCGCGCCGCCTATCCGATTGTCATGATCGCGTTGGGCGCCTGCGTGTTCTCGGGCTTGATGACGTTCCAGATGTCGATGATGCAAGGGACTCGCGCGCAAGCGGGCACGTTCTTCAGCGTCTACACCGTGACGGTCGTGGTAACGCGATGGCTGCTCGGACAATTCGTGATCAAGGTGCGTCGCGAAGTGGCTACAAAAGTGCTGCTGGTGCTCATGGTGCTCGGCATTGCGGCGATGTACGCGATGCCGTATGGCCCGATGTTCCATTCGGCCGCCGCGGTGTTGCTCGGCACCGGGTACGGGCTCGTCTATCCGGTCATCGAGGCTCAGGCAGTCAACGATTCCGATGCAATGCACCGGCACGCCGCGCTGACGTGGTTCGTCACTTCATATTTCATCGGCGTGTTTGGCTTTCCGGCGCTCGGCGGCTGGGTGCTGGTTCATATGGGCAAAGGCATGTTGCTGGCGCTCATCGGCTTGTGCGGAGTGACGGCGCTCATGCTCGCGATCGTGCGGGACAGGCACGGCGTAGATGCGCTGTCGAAGGCATGACGAAACGCTTCAGCGCTCGCCCTGTCCCGCATCCTGCGCGAAATTCGTGAGCAGCGACTGACGGTTCGCGTCCAGGATTTCCTCTCCGAGCCGGGGATCGGCGCTGGCCACCGCCCGCGACAGGATGAGCGCGCCGACCATCTGGCTATAGAACGCGATGGCCTCGCGCCGCGCTTCATCCTCCGCGTCTCCGGTCTGCGCGCGTTGTTCCGCGACGAGCGCCGCCAATGTCTCGAACATCGTCTGGAGCCCGCTTGCGAAGTGCAACTGCGCCTCGTGGCCTAGCCGGCGGACGTCCGCCGTAAGCCCGGCCACCGCGCAACCCTGCTCGATGTCGCTGCAATGCGCGCCGGACAGGTAGAAGTCCACCTGTCGCGTCAGACGGTTTGCATCCGGCTCGATCGGCGCGGCAATCATTTCCTTCAGGTCGCCGTTGGCCTTGCCCATCGCCGTCGCCACGACTTCAGCGGCCAGCGCCTCCTTCGATTCGAAGTGGTTGTAGAACCCGCCCTGGGTAAAGCCCGCGGCCTTCATCAGCGCGCTCAGCCCGACGCCGTCGATTCCATGCTCACGGAACAACTTCTCCGAAGCCGCAATGATGGCCTTCCGGTTCTCCACTGCCTTCTGTTTTGAGACTCCCATCGTTCGATGCTCCACGCCGTTGTCGATTCAATTATAGCGGCCTTCGAAAAAAACAATGGTGATCGACATTGACATTTTCGCGCGAAGCCGCCAAACTCAATGTCAATCACCATTGTGTTTCGGTGAATCCGTCACGCCACTCACCTCGCAGGAGAACCATCATGACCACCGACACCACTGAATCAGCCAACAAAGCGCTCGTGCTCGAAGCTTTCGACACGCTCTTCAACCAGCGCGACTACGCCGCCGCCGAACGCTTCTGGTCGCCCGGCTATATCCAGCACAGCGCGCATATCGAACCGGGACGCGACGGTCTGTTCAACCTGATCAAGGCCCTGCCTTCGACCTTGCGACACGAGCCCGGCGTGATCGTCGCGGATGGCGACTACGTGATCATTCATGGTCGCTTTTCAGGCCACGGGCGCCCCGCCGCGTGGATCGCCGCCGACATCCTGCGCATCGAGGACGGCGTGCTCGTCGAGCACTGGGACGTGCTGCAGGACGAGGCTACCGAAGCCGAATCGAAAAGCGGCCTGCCCATGTTCGGAACACGCTTTCCGCGCTGACTCCAACCGACACTTTCCATCTGAAGGCAATCATGAAACTCACAGGTAACACGGTCTTTATCACCGGAGGCGGCTCGGGTATCGGGCGCGGTCTCGCTGAAGCGCTTCACAAGCTCGGCAACCAGGTCATCATTTCGGGCCGACGCGCGGAGCGCCTGCAAGCAACCATCGATGCGAATCCCGGCATGCGGGCAGTCTCGCTCGACATTACCGACCCAGCCGATATCAAAGCCGTCGCCGCGAAGCTGATTGCCGAGTATCCGGCTCTGAACGTGCTGATCAACAACGCCGGCATCATGTTGCCCGATGGCGCTCACGGCCCGGTCGACGACGAATTGCTGCGCGCGACAGTCGAGACGAATCTGCTCGGGCCAATCCGCATGACATCGGCATTGATCGAGCACCTGAAGACTCGGGACGGCGCCGTCGTGGCGAACGTGACTTCGGTGCTTGGCTTCGTGCCCATGGCGATCGCGGCGGTGTACAGCGCGACCAAGGCAGCACTGCATTCCTACACGCTCTCCCAACGCTATCTGCTTCGCGACAGCAAGGTCTCGTTCGTTGAGATCGCGCCGCCCTGGGTCCGAACCGAGTTGATGAACAGCAGCGAGGAAGAGCGCGCGATGCCGCTCGAAGAATTCATCGCGGGCGCGATCGAGCAACTGGGTACGGACGCCAACGAAATCCTGGTGGGTCCGGCCGTGAGCATGCGCGCCAATCCGGGACCTGGCGAGCACGCGTGGGTCAACGAGTTCAACGACACGGTGACGATCGGTTGAAGCGGCATGCGTGTCCCGGCGTTCGGGTCATCATCGAACTCGAACGCCGGATAGCGCCACCCTTGCGTGCAACTCAACCCGTCGTGAATGTCAGCGTGATCTTTCCGGCGCAGGTCGGATCGACTGGCTTCGTCGGGTTGTCGAGGAAGGCGGCCATGATCGAGGGCGCGCACGTCGACTTGCCGAGGACCGAGTGACCCGTGAACGGAAACGGCACGACTTGCGCGTTCTTGAGGTCCGGCGTGATCACGTCGACCCACTCGGGCGCCGTCGCGGCATCGAAGGTGCCTTCGAGGATCAGCACCGGCACGTCGCTCACCGTTCGCGCGCTCACCGCCGCGTCCGCCTTTCCGACGTTCCAGACCGGGCACTCGGTGAAGAGTCGTCCCTGTTTGGGCTGCACCTTCAGCACGCGGTCCGGGAACCCGGGGAGCGCCGCCTTTGCCTTCGCCAGCGTGGCCACCTCGGTGGTGAGATTGGCGCTCTCCGCGCAGAACACGTCGAGGGCGAGACCGGTGCCGCCCAGTCCGATGAACTCATGCGGGCCTCGCAACGCGAGATAGTTGGCCGCGACCGCGCTGGAATCGCCGCGCGCCGTGTCGGCGATCATCTTGGGAACGCCGGATGCATCGCCGCGCTCGCTCGCCATGATCATCGTATAGGCGAAAGAGAACCCGTCGACGTTGACCGTCACCAAAGCGCCGGACTCGTCCTTGACCTGGGTGATCGCCGGCGTCTTGTCAAGACGGTTCACCGTGGCCGTGAAGTCCGATTCCAGGTTCGGGTAAGCCTTGGCACAGGCGGCCTGAGCCGCACACGCCGCGAAGATCGCCTTGAACGAACTGGCCGGAGCCGACCACCACGTCTCGACGATGTTGACCGTGGGCGGCGAAACCGAATCGAGGACCACGCTTCGGATGCCCTGCGGGTGATCTCGCAGTACGGTCAACGCCAGCCTCGATCCATAGGAGACGCCGTAGACGTTCCAGCTGTCGATCCCCAATGCCACGCGCAGCTCGGCGATGTCGGCGGCGTTCTCCGTGGTGTTGTACGCCGCGAGGTCAATGCCGGTGGAGGCCAACTGGTCGCGGCACGCCTTGACCACCTCGGTGTCTGTGGTGGTGCTGGAGTCTGCCGCGAAGGGAAGGCTGACCGCGTCGAAGATGAACTGCTCCCAGCCGGGACAGGCCAGGAGGGGATCGGCGCGGTGCGTGCCGCGCTGGTCGACGAAGATGACTTCGCGGTCGGCGTTAAGTCCGTGCTGGACCATGAACGCCACCTCGAACGACCCGGCGCCGCCGGGGCCACCCGAGAGATAGACGACTGGCTCGCGCTTGGGCGTCGCCGAGACAGCGGGCGCGCGCATCACGAAGATACGGATATGGCGCCCGTCGGGCTTGGCCCGATTCTCGAGCACCGTCAGGTAGCCACACTGCACACCTGACGGGAAGTCGAGTTCGGGAAAGCCCGCGATATTCGGTTGGGGACACGGTACGGTCTGGTAGGACGCCGCACGAGTGGGGCCGCCGTTCGAACCGCTCCCCGAGCATGCGGCCACCAGGAACACCGCCACCAGGCACACGGCCGCAACAAACACGCAATGCTTCGCAGGTCCGATCACGCTCGCTCTCCCATATGGAGTTCGTATTGTTGCGAACCGCGCCGCCAGATTGGGCGTTGATGCTGAGGCTGCTGGACGGTAAAGAGGCGATATTCCAGCAGTGGCCAGCATTCACACTGCGGCGATACTACACGACATTGTGTTGGACATGCGAGCGCTTATGCATTGTGGTTCTCTACTGAGGAATGGACGGTTGTGGTTACACCGTTTGATGTTTTTGCGCTTCTATCGAGCTTGATTTCTTAGCGGCTCATTAGCCCTGCCCTTACTCGGGGCGGGATCTCTTTCTTTGCACGAGGCAACCGCTGGCACCGCGTGCATAAGTATCGAAGCATTCCGCGAAGGCGGCGCAAACGCGCCAGTCAGAAGGCCGGGCCCATCGCCGCGTTCAGCAGTCCGGCGGCAAACAGCACGATGAGCGGGTTCAATTTCGGGCGCACGAGAAAGATCACCAGAGCGATGGCCGCGAGGCCCCAAATCATCCACGTGGAGGACGAAGACCGCAGCACCGAAAACGCGCTCGCGAGAATGAGGCCGGTCGCCACGGGAGCGAGGCCACGCTCCGCCGTTAGGTGCCAGGGGTGCTGGTTGTGCCGGGTCCAGGCGATCGTCGCGCCATAGGCGAGCACCGAAGACGGCACGAAAAGCGCCAGGGACGCGACCACCGCGCCAAGGAAGCCCGACGTCTTCCAGCCGATCAGCGTGGTCAGCAGCGCGCCGGGGCCGGGAGCCGCGCGCGAGATGGCGAACAGATCGACGAACTCGGCCTGTGTCACCCAGCCGTGAATGGCCACTGCCTGCTGGTTGATATCGGCGACGATACTTTGTCCGCCGCCGAGCGAAAGCAGCGAGAGCGGCGCAAATACGGCGAGCAGTTGCAGGTAGATATTGTCGCGCACGCTAGCGGCTCCGCGATGCAATGAACAAACCAGCCGCCCCGGCGACGAGCGCGACCGGCACCAGCGGCCAGCGCATCACGCCAATCGCGAGGAACACCCCGACGATCAACACGAGCGGCCAGCGTTGCGCGGCAAGCATCGAGCGCGCAGTGCGAAAGCCCACCGACGCGGTCATTCCAATCGCCGCCGCAGCGACACCCTCGAGGAAGCGATGCAGCCACGCAACCTGAGCGAACTGATGGAACACGGTCGCGAGCATCACGATCACGACCATCGGCGGCACGAGGAGCGCACAGACGGCGATCGTGCTGCCGAGCGGCCCCCTCATTCGATAGCCTACGTAGATGGAGAGGTTGACCACGTTTGACCCTGGCAGGATTTGCCCGAGCGTCAGCGCGCCAAGGAATTCGTCTTCCTTGAGCCATCCCCTTTGCGTGACCACTTCCCGATAGATCCATGCGGAGAGCCCGCCGCCGAAGCTCGTCAGCCCGATACGCGCGAACAGCAGCAGGATCTGCAACAAGGACACATCGCCTGCTTTACGCTCCACCACCGTTTGCATATCGGCTCATCCTGGCTTTTCTGATCGAGGCCGCGGCTGCGGCAGACACGGCCCTCCTATGAATGACGCAGCTCAGTGATGCTCGTTCGCCAGTTGATGTTCCGCGATCTGCGCCTTCGCTTGCTTAAGCAGCTTGGTCGACTGCTTGTGGCGGCTCCAGATCGAAGCGCTCACGCTGATCGCCGCGCAGCCGAGCAGGCCCGCCGCGATGGGACTGCGCACGAACGCCGTCGGATCGCCGCTCGAAATCGTCAGTGCCTGACGGAACGACTGCTCGAGCGTATGTCCCAGGATGAGACCGAACAGCAGCGGCGCCTTCGGAATGTCGAACTTGCGGAACGCGTAACCCACCATGCCAAAGAAGAGCGCGAGGAACAGGTCGAACACATCGGTATTGAACGAATAAACCCCCGCCGATGCAATCACGAGAATCACGCACAGCAACACGCCGGGCGGCACATACAGGATGCGCGAAAGAATCCCGACGAGCGGCAGGTTCAGCACCAGCAGCATGATGTTGCCGATATACATGCTCGCAATCAGTCCCCATACGAGATCGGGCTGCGTATGAAAGAGCATCGGGCCCGGCTGCATGCCGTACATGATGAACGCGCCCATGATCACCGCGGTCGCGCCGGAACCGGGCACGCCGAGGGCGAGCAAGTGCACGAACGCGCCGCACGAGTCCGCGTTGGTCGCTGCTTCCGGCGCCGCGACACCTTCGATCGCTCCGTGGCCGAACTCCTCCGGATGCTTCGAAATCTTTTTCTCGAGGACGTACGAAAGCATCGCGGCAAGCGTTCCGCCAAGACCCGGCGCAGCGCCGCAAAGGAAGCCCACTACCGAGCCGCGAAAGATCGCCGGACGTGCACGGCGCCATTCCTGACGCGTGAACCACAGCTTGCCTTCGACGCGCACCGTATGCAGCGTTCCGCCGAGCGTCCCCTCGACCATCCGGCTCACCTCCGAGATCGCGAAGAGCCCCACCACGACGACCAGGAAGTTCACACGATCCTGCAACTGCGTGAGTCCGAGCGTAAAGCGCGGTACGCCGCTTTGCAGGTCGATGCCGACCGTCGCGAGACCGAGGCCGAGGAACACGGCCATCATGCCTTTCGCGAGCGAATTGCCGGTCAGCGCGCCTACGGTCGAGAGCGCAAAGCAGATCAGCGCGAAATATTCGGTCGGACCAAAGTGCAGCGCGACGGCGGCGAGCGGCGCGGCGACGAACGTAAGCGCCGTCACGCCCATCATGCCCGCGATGAACGAACTGACCGCCGCAATCGCGAGCGTCGCGGCCGCCCTGCCTTTTCTTGCGAGTGGATAGCCGTCGAGCACGGTCATGACCGCTGCGGCGTCGCCCGGCGTATTGAGCAGAATGGCCGTGACCGCGCCGCCATACATGCAGCCGTAGTAGATGCCGGTGAGCATCATCAGCGCGGATGTCGGGTCCATGCCGAACGTGACCGGGATCAGCAGCGCAATGCCGGCCGACGGTCCGATGCCTGGCAGATGGCTGATCAGCGTGCCGATGAATACGCCGATCAGGGTGTACAAGAGATGCGCCGGCGTCGCGGCTATCGCGAGTCCGTGAAGAATGCCGTGAAGACTGTCCATGATGCGAGCGCCTCAGAAGGGGAGGAAGCCCGTCGGCATCGGAACGCCGAGAAGCTGGGAGAACAGCAGATCGAAAACGACCGTGACACCCAGTGCGATCGCGAGATTCGTCTTGAGGCGTTTGCGGTTGAAGTAGGCGAGCAGGCCGAAGAGGAAAACCGAAGTCGCCACCAGATAGCCGGCACGTTCGAAACTGACGAAATAGAGCGCAGTCCATGCGACCATCGCCAAAAGAATAGCCGGGTGGACCTTTGATGCAGGTGCCGGCGGCACGTCAGGTGGCTTGTCCGCGAGTTCCATCGCCGGCTTCGCGGGCGCCACGTCACCCGCGTGAGAGCGGCTCTTGCTGCGTCCTTCCAGCAGCAGGATCAGCGCCGACGCGATCAGTCCCACGCCGACGAGCGCCGGAAACGCCTTGGGGCCGAGCGGGTCGCTGAGCCTGACCTCCGGCAAACGCATGTCCATGTACAGATACACGGCGGCCAGCGTGATCACGCAGAATGCGAGCCACACATCGCCCTTGATGCTTTTCATGTCTCCTCCAGTTCGAGCCCGGCTTGACCGCCTGAACAAGGTGGCGGCTGCCGGTTCGGATAGCCCGCGAGGCTGCCATTGTTCTCGCTCGCCTCGCGTCCTGAGAATGCCGCCTGGCGCCTTGATTCCGGCGCTTTACTTTTCGTTATAGCGGCCAGGCTTCACCACTTCGGCAATCGTGCCGTCCGGGGCGCGGAACTTGAGCGCGCCCTCGCCCTCCGCCGACAGAATCTCGCCGCCGTACTGCTTGATCCGCTCGGCAGCGGCATCCTGATCGTCGACCGTGACGCCCCAGTGATGCAGGCGGGGACCGGCGCCGGCGAGTTGCGCCTCGTGTGCGTCTTCGCTGTCGTACTTCATCAGCGTGAAGTCGATATGGCCGTCGGTCATGTGCCGCGAGATGTGCTGGCGATTACGCCCGGTCTTCACTTCTGTGAAGCCGAACACCTCGGTGTAGAAGCGGGTGGCCTCTTCGAGGTCATCGACCTTGACTGCGAGGTGAACGATGCGTGACATATGATTCTCCATGTCGTAGGTGCTGCGGGTTGGAAAATTGCTCTACTTGGCAAGACCGAGCTCGCCAAGCAGCGGGGTAAGGCGGCTGCGCTCGCCTTGAAGGAAGGCACGTGTCTGCGTGCTGTTCTGATAGTCGGCGGTCCACAGGTTGCGTTTGACGGCCGCTGCCCACTGCGGCGACGCGGTCGCTTTTTGCAGGACGTTGTCCCACCATGCGATTTCGGCAGGGGTCATGTTCCTCGGCCCGACGAGCACGCGCCAGGTCGTGAAGTCGACATCGACGCCTTGCTCCTTCCACGTCGGCACATTCGCAAGCTCGCCGCCTTCGCGCTTGCCGCCGGGAATCGCGATCAGGCGAACACGCCCCGCCTGGCTCGGCCCGAGGACGACACCCGCGGGCGTTGCGGCCGCGGTCACGTGTCCGCCCATCAGCGCGGTCAATGCCTCGCCGCCGGAGTCGAAGAACACGACCTTCATCTTCTTGGGGTCCTGGCCCGCGCTCTTGATGACAAGCGCGGCGGCATCGTGGCTCTGCCCGCCCGGCGAGCTCGATACGCCCATCGTGACCGTCGACGGGTCCTTCTTCATCATGCGGATCAAATCGTTGCCCGTCTTGATCGACGAATTGCCGGGCACCGAGAACACCACCTGCTCGGTCACGAAGACCGCGAGCGGCGTCACGTCATCGATGCCCACCGTGCTCAAGCCGGTGATCCGGTTGGTGATCAGTGGAAGCGCCTGCACGGAGACGTAATGGCCATCGCCTTCATGCGAGTTGATATACGCGATGCTGACGGTCCCGGCGCCACCCGGACGGTTTCTCACGGTCACCGGCTTGGTGGACAGATTCTCCTGCTGGATGACGCTTTGAAGCGTGCGCGCCACGAGGTCGAGCCCGCCGCCCGGCGCGCTCGGCACGACGATCTCGATCGGCCTGCGGGGCTGCCAGGCATCGGCCGCATGAGTGAGCGTGATGTGGGCCGAGATCAGCGCGGTGCACATCGCCGACAGGACAGCCACTTTTCCAAGTCTCCTTCTCATTACATCGTCTCCAGTATTTTTCCGCTCGGTGAGCGTCTTCATTTAGAAATTGAATGCGTCGAACGTGCTGGCGGCGAAGAGCGAGTCGATCGGCACCTCTTCGCGGATCAGACCGTCACTTCTTGCATAGCGCTGCAACGTGTCCAGATCCAGGCGGTTCTCCTTGACGCCGTAGCGCCAGTAATCCTTGCCCATCAGCGAGGTCACGCGCTCGTATTCCGACGTGATCCACGGATGCATCACGCGCAACGTGTCGGTCACCGCAAGCTCGCCGAGTGCCAGGTCGCGGGACTTCCTGAGCGCGGCGTACACGTTGACCGGCAGCCACGGATGCTGCTCGACGAGCGAACGACGGATACCGAGCATGTGCATCGGGGGAAACAAGCCGGTCTTTCTGAACCACGCCTCTTCATCGGTCCGAAAGGCGGGGAAAAGACGCTGCACGCTTTCGTTGCGACCGAAACACGATGGCGGCTTCGGTGCGATCACCGCATCGATCTCGCCTGCATCGAGCAGTCTTGCAAGCGTCTGGTTCGCGGCGATCGCCTCGACCTGGATCTCGGCCGGGAGGCTGTACGGCACGCGCGCCTCACGCCCCGCCTGCTCGAGGCCCCCGATCACCCAGCGGACGTCGCGGCTGCCGACGCCGTATTCGTCGGCGAGCATGCCGCGCACCCATATTCCCGCTGTCTGCTGGAAATCGGGCACGCCGATGCGGCGCCCCTTGAGGGCCTGCGGAGAATCGATTCCGCGATCGGTGCGCACATAGATGGCGGAATGCCGGAATGACCGCGACAGGAACACCGGCACGCCGATATAGCGGCTCTCGCCACGCGCCGTCGTCAGCAGATGCGTACCGAGCGACAACTCCGAGATATCGAATTCGCCGTGGCGAAACGCACGCTGAAAAAGCTCTTCGGCGGGGCCGTTGACGAAGTTGATCCTGCATCCGTCGATCGCGACTTTTCCGTCGATGAGCGCACGGGTTCGATCGGTATTCTGACAAGCCAGCGAGAGTTCAAGCATGGAGGTAGTTGCCGTAGGCTGAGGGGGAAGACTGAACACAGTGTTCTTCGAGACTTCGGGCCATTCAATGTGATTCGTAGTGCAAAGCAATGACGCTGCGCCCGATTACGAATCGGGTACCTGCAGAATCGCGAGCTAGTGTCCGCGAATCATGGCTTGTTCATGCCGGACTTTTTCGTCAGGCGATCTTGTCGCTGACTTTCTGCCGGTCCGTTTCGGCACCCGACTTCGTCATTCCGTCGAGCGCCATGAGCATGCGCTCCTTGCCCTTCGACACGTGACTGAAGCTCGTCTCATAGCTCAGGTTCGCGTCCTGCACCTTGAGCGCATTGACGATCTCCCGATGCTCCTCATTCGACTGCAGCAACGCACCGCGTTGAACCAGCCCATGCACGCGGAAGAGATGAAACTCCTTCACGAAGCCGCGATACAGCTTGATGAGCCTCGAATTGCCCGTCGAGCGCACGATGTAATCGTGAAACTCAAGGTTAAGCGGATCGAAGCGGGAGAAGTCGCCCTTCTCGGCGGCATCCTGCATTTCATCGACGTATTGGTCGAGCTGGGTCGCCATGTCCTTCGTGAGCATCGGCGCGAGCAACGACGCAGCCAGTGCCGTGAGGCCGGCACGCAGATCGTAGACTTCGATTGCGTCGTCGCGCGTCACGCGCTGGATAAATACGCCTCGCTGCGGGATCAGATAGACGAGCCCGAGTTCGGCGAGCGCCCGGCACGCTTCCCGCACGGGACCGCGGCTGACCGACAGCTTGTCGGCGACCGCCTTCTCGTTGAGGCGCTGCCCGGGCTTCAGCTCGCCGCTGAGGATCATTCGCTCGATCTCGTGCTGAACGACGCCGGTCAGCGTATGCGCCCGGAAGTCGGCCAGTGAGACGGTAGTTGGGTTGTGATCGTTTTCCATGAGACTCAGTCTAGGAGTCAACCTGCAAAATGTCAACACTTTACTTTCCACCACCGCCTCCCGTTGAACTGCCCATCCCACAAGACTTTCAGCCCCGCCTCAACCCTGACATCCGCGCCATTTCGGTCTTCAGAATCGATGCCGCATGCCGATCCGGAACGCGAGCTGGTTCTGCGCGTCACTGCCCGAGTTGCCGAAATAGCTCGTCGTCTTGCCGATCTGCGCCTGTACGGGAACGCCGTCGTTCGAGCCGGATGCTTTCTGGTAAATCGCCAGCACATACACGCTCGTGCGCTTGCTCAGCGAATATTCGACGCTGCTGTTGACCTGATTCCATGTGCCGGTGGCGGAACCCGTGACCTGCGTGTGCGTATAGCCGAGTGCCGCGGCAATCGCCGGGTTGACTTGGTAGACGACGCCGCCTTCGTAGATGTTCAACGTCGCCGCGCTGTGATCGAGGTTCTCGAGACGCGTGTTGGTCCACAAGGCGTACCCGAGCGCGGGACCGAACTGGTATTTCGCGCCGACGCCGTAGCTGCGCAGATCCCGTTCGCCTAGCGGCTCAAGGTTCGCCAGCGTCAGCTTGAGCGGCGGCACCTCCTGAAGCGGGTACGTGATGTCCGTGTACGCGAAGCCCATGCTGAAAGGCCCGTTGCGGTAATCGACGCCGAAGCTGTAGGTGCGCGATGAACCTCCGTCGCCGTCGACGCCGTTCGAGCCGCCAAACTGACCAGCCGCGTTCGAGAACCCGTACATCGCGCCGAACTTGAAGCCGTACATGCGTACGCTGTCGAACTTCACCGAGTTGTTGATCCGCACGGACGTCAACAGGTCGAGCGTGTTGATGTGATACATGTAGGCGTCGCCGGCGGTGAGGCCACCGGTCGAGTAGCGGTTCAGGTAATCATGCGCGAAGGGATACTGCCGTCCCATCGTGAACGCGCCGACGCCGCTCTTGGATATGCCCACGAACGCCTGTCTCCCGAAGAGCGCGCCGCCCTGGCTGAGCGTGCCATCGCCGAGTCCGAAGCCGTTTTCCAAGGTGAAGATCGCTTTGTAGCCGCCGCCAAGGTCTTCGGCGCCCTTCAAACCCCAGCGATTGCCGCCGTTGATGCCGTCGTCGAACTTCACCAGGCTGGAGCTGCCGCCGCTCGCGTTCTCGGCGTGATTGACGTAGCTGATACCGCCGTCGATCAGGCCGTACAACGTGACGCTGCTCTGAGCGTGAGCGGTGCCAGCCAGGCCGCCGATGGCGGCGGCACAAAGCAGTTTTCGCGTGTTGCAGACGTTCACTTAAGTCTCCTAATTTTTATGTCTGATGGATAGGCACCGATCCGTCCTCGTTTCGGCGTGACCTGACTCCTGGCACCGCAAACGCTTCATTTCGACTTCCATGCGCCGCCGGTGTCGGCGCGCCTACCTCCACTGCAACTGCCCCTGCTTCACCGTCTGGCCGTTTTCGATCTCAACCCAGAGTGCTTGAGACGGAGTGTCGATCGTTTTATGCTAAATGTCAACATTTCGCAGTATTAGGGTTTTCCTACACGGAGACTACAGACGGATGGATTCCATCAAGCGCATCGCGGCACTGCGATCGAGTTTGTTCAACAGCCACTTCCGTAGAATGGTGAGTGAACCCGTGATCAGGAGAATTTCCATGACCAGACGGCTGCTGACGATTGCTGCGATGCTGGCGGGCGTTTTCGTGGCGACTGCAGCGACCCCGGCCCACTCCGACGCAGGTTCGGACAGGGCCGCCATCACGGAACGACTGCGGCGTTGGGCGGACGCGTTCAACGCTCGCGATGCCAAAGGGGTCTGCGATGTGTTCGCGCCCGATCTGGTTTCGACGGTCCCTGAAGTGCTCGACGGCAACCGGGACGCGCTCTGCGCGAGGCTCGCCGCCCTGCTGGCGAAGCCTGATTTGAGCCTGCACTACGACAGCCCGGACATCCGCGAAATCATCGTTTCGGGCGATATTGGCGTAGTCCGACTGTTCTGGACGCTTACAGCCCGGAAGGGCACCGAGCAGAGCGTGTCACACGAAGCAGGGATCGACATATTCAAACGGCAACCCGACGGCAAGTGGTCCATTGCGCGGTTCATGTCGTTCGGCACGACGCCGAACACGGTACTTCAGTAAGCGGTCGCCTGATGCTTCACGAGCTTTTCGCCTGCTCCGCCCTTTTCTCCCGTTCCGACGCGTACGCAGGTGCCAGCTTCGCAGCAAGATCGGAACGCTTCAACTCGACGCCGCACGACCGGCAAACCGTCCCGAGACCGGGATCCTTCCCGCATGGAATGTGGATGTATCGGACGGCGATTTTTTTCCCTCGCGGCTTGCACCACTTCTCGCCCCATGCGCGCAGCGCGAGCATCACAGGATAGAAATCCCGCCCCATCTCCGTCAGCGCGTATTCGTAGCGGAGCGGCCGCGTGCTGTAAGGCCGACGCTCGATGAGGCCCGCTTCCTCCAGCTTCTTGAGCCGCGCGGCGAGCATTTGCGGCGTTGCGCCCGTTTGAGCCTGAATGCCATCGAATCGGCTCACCCCCATGAACAGTTCTCGTATAACCAATATCGTCCAGCGTTCGCCCACGAGGCTCTGTGAGCGAGCGATCGGGCATTCCGTGTCGTCGACTTCCGACCATGCAGACATGTATCAACCCTCCGTTGTAGCAGTGCGAAGACAAGTACTGTCGTATCACTATGCTTTTCATATCTTCAATGTACATCGACATGCGACTCCGCACCAGACTCGACGCACGTCATTCCCGGCGTCTGGCTTGGGTTGCTGGCTGGCGCGGCCGCACTAATCTTTGTATGATGCGTCCGATCATGAACGGGATAGCAAATACCCATGCCGAAAAAGACGCGGATGGCGGACGTGGCGCCACAAAACAACCCGGCGCCCGGAAACGAGACCAGCGTGACGCGGCGCCTGGCGCCCGAAGTGCGCGAACGGCAGATCGTCCTCAAGGCGGTCGAGCATTTTGCAACGCACGGCTTTTCCGGCAGCACGCGCGAACTCGCGCGCCAGTTGGGCGTCACCCAGCCGCTTCTCTACCGCTATTTTCCAAGCAAGGAAGCATTGATAGACCGCGTCTACGACGAGGTCTATCAATGGGATTCGAGCTGGGAGCATCTCATCAAGGACCGGTCGGTGCCGATCCAGGAGCGCATGGTCCGCTTCTACTCCGCCTATTCGACCGTGATCCTCAGGCGCGAGTGGATTCGCATCTTCATCTTCGCGGGGCTCACGCGCGAAGGCATCAACTCGAAGTATCTGTCGCGGCTGCGTGAACGCGTGTTCCTGCCCGTCATGGCCGAGATCCGCGCGGCTTACGATCTGCCCGCGCCTTCCGGCACGAAGCAGCGCGAGATCGACCTCGAACTGATCTGGAGCCTGCACGCAAGCATCTTCTATCTCGGCGTGCGCAAATGGATCTACGGCCTGCCCGTCACCGACGATATCGACGAGCACATCGCGCGTCAGGTCGACGCGTTCCTCCATGGCGTGCCGGCGGCGCTCGCGCGCGCGTCGAAGGCATCCGCCAGGGTCAAGGCGAAGTCCAGGGCCTGATCCGGTTCGCCGCCGCACCCGCGCGGCGCTTCCCGTTCTCTCTCCTCTCGTTGCCAGGGTAAACACCGTCGAAGCACTGCTTTTTTCCGGCAGCGCTTTCGACTATTATTTATCCATCGATCACTAATCGATCGATAAATAGCAGGAGGCGCACATGCCCGTTTCAAAGCTTGCTCACTACTCGATTCGCACGACCGATCTCGAAAGATCGTGCCGCTTCTACGAACGAATTCTCGGCCTCAAGCGAGGCTATCGCCCGCCGTTCGATTTTCCCGGCGCATGGCTGTACAAGGGCGGCGACGAAGCCGACTTCGGCACCGTGCACATCATCGCCGTCGATCCGGACGACCCCGCCGGCCTCGCCGCCTACCTCGGCGAGAAGCAGCTGCCCGTGGCCGGGACGGGTGTCGTCGATCACATTGCATTTCTCGCCACCGGCGTCGAAGCGATGTGGAAGACGCTGCAGGCGGAGGGCGTCGCTTACCGGGATCGCACGGTGCCGAGTCTCGGCTTGCATCAGGTGTTCATCGAAGACCCTTCCGGCGTCACCATCGAACTCAACTTCCCGGCCGACGAAATCAGCCGTCTTGATGCGCAACGTCCCGCAACCACAGGAGCCTGACCATGAATCAACCTTCCCGAAACGCAAAGAAGGCGATCATCGTCGGCGGATCGCTGGGCGGCCTCTTCGCGGCGAACCTGCTGGTGCGCAATGGCTGGGATGTCGAAGTTCACGAGCGCGTTCCCGATGAACTCGCCGGTCGCGGCGCGGGCATCGTCACGCACCCGGAACTGTTCGACGCGCTCGCAGCCGCCGGCATCGCATTCGACGACACCATCGGCGTGAAAGTGCAGTCGCGCGTGACCCTCGCGCAGGACGGCGCGGTGCTGTCCGCGCGCGACCTGCCGCAGACGCTGACCGCATGGAGCAAGATGTATCACGTGCTGCGCGCGGCCTTGCCTGACGCGCTCTACCATGCGGGCGGCACGGTGGTTTCGGTGGAGGACGGCCCCGCGCAGGCCACGGTGGCGCTCGGCGACGGCCGCGTCCTGCATGCGGACCTCGTCGTGGCGGCGGATGGATTCAAGTCGTCGATTCGCGAGCGCCTGTTGCCCGACGTGAAGCTTCGGTATGCCGGCTATGTGGCATGGCGCGGGCTCGTCGACGAGATGTCGCTTTCTTCCGGCACACGCGACGCGCTCTTCGACAAGTTCGCGTTCTGCCTGCCGCCGCGCGAACAGATCCTCGGCTATCCGGTCGCGGGACAGGGCAACAGCACGATGCCGGGCGAGCGCCGCTACAACTTCGTCTGGTATCGCGCGACGAGCGAAGACGTGCAGTTGCCGGACCTGTTGACCGACGCTTCCGGCAAGCACTGGGCCGGCGGCATTCCGCCGACGCTGATTCGCCCAGACGTCCTCGCCGATATGGAAGAAGCCGCGCTCACGCTGCTTGCGCCTCAGTTCGGCGAAGTGGTCACCAAAGCGAAGCAGCCGCTGTTCCAGCCAATCTATGACCTCGAAGTGCCGAGGATGGCGTTCGGCCGGATCGCGCTGCTCGGCGATGCCGCGTTCGTCGCGCGCCCGCATTGCGGCATGGGCGTGACGAAGGCCGCTGGCGATGCGATGGCGCTCGTCGACGCGCTCACGCATCACGCGCAGGTTCAGGGTGCGCTCGCGCATTACAGCGAGGTGCGCACGCAATTCGGCGCCGCGATCGTCCAGCACGCGCGCCATCTCGGCGCATACATGCAGGCGCAACTCAAGACCGACACCGACCGCGAAATGGCGGAGCGCTATCGCACGCCGGATGCCGTCATGCGCGAGACCGCCGTGCCCGCGCGCTTTTGAGCCCGCGTCTGAACCCATCCGACCAAGGAGACAACGTGGAACATGGTGCCCCAACCTTCGCGATGAGCGCGCGCTACATCGCCGCCGATCCCCCGCCCGCGACCCACCCGCTACTGGACGACCCGCGCTTTCGTGCGCTCGTCCGTGCGCGGCGCACGTTCTCGTGGGCGCTGACGATCCTGATGCTCGCCGTCTACTTCGCGTTCATCCTGACACTGGCATTCGCACCGGCCCTGCTCGGCACACCGATCGTCGCGGGCTATCCGACGACGTGGGGCATTCCCGTCGGCTTCGGCATGTTCGTGTTCACGTTCGTGCTGGTTGCCATCTATGTCGTGCGCGCCAATACCGTCCACGACCGCGCAGTGAATGAAATCCGCAACGGAGCACGGCCATGAAGCGCGTCACCCATCTCTCCCTGCTGTCCGCTTGCGGCGCCCTTGCCGCACTGCCGGCAACAGCCGCCACCGCCACGACCGCGGCGCACGGGCACAACCCGATCGCCATCGGCATGTTCCTGCTGTTCGTCTCATCGACGCTCTTCATCACGCGCTGGGCGGCCCGCAAGAATCACAGCGTGTCCGATCATTACGCCGCAGGCGGAAAGATCACCGCGTTGCAAAACGGCTGGGCGATTGCGGGTGACTACATGTCGGCGGCGTCGCTGCTCGGCATTTCCGCGCTTGTGTTCACGAGCGGCTACGACGGCCTGATCTACTCGATCGGCTTCCTCGCAAGCTGGCCGGTGATCCTGTTCCTGATCGCCGAGCCGCTGCGCAACCTCGGCCGCTACACGCTCGCGGACGTCGTCTCGTATCGCCTCGGGCAACGACCGGTGCGCGCATTCGCCGCGTCGAGTTCGATCGTGATCGTCCTGCTCTACCTCGTCTCGCAGATGGTCGGCGCGGGCAAGCTCGTCGAATTGCTGTTCGGCTTCGACTACACGATTGCGGTCGTCATGGTCGGCGTGCTGATGGTGATCTACGTGTTCTTCGGCGGCATGCTCGCGACGACCTGGATCCAGATCATCAAGGCCGTGCTCCTGCTTGCGGGCGCCGCATTCATGGCGTTCATGGTGCTCGCCCACTTCGGCTTCAGTGTGAACGCACTCTTTTCGCAGGCGATCCTCGCGCATCCGAAACATGCCGCGATCATGAGCCCAGGCGGTCTCGTGTCGGACCCGGTCTCGGCGGTATCGCTCGGGCTTGCGCTGATCTTCGGCACGGCGGGACTGCCGCACATCCTGATGCGCTTCTTCACCGTCAGCAATGCGAAGGCCGCGAGAAAGAGCATCCTCTACGCGACGGGCATCGTCGGCATCGGCTATGCGCTCATCATCATCATTGGTTTTGGCACCATCGCGCTGGTCGCGACCGATCCGGGCTACCACACCGCGTCCGGGGCGGTGATCGGCGGGGTGAACATGGTGGCGGTGCATCTGGCGCACGCAGTGGGCGGCAACGTGTTCCTCGGCTTCATCTGCGCCGTCGCGTTCTCGACGATTCTCGCGGTCGTCGCGGGACTCACGCTCGCCGGCTCGTCGGCCGTCTCGCACGATCTCTATGCGAATGTGATTCGCCGCGGCCGCGCCACGGATCGCGAGGAACTGCGCGTGTCGCGCATGACCACGCTCGTACTTGGCGTGCTGGCGATCCTGCTCGGCATCGCCTTTGAGAAGCAGAACATCGCGTTCATCGTGAGCCTCACCTTCTCGATCGCCGCGAGCTCGAACTTCCCGGTGCTGCTGCTTTCGATCTACTGGCGCGGCCTGACGACGCGCGGTGCGGTGCTCGGCGGCTCGCTCGGCCTCGTCACGGCGGTTGTGCTCACGATCCTCAGCCCGACCGTCTGGGTGCAGGTGCTCGGACACACGCACGCGATCTATCCGTACGAATACCCGGCGTTGTTCTCGATGGTCGTCGCATTCGCGGGCGTGTTCGTCTTCTCGATCACCGATACCTCGAAGCGTGCCGCGCGCGAACGCGCGCTGTACGGGAACCAGGTCGTCGATTGTGAACTTGGCATCGTCAGGCAGCCGTAGTGTCGTTGGCGCGCGATGAATGCCACGGACGCCCCCGGATACTGAATGCGTGCCAGCCAAGCTTCGACTCGCAAGCACCTCTAGACGAGGTTTGGGCCGGATGCTACCGCTTCGGTAATCATCGCGGCCCGGCATGCACTCCTTGGGAACGAGTAACAACCGATCTCGCCCCTCGGAGTGCGCAAGACCTGCTTAGTGGCTCGCACCCTCGACCGCGCCAATGCCAGTCTCCGATCGCACGGTCTGCGCCTCGAACCCAGCCTTGTCGATGCGTGCACGAGCCGACTTGTCCGTCACCGAAAAGAGCCAGATGCCAGCGAAGCCAATCGCCATCGAGAAGAGCGCGGGCGATGCGTAAGGAAACGGCGCGTTCGCGTAGTGGAACACATCGACCCACACCGCCTTGGAGAGGATCGTCAGCAGCACTGCCGAGAACAACCCGAGGAAGCCGCCAACGGCCGCACCGCGCGTCGTGCAGCCACGCCACAGCACGGACATGAAGAGCACCGGGAAGTTGGCGGAGGCCGCCACCGCGAACGCAAGCGACACCATGAACGCGATGTTCTGCTTCTCGAACACGATGCCGAGCACGACCGCGACGATGCCCAGCACGACCGTGGTCATGCGCGAAACGCGCAGCTCATTCGCGCTCGATGCCTTGCCCTTCTTGAACACGGTTGCGTACAGATCGTGCGACACCGCCGATGCGCCGGCCAGCGTAAGCCCCGCGACGACAGCAAGAATGGTCGCGAACGCGACGGCTGAAATAAAGCCGAGGAACACGTTCCCGCCGACCGCGCTCGCCAGATGCACGGCTGCCATGTTCGCGCCGCCGAGCAGCTTGCCGCCCGCATCCTTGAAGACAGGATTGGTGCTCACCAGCACGATCGCGCCAAAGCCGATGATGAACGTGAGAATGTAGAAGTAGCCGATCCAGGTGGTCGCCCAGAACACCGACTTGCGCGCTTCCTTCGCATTGGGAACGGTGAAGAAGCGCATCAGGATGTGCGGCAGGCCCGCCGTGCCGAACATCAGCGCGATGCCGAACGAAATCGCCGAGATCGGGTCCTTGATGAAGTTGCCCGGCCCCATGATCGACGCTTTCTTCTCGTGCACTTCGACGGCCTTCGCGAAGAGCGCCTCGGGGCTGAAATGAAATTGCCAGAGCACCATGAACGCCATGAACGAAGCACCCGCGAGAAGCAGGCACGCCTTGATGATCTGCACCCAGGTGGTCGCGGTCATGCCGCCGAAGAGCACGTACACCATCATCAGCGCGCCGACGATTACCACCGCGATCCAGTATTCGAGCCCGAACAGCAGCTTGATGAGCTGTCCCGCGCCGACCATCTGCGCGATCAGGTAGAACGCCACCACGACGAGCGTTCCCGACGCGGCGAACGCGCGTATCGGGGTTTGCTTGAAGCGGTAAGCGGCCACATCGGCGAACGTGAAGCGGCCAAGATTGCGCAGGCGTTCGGCCATGAGGAACGTGATGATCGGCCAGCCCACCAGAAAGCCGATCGAATAGATGAGGCCGTCATAGCCGTTCGCGTAGACCGCAGCCGAGATGCCGAGAAACGACGCGGCCGACATGAAGTCGCCGGCGATTGCGAGGCCGTTCTGGAAGCCGGTGATGCCGCCGCCCGCCGTGTAGAACTCGGCGGCCGAGCGCGTCTTCCTGGCGGCCCATTTGGTGATGAAGAGGGTCGAGATCACGAACACGACGAACATGCTGATCGCGATCCAGTTGGTCGGCTGCTTGACCGCCTGGCCGAGATCGGCGCCGGCGGCGAAGACGCTGGCCGAGGCAGCGGACAGCGCACTTGCGGCGAGGAATTGTCGAGCGTTCATGCGGCCTCCCGCTTGATCTGGTCGGTGAGTTCGTCGTAGGTGCTATTGGCGTGGCGCACGTAGAGGCCGGTGATCACCACGGTGAACACGATCACGAAAAGTCCGATCGGCATGCCCCAGGTCATCACGCCCGCGCCCATCTTCGCGGCAAGCAGGTCCTTGTTGAACGCAATCAGCAGCACGTAGCCGTAGTAGACGACCAGCACGAGGGCGGTGAGCGTCCAGCCGAGCTTCGAGCGCTTTTGCACCAGTTCGCGGTATGCCGCGCTCGACTGGATTTTCTCTACGAGTTTGAGATCCATTTCCGTCTCCTCCATGGGTATCTTTTCCCTGCGTGAAAGAAGGCCATCGTTCCGGCAGCGGAGGAACGATCAGCGATCCCTATGAGTTTTGCTTTTCCCCGTGCGGGGACGTGGTTCGATACTCTGGCGCTCGCGTTTTTCGGCGTGCTCTTTTTTTTCTAGTGCGCTGTGAGTACGTTAAGGTCAATGGCTTACCGGGTTCTTACGGCAAGCGATTTCTTTTGGCGGGGTTTACGCGGGGATTGAATTTCTCTATGCACTTGATAGACGTGGACCGGCGCTGTTTCGACTGACTGCTTGTCGTCCCGTCGAACCGAATGACCGTTCGCAACACTGCATCGGCCGCAGCGACGTTCAGGCGCCGACACCGATCCGGTCACCCGCGCGCGCCTCGCGCCGCACCTCTTGCGGCGGTACGCCAAACCCGCGCATGAACGCTTCGCGCATGTGCCGGCGATCGCGAAACCCCGTCTCTTTCGCGACTACTTCCAGCGAGTGCCGGCTCTTCTCGATCAACAGGCGCGCGGCTTCCAGCCTCAAGCCTTCGATCGCCTTCGCGGGTGAATGTCCCGTCTCCAGCGTGAACACCCGGCTGAACTGTCGCGGGCTCAGATGCGCCGTACCCGCGAGTTCCTCGACGGTCAGCGGCCGGTTCAGGTGCTTGCGCGCATAGTTCAGCGCGTCCTGAATGCGGTCGGACTTCGGCGCGAGATCGAGCATCTCCGAATGCTGCGACTGCCCGCCCGAGCGCCGCTGATGCATGACAAGCTTGTGCGCGACCGAACGCGCCACGTCGGCGCCGAGATCCTTCTCGACCATCCCGAGCGCGAGGTCGAGCCCCGCGGTCATGCCCGCCGATGTCCAGATGGGCCCGTCGACAATGTAGATGCGGTCTTCCTCGACGCGGATGTCCGGAAAGCGGCTCATCAGGTCGCGGGCAAAGGCCCAATGTGTGGTTGCGCGCCGGTTCGCGAGCAGCCCGGCTTCCGCCAGGACAAAGCCACCCGTGCAGATGCCTGCGATGCGTCGCGCGCGCTTCGCCGCCTTGCGCAGGAACGCGAGCACTTCGGCGGGCGGCAGCGAGGTGAGCGGCTCATTGACGCCCGCCGCGATCCACGTGTCGATGGCGGCGCGCGCACTGAGCGGCCGCGTGCCTATCGACATGCCGAGCGAGGAGCGCACTTCACCGCCCGCCGCCGAAAAGTTCTCGATCTTGTAGAAGGGTTCGCCCGCGACGACGTTCGCGTACTCGAAAACCGACTGAGAAGCGAGCGCCATCACCTGGAAGCCATCGCTCAACAAATATCCGATCCGGTGCATGTCGCCCCTCCGCTGTTCGTCAGACGAAATCCGTTTCAAAGCCGATGTCCTGAATCATAACCCTATACGTCATTTGCGTCGTCGACGATCCGGACCACAATGGTCTCACGCAATCACCGAATCAACTTTTCAACGGAGCACATCATGACGCAGGCACATCGAGGTACGGCACTCATCACGGGCGCATCCACGGGCATTGGCGCGGTCTATGCCGAACGCCTCGCACAACGCGGCTACGATCTGATTCTCGTTGCACGCAGGCGCGACCGGCTTGCGAGTCTCGCCGAACGCATCACGAACGCAACGCAACGTTCCGTCGAGATCATCGATGCCGATCTCAACGACCGGACTTCGCTCGCCGCCGTTGAAGCGAAGCTGAGGGAAGACGCCAGCATCACGCTGCTCGTGAACAACGCGGGCGTCGGCACGCATACGCCGTTGCTCGACAGCAATGTCGACGCCATGGCGCGGATGATCGACCTGAACGTCACCGCGCTCACCCGCCTCACGTACGCCGCGGTGCCGGGCTTCGTCTCGCGTGGCAAGGGCGCGATCATCAACATTGCGTCGATCGTCAGCATCGCGCCGGAAGTGCTGAACGGCGTGTATGGGGGCACCAAGGCCTTTGTGCTTGCGTTCAGCCGGTCGCTGCATCACGAACTTGCCAGCAAGGGCGTGAAGGTGCAGGCAGTGCTGCCCGGCGCCACGGCCACCGATTTCTGGGAGACCGGTGGCTTGCCCATCGAGCACCTCGACCCGGCCATCGTCATGCCCGCAGGCGACATGGTCGATGCAGCGCTCATCGGTTTCGAGCGCGGCGAGCTCGTCACGATTCCGTCCCTGCATGACGGCGCGAAGTTGGACGCCTTCGAGGCGGCGCGGCAGGCGATGTTGCCGGAACTGTCGACCAGCACGCCCGCAAACCGCTACACGGCTGCCTGAAAGTCCGCTCGGACCGCATAGATGCGCGATACGCAAGCGGCGCACGCAACCATCGATGCCGCCCGGCTCGCGCGTTTATCTTCAAGGAGCATCAGCACTGGCGCATTTCAATGAGGTGAACAAGGATGGTCCCTTTGCTGCGCGGCGACAGTCTCCGTGCGCTCGGGTCGGTCGGAAAGTGCACGCGCACCTACGTGTTCGCTACCAGCAGTTCTTCCGCATTGCGCGGCGGGCGCAGATCGTCCGTCCTGCCCGCGAAGTAGCGCTGGGTGAGATCGGCCGCCGAGACATGCCGTGCTTCCCTAAAGCCAGCTTCGCGAGCCAACGCCAGAATCTCGGCCGGGGTGAAGAAGCTGAGGAAAGGCGTGCCACTTGCCCGCGCGCCCTGCTCCGCCATCTCCAGCCCCGGCCGGACCTCCGGGTCCGCCAGTTCCAGCGGGAGCAGGAATGTCATGGCGAGCGTCGATCCCGGCGCAAGGGCTGCGACCTGGCGCAGCGTGGCCGCGTTCGCATCCCTGGTGAGATACATGCTGACGCCCGTGGAGACCACGATTGCCGGCTTGCTGTCATCGAAGCCGGCCCTGGCGAGTTCGTCCCGCCAGTTTCCGCCCGCCTCGAAATCGACCGGTACGAAGCGCAGCCAGTCCGGAACGCCGAAGCCGAGTTCGATCAGCCGCTGACGCTTCCAGGCCTGAGGACCCGGCGGGTCGATCTCGAACACGCTGAGCCGAGACGCGATCTCCGGCCTTCGCTGCGCGAAGCTGTCGAGGCCGGCGCCGAGGATGACGTACTGGCTCAGCCCGCGGCCGGCCTGTTCCACGACGAGGTCCTCGATGAAGCGCGCACGAGCCACGATCGACGCGCGGAAGGGACGCGTGAACTGCGGGTCCATGTCCCCGCGGTGGCGCCAGTCCTTGTCCGGGTCCAGCAGCTTGAGGCCGATTTCGTCTTCGAGCACATGCGGCGGGTCGTCGGCCTCGACGTGCAAGGCGCGCCACAAGGCAACCCGCGCGGCCGTGCTGTCCGGCGCTATGTCTCGTTTGTCGTTCATGAGGTTCGATCCTGTTTTCTTGTCCTCAAAGCCCCGTCATGATCGGGTAAGGAATCGTGTGGTCCACGACACCTTTCACGCCCGGAATACCTTGCGCGGCCACGCACATCGCATTCAACGAATCGGTCGACCATACCGCTCCCCACAAGTGAACGACACCGTCGCGCACGACGATATTGCGACCCGGAAACGCCCAGTCCCGCCCCGCGAGTTCCGCCATGAGCCGCGCCCGGATGTCGTGATCGCTGGATGCTTCAGGTTGCGCGGAGTCTTGCGCGCCCGCGGCCAGCGCCTGCACGAGATTCGCGCGGCTGACGATCCCGACGAGCCGCCCGTCCCGCACCACGGGCACGCGCTTGATGTGATGGCTTTCGAGAATGCTTGCGATCACGTTGAGCGGCGTGAGCTCGGCCACGCAGATGGCATCGCGAGTCATGATATCCGCGACGGTCTGTCCATGAGACTTGACGTAGTCGCCCGCATCGCGGTCCGAGCCCACCAGTTCCAGCCACCACGAGCGATGCGACTTTTCGGTTCCGATCTCGGTACGGTGCAGCAGGTCGCCCTCGCTCACCATGCCGATGAGCCGCCCATCGCCGTCGACGACGGGCATTGCGCTGATCCGATGCTGGACCAGCAGTTTCGCGGCATCGCGCACGGTCGTTTCGGGCGTGACCGATATGACAGACGAGGTCATGACATCGAGGGCTTTCATCATCATCATCTCCGTTTCAGGATGCTGTTGCCGACGGTCGAGCGACACATCGGCCTGGCTTCAGTTTATCCGGGAGAGTCATCCGTCGATTGACCTGCATCAACTGCCCGCGAGCCTGTGATGTGGGAGCATCAGAAGCCGCCGGAACGTGCGGCCTTCGCCGCATCTTTCGCCTGGCCGCTGGATTCAAGCCTTGGTCCGCGCTACTCCCCGCTCCGCCGAACCATTCGGCAAGCAAAGCAGCACGAAGGCGACGGCAGGCACCGCGCCAAGCGCGACATACGCCAATCCCAGACTGCCGGACCAGTCCGCGAGATAACCAAAAACCGGAGGCCCGGCCACCACGCCGAAATACGTAAAGAACAACGCTCCTCCGGTGACTGACGCAACCCGCCCTTTGGGAGCCAGTCGTGCCAGTTCGCCGAGGAACACGCCGTTCCATCCGATCGCCGTCGCGCCGAAAACCGCCGATACGACGCACAGCGCACCCATGCTCCATTGCGCGCTGAACGAGCCGGTCACCACGCAGCACACGCCCATCAGCGCGCACACCACCATCAGCACTCTGCGCGACGAGCCGATGCGATCCGCGAGATGTCCCCATAGCAGGCGCCCGGCGATTCCCGCGCCCTGAGCGATGGCGTAGATCACGCCGGCACGACCCAGTCCGAGTCCGGCCTCGCGGTGAAGAAACGCCATCAGATATCCGCTGACGGACAACTGGCACGCCGAGAACATCAGCGAAACGAAAGCCATCGAGCGCAGTTCCGAATGTTCGAGGACCTCGACGATCGGCCGATACCATGTCCTCGATATGCCGATGCGTCCGGTCGCGCCGGCGTCGAGCGTCCTGAGCGGCGCGCTCGCGACGGACACCGCCACGGCAAGCAACGCGAGCGCCGCGAGTCCGGCTTTCCATGAGAACAGCGTCGCCATGAAAGGCAACGTCGCGCCGGTCAGCAAGCCGCCGAGCGGCACGCCCGTCTGCTTGAGCGAGAACGCAACGCCCATGCGTTCGGGAGACGTGGTGCGGGCAAGAATCTGCGAGCTTGCCGGCGTGATCGGCCCGTAGCCCAATCCGCACAAGAGCGCTGCGACCAGCCGGAGATGTTCGCTGCCGATGACCAGGAGCCCGAGCGCGAACGCCTGCAGCATGAGCGCGGCCTGCGACGCGCGCACCGGTCCGAGACCGGTCACCACCGCACTGCCGACGACACTGCCGATCATCGCGCCGAAGTAGACCACCCCCAGGAAGACGCCGACCGCGGCCTGCCCTATGCCGGGAATCGCTGGCGCCAGTATCGGGAACGCGAGGGTCGCGGCCGTGGCAACGGCCTGGATCGCGAGCGTGCAGGAAAGCGTCACGACCTGGACGCGCAGGCTTCCTGTTTTCAGTGGCGCGGTTCGCGAGTCGTCCATCGGTCAAAGGTCCTTTGATTAGTCGCTGGCGCCTGGGGTCAGCGGTGCGGTCAGCCAACTTCAGCAGCAATGCGCCTGGCCCTCTCGATGATCGGCTTGTCGACTAGCTTCCCATCGACGGCAAATGCACCTTGCGGATTCTGCGCAAGCCGCTCGAGCACGCGTTGCGCCCACGCGCGTTCCTCATCGCTGGGCGCGAACCCGCGGTTTACCGCATCGACCTGCTTCGGATGGATGCACAGCTTCCCGCCGAAGCCGAAGCCGCGTCCGAAAGCCACGTCCTCCACGATGCGCGCGGCGTCGTCGATCGCGAGCGTCACGCCGTCCAGCGGCGCCGGCAACCCCGCATAACGCGATTCGACGACAAACGCCGAGCGCACCGCATCGAGTTCGCGTCCCATGCCTTCGACGCCCGCATCCACGCAATAGTCGAACGAGCCGAACGCGAGCCGCGCGACGGCCCGAGCCTTCGCGATAGCGCGCATCTGCACGAGGCCCGCCACGGTCTCCACCAGCGCCACCAGCGCGACATCCGCCGCCACGCGCGAGGCGATATCGGCGAGTTGCTCCGCGCTCTCCGACTTCGGCACCATGACGCTGCAGAGCGCCGCGTCACGCAGCATCGCGACATCGTCCGCATGCCAGGGCGTGCCGTACGCGTTGACGCGCACCATCACGCGCGGCCGCTGCGCGGCAGGCAAATCCGAGCGCAGCCAGCGGGCAAGCTGCTCGCGCGCATGCACCTTGGCATCGGGCGCGACGGCATCTTCGAGGTCGATCACCACCTGATGCGCGGCGCTCGCCAGCGCCTTCGCAAAGCGTTCGGGCCGGTCGCCGGGTACGAACAGATAACTGCGCAAGGTCATGCCTGTCTCCTTCGATTCAAGCGGCGTTCCAGCCACGCTGGAACGTTTCAGAATAGGTATAGCGGTCTGCCGGATGAATGACGATCGCGCCCTCGACCACATTCCCGCGCCGGTTCAGATAGCGGCGGCACACCCACAGCGCGGGCGAGCGCGCCTTCGCGTTGACGAGCCGCGCGATGTCGGACGGCATCGCGATCGCGCGAATCTCCTGCTGGACTTCGGCGATCTGCTCGCCGAACTGGCGCTCGATCATCATGAAGAGCGGCGTGTGCAGTTCGTCCTCTTCGATCTTCAGCGAGCGGAAGGCGGGATGAATGTAGGCGTCGGTATGGCAGATCGGATCGGCGCTGCCCGGCGAGCGGCGCAGGCTCCTGACATGCAGCCAGGTCTCGCCGGCATTCGCGCCGAGCAGTCCGGCGACGGCCGGGTCGTCGAGCGGCTCGGTCTTCTTCGAGAGAATCTCCAGGACCGTGTCCGCCGTATAGCGCTGCAGGTCGCTCAACTGCTGCATCACCTGCGTGTAGGCGCCCTCGCTCTTGAGCGCCTTCACCGTCGTGCCGACGCCCGGCTGCCGCACCACCATGCCAAGCTGCACCAGTTGCTTCACCGCCTCGCGCACGGTCGAGCGGCTCGCGCCGAACTGCTCGCAAAGCTCGAACTCGGTCGGTATGGTCGAGCCGACGGGATATCGTCCGCTCTGGATTTCGTTGACGAGCGTCTGCGCGAGCTGCATATAACGCGGCTGCTGACCGAGTACGGTGACCATCGATGTGCCTGCACGGGAAGAGGTGGACTCATGCATGCGTCCGCCGACCTCCTGTGCGCGGCTCATTGCATCCAGCATGCGAGCCTCATTGCACCACGGCCTGATCGCGAAGCGCAGCGATTCTGCCAGCATCGTAACCGAGTTCGGCGAGCAGCCGGTCCGTGTCGCGTCCGAGTTCGGGCGCGGCCTGCTTGGGCAGCGGCTCGTCCACGCGCACCGGCGCCGCCACGCCGTGAATCTTCCCGAACTGCGGATGCTCCGCCGCGACGACGCCCTCGCGTTCCGCGACGAAGGGGTTGTCGAGTGCCTGCTTGACGTCGTACACCGGCGCGGCAGGCACGCGTCCGCCCAGGCGCTTCAACCATTCTTCGGTCGTCGCGATGGAGAGCGCGGCGTCGAGTTCCTTCTCCAGCACGTCGCGATTCGCGAGCCGCGCCTTGAAGTTGCAGAAGCGTTCGTCGGTCACCCATGACGGCTTGTCGAGCACTTCGGCAAGCACGCCCCAGAACTTCTCCTTGTTGCACATGAGGAAGATCCAGCCGTCCTTGGTCTTGTACAACTGGCTCGGCGTGAGCGACGGATGCGCCGAGCGGCGGTCGCGTCCGGTCACCACGTCGCCGTTCAGGTACCACGTCGCCACGTACGCAAGGTTATGCAGCGCGACGTCGAAGAGGCTCACGTCGACATCCCGGCCCTGGCCCGTCGCGCGCGCCTGGACGATGCCCGCGAGCAACGCCATGGCGGCGGTGGTGCCCGTCATCAGGTCGATGATCGAGAGGCCGAAGCGCGCGGGCGGGCTGTCGGGCTCGCCCGTCATCGACAGATAGCCGGCCTCCGCCTGCATCAGATAGTCGTAGCCGGGCCACGACGCGCGGCTGCCGGTGCGCCCATACGCCGACAGATGCCCGCACACGATCGCCGGATTCGCCACGCTCAACTGCTCGTAAGTGAGGCCGAGCTTCGCGGGCAGGTCCCCGCGCAGGTTGTTGAAGACCGCATCGCTCGTCGCGACCAGATCGAGGAGCACCTGGCGCGCTTCCTCCTTCTTCAGATCGAGCGTAAAGCTCGACTTGTTGCGATTGAACGCTTCGAAGAAGTGGCTGTCGCCCTCGCCGAAGAAATGCGGGCCGACGAGGCGCCCCACGTCGCCGCCCTCGCGGAAGTTCTCGATCTTGATGATCTCGGCGCCGAGGTCGGCGAGATGCTGGGTAGCGAAGGGGCCGGCGCCGTACTGCTCGACGGCGACGATGCGAACGCCTGAAAGCGGCAAGCTCATACCGGGTTCCTCTCGATCAGTTGTTTGGCGATGATGATGCGTTGCATCTCGTTCGTGCCCTCGCCGATGACGAGCAAGGGCGCATCGCGATACAGGCGCTCCACGTTGAATTCCTTCGAATAGCCGTATGCGCCATGAATGCGCATGGCTTCGATGCTGTTCTCCAGTCCCGCTTCGGTCGCGAAGTACTTCGCCATGCCCGCTTCCATGTCGCAACGCTCGCCGCGATCGAAGGCGCGCGCGGCGGCGTCGGTGAGCAGGCGCGCGGCCTGCACGCGGGTCGCCATTTCGCCGAGCTTGAGCGCAATCGCCTGATGCTCGCAGATCGGCTTGCCGAAGGTCTTGCGCTGCTGCGAATACGACACGGATTCATCGAGCGCCGCCTGCGCGATGCCGACGCCGCGCGCCGCCACGTTGATGCGCCCGAGTTCGAGCCCGTTCAGGATCTGCTTGAAACCGCGTCCCTCGATGCCGCCGATCAGCCGCGACACCGGCACGCGAAAGTCGGTGAAGCTCAGTTCGCAGGTATCGATGCCCTTGTAGCCGAGCTTCGGCAGCTTGCGGCTCACTTCGAAGCCCGGGCCCTTTTCGATCAGCAGGAGGCTCATGCCGCGATGGCGCGGCTCGGCCTTCGGGTCGGTCTTGACGAGCAGCGCGAGCACGTTGCCGTAGAGGCTGTTGGTGATCCAGGTCTTGTTGCCGTTGACCACGTACTCGTCGCCTTCGCGCCGCGCGACGGTGCGGATCGCCTGCAGGTCGGTGCCGCAATCCGGCTCGGTCAGGCCGATGCCGCCGCGCAGTTCGCCCGTCGCCATGCGCGGCAGGAACTCGCGCTTCTGCTCCTCGGTGCCGTTGCGCTGCACGGTCATCGCCATGATGACGTGCGAGTTGATGATGCCGCTCACCGACATCCACACCGCCGACATCCGGTCGATGATCTTCGCGTAGGTCGACGTGGAGAGGCCGAGACCGCCATACTCCGGCGCGATGAGGCAGCCGAAGAGTCCCATCTCCTTCATCTTCTCGACGATCTCGTGCGGGTATTCGTCCGCGGCTTCGAGCGCATGCACGTAGGGTTTGACTTCGGACTTCAGGAAGCGCTCCAGCATGTCGAGGATCAGCGCCTCGTTTTCCTGTGCGTCCTGCGTGCTATCCAGTTCAGCGGTTGCCATGTGAACGATCCTTAATCGGGTTGGCGCAGAATGCCTGCGAGATCGGCGACGCTCGCGCGCTCGAGTCCGAGCACCGCATCGCGCACCCGGTCGGCGCGCTCGCGGGAGACGACCCGCAGCGCGTTGTCATGAAACTTGTCGACGATGCCCTGGTTGGTCATCGGCCGGTCGGACGAGCCGCGGTTGACCGCCTCGCGATGCGCGAAACGGCGGCCATCGCGCGTATGAACGATCACCTCGCCCGTGTAGTGGCGCGGGAAGGTCGATTCCGCATCGACTTCGTATTCGACGCGCTGCGCGAGCGAGAGCACGGCGGCGTCGGCGAGCGCGGACGGTTCGAGATCGTCGAGCGTGAAGCGGCCCTTGAGCAGGCCGGTCGCGACGATGTACGGAATGCTGAACTGCGCGTCGTAGCTGTTGGCCGGACGCTTCTTGTTCGCAACCGGCTCGCACACCACATCGACCACCGGGCCCGGCACGCGCACGACGACCTTCTCGATGGCATCGGCGGCAAGCGCATGTTCGCGATGCAGCGCAATCGCGGCATCGGACGAGGCGTGCGTGAAGTGGCACGCGGGGATCGGCTTGAGCGCGACCTGATCGATCTCCCACGTCTCGCCGAGGCCCGCCGTCGCGATCGACAGATCGGGCTTGGCGCCTTCCGCGAGATAGAGCGAATAGAGTCCGTAGCGGCCTTCGTAAGCGGCTTCTGGACCGATATAGCCGTGCTTCGCGAGCGTCGCCGCCGTGGTCGCGCTCGACGCCGCCCAGCCCGGATGCAGGCGTTTGGTCCACGCGCCGTCTTCGAGGAACTCCAGGCTCCCCGCGGCCATCGAGAGCACGATGCCCTGCGCATGCATCGCGGCGCGCGGTGAAAGACGCATCAGCTTGCTCGCCGCGAGCGCACAGCCGAATGCGCCGACCAATCCCGTCGGATGAAATCCCACCTTGTGAAAGCCGCTCTGCGCGACGGCGCCGACTCGCGTGGAAACTTCCATCGCCACGATATACGCAGTCAGCATCTCCGCGCCGCTCGCCCGTTCGCGCTCGGCGAGGCCGAACGCGCACGGCAACGCACTTGCCGTCGAGTGGATCACGCCGCGCGAATGCGTGTCGTCGAAGTCGAGGCCGTGTACGAGCAGGCCGTTCGCCAGCATCGCGTCGCGCAGCGCGAGCCTGCCGGATTTGCCGAACACCGTCGATTGCCCATCGCCCAACTCGCGCATCGCAGCGAGCGCGATGCCTGCATAGTCGAACGCCGAGGTCGCCAGCGCGAGACCGATGCCGTCGAGGATCAGATGCTTCGCGCGCTCGCGCACGGCCGACGGAATGTCGTCGAGGGTCAGCTTCAGCGCGAAGTCCGCGAGGCGGGCCGAAATGCGTGCGTTGTCATCGTGTGGATTCATCGTGCTATGTCTCCGTTTTGCAGCGCGAAGGGTTCGTCGTGGATCATCCTCTCGGGCGAGACCGCTTCGAGCGAGTATTGATTGGCGTCGACGCCGAGTGTGAGAATCGCGATCACGAGCAGGATCAGCACCGAGGAGACCATGCCGAGCACGCCGAACACGCCGAACTGCTGGAACAGCAGCACCGCGCCATACGACGTGATGATCGACGCGAGCCTTCCGCAGACGCCCGCCGTGCCGGTGCCGCGCAGGCGCAGCGCCGTCGGGAAGAGCTCGGGCACGTAGCTGAAAAGGCCGAGCGTCACGATCACGTAGATGCAGGTGACGAGCGTGAAGCCCACGCATGCAATCGCCGCATTCGCGACCATCTGCGGGTAGACGAAGCCGAGCACGATCGTCGCGATGCAGAAAGTGACGAGGCCCTTCGCCCGTCCCAGGCGGTCCGCGCAGAAGAAGCCGAGCAAGGCGCCGGCCGGTGCGCCGAAGGACATCAGCATCGTGAAGCCGAGCGAGGTTACGACGTCGCGCCCTTCCTTCACGAAGAACGTCGGCAGCCACGCGACGAAGCCGTACACCGCCACGTTCACCGCGACCACCGTGAGCGCCGCCGTGACCGTGCGGCCGATCATGCCCCGGCGCAGCAGCGCACGAAACGGCTGCGGCGGCACTTCGAGGTTCTGCGTGCGCGAGCACGGCGGCAGCGGCCCGCACTGCGCCTCGACTTCGCGCTCGATGGCGCTGACGGTCGCCTCGGCGTCCTTCAGGCGCCCGACCGATTCCAGCCAGCGCGGCGACTCCGGCATCGAATGGCGCAGCACCCACACGATCACCGCGCCGATCCCCGCGATGCCGAACATCCAGCGCCAGCCGAGCGCGGGAATCACGACATAGCCGATGCTCGTCGCGATCAGCAGGCCCGAGTTGATCATCAACGCGAGCAAGGCGGTCCAGCGTCCGCGATGCGCGGGCGGGATGAACTCGCAGAGCGTGCCCGCCGCGACCACGAGCTCCGCGCCGAGGCCGATACCCATCACGAAGCGCAGGCCGATCAGCCAGAAGATCGACGGCGCGAACGCCGCCGCGATCGACGTGACGCCGAAGAGCGCGAGGTTGATCTGGTACGACGAGCGACGCCCGAAGCGGTCGCCGAGGTAGCCCGAGAAACCCGCGCCGATCAGCATGCCGAAGAAGCCCGCCGAGACGAAGATCGCGTTCAGGTTCAACGTGGAAAAGCCCTGCTTGACCATCGCCGCCGAGACGCCGGCTGCGAGATACACGTCGAACGCGTCGAGGGCCGCGCCCGCGCCGATGAGGCCGAGAATCTTCCAGTGAAAGCGCGACATGGGCAGTCTGTCCAGCCGCGCGCCTGCGCTGACGTTTTGATTCACAGATGTCTCCAGTACTGTGAGAGGGTGCGGATCGCTGCTCTTTTTTATGGTGTCGAGTCTGGATCCTTCGGGTGCTGCCGGACTTTCCGGCCTTTCAGTCGCCCGTGCCGTAGCCGCGTTTGGCGATCAGCGCCGTGCGCACGAAGTCCATCACCGGCGTGCCGTCCTGCTTGAACGCGCGCGTGTGCACCGTGACGATGCCTTGCGTCGGGCGCGACTTCGATTCGCGCTTTTCCAGCACTTCCGACTCGGCGTAGAGCGTGTCACCGCAGAACACCGGCCCGGTCAGCTTGATCTCCTTCCAGCCGAGATTGGCGATTGCCTTGCCGCTGACATCGTTGACCGACATGCCGAGCACGATCGCGACAGTCAGACCGCTATTGACCAGCAGCCTGCCGAACTCGCTCTTGGCGGCGTGCGCGGCGTCGCAGTGCATTGGATGGAAGTTCATCGTCAGGAGCGAGAACTGGATGTTGTCCGACTCCGTAATCGTGCGCCCCGGCCGGTGTTCGTAGATGTCGCCGACCGTGAAATCCTCCAGGTATCGCCCGTAGCTCGCACGATAACGCTGACCGCCCATTGCCTCTGCCTGCATCATGTCGCCTCCTGTCCTGTATCGCTTGGTTGTTTGTACGGACAAAGTATCAAACGAGATGACGGCTGGTGTCAAGTGAGGTCGGGTAAACCACGGTGGCGGAGGCGCGGCGTCGGGAAGCGCCGGCCCAAGTCCGCAGCGCGACGTTTGTGGTTCGCGCAATTCTTTCTGGCCGCTCTGGTGGAGGTTTCCTATCCTTTGTGAGTGGCGCTCTGGATGCCTTTCCGCATGCGTGAACGCCTTCGTCCCGGCGGCTCAGGCCGACGCGCTTTCCGGCGCAGGGCAGCCCCGGCATTCATGACGAGCAGCGGGAGTCCGGCATGGCGCAACGCATACTTTTCGTGCCCTTCGTCAAACCACCTCCGACCGGTGGGAGGCCCGGCCGTGCCTACGTGGACAAGAATCTGGGCTGGATCAACAGCTACAGCGCCAAGCAAATGGCGAAGAAGGCAGTCAAGGACGGCCCCGAGGTCCACGACATCTTCGAGTGCTGGTATGTTCCGCACACGCCAAACGCTGTGCTCGGGTCGCTGGGTCCGAAAGATCAGCTCTATATCCGTGGGCACAGCCTCGCCGGCATTGAAGGAATCTTCGATCACGCGACCAGAGACGAAGACGGCAAGCTGATCCACCAGTCGAAGGTGGATAAGGAGTTGCTGATAAAGCTCAACGAGGACAACGACACCGGCACGAAGAAACTCGCCTTCATGCTGAAGGCACCCGACGTCGTCACGCGTTTGTTTGAAAGCGGACTCAAGCTCGAATTCGCTGGCACGATCAAGTGCTACAACTGCCATAGCGCCGAGGGAGAGATCAATTTCGCCACGGCGTTTGAGAAAGCGCTCACCAAGCGCGGGTACAAATCATGCCGCGTCTATGGATATACAGGGGCGCTTTCATCGATGTATGACGGTGAATTCAAGACCAGCACTAGCCCGAGTGGGAAGGCGCGGGATGCACGGGTGGAGATCAAACGGACCTGAACGGGGGGGTGGGGGTGGGGCGCTGGCGCTTGGGGCGGGGTTTTGCTGTTTACGCCGTTTGATGTTTTTGCGCTTCTGTGAAACTTGTTTTGTTTTTGGTTTATTTGCTCTGCCCCTGTCCGGGGCGGGACTCACTTTCTTTGCTGCTGCAAAGAAAGTAAGCAAAGAAAGCAGCTTC